>JAGOPP010000006.1 GCA_017991935.1 Oscillospiraceae bacterium
TTATGAAATGATTCATTTCTTCGTCAGTTAATACTTTGGCAGAATTCAAAGCACCACAGAAATAATTAATTCGAAATTGTACAGTTAAAATGCCCTTATCATGATCTATCCATTTTTTAAATAGCTTGTCAGCAACATCTAAAGCTTTTCTTTTGCCGGAGAAAGCGTAAGTAATTAGAATACCCTCAAACATTGCTGCATGATCTCTGTTGATACCCATTGGCGCCCTTTCCATCATATCAGCAATGTCCTCGTCCATTTCTTTGCATCTGTGTTTATTTGCCAATTCTAAAAGGTATTCTTCGATATCCTTTTCTTCTTTAGGGAAATACTTGTTTAGTTCCGGGTTGCTCGACCTGATGCTGTTTAGCAGTGATACGCTTCTCGGCTTCAATTCTTCAAGTAAAGGCTTAATTCCATCAATAAAAAATATGCTTTCCGTCTTTTCCATGCCGGAATATTTTTCATATGGTGCTACCTGATTGAAAATTCCAATGATTATTGCGGCTTGTTCGTAATAACCGTTAAGATCCATTTCCATTTTTGTGTGGCACTTCCGTAAAGCCTTATAAAGAGCATATGCGGCCTTGAATTGCTGATCCGACAAATTCCGCTCAGCATCGTGCAAATTGATAATAAAAGTAGTAATATCCGCAATCGACATTTTCTCTTTTCCGCCATCTTTTATCTTTGCCCAGTTTCGCATTGCTTTTATTCCAGAAAATAGCCCCATAATATATCCTCCTTTTTGAATATAAATGTACTAAAAATCTTATCTTGCATTATAATATTTGTGTAAATTTTATCACAAGTATAACACAATTGTCAAATAAATGAGAAAGCCCATGCGGATAGCGGTGCAATACAGACCGACCTGGTATCTGGAATCTTTCAGCGTCTTAAGGAAGGCCAGCCATACTATGTGCGCTGCATCTTAGTCAGTTTTTTGACGCGTCCGTTGCCGTCCGTTTGCCGTCCACGCAGTCCAAAATGGACGGCAATTATTCTCAATAGAACGAATGTTCGATGCACAAAACAGCACAATAATGCAGAAAATAAGCACAGAACACAACGGTTTTCAGGTAAAATATCTTATTCGATTCCCGTTATCCGCTCCATGAGGTGAGGCCGAACGTCGCGTCGTTAAGCGTCGTTCGGCTTTATTTTTTTGTAACGGCGTCGTTTGCGGCGGCGCTCTTTTTCTGCATCTTTGGGGAATTCGGGGCTCTCGCGGCGCCGGATCCCCGTTTTCTTTTGCCCCGCCGCCGAGGCGCCGCGCCGCCCATGCCGCCTCCCCAAAAAGGGAAAAAAGGCTTCGCCGCCATGGCCTCCGCGCGTGTCACGCCGGGGGCGGCGGCACGATATAATAAGACTGGGCCCATATTATTTTTATCGGAGACATCGGATTCCGGGGGCCCCGTTTCGCGGGGAAACCCTTGAGCGCCGGCCATGTTCCGTGGATTTCACAAAACTCAGATTTTTCACGGATTCCGAATATTTTTTTCCGGAAAACACGTTTCCGCCGAAAAAATCCGTCTCTTTCGGATCAAAAAGGAGTGATTATCCAAGTGGCTAACATAAACGCGGACGCCAGAGGGACAATGGTGCGCCGCGGCAATGTCTGGCAGATCAACAACGCCTTTGTCGAGGATGTGTTCACGAGGGACGGGAGAACCGGGCACCTGCTGGTCTCCTATGCGGTCATGGCGCCGGGCAACCTGACCATGATCGAGCTTCTGAGGCTGAATGTCGGGAGAAATACCGTCATCACGAACCAGTTCGGCCGCGCCGTCTGCTTGTGCGACATCAGTCCCGGCATGTGGGTCAACGTCTTTTTTTCCCCGGCCATGACCAGAAGCATACCGCCTCAGACAAACGCGTTTCGCATCACCGTCCTGCAAAACGCTTTCATTCCGCCAATTTTCCCGTTCCCGCCGGGACCTCCGTTCCCACCGGGGCCGCCATTTCCGCCGGGCCCGCCGTTTCCGCCGGGCCCGCCGTTTCCGCCGGGGCCGCCGTTTCCGCCGGGGCCGCCCGGTCAGCCGCCCCCGCCGCTCCCTCCGAGCGTCACGACAAGGGACCGGATCGTCAGCGTGGACACCCGGAACCGCATGCTCGTGACAGGGCATCCCAGTGATATCAACCGGCAAAAAAGATTCGTCGTCACAGACGACACGGTGATACGGAACCGGAACGGCAGGCTGATCCCGCTGGGCGCCCTGCGGCCCGGGCAGCGGGTGGAGATCACGCACGCCAATTTCCAGACGATGAGCATCCCGCCGCAGACTACCGCCTTCCGGATTCAGGTTCTCTAAGGGGGTCTTTCCTTTGCCGGGCCGCGGCTTCGGCAGACGCCATCCGAGCGGGGGCTCGCTTACACGGCCGGGTCAAAAGGGCGGAGATCCCGGACGCGCGGCGCACAGTTGCCCGATCAGGTCCGAGAGATCCGCCTCCAAGTAAAGGCCCCGGCCGCGCGGCGCAAAGGGCCGGGGGTCTCGACGGCCGACGCGTTGATCGGCCGGACCGGTCCCGCCGCTTGACGCGTAGGGCCGGGAGCATTTCCCACAAAACAAAACGGGCCGGTTTTCCTCCGGCCTGTTTTGTTGTTCGCGGCGGGGAAAGCCTTGGCGCGTACCGGAAAGAAAGCGGGAATACCGCGGCGGGCGGCAAAAAAAGAACCGCCGTTTTTTCGGCGGCGGTTTGACAACGGGGCGCGTATCCTGTAAAATGGAAGCGTGATTGGGACTATCTTCATACCCCGGAAAGGAGAGCCATAAAACCAATGAAAAAACGTTTTTTTGCTCTGTATGAGACGCTGATCCCGCTGCTCGCCGGCACGGTGACCGCGTACGCGGCGCCGCTCAATCCCGATACCGGCGGCAACCGGACTCTGCTGTTCATCGTCATCGGCGTCGCGGTTTTCTCCGCGCTCGGCATCCTTGTCTTTTTCCTGCTGGGGAAAAAGCGCTGACCGGCCCGCAAACATCCGGCGGCGTCTTTTGCCGCTCCTTCCGCGCTCGGCATCCTTGTCTTTTTCCTGCTGGGAAAAAAGCGCTGACCGTCCCGCAAACATCCGGCGTCGTCTCCCGCAGCTCCTACATCGTTTACGCAAACGGCCCCCGGCAGGCAAAAACCGGGGGTCATTCTTTTTGTTTCCCGCAGGCCTCGGTTTGCCGAGGGCATTCCTCAGATTGCGGACATTCCTCGGTCTTTTTGCAGCATTCCTCGGCCTTCCGGCAGCACGCCTCGGCGGCCGCCAGCAGGGCGAGCTGGTCGCCGAGCGAGACGAAGATCGCCGAGAGATAGGCCGCGGCCTCCTCCGAGAGGTTCTGATGGATCAACACGGCGAGCGCCGTCACCGCCGCGGCGGTTTCGCAGGGATTCATAAACATCACCGCAAAAGGCTATGCGCCGCGAGCGAAAAATATTTTTTTCCGCCGGGAAATCGCGATAAAAAAAGAAGCGCGTCCGGCGCTTCTTTTTTATGAAATCATTCGCAGGCCTCCGGGCAGAGCTCCCGGATCTTTTTCGTCAAGGGCAAAAAAGTCTTTCTTTGCGAGGCTATTCGCAGGCCTCCGGGCAGAGCTCCCGGATCTTTTCCTCAATGGAAAAGAAATCCTCCATGGCGTCCGGCTTCTGATGCGGGTTGCGCAGCAGGGCGGCGGGATGGAAGGTGCCCATCACCAGCCGGCCGTCGATCTCCTTCCACTGCCCGTGCTCCTTCGTGACGCGGAAGTCCGGCCCGATGAAGCGAAACGCCGCGACCCTGCCCAGACAGACGATCAGCTTCGGGTCGATCAGGCGGATCTGCTCCCGCAGCCATCCGCGGCAGGCCTGTACCTCCTCCTCCTCCGGGTCGCGGTTCTTCGGCGGGCGGCATTTGACCATATTCGCGATGTAGATGTTTTTATCCCGCGAGAGCCCCACCGCCTCGAGCATCTTATCGAGGAGCACGCCGGCCCGGCCGACGAAGGGCTGTCCGGTAAGGTCTTCCTGCTCGCCCGGGCCTTCGCCGATGAGCATCACCTTCGCGTCCGGGCTTCCCCCTCCGAAGACCACGTTGTTTCTCGTCTCGCACAGGCCGCATTTCCGGCAGTCGAGGCAGTCCCGGCGCAGCGCTTCCAAATCACTCATGTTCCGTTTCCTTTCTTTTCAGAAAAACCGCGCAAGCTTACGCGGGGCGGCTCTCCTTGTCCACCCAAAAGGGAGGCGGCGCGCCGCCTTGGAAAAACCGGCGTCCGGTTCTTTTTAAAAACTGAAATCGTATGCCGAGGCGAGGACTTCCGCTTGCTCGCGGCTGCCCACGATCACGGCGGAGACGGCCCCGCCGCCGGCGGCGTTGGATTCGTCGGTGTCGATGTGTATGGCGAGCCCGGCGTTTTCGCTGACCCGGATGATGACGTCGTCAAACGTCAGGGAGCGGGTCGGGCTTTCCACGCGGATGGAGACGAGCTCGTTGTTTTTGCAGCCGAAACGCTCCGCGTCCGCGGGCGTCATATGGATGTGGCGCTGCATGACGATGACGCCCTCCGCAAGCTCGATCTCGCCGCAGGGCCCGACGATTTTGCAGGGGGCGCTGCCGCAAAGATCCCCGGAAAGGCGCACCGGCGGATCGAGCCCGATGGCGCGGGCGTCGGAGATGGAGAGCTCGATTTGGGTCTGGTCGCGGGCCGGCCCGACGATGGTGAGGCCGGAGAGCGCGCGCTTGGGGCCGACGACGTCGACTTTTTCGTGGCACGCGAACTGGCCCGGCTGAGAGAGCTCCCGTTTGCTGTGAAGCGCGTCTTCGGAACTGCCGAACAGGATTTTCAGATCCTTTTTGGAGAGATGGACGTGGCGGACGGATGTTTCAAGCAGAATCGGTTCGGATACGGACATCGTTGACAGCCTCCCGGTTTCGGTAATGAAACCATAGTATCCCGATTCGAAAGGATAATCAAGAAGAATTTGAATTTTTGAAATGGAAATATTTCAAGAAACCAAAACGTAATCGTTTTTGGCGTATCCGAGGGTGCCGTTGTAGTTGACGAGATACCAGCCGTTCCACTCGCCGAGCACCGTGAGCACGGCGCCGTTCGGAGCGGTTATGAGCACGGGAGCGCCGAGATTGGGCTTGCTGCGGATGTTGAGGTTGCCGCTTTGGAGCCTCACGCGGCCGGTGCGCTCCGGCTGCGGGGGGATCAGCGGGATGCCGAAAAATTCCGTCAGCGAGAGGGCGAGGTTTTCCGCGATCTCCGGCAGGTTTCCGGTGATCCACGCGGCGTCCTGCGGGTTGTCGTGGTAGCCGATCTCCAGCAGGTTGGCGGGCGCTTTGGTCCGAAACACCTCGCCGAGGTGGGTGGTGGACGTGGTTTTTACCTGATCGGGCAGGGGATAGATGCTGCGCAGGTTTTTGGCGAAGATCTCGGCGCTGCGCTGTCCTTTAACGCTGCCCGGCGAGTAGTACGCGATGATGCCGCGGTTTTCCCCGTAATGGCCCTCCGGGGAGGCGTTGGAATGGAGCGCGAGATGCAGGTCGTAAGCCCCGGCGTTGGAGGCGCGCAGAGAGGACCCGGCGGTCATCGCGGGCGTGTTGCGGGTATATCGGATCCCGGAGGAGCGCAGCCACGGCACCAGTTCGTCGGCCAGCTTGTTCATCCAGTATTCCTCCGTGCCGCCGGTGACGTATAGATTCGCCTCCTGCGTGGAGGGACTTAAGTAAATCATGGGCATGGTGATACCTCCTTTTTCTCAATTTATCTTATGAAAAGGAATGGGGAATCGTGCGGTGCGGGAGAAAAATCCTTGTAATCCGTCGTTCCGGTGGTATAATAATCTTTAATATATTTTTTGGGGATTTGAGGTGAAATCATGGAAATCCGTATCGAAAAAGCGGCCTTGTTAAAAGAAAAACCCGATCAGAAGGCGCTCGGTTTCGGAAAATATTTTACCGATCACATGTTTGTTTACGACTGGGACCGGGAGGTCGGCTGGCATGACGCCCGCGTCGTGCCCTACGCGCCGATCGCGATGGACCCGGCGTGCATGGTGCTCCATTACGCGCAGGAGACGTTCGAGGGGCTCAAGGCCTACCGCGATGCGGAGGGCCATATCCTCCTCTTTCGCCCGGAGATGAACGCGAAGCGCATGTGGAATTCCAACGGCCGCCTGTGCATGGCGCAGGTCCAGCCCGAGGAATTCGTGGAGGCCGTCGAGGCGCTCGTCCGGGTCGAAAAGGACTGGGTTCCCTCCGCGCCGGACACCTCGCTCTACGTCCGCCCGTTCATGTTCGCGACCGAAAACTCCGTGGGCGTCCACCCGGCGAAGAGCTACCGGTTCGTCATCATCCTGAGCCCGGTCGGGGCCTATTACGCCACGGGCCTCTCGCCGGTTAAAATTTATGTCGAGGACGAGTACGTCCGCGCGGTGCGCGGCGGCACGGGCTTCGCAAAATGCGGCGGCAACTACGCCGGCTCCCTCGCCGCGCAAAAAAAGGCCGAGGCGCTGGGCTATCAGCAGGTCCTTTGGCTCGACGGCGTCCACAGGAAGTATGTGGAGGAGGTCGGCGCCATGAATATGATGTTCCAGATCGGCGGCGAGATCTGGACCGCCCCGTGCGAGGGCTCCGTTTTGCCGGGCATCACCCGCGACTCCTGCATCCAGCTATTGAAAAGCTGGGGCTACGCCGTCCATGAGGAGGACCTCGCCATCGACGATCTCATGGCCGCCTCCGCCGCCGGAAAGCTCGAGGAGGCCTTCGGCACCGGCACCGCGGCGGTCATCTCCCCGGTCGGCGAGCTGTATTACAAAGGGCAAAAAGCCGTCGTCAACGGCGGCGAGATCGGCGGGCTGACGCAGAAGCTCTACGACACCCTCACCGGGATCCAGTGGGGCCGCCTCGAGGACCCATTCGGCTGGAGCCATGTGATCGCGTGACCCGGATTCGGGCCGTTTTTTCGCCGGCGGGTTGTCGAAACCCGCCGGCTTTTTTATGGAAACAGCGGGGGCGGGGGCTCCGGCTCAAAACGGCGGGACTTTATCCGGGGCACGTCATATTTTTGCATTTATAAATTAAAATGATATAGAAAAGAAAGAATAGTTCTGGTATAATTAAATAAATAATTTTACGGAAGCGTGCGGCTGCGCGTCCTTCCCGAAAAGGAGAAGAGAAAACGGAACAGATCGTCGATATCGAGCGGATGGAACATGCGGTGGAGCTGTTTGGGAGCTTTGATGAGAACGTCCGGCTGCTGGAAAAGGAATATAACGTCGTGATTATCTGCCGGGGCACGCAGGTCAAGGTGACCGGCGAGCCGGAGGATGTCGCCTCCGCCGTCCGCGCCGTGCAGGGCCTGCTCTCCCTGATCGAGCAAGGGGAGCAACTGACGGATCAAAACGTCCGCTACGTCATGACGCTTGTCAAGGAGGGGCGGGAGGAGAAGATCCGCGAATTCTCCGGGGACTGCATCTGCATCACGGCGAAGGGCAGGCCGATCAAGGCGAAGACCCTCGCGCAAAAGGCGTATGTCGACACCATCCGCAGCAGCACCATCACGATCGCCGTCGGGCCGGCCGGCACGGGCAAGACCTATCTTGCCGTGGCCATGGCGGTTCGCGCGTTTCGCGGGCAGGAGGTCAACCGCATCATCCTGACGCGCCCCGCGGTGGAGGCCGGGGAGAAGCTCGGCTTCCTTCCGGGCGATTTGCAAAACAAAGTCGACCCCTATCTAAGGCCGCTGTACGACGCCCTGTTTGAGATGGTGGGGCCGGAGAATTACCAGCGCTTTGTGGAAAAAGGCAACATCGAGGTCGCGCCGCTCGCCTACATGCGCGGGCGCACGCTCGACGACTCCTTCATCATCCTCGACGAGGCGCAGAACACCACGCCCGAGCAGATGAAAATGTTCCTGACGCGCCTCGGCTATAACTCCAAGATCGTCGTCAACGGCGACATCACGCAGATCGACCTGCCCGCGATCAAGCGCAGCGGTCTGGTCGAGGCGACAAAGATCCTCAAAGGGGTCGAGGACATCGCGTTTATTCGCTTCACGGAGCGGGACGTCGTGCGTCACCGGCTCGTGCAGAATATCATCAAGGCTTACGAAAAATACGACGAAGGGAGAAACAAGGAGAATGGCGCTCGCAAAAGTTATCATCTCAAATCGGCAGAAGGAAATTAAAATTCCCACCGGAATCCGCCTCCTGATCAGGCGCTGCTGCGAAGCCACTCTCCAGACCGAGGGTTTCCCGGAGACGGCGGAAATCAGCCTCAGCTTTGTTTCCAAGGCGGAGATCCGCAAGCTCAACGCCGAATTCCGCAGAGTGGACGCCGTCACGGATGTGCTGTCCTTCCCGCTCGGCGAGAACGGGAATTACGACCACGACCCGGATACCGGCGCGCTGATGCTCGGCGACGTGGTCCTCTGCATGCAAAAGGCCGAGGAGCAGGCAGATCTCTACGGCCACTCCCTTCAGCGCGAGGTCGCCTACCTGACCGTCCATTCGGTGCTGCACCTGCTGGGCTACGACCATGTCGACGGCGGGCTCGAGCAGGTCCGCATGCGGGAGCGGGAGGAGACCGTGCTCGCGAAGCTCGGCCTGCAAAGGGACGCCTCCTACGTCGGCGAGGAATAGGGCGTCCGCGTTCCCAAAAGGCGGGAGGCCGGGCAAAGCCCCGGCCGTGAAAGGATTTTTAGGTAGATGGAAGAGACCAAAGGCGCGTTTATCGCCATCGTCGGCCGGCCGAACGTCGGCAAGAGTTCCCTGTTAAACGCTTTTCTCGGCGAGAAAGTCGCCGCCGTCTCGGCAAAGCCGCAGACGACCCGCACGCGGATCACCGGCGTTTTGACCAACGGCCCGCTGCAGCTCGTCTTTTTGGATACGCCCGGCCTGCACGAGCCGCGCAGCAAGCTCGCCGAATATATGGTGAAGCAGGTCCGCGAATCCGTCGCGGACGTGGATCTCGCCGTCTTGGTCACGGATTCGCTCGGGGAGATCGCCAAGGCGGAATACGATCTGATGCAGCGCTTCAAAGAGCAGGGCCTCCCGGCCGTACTCTGCGTCAACAAGATCGACCTGCTAAAAAATAAGGGGGATATGCTCGCGAAGATCGCGGCTTTCTCCAAAGAGTTCGAGTTCGATCAGGTGATCCCGGTCTCCGCGCTGACCGGCGACGGCCTCGACATTTTGCTCGAGGAGATCGGCAAATACGCGCAGCCCGGCCCGCACTTTTTTGAGGACGACGTGCTCACCGACATGCCGGAGCGGGCGATCGCGGCGGAGCTGATCCGCGAAAAGCTGCTGACCGATCTTTCCGACGAGGTGCCGCACGGCATCGCAGTCGGCATCGAGAGCATGAAGGAGCGGGAGGACAAGGACCTCATCGACATCGAGGCCACGATCTACTGCGAAAAAGAGAGCCACAAGGGCATCGTGATCGGCAAAAAAGGCGCGATGCTCAAAAGGGTCGGCATCGAGGCGCGGGAGGAGCTGGAGCGCTTCCTCGGCTGCAAGGTGAACCTTCAGCTCTGGGTCAAGGTCAAGGAGGACTGGCGCAACCGCGAGGGGCTGTTGCGCAACCTCGGCTTCAAAGAGACTTAAAAATCGCGCAAAACGCCGCCGCGACGCAGCCGGCGGGCCGGTTTTCGCCCCGTGGGGCGGGTTCTTTAAAAAAGATTCAGGATCTTTTTCCCATCGTTTTTTCGATCAAAGCCCGGGAGCGGAGCAGGAAGTTACGCCTCGCGCGGCCATGCAAAACGCTGTCGAAACCGGCGGTTCCATAGTTTTCCAAAACGGAGCCGCCGTCCCGAATTAGCGGATTTTCCCTCACATAGCGAAGCGGAAAAGACATAAACTGTCTTTGAACAAATCTTTGCGATTCGGAGGAAAAATCAGTGGAAGACAACAACAACAATAGCTGGGATAGTTTCTTTAAATCCGGAAAAGTCTCGGATTATATTCATTATAGCGCCTCGAAGCGGAAGAGCCTCCGTTCGAAATACAACGAGGGGGAGATCAAACCCGCTCTTGCCGATCAGGTTGGGAGAAGCGACACCACCATGATGAAGCCGGCGCTCGCGGAGGACGTGGAGATCAAGCGTGCAGATGAAGACGGAGGGTTTGATCCTCAGGACACAGGATTATAAGGAGAGCGACAAGCTGCTGACCATCCTGACGAAGGACGCCGGCGTTGTGACGGCGTACGCCGGAGGGGCCTCCAAGCTCAAAAACCGGTTCTCCTGCTGCGCGTCCCCGCTGTGCTACGCGGAATTTGTCCTGTTTAAAAACCGGGAAAAGTACACCGTCGACAACGCCGAGCCCAAGGAGCTCTTTTTCAGGATCCGGCAGGATCTCACGAGCCTCTCGTACGCGAGCTATTTCTGCGAGCTCGCGATGGCCTGCATCCCGGCCGAGGAGCCCTCGGCGGAGATTTTGCGGCTGACGCTCAACACGCTGTATCTGTTAGAAAATAAGAAAAGGCCGCCCGAGCAGCTCAAGGCGATCTATGAGCTGCGCCTGATGAGCGTCTCCGGCTTCCGGCCCGACCTCGTCGCGTGCAGCGAATGCGGCGAGTACGAAAAAGAGCTGTTTTGGTTCTCGGCTGCGGAGGGCAAGGTCTGCTGCGGCGACTGTATGCCGGCGGCGGAGCAGGGGAGGCTCCCGCTCTCCAAAAGCGCCTTCTTTGCGGCGCGCCACATCGTCTACGCGCCGGATGAAAAGCTATTTTCCTTTACAGTAGGCGGGGAGGCGCTCGGGGAACTTTCCGAGGCGGCGGAGCAATATCTCCTTTGCCGGACGGAACGAAATTATAAAACCCTCGACTTTTTAAAAAGCGTCGGGGGCATGAATACATAGAAATCGGCGTTTTGAGAACGCCGATTTTCATCATCGGGGGAAAATAAAACATGACTGAAAACAGACACTACCATGCGCTGGAGCTGGACAAGATCCTCGACCGGCTCGCCGATCTCGCCGGGTGCGAGGACAGCCGCCAGATGGCGCTCAGGACCGAGCCGGCGGCGACGCTGCGCGAGGTCTCCCGCCAAATGGGATTTACGGCCGACGCCCACATGATGAACAGCCGGTACGGCGCGCCCACCCTGCGCGGGATGAAGAACGTCTGCGGGACCCTGCGCCGGGCGCAGATGGGCGCGACGCTCGCGCTCGCCGAGTTTTTGGAGGTCGAGCGATTCCTCGCCGCGCTGCGCGAGATGAAGGCGTTCCGCGACAACTTCGACAAGGACGAAAGCACTTCGCTGGACCCGCTTTTCGAGAGTTTGGCGCCGAACCGTGCCTTGGAGGAAAAGATCGGCTTCGTCGTCGTCTCCGAGGAGGAAATCAGCGACACCGCGAGCCCGGAGCTCGCCGACATCCGCCGGAAGATCAAAAATTCTCAGGCGAAGGTGCGCGAGGCGCTCGACCACATGATCCATTCCCAGACCTACGCCAAATACTTGCAGGACCCGATCGTGACCATGCGGGACGGCCGCTACTGCGTCCCGGTCAAAGCCGAGTACCGCTCGGAAGTCAAGGGCATGGTGCACGACACCTCCGGCTCGGGCGCGACGATCTTCATCGAGCCGTCCTCCGTCGTCGAGGAGAACAACGAGACGCGCGTCTTAAAGGCAAAGGAGCAGGAGGAGATCCGCCGGATCCTTTATAACCTTTCTCAGGAGGTCGGCGCGGGCGCGGACAGGCTCACCGCCGACTATTCCGCGCTGATCGAGCTGGACTACCATTTCGCCAAGGCGCGCCTCGCCGACGCGATGGACGCCTCCGTCCCGGCCCTGACCGACGACGGGATCGTCAGGCTCGTCCGCGCCCGCCACCCGCTGATCGACCGCAAGAAGATCGTCCCGGTGGACATTTCGATCGGCGCGGAGTTCGACGTGCTCGTCATCACCGGCCCGAATACCGGCGGCAAGACCGTCGCGCTCAAGACCCTCGGCCTGCTGACGCTGATGGCCATGTGCGGCCTGATGATCCCGGCCGGGGAATCGAGCTCCGTCTCCGTGTTCGGCTCCGTCTTTGCCGACATCGGCGACGAGCAGAGCATCGAGCAGAGCCTCTCCACGTTCTCGTCCCATATTTATAACACGATCCATATTTTGGCCGAGGCCGACGACCGCAGCCTCGTGCTGCTCGACGAGCTCGGCGCCGGCACCGACCCGACCGAGGGCGCGGCCCTCGCGATCGCGATCATCGAGCGGCTCAAGCTCTACGGCGCGAAGCTCGCGGCGACGACCCATTACCCCGAGATCAAAATTTACGCCTTACAGACGCCGCGCGTCGAGAACGCCTGCTGCGAATTCGACGTGCAGACGCTCTCCCCGACCTACAAGCTGCTGATCGGCGTGCCGGGCCGGAGCAACGCGTTCGCGATCTCGGAGCACCTCGGCATGGATTCCTCGGTCGTCGAGCGGGCGAAGGATTTCATCACCGGGGAGAATATCCGCTTCGAGGAGGTCGTGACGAAGCTCGAAAACAGCCGCCGCGAGGTCGAGGAGGAGCGGGCGAAGGCGTCCCTCTTCCGCGCCGAGGCCGAGCGCATCAAGCGGGAGACCGAGAAACAGAAGGCCCAGTTCGAGGCCGACCGTGAGAAGGAGATGGAGCAGGCCCGCCTCGCGGCGAAAAAGGTGATGGAAAAGGCCCGCTACGAGGCCCAGAAGTTGGTCGACGAGATCAACGACACCAAAAAGCAGGTGAACGCCGAGAACGCCGTCGACATGGCCTCCCGCGCGAGGGCGCAGATGAAGGACGGCATGAAAAAGATCCAAGAGATCGCCGACCCGGTGCTGGGCCATGACGATGGTTACGTCCTGCCGCGGGCCCTCAAACGCGGCGACACGGTGCGCATCAGCGGGCTGACCAAGGAGGGCACGGTGCTCAGCGACCCCGACGGCGCGGGCTACTGCACGGTGCAGACCGGCATCGTCAAGACGAAGGTGAACATCCGCGAGCTGCGGCTGATCGAAAATAAGGCGAAAAAGACCACCCTTGGCGGCGGCAGCGTCACCAAGTCGATCGAGAGCCCGTCCAGACGGGCGGCGGCCTCGGAGCTCGACCTGCGCGGCATGGACGTGGAGAGCGCGCTCTTGGAGGTCGACCGCTTCATCGACGAATGCGTGCTGATGAATTTCAAGACCGTGTCCATCATCCACGGAAAAGGCACCGGCGCGCTGCGCGCAGGAGTCCAGCAGGAGCTGAAGAAAAATAAATCCGTCCGAACCTACCGCCTCGGCGTCTACGGCGAGGGGGAGACCGGCGTGACGATTGTGGAGCTGAAATGATGAAAAACGTCAAGTGGATCGAGACGCCGGTCGGCATGCTGAAGGCCGTCGAAGAGGATGGCTTTCTGACGGAGCTGGATTTTGCCCGCAAAGCGGAAGCCGCTCCGTGCTCAAACGATTCCGCCATAGAGGAGCCGTGCTCAAGCAGCTCCGCCGCGGCGGAGCTGTGCTCAAACGATTCTGCCGTGCTCATGGAAACCGAGCGGCAGCTCCGGGACTATTTTTCCGGGAAAAGAAAGAGCTTTGACCTCCCCATCCGGACGGAGGGTACGGCGTTCCAGAAGGCCGTCTGGGACGCGCTGCTGGCGATCCCCTATGGGGAGGCGCGGACCTACGGAGAGATCGCCGCGGCGGTCGGGAAGCCCGGCGCCGCGCGGGCCGTCGGCACGGCCTGCCACGACAACCCGATCTCCATCGTGATCCCCTGCCACCGGGTGCTCGGCGCCGGGGACCGGCTGAACGGCTACGGCGGCGGGCTCGCAAACAAGGCGCGGCTGCTCGATCTGGAGGGTGCCTCCTACCGCAAATAGCCGGAACGCCTACATAACAATCAAGGGCCGCGGCCTGTTCCAAGAGGAACGGGCCGCGGCCCTTTGCGTTTTACCGGGTCATGCGTTCGGGAGTTATCGGAGGATTCCCGCGCGGGGATTGGAAACGGGCGGGGAGGGGGAGGCGGGGCGTTCTACGCGGCCGCCGCGCGAAGGCTCAGGCGTGGATGAATTTCAGCTTCGGGTATCTCGGCAGGCCGTTTTCGGTTTTATAGTCCGGGGAGCCCTGAATGAGCGGCAGCGCGTAATCGAAATAGGCCTCCAACATGCCGTTCCCGGCCTCGTTGATCCATTCCCGCGGCACGGTCTTTTCCGCGTTGGCGACCTCCGCGAGGTCGACGAGCTTTGTGACGCAGCGGTATTCGCCGGACTCCGGCCGGGCGAAGGCGACCATCTTGCCGGTGACGCCGGAGACGGCGGCCTCCACGGCGGTCTTTCCGGCGAGGAAGGCCTCGTCGATGTCGGTTTTCGACGCGCAGTGCGCGCCGCACCTTTGGAGCAGCGAGAGCTCGATGCCGCGGACCTTCGCGCCGGTGTGGTCGCGGAGCATCTGGGCGAGCGTGGCCGCGAGCCCGCCGAGCTGGGCGTGCCCGAAAGAATCGGTGCTCTTGGCGAGGTCGCTGCCGTACTCGCTGACGAACCGGCCGTCTTTGTCGCAGATGCCCTCGGAGACGGCGATCACGGTGTGCAGATGATCTTTGCGGTAGGCGTCGACGTCGCGGAAAAACGTCTCCATATCGAACGTCACCTCCGGCAGATAGACGAAGGCCGGGCCCTCGCCGGAGACGGAGGCGAGGGCGGCGGCGGCCGCGAGCCACCCGGCGTGGCGGCCCATCATCTCGATGACGACGATCATCTCCTTGTCGTAGACCGCCGCGTCCTTGACGATCTCGGCGACCGAGGTGGCGATGTATCTGGCCGCGGAGCCGAAGCCCGGGCAGTGGTCGGTGCCGACAAGGTCGTTGTCGATGGTCTTCGGGATGCCGATCACGCGGCACTCCCAGCCGGCATGCTCCATATATTCGGAGATCTTGCTGCAGGTATCCATGCTGTCGTTGCCGCCGTTATAAAAGAAATAGCGGATCTCGTATTTTTGAAAGATTTCGAGGATGCGCCGGTAATCCGCGTCGTCCTCGTCGGCCTTTTTGAGCTTATAGCGGCAGCTCCCGATCAGGGAGGAGGGCGTATTCAGAAAGAGCGCAAGCTCGGCCGGGTCCTCTTTTCCCATATCGACGATCGCGTCGTCGAGCACGCCTCTGATGCCGTGGCGGGCGGCGAGGACGCGGGTGATGCAGCCGGTCTCCAGCGCGGTTTTGATCACCCCGTAGGCGCTGGAGTTGATGACGGAGGTGGGCCCGCCGGATTGCCCGATGAGACAGGCGCCCCTGAGTTCGCTCATGGAAATTCCACCCTTTCTTTTCAAATAAAAT
Organism: Oscillospiraceae bacterium; assembly: GCA_017991935.1. Classification (GTDB taxonomy): domain Bacteria; phylum Bacillota; class Clostridia; order Oscillospirales; family Ruminococcaceae; genus UMGS1668. Next base: position 15,247 of record JAGOPP010000006.1, read on the forward strand.
AGATTAAGGTTCTTCCAATATTTTACTTGAAAAAAGCGGCGGATGCAATGCAAGGATTTGCCAAAAAACAAGTTCTCTGCTATACTATTTTGGTGATTCTTTTTTTGAAAACAGGAGGAAAATCCGAATGGCCGGATACAGAAAAAAAAGCGGTCCCGCGCCGCTCGCGGTGACGATCCTGCTGATCGCCGCCATCGCCGCCGCGGTTTTGATCGCGCCGCATTTTATGAAAGACAGCGCCCCGGAGGAGGAATATCCTTGGATCGAGGCGGACGGGGCGGCCGTCGGCGGCTCGCTCTCGGGGGTGACCTATTCCGGCGCGCGCAACGACGCCTCCAAGCTCTCCTACTCCATCGCGGAGGAGATCCGGGTCAAGGACGGCGCCGCCACGCTGAAGATCGAAAATCCGGGCAAAAACACCCTGCTGATGACCGTCACCGTCACGGTGGGCGGCGAGCAGGTCTATCAGACCGGCTACCTGAAGCCCGGCCAATATATCCTTACCGACGCGCTCGACGCCCCGCTCGACCCGGGCACCTACGCGGGCACCGCCGTATTCGAGGGCTTCGACCCCGAGACGGAGGAGAGCAGAGGCACCATCTCCGTCGACGTCGGGCTCTCCGTCCGGTGACGGCGCGCGGTGAGGATTTCCTTTTTCGGAACGCCGGATCCAAGTATTTTCACGCAAAAGAACCCCATGGGCGCATACCCGTGGGGTTCTTTCTATGGGCAAAAGAAAAAATTCTGCTTTTTCAGGAAAAAATATGAATAAATTGTACACTTTGGTTAAAAAAAATAAAAAAGTATTGTGCAAAGTATATATCTACGCTTTATTCGACAAAAAACGACAAAAACAAATGTTAAAATGAAAACACTTCGATGAGTAGGCGGCGGTTTTATGGACTATCAATTGACCGAAAAGACGATTATTACAGAGGACGGAATTCGTGCGGAAGTATGGGGCGTCATTTTTACGGAAGCAGAAAAAGAGGTGGCCGAATTTCCCGACGTATCTCCGGATGTGGCGCTGGCGCGGCGTTTCGCGGAGCTCTGCCTAAAAAACTCCGTCAGCCAAGTCCATCTGCACGACGTGCTGGAAGATTGTCTTGCCGTCGGCGACTAATGGATGATAGAGAAAAAAGCTCCTGCCGCCGGCTCCAAGGCCGCACTGCGCCGGAAAGATCCCGGGGGCGTTTCGGCCGGGCATATCGTTTAGACGATGTTTCGCAGGAGCGGCAGCTCGGAGTCGTAAATATCGCTTAACAGGATCCGGCAGCGGTCGATCTCCGCGCTCAGCTCGCCGATCTCGCCGTACTCCGCCAGCTTTTCCAGTCTCGCGACGGCGAGGGTCACTTGGTCAAGCTGCGTGTGGCGCACAATCCGGCAGAGCGTATGATGCCGTTCGATCCAGTCGTCCGCAAGAAGGGCGGCCGCCTCCGCGGTTCTTTGGAGATCCCCCTCCTCCGCCATCGCCGACAGCTCCTCCATCTCAGCGAGCAAAATATCTTTGTTTGTTTCGAGGGTGTGTAGGCCCCAGCCGCTCATGCCGACCATCACGGCGAGCAGGATGGTTGCCAGCGCTACTCTTCCCATTTTGAAGCGGTCTCCTTTTTCACAAGATAATAGGTCTCCGACGAGTCGCAGGTCATCAAAAAGACGTCCTCCGGCCCGACGCGGTTTTCGCCGAGCACGCGGTCCAGCCATGCCCGATCAAGCCCGCAGACCTTTAACGTTTCCGGCGTGAGCACGCCGTCGCTGATTACGACCAGCGGTGGCGTGTTTTCTTGCGCCTTGGCGGGGAGGGAGAGCATCTCCGCCGTGACGGGGCGCGCGTAATATTTCGGGTAGACGGTCAGCTTGCCGTTGGTCTCCACGATCGCCCAGCCCACCTCCCGGATGTCGAAGACGCCGTTGATGCGCAGCTGGCTCATCAGGTCCTCGATGGAGAAGCGCAGCTCCCGCATCCGCTGCTGGTCGATCTTGCCGTCCCGGATGATCACCACCGGGTTTCCGGAGATGGCGATCTGCGCCTTGCTGCTCTTCATCGCGAAGGCGGAGAGCAGCACCTCGGAGCTCATCAGCGTGACGATCGGCACAATGGCGGAGAGCAGCGGGATGTCCGTGTCCTCGATGGAGATGGTCGCGATGTTGGAGATCAGGATCGCGATGACGAACTCGGTGGGCTGCAGCTCGCCGAGCTGGCGTTTCCCCATGATGCGCAGGCAGATGATGATTAGAATATAAATAATGACGGTACGGAAAAGCACAATAAACATGACTGTCTCCTCCGGGATTCAAGCATTCCGTCTTAGTATGCCGCCGCGTCTCTTGTTCTATTCTTTTTGGAGCCGGAGGAAGCCCCGCTCGGGCCGCCGGCCGTCTACTATTCTTAGAAAGAGGCCGCTTGCCAACGCGCGGATTTGTGATATAATAAAAAGACTGTAGGCATCTGCCGCGGATTTTAACGCCGGAGGGACCGTTTTGCTGAAAAGCAGCCGTAAAAAACTCAAAAAACAGCCGGAACCGCTGCAGCCCCTGACGGCAAAGAGCTTCTTCCGGGAATGGGTGCTGCCGCTGGGGACGGAGGCGCTGGTCCTTTTTGTCCTGCTGCGGTTTGTGTTCATGATCAATTTTGTGCCGACCGCCTCCATGTGGCCCACGTTTCCGGCCCACAGCGTCCTCTTTTCCACCCGGATTTTTAATAAAGAGGACATCGAGCGCGGAGACATCCTCGTTTTCCACTCCGACGAGGCGGGCAAGGTGCTGGTCAAGCGCTGCATCGGCCTGCCGGGGGAGACCGTGACGGTCGAGCCCGACGGCAGCGTCCGCGTCGGCGACGTCGCGCTGGACGAGCCATACGTCGGCTCGGACTCCTCCTACTCCGGCGTGTTTGAGGTGCCGGAGGGGTGCTATCTCTTTTTTGGCGACAACCGGAGCGATTCGCTGGACGCGCGCTACTGGCGGGAGCCTTATATCTCCGAAGACAAGCTGATGGGCAGGGCGCTGTTCGCGCTGTGGCCGCTTGACGTCTTCGGCATCCTAAAATGAAATAGAGGGCTTTATGGAAGAAAATCAGGGAGAAAGAATCGCCGAGACCAAGGCGGCCCCGGCGGAAAAAAGAGCCGCGATCAAAAAAGAGATCTTTGACTGGTGCAAGGCGCTGCTGTTTTATTGCGTGATCCCGGTGCTGCTTTTCAACTATTTTTTTATCATCGCGTATGTGCCGACCGGCTCGATGACGCCGACGGTGAAGCCGGGGAACTGGACGCTCGCCCTGCGGGTGCGGAATGCCGAAACCTCGGTCGAGCGCGGCGACGTCGTCGTGTTCTACTCGGAGGAGATGGACAAAATCCTCTTTAAACGCTGCATCGGCCTGCCGGGGGAGGAGGTCGAGGTCGAGCGGAACGGCGACGTTCTGATCGGCGGGGAGGAGCTCGACGAGGACTATGTCAGCTCCGAATCCCACGTTTCCCGCAGCTTTGAGGTGCCGGAGGGGTGCTATCTCTTCTTCGGCGACAACCGCGGCGACTCGCTCGACGCGCGCTACTGGGAGGACCCGTATATTTCCGGGGAAAGCGTCATGGGCAAGGCGGTCTTCGTCTTTTGGCCGCTTTCCGATTTTGGGATCATTGAGTGACGGAGGGATTTCCGATGCATGGTGGAAAAAAGATGTTCGTGCGCGTCATAGTGGTCATCCTGATCCTCGCGATGCTGCTTCCGACGATCGCGTACGGGATCTATACTTTGCTGGCGGCATGAGGGTCATGGTCGCGATGAGCGGCGGGGTCGACAGCGCCGTGTCCGCTCTTTTATTAAAAAATCAGGGCTTCGAGGTCGAGGGCGCGACCTTTTTGCTCAGCGGGGGCGAGGCGGGCTTCGCCGCCGTGGAGGACGCGAAAAAAGTCGCGGAGTTCCTCGGCGTCCCGCACCATGTGTTTGATTTCCGGGAGCTGTTCGCGGAGAAGGTGCTCGGCGATTTCCTCTCCGAATATGAGGAGGGGAAAACGCCGAACCCCTGCGTGCGCTGCAACCGGTACGTCAAATTCCCGGCCTTCCTCACGGAGGCGGAGAAGCTCGGCTGCGAGAAAATCGCGACCGGCCACTACGCCCGGGTCGCGGAGGGAAAGCTCTTCCGCGCCGCCGTTTTGGAGAAGGACCAGAGCTATGTGCTCTATAACCTCACGCAGGAGCTGCTGCCCCGTATCATCTTTCCGCTGGGGGAGCTTTCCAAGACCGAGGTCCGGCGAATCGCCGAGGAGGCGGGGATCCCGGTCGCGAAAAAGCCGGATTCCGAGGACATCTGCTTCATCCCGGACGGCGACACCGGCGGCTTCCTTGCCCGCTGCGGCTGCGGCTCCGAGCCCGGGGATTTCGTGGCGGGGGATGGGACCGTCCTCGGGCGGCATAAGGGCGTTGCCCATTACACGATCGGCCAGAGGAAGGGCCTCGGCCTGTCGCTGCCGGAGCCGCTGTACGTCGGCTCGATCGACCCGGAGAGCCGGAAGGTTCTGCTCGTCAAAAACGAGGAGCTGTTTGTACGGGAGCTGCTGGCCGGCGGGTTTCACTGGATCTCCGGCCACGCGCCGGAGGGGCCGCTTTCCGTGCAGTGCAAGATCCGTTATGCCCATAAGCCGGCGGAGGCCTTGGCCGAGGCGCTGCCGGACGGCGCCGTGCGCGTTACGTTTCTCGCGCCCCAGCGCGCCGTCACGAAGGGCCAGTCCGCGGTGCTCTACCGCGGGGACGAGGTGCTGGGCGGCGGCGTGATCCTCTGATTTCGGGATGGGGAAAGGCCCGCCTCCGGCGTAAACGCGGCGCTCCGATGCGCATCATACGGGAAATGGAGACCGCCGCGGCGTCCATTTGGGAATCGCCGGATTCCGCGCCATGCGGCGCGATACCGGGGGGCGCTTGACGGGGCCTTGTTTCTTCTGTATAATTATTAAAAAAGTTGGATCGTACCGCTGGAAAGGGTTTATTTTTATGGACGACGGGGACCCCGGAGGGTGCCGAGAGGATCGGGATTTTGAGGCATGACCTCTGCGTTTGGCGCAGGGGTGATGCTTTTTTACGTTTTTAAAACAAATTGGAGGCTGATTTTTCATTCATGGATACGACGGCGACGATTCTGGTCATGACGGTTTTGGTGATCTTTTCCGCCTATTTTTCCGCCACGGAGACGGCGTTTACCACGGTGAGCCCGACAAAACTCAAGGTCGAGGCGGATAAGGGGAATCCCAGCGCCGCGCTCGCGCTGCGGCTTTTGGAGAGCTACGATAAGCTCCTCTCGACGGTCGTCGTCGGGAACGACCTCGTCAATATCGCTCTGACGGCGATCGCCACGGTCTTTTTCATCGAGCTGTTGGGCGATTCCGGCCCGACGGTCTCCACCATTGTGATGACGGTGGTGGTACTGCTCTTCGGCGACATCACGCCGAAGAGCCTCGCCAAGGAGTATCCGGAAACCTATGTCAAATTCTCCGCGCCGATCATCAACTTAATTATGTTTCTCCTGACGCCGGTCAACTGGCTGTTTTCGATGTGGAAAAAATTTGTCTCAAGGCTCGTCAGCGGCACGGACCAGCGCGGAATCACCGGCGAGGAGCTGATGAACATCGTCGAGGTGGCGGCGGCGGAGGGCGGCATCGGCAGTCAAGAGAGCGAGCTGATCCGCTCCGCGCTGGAATTTAACGATCAGGACGCCGCCGATATCGCGACACCGCGCGTCGATCTGGTGGCGCTTCCGCTGAGCGCCGGGAAGGAGGAGGTCGAGAAAACCTTCCTCGAGTCCGGCTATTCGCGCCTACCGGTCTATAACGAGAGCGTCGACGACATCGTCGGCTTCGTTCATCAGATGGATATTTCTAAAATGACGGAGGGCCCGCTCCCCTTGGAGAGCATCCTCCAGCAGCCGCTCTTCGTGCCCTGCACGATGAAGATCGGCGCGCTGCTCAAGCTGCTGCAAAAGGCGAAGTGCCATATGGCCATCGTCACGGACGAATACGGCGGGACCTTCGGCGTCGTCACGATGGAGGACATCCTCGAGGAGCTGGTCGGCGAGATCTGGGACGAGCACGACGAGGTGACCGAGGATTTTGTGAAGAAAGAGGATGGCTTCCACATCTCCGGCGGCGCCGACCCGGAGGAGATGTTCGACTACCTCGGCATGGAGGAGGAGGCGGACTCCGTCACGGTCAGCGGCTGGGTCATGGACGAGCTGGGCAAAGTCCCGGAGAAGGGCGACAGCTTCGTCCACGGCGGGATGCGCTTCACCGTCATGGAGACGGACGGCATGCGCGCCTCGGAGATCCTGATTCAAAAAGAGGAATAAAAAACGCCGCCGTGAAGGCAAGTTCATGGCGGCGTTTTCAATGGCAGAAACAATCATTTTGATACCCGATATCCTCGCGGGTTGTTCCGTGCGGGATGGTTTCGGCCTTGCGACTGCTTTTTCGGAAAATCATTTGGAGGAGAGCGCCCGGGGAAAGCCCCGCTTTCATGCGGGCGCAAAGCGAGTATAGGGCGGCCCGCGTCCGTGCTCACGGGCATGTTTTCCCGCTTTCCGCGCGGACACAAAGCGGGCCGGAAGGGTTCTGTCCGGCCCCGAGGCGTTTTTCCGTGTTTTTTGAGATCCGGCCCGCGCTAAGACGGAAAACGTGTGTTTCCGTGCGGCGGAGGAGATCGTCAGGGTCGGGGCATTTTTAGTATTTGACGGATCGGCAAAAAAATGACGGCGGCGGAAAAAAATCTCCGCCGCCGTTTTTTATAGGCTGGCCGCCGCGACGGATTGCCCGACCCGGCGCGACGCCTCGTCCGGCAGCGCGACGGAGAGCCGCTCCGCGACCTCTGGATATTCCCCGGCGAGCACCTCGCGCGCCTTTTCGAGCAGAATGTCGCCGCCCTCCCCGGAGACCACGCGCCCCATCAGCAGCACGGATTCGCACCCGTAAAGATCGTAGTAGTAGGCGAGGGAATGCCCGAGGCAGGCGCCGATGGACGCGAAGATTCGCCGCGCCCCGTCGTTTCCCTCGGCGAGCAGGCGCTGCGCCTCGCAAAGCTTTTCCGCGGGGGAGAGGGTCTCCTCCAGCCGGACCCCCGCGGCCGGCGCGAGCCGGATGACGGCCTCTTGGCTGAAATAGCGGGAGCCGCACCCGAAATCCCCGCTCCACTCGTCGGGGCCGTTTTGCGGGTTCGCGTCGACCGGCACGGACGCGAGCTCGCTGAGCCAGCCGGTGATCCCGCCCTCTCGGTCGATGTAACCGGCGGCCTCGCTCGTGCCCATCGTGACGCCGAGGATGTTGTTTTTTCTAAGGCTCATGGCGCCCGCCAAAGCGGACACGTCCCCGTCGTTGCAGACCGCGAGCGGGACGTCCCCGATCTCCCTCACGGCCCGGGGGTAGATGTCCCGCACCTTGCTCTCAAAGAGCTCCTCCGGCACGCTGCGAAACAGGGAGGCGTAGACCGTACGGTTATCCAGATAGACCCCGGCGGAGGAAATTCCGACGGCGTCGACCCGGGGCATCTTGGAGGCGGCCGTCTTCAGCGCCCCGACGATACCGCGAAAATGGTAGTCCGGGTCCGGATTCTCCTTCGGGTTCCACGCGACCTCCTCCGAATAGACGGGCCTGCCGTCGATGACGGCGGAGACCTTCCGGTCGGAGCCGCCGGCGTCAAACCCGATCCTGCATCCGGAAAAATGCCCGCCGATGGGCAGGGAGACGCGTCTTTCCTCCGGCAGCGTCTCGCAGGGGACCACCTCAAACGGCTGCCCGTAGATCTTCGCCATGAAATCCGCGTCGAAGGCGCGCGGGCCGCCTTCTGCGTAGGCGGCTTTGAGATAGCCGCAGACGTCCCCGCCGCCGCGGACGAGGACCCGGCAGCCGCCCTTCGTCCAGAGCAGGGATTTTAGCAGGCGGTCGATATAAAAATGATCCGCCGCGGCGGAATCTGGCATACCGATCAGCTTTGTTTCCAAGCGGGCGACCTGCCCGTCCGGGCGCGGCAGGGCGATCCCGACCGGGAGGGAGGCCTTTTCCAGATAGGCTTGGTTAAACTTTCGGATCGGCATAAAATTGGGTTCCAGCGCCGAAACATCGTTTCCCCCGAACCCGATTCCATAGAGCTGCAAAGGCGCCACCTTCTTCATCAGAGACATTTTCACGTTAAACGGAAACCGGCTCCATGATACCATGTCTGTGGAAAAGATTCAACGGATCCGGCGGGAAAGGAGGCCGAAAAAGGGCGGTTTTTGCCGCGGCGCGGCGGGCTTTCGGCGGCCGCGCCCGCGCGGAGCTTTCGGCGGCGGGGCGGTTTCGGGGGTTCGGCTCTCCCGAAGGCCGGAGAAATGTATATTTATAAATTTAAAAGATCGGCCCCGCCCGGAGATCGGGTAGGGCCGTTTTTTTATGCGGTATAGGTTTTGCCGGGGCCGCGTCCGATGAAAACGGGTTTCGCGCGCTGGCAAGCGAAGGCCCATAAGCGTAAATTCCGCGCGGGAAACCTGCGCCGGCGCGTGCTCAAACCCGATGGCACGCGTCCAAAAACCTTGCCGGGGCCGCACCTTTTTAGAGCTGCTTTTTGATTTTATCGAGGGCGCCTTTTTCGAGCCGGGAGACCTGCGCCTGACTGATGTGGATTTCGGAGGCGACCTCCATCTGCGTTTTCCCGGAGAAAAACCGCAGCGCGAGGATCTTTTTTTCGCGCGGCGTCAGGTTGCTCATGGCCTCCTTGAGCGCGATCTCCTCGAGCCACCCGGTCTCGCAGTCCTTGTCGCCGATCTGGTCGAGCATGTAGATCGTGTCGCCGCTGTCGGAGTAGACCGGCTCGTAGAGCGAAACCGGCTCCACGATGGATTCGAGCGCGATGACCACCTGATCCCGCGGCATGCCGAGCTCCTTTGCGATCTCGTCCATGGTGGGCTCCCGGCTCTTTTTGGTCAGATAATCCTCCTTGACCTGCATCGCGCGGTAGGCCGTGTCGCGCATGGAGCGGCTGACGCGCACCGCGTTGTTGTCGCGTAAAAACCGGCGGATCTCGCCCACGATCATCGGCACGCCATAGGTGCTGAAGCGCACGTCGAGCGACGGGTCGAAGTGGTCGATCGCCTTAATGAGCCCGATGCAGCCCACCTGAAACAGGTCGTCGGGATTTTCCCCGCGCCCCGTAAACTTCTGCACGACGCTGAGCACGAGGCGAAGGTTTCCGCTGATCATCTGCTCGCGGGCGTCGGCGTCGCCCTCCTTGATTTTCTTTAAAAGCTCAATTTTTTCCGATTCTTTGAGCACGGGAAGCCGGGAAGTATTGATGCCGCAGATTTCCACTTTTCCGTAATACATTTCCGCACCACCCGCAAAAAAGATTCCTGCGAAAGGAGCATGTCCGAAAGTGGAAACCGCTATGCACTTTTGAGCAAGTGAAATTTTGTCAATCCGGGGCATAAAACTATTTTTGCCGGAAACGCTCTTCCGGATGCCGAAAACGGCGGCGGAGAAAACGGCCGGGGGCGCAAAACTGCAAAGATGGAAACGAGGCAAAGCGCGTTTGGCCGCGGCCGTCGGGCCGATGTTTTCGGCTTTTCGCGGGGCGGCGGAGCCTCTTCGGCCGCCGCGCCCGTCTTGCGGGGCGGGGCGCCCCGCGGCGTTTTTTCCCTAAAGAGCACGCGGGCATAGCCGGGCGCTTTTTTTGAGCACGAAGAAAAAATGGCTTGAGCATGAGGGGGACAGACAGATTTCTCCTCCGGCCGGAATAGAGTTGCATAAAAGGGGGGAATGCGTGTGAGAATCCGCATGGGAGAACTGCGCATGAAGGAAGTCATCAACCTCAACGACGGCGCGAGCCTCGGCTACATCGAAGACATGCTGATCGACACGGAGAGCGAGAAGGTGATGGCTTTGATCATCGGGGGACGGCTCCGGCTGTTCGGGCTGCTGGGCAGGGAGGAGGAGATCCTGATCGGCTGGGAAAAGGTGGAGTCCATCGGGCAGGACACTATCCTGATCCGCTCGGACGTGATCCGGGAGCAGAAGAGGAGGGGCTTTTTTGCGAGTTTTTTCAAGTCGCCTTAATATTTCAGAAAAATAATAGAAAAATATTGCAATGAGAGATTCTCCATGATATAATCAAAAAGCTTTGGAATCGCGAACCGCGCTCCATAAAGCAAATCCACACATCCCACAATCGTTCCGGCGATGTGCCAGAGATGGCCGCTCTTTCGAAATGCGTGGGGTGGAGGAACAACAAAAGGAGGAAAAAATCATGTCTGTTGTATCCATGAAACAGCTGCTCGAGGCCGGCGTCCATTTCGGACACCAGACCCGCCGCTGGAACCCGAAAATGGCGCCCTATATTTTTACCGAGCGCAACGGCATCTACATCATCGACCTGCAAAAGACCGTGAAGAAGATCGAGGAGGCCTACATGTTCGTCCGCGATCTCTCTTTGGCGGGCAGACCCGTCCTCTTCGTCGGCACCAAAAAGCAGGCCGCGGATTCCATCCGTGAAGAGGCCGAAAGAGCCGGCGCCTACTATGTCAACGCCCGCTGGCTCGGCGGCATGCTCACCAACTTCAAAACCATCCGCAGCAGGATCGCCCGCCTCACCCAGCTCCGCAAGATGGAGGAGGACGGCACGTTCGACCGTTTGACCAAAAAAGAGGCCAGCAAACTGGCCCTTGAAATCGAGAAGCTCGAGAAATACCTCGGCGGCATCGAGGATATGGACCGGCTCCCCGGCGCGCTCTTCATCGTCGACTCCAGAAAAGAGAAGATCGCCGTCTCCGAAGCCCGCAAGCTCGGCATCCCGATCGTCGCGATCGTCGATACGAACTGCGATCCGGATGAGATCGACTACCTGATCCCGGGCAACGACGACGCCATCCGCGCCGTCAAGCTGATCGCCGGCACCATCGCCGACGCGATCATCGAGGGCCGTCAGGGCGAGCAGTTCAGTCCGGCGGCGCAGGAAAAAGAAAACGAAACCGACGACGAAACGGAACAGGAGGAAAAATAAATGGCGTTTACCGCTCTTGATGTAAAAGCCCTCCGGGAAACCACCGGCTGCGGCATGCTCGACTGCAAAAAAGCGCTGACGGAGACCGACGGCGATATGGAGAAGGCGATCGACTTTCTTCGTGAAAAAGGCCTTGCCGCCGCCGCCAAAAAGTCCGCCCGCGTCGCCGCGGAGGGCGCCGTCTTAGCCGATTACTGCCACGAATGCAAGGTCGGCGCGGCCGTCGAGGTCAACTCCGAGACCGACTTCGCCGCGAAGAGCGAAAAGTTCCTCGCGTTCATCAAGCTCTGCCTCAAGACCGTGATGGAACAGAACCCGGCCGACGTGGACGCGCTGCTCGCCTGCGAGGTCGAGGGCCGCACCCTGCAGGACATCCTTCAGGATAAGGTGCTCGTCATCGGAGAGAACCTGAAGATCCGCCGCTTCACCCGCTACGAGGGCGACTGCGCCTCCTACGTCCACATGGGCGGAAAGATCGGCGTGCTGGTCCGCTTCGACACCGACGTGGCCGACAAAGAGGGCTTCGCCGAATACGGCAAAGACGTCGCGATGCAGATCGCCGCTTCCCAGCCGCTGTATATCTGCCCGAAATCCGTTCCGGAATCCGTCCTCGATCATGAGAAAGAGGTCTTCCTCGCCCAGATCGACGAGGATCCCAAGATGGCCGGCAAGCCGGACGCCGTCAAAGAGAAGATGATCGAGGGCAAAGTCGGCAAATATTATAAAGAGAACTGCCTGATCAGTCAGGCGTTCATCAAGGACCCGGATATCGACGTCGAGGCCTACACGGAAAAGGTCGCCAAGGAGCTTGGCGGCAGCATCCGGATCGCCGAGTTCGTCCGCTTTGAAAAGGGCGAGGGCCTTGAGAAAAAAGCCGAGGAGAACCTTGCCGACGAGGTCGCGAAACAGATCGCGCAGGCGCAGAAAAAGGACTGATTCGGGAGAAAACCGAAGAGAAAAAAGGCCGCGGGAGTCATCCCGCGGCTTTTTTGACGTGCGCGCGTTTTCGCCTTTTTCTCCACTTGACAAAGCCTGAAAAGATGATATAGTAATCCCTAATGTGAAAAAGGATGTCTCGCGGGCTTCGGCGCGGAGGGCCTTTTTTTCGCTTTGGAAAAGGGATTGACGATGAGAAATAGATTCTGGGGCGGCCGCTTGGGCGCGCTCTTTCTTGTGATATTGACGCTGGCCGTGTTTCTGCAGGGCCGGCCGGTCTGCGGCGCGCCGGCCGTCGCCGCAGACGACGGCGGCGACGGCCCGGTTGCCGGCGACCTTGCCGCCGCGCGGGAAGACCCGGAGGCGAGCCGGAGGGAGCGGCGGGAATCTCCCGGCCGCGGGAGGCGGCTCTTTCGCCTTCCGGCGGCGGGGACGGGCCGAAAGCCCGCCGGGGAGTCCGCCGGGAAACGGTATCCCCCCGCCTGCGTGCTGCGGTGTTGACGGGTTCCCTTTCTTCCGCAAATATTAAGAAAGGGTCAGCGCACTGACGGTGGATCGAAACCATGGAGAATACAGAGGATTCGGAAGAACTTTCTATGCGCTTTCGCGCGGACGGATGCCGCATCGCGGACAGGGACGGAAAGCTGCTGCTTGAGGCGAAGCTTTCCGGCGGCTTCTTAAAAAAGAGGCTGGATTTTTACGACGCGGACGGGAACCTCGCTGCGAAAGCGATACAGACCGGCTTGGGCAGATACCGCCTCGATTTCGGCGGGCAGACGATGGAGCTTCGCAAACGGTTTTCCCTGACGGGAGCCGAGTATGTGACCACCGGCATGCCGTGGGTCCTGCGCCGCAGCCTTTTAAAACATGTCTATCGGATCCGGAAAAACGGGGCAGAGATCTCCGTTGTCCGGAAAAAATGGAACCCGTGGGAGGACGATTACGTCGTCCGGCTGCGGGACTCCGCCGACCGGCTTCAGGCCTTGGCGCTGGCGGTCCTGCTGGACTGCGGGGACGACTGTTTTTCCCGCAGGGCCGGGCAAGAGGAGCCCGAAAAACTGGAATGCTGACAAGAGCGCGCCCGGAAGGGCGCGCTCTTTTTTTGTTTTTGATTAAAAGCGGCGAATCGGGAATATCCTTTCTTTTAGAAAAAATAACCTTTACTTATCCCTGCCGATCATGTAAAATAAATTTAAAATGGGGAAAAGGGGAGTTGTGCACCAATGGAATTAAAATACAAGCGCGTGCTTCTGAAGCTCAGCGGCGAAGCCCTTGCCGGCGGCCAAAAAACCGGGATCGACTTCGGCACCATACAGACCATCTGTAAAAGCATCAAGGAATGCTCGGATCTGGGCGCGGAGATCGCGATTGTCGTAGGCGGGGGCAACTTCTGGCGCGGCCGCTCCAGCGGCGGCATGGACCGCACCACCGCGGACCATATGGGGATGCTCGCCACCGTCATCAACGCGCTTGCGCTCTATGACACGCTCAACCAGATGGGCTCCCCGGTCCGGGTCATGACCGCGATCTCCATGCCGGAAATCGCGGAGCCGTTTATCCGCAACAGGGCCATCCGCCATCTCGAAAAGGGCAGGATCGTGATCTTCGGGTGCGGCACCGGCAACCCCTATTTCTCCACCGACAGCGCGAGCTCCCTGCGCGCGGCGGAGATCAACGCCGATGTGATCTTCAAGGCGACGCTGGTCGACGGCGTCTACGACAAGGACCCCAACCAGTACGGCGACGCGGTGAAATACGACAGCCTCACCTTTGGCGAGGTGCTGGAAAAGGACCTCAAGGTCCTCGATTCCACCTCCGCCGCCATGTGCCGGGACAACCATGTCCCGATCCTCGTCTTCAGCCTCAGCGATCCCGACAACATCCGCCGGGCCATCGAGGGGGAGAAGATCGGCACCTTGGTAAAGGACTGACCCCCAAAATTTCCAACGCTTTCAAGGATGCGGCGCCCCCCGGCGCGCGCCCGCGTCGTTTAAAAAAATCTTTTCAGCCGGAGAAACGGAGGAAAACTATGAGAGAACAGCTCATCTCTTTTAACGAGAAAATGGAGGGCATCATCGCGGAGCTCGAGGAGGATTTCGGCTCCATCCGCGCCGGGCGCGCCAACCCCGGCATCTTGGAACGCCTTGTCATCGACTATTACGGCACCCCGACCAAGGTCAACCAGATGGCCGCGGTTTCCGTTTCGGAGGCCCGCATCCTTGTCATCCAGCCGTGGGACCGCTCCGCGCTCAAGCTGATCGAAAAAGCGCTCAACCTCTCCGACATCGGCATCCCGCCGCAAAACGACGGCACCTGCATCCGGCTCGTTTTCCCCCCGCTGACCGAAGAGCGGCGCAAGGAGCTTTCCAAGGAAGTGCGCAAGCACGCGGAGGAGGCTAAGATCGCCGTGCGCAACGTCCGCCGCGACGCCAACGAGCTGATTAAAAAACAGGAAAAAGATAAAACGATCTCCGAGGACGACCGCAAGGACATCGAAAAGGACTGCCAGAAGCTGACCGACGATTTCATCAAAAAGGTAGACGACATGGCCGACGGCAAATCCGCGGAGATCATGGAGCTTTGATTTCCCGGGAAATTTTATCGAAAGGCGGAACGTGGTCTTGAAAAACGAGCGGATCCTGCCCGCCCATATCGGCATCATCATGGACGGCAATGGTCGCTGGGCGAAAAAAAGAGGGCTTCCGCGCGGCGCCGGGCATAAAAAGGGCGCGGAGGTCTTTGAGACGATCGCGCGGTATTGCCGGGATCTCGGCGTCCGGTATCTGACCGTCTATGCCTTTTCCACGGAGAACTGGCGCCGCCCGAAGGCCGAAGTCGAGAACGTCATGGACCTGATGCGCGACTATCTGAAGCGGATGGACGGCATGGCCGGCGAGCATATCACGGTCCGCTTCATCGGCGACCGCGCGCCGCTCGCCGACGATCTGCGCGCGCTGATGGAGAAGGCGGAGAAGGCCAAGGTGGCCGATGTGAAGCTGACCGTCCAGATCGCGCTCAATTACGGCGGCCGGGCGGAGATCGTCCGCGCGGTGCGGCATATCGCCGAAAAGGTCAAATCCGGCAAGATCGGGCCCGGGGACATCACGGAGGACCTGATCTCCGCGAACCTTGACTCCGCGGTGCCGGACGCCGACCTGATCCTCCGGCCCAGCGGGGAGGAGCGCCTCTCCAATTTTCTGCTCTGGGAGAGCGCCTATGCGGAGCTCGTTTTTATGGATGTGCTCTGGCCGGATTTTACGCCCGCGCATCTGGACAAAGCCCTCGCCGAGTACGCGGGGCGGGACCGGCGCTTCGGCGGCGTATAAATTTGCAGAGACGGAAGGTACGGACGGGATCATGAAACAGCGCCTGATTACTTCGCTCGTCGGGCTCGCGCTGCTCGGCGTTGTACTTTACTTTTATAATACCGTATTGCTCGATATTGCGGTGACGCTCGTCTCCGTGATAGCGGTGTGGGAGCTGCTCCACGCCGGGCGGCTTGGGGACCATATCGCCTTGGTTTCGGTCTGCCTCGCGGCGGCGGCCGTCGTCTCCTCGCGGATTTTCGCGGAGGCCGCCGGCCTGCGCGAGATCTGCCTCTTTTTTGGCGGGATGCTGATGCTCGCCGTCCTTTTCGACCGGAAAAAGCTCGAGGCGACGGCGGCGGGCTACGCATTTTTTGTCTCAATCACGGTGCCGCTGGGGTTTTCCACGGCGCTTTTGTACCGGGAGGGAGCGGGCCCCGCGGGGGGCCTCTATATCACGCTATTGAGCTTCGCGGTCGCGTGGCTCAACGACACCTTCGCCTTCTTCAGCGGCTCCCTGTTCGGCAGGCATAAGCTCTACCCGGAAATCAGCCCGAAAAAAACGGTGGAGGGCGCGGTCGGCGGGGTGATCGGCTCGGTCGCCTTTTGTCTCCTGCTGAGCTGGGCGTACGCGGCGTACGCCGCGCCGGCGCTGGGCGAGCCGCTCATGCTACGCTGGCCGTCCCTGTGCCTCTTCCTACCGGTCGGGGCGGGGGCGGGGATCCTTGGGGATCTCTCCGCCTCGGCCATCAAGCGGCAGTTCGGGGTCAAGGACTACGGCAACATCATGCCGGGGCACGGCGGGGTCATGGACCGCTTCGACAGCTGGCTCTTCGTCGCGCCGCTGCTCTACCTGTGGGATCTCTATTTTCCCATCTTCTGAAACGGCATTCGCCAAAACGACATCCGCATCGAATCTGTGCCGCGCGTAAGGGCGGCATATTTGTTAGAGGGCATCCTATGAAACGAATTTCCATCCTCGGCTCCACCGGCTCCATTGGCACCCAGACGCTGGATGTCTGCCGCCGCATGGGGTTTTCGGTCGCCGCCCTCGCCGCCGGAAACAACGCCGCGCTCTTGGAGGAGCAGGCGCGGGAATTTCACCCCGGGCTGGTCGCGCTCTTTGACGAGGCGGCCGCCGCGGATCTTCGGATTTCGCTCGCGGACACGGATATCCGGGTTCTCTCGGGCGCGGAGGGCGTCAAAGAGGCGGCGGCCTGTCCCTGCGACATCGTGCTCAACGCCGTCACCGGGATCGCCGGCCTCGCGCCCTCGATCGCCGCGATCGAGGCGGGCAACACGCTCGCGCTCGCCAACAAGGAGACGCTGGTCGCCGGCGGGAAGCGCGTGATGGAGCTCGCGGCGGCGCGCGGCGTCCGGATTTTGCCGGTCGACAGCGAGCACTCGGCCATCTTCCAGTGCCTTCAGGCGAAGGGCGATTCCGCCCGGATCGAGAAGCTGATCCTGACGGCGTCCGGCGGCCCGTTCTTCGGCAGGAGCCGGGAGGAGCTCGCTTGCGTCCGTCCCGAGGACGCACTGCGGCATCCGACTTGGGCGATGGGCCGCAAAGTGACGGTCGATTCCGCCACCATGGCAAATAAAGGGCTCGAAATTATCGAAGCCGCGCATCTTTTCGGTATCCCGCAGGATAAAATAGAGGTAATCGTCCATCGGGAGAGCGTCGTGCACTCCATGGTGGAATTTATAGATCATTCGGTGCTCGCCGAGCTCGGCGTCCCGGATATGCGCGCGCCGATCCAGTACGCGCTGACGTGGCCCGAGCGCCTGCCGGGAGCTGTAAAGCACCTCAGCTTAACAGAGATCGGCGCGCTGACGTTCTTTCCGCCGGATGATTTGGCTTTCCCGTCCGTCCGCATCGCGAGGCGGGCGCTCTCCCTCGGGTGCACGGCGACCGCCGCTTTCAACGCGGCGGACGAGGTCGCCGTGGCCACTTTTTTGGAGGGAACCATCGGCTTCAACGAGATTCCGGCCGTGCTCGAGGAGACGGTCGAGATGCCGCTTCCGGCCGGGGATTCCTTTGAGGCGGTCTTCGCGGCCGACCGGGAGGCGCGCGCGTTCGCGGCATCCATGATTTTACGTTATAGGAGATAATCGCTTGGTTGGAAATATTTTGATCGCCGTTTTATGCTTCGCAGTGATGCTGGTTTTCCACGAGCTCGGCCACTTTCTGACCGCGAAATGGGCCGGCATAAAAGTGAATGAGTTCGCGGTCGGCATGGGGCCGAAGCTCTTTTCCATCAAGAGAGGGGAGACGGCCTACAGCCTGCGCCTCCTGCCGATCGGCGCGTTCGTCGCCATGGAGGGCGAGGACGACGGCAGCGAGGCCCCGACCGAGCGCTCC
Source organism: Oscillospiraceae bacterium (assembly GCA_017991935.1). GTDB lineage: Bacteria > Bacillota > Clostridia > Oscillospirales > Ruminococcaceae > UMGS1668. Next base: position 32,854 of record JAGOPP010000006.1, read on the forward strand.
TTTATGGCTTGCCCGGTCTGGAAGCGCATTATCGTCACGGCCGCCGGCGCCTTCATGAACATCCTGCTCGGGTTCATCCTCGTCGTCATCCTGACCTCGGGGCAGGAGCTGATCGGCACGCCGGTCATCGCCGCGTTCGGCGAAAACGCCGCCTCCTCCGCCTATTTGCGGGTGGACGACCGCATTCTCTCCGTCAACGGGGAGCAGGTGCTGATCGACAACGACATCGTCTACTCCCTGATCCGCGACCCGGATGGCGTCGTCGACATGGAGGTCCTCCGGGGCGGGGAAAAGATGAAGCTCCACAAGGTCGTCTTTGAGACGAAGGACTACAACGGCACGTCCTCGATCGTCCTCGATTTCAGCGTCTACGGCGTGGAGCCCACGGTGCTGCGCGTCGTTGAATATTCGGCGGGCTGGACGTTCGCGCTCGTGAAGCTCGCGTGGCACGGCTTCGGCGACCTCATTCGGGGCACGTTCACGGTCAACCAGCTCTCGGGGCCGGTGGGCGTCACGGAGGTGATCTCCGAGGCGAGCTCCCAGAGCATCGACTCCCTGCTGTTTATCGTGGCGCTGGTCACGGTCAACCTCGGCGTCGTCAACCTGCTGCCGCTGCCCGCGCTGGACGGCGGGCGGATCTTATTTATGCTTTTGGAAGTGATCCGCGGGAAACCCATCAATCAAAAGGTGGAATCCGTGATCCACAACGCCGGTTTTATTTTGCTGATCCTGCTGATGCTCTATGTCACGGCGAACGACATCATGAAGCTCGTCAACGGAGGCTAACGATGGCAAGGGAAGTCAAAATCGGGAACGTCACGATCGGCGGGGCATACCCCGTCGCCATCCAGTCGATGCTCAGCGTCCCCTCCACCGATATTGAGGGCAGCGTCGCCCAAGCGGTGGAGCTCGAGGAGGCCGGGTGCGAGATCCTGCGGGCGGCGATCCCAGACATGGACGCCGTGCGCCTGATCCCCGCGATCAAGGAAAAGATTCATATCCCGCTCGTCGCGGACATCCATTTCGATTACCGGCTCGCGCTGGCGGCGGTGGAGGCCGGGGCCGACAAGATCCGGATCAACCCCGGCAACATCGGCGAGGAGGAGCGCGCCCGCGCGGTGGCACAGGCCTGCGGCAAGGCCGGGGTGGCCATCCGCGTCGGCGTAAACGGCGGCTCGCTGGAAAAGCGCCTGCTCCAAAAATACGGCGCCCCGACGGCGGAGGCCCTCGCCGAGAGCGCCGAGGAATCCGTCCGCCTGCTGGAGGGCTTTGATTTTCATAACATCGTCGTCTCGATCAAATCGAGCGACGTCCGCACGATGGTGAAAGCCTGCCGCCTCGCCGCGGAGCGCTTTGACTATCCGCTGCACCTCGGCGTGACGGAGGCCGGCACGGAGCGCATGGGGCTCATCCGAAACGCCGTCGGCATCGGGAGCCTCCTGCTCGACGGCATCGGCTCCACGATCCGCGTGACATTGACCGCCGACCCGGTGCGGGAGATCTACGCGGCGAAGGATATCCTCAAAGCGATCGGCCTGCGGCGGGAGGGCATCACCATCGTCTCCTGTCCGACCTGCGGCCGGACGCGCATCGACCTTATTAGGCTCGCGAACGAGGCGGAGGACGCGCTGCGGGACTGCAAAAAGCCGCTCAAGGTGGCGGTCATGGGCTGCGCGGTCAACGGCCCGGGCGAAGCGCGGGAGGCCGACGTCGGCATCGCGGGCGGCGACGGCTGCGGGCTCGTGTTTCGCAAGGGCGAGATCGTGCGCAAGGTGCCGGAGAGCGAGCTGCTCGCGGCGCTGCTCGACGAGATCAAGACCATGTGACAGGGAGCGGCCCTGAAAGCATAGAAGGACGGTAAAAGAATGGGGAAGACCCTGTCGGAAATTTTCGGGATCTCCGCCGGCGCATATCTGGCGGAAGCGGAGGTGCGCTCGGTCGCGCTGGGCCGGGACGGCCAAAACATCCGCGTGGAGATCGTGCCGGAACAGACGGTGCCAAAAACGGAACTGTACGCGCTGGAACATGCGCTTGTCGGGAAGCTGGGCGTGGAGGACGTCCGGCTTATTCCTATTTATCGGCCGGAATGGCTGACGGAGGAGTATTTTGGCGAGCTCCTCGCGGAGGCCCAGCGCCGCGGCGTCGCGATCAACGGCTTTTTCGACGGCGCGAGGGCGCGGCGGGACGGGGACCGGTTTTCGATCCGCCTTGCCCACGGCGGCGAGGAGATGCTCAAAAAGATGCGCGCCGACTCGACCCTCCGCGACATCATCAGAGAGGAATTCGGCTTCACCTGCGCGGTGGAGTTTTGCGGCGTCACGGAGATCACGGAATTCACCGAGCCGCTGCCCGAGCCCAAGCCTTCGGCATGGCGGGAGACGGCCCCGAAGGAGCAGGAGAAGCGCGCCCGCGCACCCAAGGAGAAGGGCGGTTTCGACTGCTCCGGGCTGCCCATCGACGCGTCCGAGATGGAGGTCCTGCTCGGCAAGGCGATCCGGCAGAGGCCGGAGCCGCTCTCGCGGATCGACCAGCAGAGCGGGAAGGTCACGGTCTGGGGCGACATCTTCCAGATCGAGAGCCGGGAGACCCGCGACGGCGGGAGCGCTATCTTTTCCATCATGATTACGGACTACACCGGCTCCAACATTCTCAAAGTCATCAAGAAAAAAGAGGAGGTCGGGCCGCTTTTCAATCTGAAAAAAGGCATGGCGATCTTGGCGCGCGGCGACGCCTCCTATGATAAATATGAGCACGACATTATCATCTGGCCCTATGACATCTGCTCGGTCCGGCGCCTGCTCCGCGAGGACAACGAGCCGGAAAAGCGCGTCGAGCTGCACCTGCACACCAACATGTCGCAGATGGACGGCGTGACCGGGGCCGCGAACTTCGTCGAAACGGCGCACCGCTGGGGGCACAGGGCCATGGCCATCACGGACCACGGCGTCGCGCAGGGATTCCCGGATGTGATGAAAGCGGTCGCCGAGCTCAAAGACCCCGATTTTAAGCCGATCTACGGGGTCGAAGCCTATTTTGTGGACGACACGGTGCAGTCCGTCACCGGGAAGGCGGACGTGCCTTTCAACGGGGAGATCATCGCGTTCGACCTCGAGACCACCGGCCTCTCCGCCACGATGGACCGCATCACCGAGATCGGCGCGGCGCGCATCGTGGGCGGCGAGATCCGGGACACGTTCTGCACCTTCGTCGACCCGGAGAAGCATATCCCCGAGCGCATCACGGAGCTGACCGGCATCGACGATGGGATGGTGCGGGGCGCGCCCAAGGAGGAGGAGGCCTACCGGCAGTTTATGGAGTTCTGCGGGCCGGACGCCTTTCTCGTCGCGCACAACGCTGGGTTCGACACCGGCTTCCTGCGCGCGGTCTCCGACCGGCACCATCTGGGCTTCCACAACACCTTCGCCGACACGGTCACGATGGCGCGGTCGCTCTACCCCGAGCTGACGAACCACAAGCTCGACACGCTCTCGAATCACCTGAAGCTCGCGCCATTTAACCATCACCGCGCGAGCGACGACGCGGGGGAGCTCGCCCTGATCCTGATCGAGATGCTCAAAAAGATCGAGGCGGAGAAGCGCGCCGACAACTTTTCGGCGCTCAATGGGATCTTGGGCGGCGCGGACCCGAAGAAGCTCCCGGCCCACCATCTGATCCTGATTACCAAGAACCAAAAGGGCTTAAAAAACCTCTACGAGCTGATCTCGGCGTCCCACATCCGCTATTTTCACCGGAACCCGCGCGTGCCCAAGAGCCTTTTGATGCAGCACCGCGAGGGCCTGATCGTCGGCTCCGCGTGTGAAGCCGGAGAACTTTACACAGCGATCCGCGAGGGGAGACCCCACGAGGATCTGGTGCGGATCGCCTCTTTTTATGACTACTTAGAGATCCAGCCGCTCGGCAACAACCGCTTTTTGATCCGCGAGGGGAAGGCCGAAAACGACGAGCAGCTCCGGGACTGGAACCGACAGATCGTCGCCTTGGGCGAGGAGCTCGGCATCCCGGTCGCGGCGACCGGGGACGCCCATTTCCTCAACCCGGAGGACGCGGATTACCGTAAGATCATCATGAACGCCATCGGCTTCGAGGACGCGGACAATCAGGCGCCCCTTTATTTCAAAACCACCCGGGAGATGCTCGACGAGTTCTCCTATCTCGGCGAGGAGAAGGCGCGCGAGGTCGTCATCGCCGTGCCGAACCGCATCGCCGACTCCGTCGACTACCTGCGCCCGATCCCGGAGGGGACCTTCACCCCCTCGATCGAGGGCGCGGAGGACGACCTGCAAAAGATGTGCTGGAAGCGCGCCCACGAGATTTACGGAGACCCGCTGCCGCCGCAGGTCGCGGACCGCCTCGAGCGGGAGCTTACTTCTATTATCAAGCACGGGTACGCGGTGCTCTACGTGATCGCGCAGAAGCTCGTCTCCAAGAGCGAGAGCGACGGCTACCTCGTCGGCTCGAGGGGCTCGGTCGGCTCGTCGTTCGTCGCCTCCATGAGCGGCATCTCGGAGGTGAACCCGCTGCCGCCGCACTATGTCTGCCCGAAATGCCGGCACAGCGAATTCATCGAGGACGGCTCCGTGGGCTCCGGCTTTGACCTGCCGCCGAAGAACTGCCCGGTCTGCGGCGCGGAATATCGCCGCGACGGCCACGAGATCCCGTTTGAGACGTTCCTCGGCTTTCACGGCGACAAGGAGCCGGACATCGACCTCAACTTCTCGAGCGAATATCAGACCCGGGCCCACCGCTACACGGAGGAGCTGTTCGGAAAATCCCACGTTTTTAAGGCGGGCACCATCGGCACGATCGCCGAAAAGACCGCCTACGGATATGTGAAAAAATACTGCGAGGAACGCGGCGTCATCTTACATAAGGCGGAGGAGGCGCGGCTCGCGGGCGGCTGCATCGGCGTCAAGCGCACGACCGGCCAGCACCCGGGCGGCATGGTCGTCATCCCGGCGGACCGCGACGTCACCGACTTCTGCCCGATCCAGCACCCGGCCGACGATCCGGACGCCGCGGTGCTGACGACGCATTTCGATTTCCACTCGCTGCACGACACGATTTTGAAGCTCGACGAGCTCGGACACGAGGTCCCGACCCTCTACAAGCACTTGGAGGACCTGACCGGCGTGCGCGTGCTCGACGTGCCGATGAGCGACGAAAAGGTTTACAGCCTCCTGCAGTCCCCGGAGGCGCTGGGCGTCACGCCGGAGGAGATCGGCAGCAAGACCGGCACCTTCGCGCTGCCGGAGATGGGCACGCCGTTTGTGCGGCAGATGCTGATGGACGCGAAGCCGAAAAACTTCGCGGATCTCATCCAGATCGCGGGCCTCTCCCACGGCACCGACGTCTGGCTCGGCAACGCGCAGGATCTCATCAAAAGCGGCACCTGCACGATCTCCGACGTCATCGGCACCCGCGACAGCATCATGACGACGCTGATCCACCACGGGCTCGAGCCCTCGATGGCCTTCAAAATCATGGAGATCACCCGTAAGGGCAAGGCCTCGAAGCTGCTGACCGACGAATACAAGCAGGCGATGCGGGAGCACGGCGTGCCGCAGTGGTATCTGGACTCCTGCCTGAAAATCAAATACATGTTCCCGAAGGCGCACGCCGTGGCCTACGACATCGGCGCGATCCGCACCGCGTATTTTAAGGTCTATTATCCGCTGGAATTCTACGCGGCGTTCTTTACGGTGCGAGGCGGGGACTTCGACGCGGAGGCCGCGATCGCCGGAAAGCCCGCCGTGGAGCGAAAAATCAAGGAACTCGAGGCCCTTCCGAACCCCACGGCGAAGGAGGTGGACTCCCTGACCACACTCCAGATCATCAACGAGATGCTGGCGCGCGGCATCGAGTGCCTGCCGGTCGACCTCTACCGGTCGGACGCGGCCAAATATGTGCCGGAGGATGGAAAGCTGCGCCTGCCGTTCACCGCGCTCAAGGGGCTCGGCGAAAACGCGGCGAGGAGTTTGCAGGAGGCCGGCGCGAAGGGGCCCTATCTCTCCGAGGACGACGTCATGGCGCGCGCGTCGGTCGGCAGCGGCGTGATGGACACCCTGCGGGAGGCCGGCGTGCTCAAGGGCCTGCCGCGGACGACGCAGATGAACCTGTTTGAGATGCAGGCGAACTGATTTCCGGCGCCGGGCCCGGATGGGAAGGCGGCGCGGGGAAAACCGTTTAAAAGATGGGGAGGTCCTGATGTTTTATTTGGATGGAAGCACCTTTTTCTTTGATATTGAGGGGAGTTTCAGCCGCCTGATCGGCGTCGCGCGCGGGGAAAGCGCCGGAAAACCCGGCGATCCCGCGGCGAAGGCCGTCTGCGGCGGCTTTGCGGCGGTCTATGGGGTGAGGCCGGAGTTTGTGCGCGCCGGGACGGACTACGAGACGGCCCTGCGCGGGATCCTCCCGGCGGACGCGGCGGCGGTCGTCCCGGAATACGACTGCTCGGCCGACGCGTTTCGCGCCGCCTTTCCCGAAAACAGGCTGACCGCCGTCCCGCGCACAAAGGACATGAAGATCGACCCCGGCGCGCTGCTTTCCGCGGCGGAGGGGGAGCCGGGGGCCGTGATTTTCCTCACGAACCCGGCCTGCCCGGCGTCTTTGGAGCTCTCCGCGGGCGAGGTAAGGCGGCTTGCCTCCATGGCAAAATGCCCGGTGCTCGTCGACGAGAGCCACATGGCCGAGCCGAAGGAGTCCGTGCTCAAGGACGCCGGGGTCTTGCCAAATCTGATTGTGCTCAAAAGGCTCCGGTTCGGCGGGGACCCGGTCTATGCGGTCGGCGCGGATCTGCCGGAGTTCGCCGGCGGCGTCTCCGCGCCCGATCAGGCCGCCGCGGAGATCATATTTAAGCACCCGGCCGTGCTCAAGACGGCGGAAAGAAAGCTCGCGGATAGCCGGGAGAGCCTCTATCTCCGGATTAAAAAGCTGGCGGTGAGTTACCGCGCGCTGAAGCGGCTCTACCGCGCGAGGGCGGACTGCGTGTTCTTTGAGGTCGGCGACGCGGAAAGTGCCGCGGCGCGGCTCGAGGAGCTTGGCGTCACCGTGCGGCGGGACGGCGGGCACCTGTGCGTCTTCGCCGGAAACCGCGCCGAAAACGACGTCGCGATCGAGTCGCTGGAGACCGTGCTGAAGGCGATGGAATAAAAAAGGCGGCTCCCCACTGAGGAACCGCCGCTTTTTTATCGGATAAGGCGACAGAGAAACATGGATGCGAGACGGCCCGCCGCCCCGGTCCATGCCCCCGGCGCGGAAACCGCCGGACGGGGAGCCGCCGCCGAAGGGGAATTTTCATCCGCCGCCCGACCGTTGAACCACTGTTTCAAGACGGCCCGCCGCCCCGGACTTGCACTCCCGGAGAAGGGGCCGTTTGGCGGGATTTTCCCGCCGAGAACAAAAGGAAACCGCGCCGGCGCGCTATTTTTTCGGCATCGCGAAGCCGAGCTCCTTTAAAAACCAAGCGTCGTTTACCTGAAACATCCGGCCGTCGAGATACGCGAGCGGGCCCTCTCCGCCGAAATGGAACGTGACTTTGTAGGAGCAGAGCGCCTGCCAAGTGAAGCCCCTGCCGTCCTTCGCCCGGCCGTATTTCGTATCGCCGACGAGCGGGCAGCCGATGGAGGCGAGCTGGGCGCGGATCTGGTGTGTGCGGCCGGTCAGGAGCTCCGCCTCCACGAGGCTCATGCCCTTTTTGGATTCGATCACATAGTATTTTGTCACGGCGGTCCTGCCGCCCGGGACGGGGTTTTTAAAGACCTCGACCGTGTTGGTCTTCTCATCCTTTTGGAGGAAGCTCTCGATGGTGCCGGAGCGCTTGGGCGGCGCGCCGTCGACGACGCAGAGATATTTTTTCTCGACGGCGCGCTCCTTGATGCGGTCGTTGAGGCAGCGCAGGGCGGCGGCGTTCTTCGCGGCGATCACGATCCCGCAGGTGTTGCGGTCGATCCGGTTGCACAGCGCGGGCACGAAGGAATTTTCGTTTTCCGGGTCGTATTCGCCTTTTTTATAAAGATAATGCTGAATGCGCAGGATCAGCGTGTCGGCGGACCACTCGTCCCCCTCGTGGACGAGCAGGCCCGCGGGCTTGTTGACCAGCAGGACGTTTTGGTCCTCGTAGAGCACATCCACCGCGGAGGGCGCGTAGAGAAAGGCCGGCTTGCTCGCCTCCTCCTCAAAAAACTCGTCGGAGACGTAGCACTCGATCAGATCGCCGGTTTCCAGACGGTCGGCGATGTCGCAGCGCCCGCCGTTTCGCTTGATGCGCTTGATGCGGATATATTTGTAGAGCAGGGATTTGGGGAGCTTCGGGACGCTCTTCGTCAGAAATTTATCGAGGCGCTGCCCCGCGTCGTTTTCGGAGATCGTAAAACTTTTTATATCGTCACGGGCTTTCATTTTTATTCGAATTTAGTATAATACATTGCAGGGGGATACGCAATAAAAACCGAGAGGAGTTACATTCATGTTGAGCGAACACGATGGCCACAGGCAGCGCCTTCGGAGCCGTTATTGCAGCGAAGGGCTGGACGGCTTTGAGCCGCATCAAGTCTTGGAGCTGCTGCTGTTTTACTCCAACCCGCGCGCAGATACCAACCCGATCGCGCATCGTCTCTTGGATCAGTTCGGGAGTTTGGATGCGGTATTGGACGCACCGGTGGAGGAACTGATCCAAGTGAAGGGTGTGGGGGAAAACACCGCGATCCTGCTCAATTTAATCCCGCAAGCCGCGCGACGCTATCTGGAATCGAAAAACGCGACGGACAGCTTGGTCAGCGGCATCTCCGACGTCGGAAAATATCTTTTGCCACGGTTTGTCGGCCGCAAGAACGAACTGCTCCTGCTCGTCTCCATCGACAACAAAGGCCGCATCCTCTCCTGCGACCGGCTCGCCGAGGGGGACATCGGCAGGGTGAACGTCACCAAGCGCGCGGTGATCGAAACCGTGATCCGCACAAAGGCCACCCGTGCCGTCCTTGCGCACAACCATCCGCAGGGATACGCCGTCCCGTCGCAGGAGGACATCGATCTGACCGTCCAGCTCCGCAAATCGCTCAAAGAGGTCGGGGTCGACCTGATCGACCACATCATCGTCGCCAACGACGATTACGTCTCCATGGCCGCGAGCGGCTATTTCCTCAATACATAAAGCCGGGGCCTCCCGGCAAAGAAAGAAGGGCTTTGGGGAGTCCGGTCGAAAGGGTTTGTATTTTTTCTTTGTTTCTGTTAAAATTAAAACACTGTGCCGCGGCGTTTCCGCCCTCCCGGCGGGAGAAAAATCGCTTGACAAACCCAAGCGATATCTATATAATATTCTCCGTGGCGTTGCGAGGGATTGGTATGCTGATTGATATTAAAAATCTGTTTGAGGCGCCCGACCTGACCGTTCCGGTCGAGGGGGAGATCAGTCTTTCCGATGTGGAGATCTGGGGACAAAGCGTCTTCGGCGCTCCCGTGCGGATCAGCGGTTCCCTGCGGAACCGGGCCGGCATCGTGTCGCTCCGATATTCGGCGGACATCCGTCTGGATTACGCGTGCGACCGCTGCCGCAGGAGAACGGAAAAACGGGTGAGCTATGCCTTTGAGCACCTGCTGGTGAGGGAACTTTCCGGCAGCGACGAGAACGACGAGTTTCTTGTGGTTCCGGACGGAATGCTCAATCTGGACGAGCTCGTTATGACGGATGTCACGCTCGAGCTTCCTTTCCGTCTTCTGTGCAAAGAGGACTGCAAAGGGCTTTGCCCGATTTGCGGCGCCGATCTCAATGAGACGGAGTGCGGATGCCGAAAGGAACAGGCTGACCCGCGTCTCGCAAAGTTAAAAGAGCTGCTTGACAGCTGAGGATCATGAGTTAAGGAGGTGCTCTTCATGGCGGTACCGAAGAGAAAGGTTTCTAAAGCAAGAAAGAATAAAAGACGCTCCAACGTTTGGAAAATTGCCGTTCCGGGCTTTTGCAAATGCCCGCAGTGCGGCGAGCTGAAGCTCCCGCATGTGGTCTGCAAAAGTTGCGGATACTACAAAGGCAAGGAGATCGTCAAAGTCGAAGAAGAGGCCTGACCTCCGATCGAAGTTGCTTTCAGGAAAAGCCACGGTGGGCAAACTGCCTGTCGCGGCTTTTTTTCGTTTTTCCGTCCTTGCAGTTTTTTTCCGCGCATGGTATAGTTTCTATAATTTCAAAAAAAGGAAGACGCGCCATGAAACTTGAGAAACGCCTTTGGGGAACCCTGCCGGAGGGGGACGTCCACCTCTACACGCTCGAGGGCGGCGCCGGCGTCCGCGCGGCGATCTCCGACCTCGGCGGCACCGTGCGGTCGCTCTTTGTCCCGGATCGGAACGGCGTCCCGGCGGATATCGTCCTCGGCTACGACACGCCCGAGGAATATCTCGCGAACGGCTGCTTTTTCGGCGCGACGATCGGCCGCTACGCCAACCGGATCAAGGGCGCGCGGATCCGGATTGAGGACCACACCTACCGCCTGACCGCAAACGAGGGCAAAAATACGCTCCACGGCGGCTCGGGCTTCCACACGAAGCTCTGGCGGGCCACCGAAACGCCGGACTGGCTCTACCTGAGCTACGTCTCCCCGGACCGGGAGGACGGCTTCCCGGGCGAAACTTACGTCACGGTGCGCTTCGGCTTCAACGACGACGGCAATTTCGAGATCGGCTATTCCGCGACGGCGAACGCGCCCACCTTCGTCAGCCTGACGAATCACGCGTATTTTAACCTCGCGGGAAAAGGGACGGCGCTGGGCCACCGCCTGCGTCTGGGCGCGGATTTTTACACGCCGGCCGACGGGGAGGGCATCCCCACCGGCGAGATCCTGCCGGTCGAAGGGACGGCGCTCGATTTCCGCGAGGCGCGCCCGGTCGAATCCGATTACGACAACAACTTTGTGTTAAATAAAGAAGGCCCGGCCGCCGAGCTCTTTGAAGAGACCTCCGGCCGCCTGCTCCGCCTCCGGACGGACCTGCCCGGCCTTCAGCTCTACTCCGGCTGGCATATCCCACAGGGACAGAGGGGCAAAGACGGCGCGGTCTACGGGCCGCATTCGGGCCTGTGCTTAGAGCCGCAGTTTTTCCCGGATTCCCCGCACCGGCCCGAATTCCCGTCCGCGCTGCTCTCGCCGGACGGCTGGTACGAGCGCAAGATCGTCTGGGAATTTTCCGTGGAGTAGCCGGGGGCGCGCGGCGTTTTCCGGACATACGCAGGAGCGCGTGCCATTCGATAAGCTTTCGTCGCCGGACGGATTTTACCCGCGTTCGCCGCGGCCGACCTGCGCGGCGGCGATTTTACCGCCAAAGCGCATTTCCCGCGGCGGAATCCATATTCTATTTTTATAAAAAGGGGGCGGGAGCTTGCCGGTCGTCATCTCTTCCATTGCGGCGCGGTCCCATGCACAGCGCGCCGGGATTTTGCCGGGCGAGACGCTCGTCTCGATCAACGGCAGCGCGGTCAACGACGTGCTGGATTACCGGTTTTATCTGGTGAACCGCCTCGTCTCCTTGGTTATCGAGGACCCGGAGGGCCGGGCGCGCACCGTCCGCATCCGGAAAGGGGAATACGCCGAGATCGGGCTCGAATTCTCCTCCTATCTGATGGACGAGGAGCGCTGCTGCAAAAATAAGTGCATTTTCTGCTTCATCGACCAGATGCCGCCGGGCATGCGCGAGAGTTTGTATTTTAAGGACGACGATTCCCGGCTGGATTTCCTGTTCGGCAACTACATCACGCTCACGAACGTCGGCGAGGAGGACATCCGCCGCATCATCGCGATGCACCTCTCGCCGGTCAACGTCTCCGTCCACACCACAAACCCGGAACTCCGCGTCGCGATGATGAAAAATCCCCGCGCCGCGTCCTCCTTGCAATATTTAAAGGAGCTCGCCGAGGCCGGGATCGCGCTGCACACGCAGGTGGTCCTCTGCCCGGGCGTCAACGACGGCGAGGAGCTTACGCGCACCCTGCGCGACCTTTGCGGCATGTGGCCGGCGGTGGAGAGCATCGCCTGCGTGCCGGTGGGCCTGACCAAATACCGCGAGCGCCTGCCGCACATCGACCCCTACACCAAGGAGCGGGCGGCCGAGACGATCGACCTGATCGAGGCGTTTCAGAAAGAGCAGCTCGCCCTGCACGGGGAGCGGATCGCCTACCCGGCGGACGAGTTTTTCATCAAGGCGGGCCGCCCGATGCCGGACGACGTCTATTACGGCGAATTCACCCAGCTCGAAAACGGCGTCGGCCTCTCGGCGCTGCTCAAACGCGAGTTTTTGGAGGCGCTTAACGCCCATGGGCCGGGGGAGATCCACAGAAAAGCGTCCGTCGCGACCGGAAAGGCCGCGGAGGGCCTGCTGGGGGAGCTTGCGGCGCTCGCGGAGGAGAAGTTCCCGGGGCTCCGGGTCGAGGTCACGGCGGTGGAGAACCGCTTCTTCGGCGAAACCGTCACCGTCACCGGGCTTTTGACCGGCGGGGACATCGCCGAGGCTATGAAAGAAAAAGATCTGGGCGAGGAGCTGCTCGTCTGCGAATCGACCCTGCGCTATGAGCGCGACCGCTTTCTGGACGACAAGACGCCGGAGGAGCTTGAGCATGAGCTCGGCGTCCCGGTGCTCATGGTAAAAAACGACGGCTACTCGCTGCTCTGCGCCATGCTGGGCGAGGAAGAGGAGAGCCGCTGCGAAGTCGTTTACGAGGAAGTTCATTAAACAAAAACCGGAGGACGCTATGTCAAAACCGATCATCGCCATCGTGGGGCGGCCGAACGTCGGCAAATCCACGTTATTTAACAAGCTGACCGGCCGCCGCCTTGCGATCGTCGAGGACACCCCCGGCGTGACGAGGGACCGCATCTACGCCGAGTGCGAATGGCTCGGCCACACGGTCATGCTGGTGGACACCGGCGGCATCGAGCCGAACACCGGCGACGATATGCTCTCCAAGATGCGCGATCAGGCCAATGTCGCCATCGCGAGCGCCGATGTGATCATTCTGGTGACCGAGCTTTCGGCCGGCGTCACCGCAAACGACGAGGAGATCGCCTCGATGCTGCGAAAGAGCGGCAAACCCGTGGTCTGCTGCGTCAACAAATGCGACAGGATCGGCGCGCCGCCCGCCGAATACTACGAATTTTACAACCTCGGCTTCGGCGATCCGGTCGCGGTATCCTCCGTGCACGGCCACGGCACCGGCGACCTGCTGGACGCGTGCTTCCAGTTTCTCGATTTCGACCGGGAGGAGGAGGAAGAGGAGGGCGTCGTCAAGGTGGCCATCCTCGGCAAGCCGAACGTCGGCAAGAGCAGCCTCGTCAACCGGATCGCCGGGGAGGAGCGCATGATCGTCGCCGACGAGGCCGGCACGACGCGGGACGCCGCCGACACCGAGGTCGAAAACGACTACGGCAAATTCCTGCTGATCGACACGGCGGGCATCCGCCGCAAGAGCCGGGTGGAGGACAGCATCGAAAAATACAGCGTGCTGCGCGCCTACATGGCCGTGGATCGGTCGGACGTCTGCGTGATCGTGATCGACGCGACCGAGGGCTTCACCGAGCAGGATTCCAAGGTGGCCGGGTACTGCCACGAGCAGGGCAAGGCCTGCGTGATCGCCGTCAACAAATGGGACGCCATCGAAAAAACCGGCAGCACCATGAACGAGTTTACAAAAGACCTGCAGATCGGCCTCAGCTTTATGACCTACGCGCCGATCGTCTACATCTCGGCGCTGACCGGCCAGCGCCTCGACAAGCTGTTTGAGGCGATTCTCGCCACCTACGAGCAAAACGGCCGCCGCATCACGACGGGCATGCTCAACGACATGCTCGCCTACGCCACCGCGAAGGTGCAGCCGCCGTCCGACAAGGGCAAACACCTAAAGTTATATTATATGACGGAGGCCTCCGTCAAACCGCCGACTTTCGTGATTTTCTGCAACCGCGCCGACCTGTTTCATTTTTCGTATCAGCGCTATATCGAGAACCAGATCCGCGAGACGTTCGGCCTGACCGGGACGCCGATCCGCATCTTGGTTCGGGAAAGGGGAAAGGACAAAGGCTGAGCCTTTGCCGGGTGATGCTATGGATAATTGGACTTCCTTCCTGCTGGCCGCCTTCTGCACGGCGGCGCTCTCTTACCTGCTGGGCAGCTGCAACATGGCGATCATCGTATCAAGACTCTTCCGAGTGCCGGATATCCGCGAATTTGGCAGCGGCAGCGCCGGCATGACCAACATGCTCCGCACCTATGGGAAAAAGCTCGCGGCCATCACCTTTGCCGGAGACTTTCTCAAGGGTTCCCTCGCGGTGTTTCTTGCGAGGGTCATCTTCGCGCGGATGGGATTCGCCATGGATCTCGGGTATCTGGCGGGGATCTTCGTCGTGCTGGGGCACATTTTCCCGATCTTCTTCGGGTTTCACGGCGGGAAGGGCGTGGCGACCGCCTTCGGCGCCATGCTGTTTCTCAACTGGATGGTGTTCGGGACGCTGCTCGTCGGCCTTGTCCCGATCGTCTTCATCGTGCGCATCGTATCGGCGGTCTCCCTGACCGGGTCGGCCATCTATCCGGTGCTGACCTTTCTGGTGCTCATGTTACAGGGGGCGGATCTCCTGACCGCCGTGCTGCCGGATACGGCGAGCGCCCTCGTCATCACGCTGCTGACCTTCTACGCCCACCGGGAGAATATCGCCCGTTTCCGCCATGGCAAGGAGAATTTCTTCCCGGTGCCGCCCAAAAACAATAAGAAAGAGTAAGAGACATGAAACGGCTGACTCATAAAAGAAAACAGCTTTTGGCGACGCTCGCCCTGATGCTGGCGGTATGCCTGTTTTTTGTCTGGCTCGGCGCGGGGATGTACCGCTCCGTGCCGCAGGCGGACCGCGGCGGCCTGATGCCCACGTTTTTGCTCTACGGGATTTTCCCGCTGCTGGTCGTCGTGTTCAGCTGCCGCCGGATCCGGGAGATCCTGCGGGAGGCCGAGCTCCCGGTGGAGGAGATCGCGAAGCGGGAGCGGGATTCCTTTTCCGGAAACTGAAAAAATCATAAAAAGAGGCGCGGCCCCCGCGGGCCGCGCCTCTTTTTATTGCGAAACTTCTCCCGCGGGACCACCGCGCGCCTCTTTGCCCCGCTTGGATGAAGAGATCGGCGCCATGGGCCCCGCGTGTGCGTTTTTTTGCCGCCGGCGATTCCATGGCCTCTTTTGGCCCCGCGGGATCGCCGCGCGCGCTTTTTCCTCCGAAAAAAGAAAAAACCTCCGGTTTGAGACGGAGGCTGGCATTCTGTTTTGCAGGGCCTTTTATTCGGCCGCGCGGACGACCTTGCCGGAACGCATGCAGCGCGTGCAGGCGTAGACGTGGCAGGGAACCCCGTTGACGATGGCTTTGACGCGGCGGACATTGGGCTTCCATTCACGGTTGGAGCGTCTGTGGGAATGGGAAACCTTGATGCCGAAGGTAACGCCTTTTCCGCAGAAATCACATTTTGCCATAGTGGCACCTCCTTTTACATAGAGACAGTCAACAGCGTTATTTTATCAAATATCAAATATAAATGCAAGTGGTTGCCGAAAAAAAATTGCGGATTTGCCCTTATAATAATATATTTTTTAAAGAAAGCTGCAAAACCGGAAAAATCGGTCAAGATTCTGATTGCGGAAGGAATTCGTCTTGTAAAGTGCGGTAATTTCTTCTATAATAAATAATAAGTAATTCTGCGCATAAGGAGAGGTTGCATGTCGCTTTTTTCTTCCGGGCTCCACGCCGCGCTCTGGCTCCTGCTGATCCGCGCGATCGTGGTCTTTACCGCGCTGCCGGTGCACGAATGCGCCCACGGCTACGTGGCGCTCCTGCTGGGGGACCACACCGCCGAGCGGGAGGGCCGGCTCACGCTGAACCCGCTCGCCCATTTTGACCCGGTCGGGACCACGGCGCTCTTGCTCTTCGGCTTCGGGTGGGCGAAACCGGTTCCGATCAACCCCTTCTATTTTAAAAATCCCAAGAGGGGCATGATGCTCTCCGCGCTGGCGGGGCCGCTCTCCAACGTCGCCATGGCCTTTCTTCTGATGATCCTTTATAAACTGCTGTATCTCCCGACGCTTTACAGGGACTCCGTTCCCGTCGTGGACACGCTGCAGATGATTTTATATTATATGATCCTGATCAACGTGGGCCTCGCGGTTTTCAACCTGCTGCCGGTCCCGCCGCTCGACGGCTCCCGCGTGGCGACCTATTTCCTGCCGCGGGACATGTATTTCCGGATCATGCGGTATGAAAACATCATCTTCTTCGCGCTGCTGGCGCTGCTCTGGACCGGCGTGCTCAACAGGCCCCTGAATTATTTACAGGACGCCGTTTTTAATGGGCTCGACTTCCTGACCACGCCGGTGAACTGGCTGCTCACCGCGGTCTCCCTCGGCGCTTGAAACGCCGCCGGACGCCTCGCCTTCGATTTTTAAAACGGGAGGGACCATTTTGCCCGAAAAGCTCCAATATAAGCTGGAGGCGTTCGAAGGCCCGCTGGACCTCCTGCTTTTTTTAATTTCCAAGCATAAGCTCAATGTCTACGACATCAACATCTCGGAGCTGCTCGGGCAGTATCTCGAGAGCATCGGCGGCGTCGAGGGTTTAAACGATCTGGAGGACGCCTCCGAGTTTCTCGAGACGGCCGCGCGGCTCGTCTACATCAAGACCGCCATGCTGCTGCCGAAATACGAAAACGAGGGCGAGAAGCTCAGGCAGGAGCTTCAGGGCGAGCTGATCGAATACGCGGCCTGCAAGGAGGCGGCGCTGGTCTTTAAAGGCATGTACCACGGCGGCGAGATTTTTTGCCGCGCGCCGGAACCGATCGAGATCGACATGACCTATACGCGGCTCCATCCGAAGGAGGACCTCGCGCGGGCCTATCTCTCCGCGCTGGGCAGGCAGATGCGCAAGCTTCCGCCGCCGCCGGAGCTCTTTAGCCCGATCGTAAAAAGACGGGTTGTCTCCATCGCCTCCCGCGCCATCATCCTGCTGCACCGCCTTTATCGCCACAGCGTCATGAAGCTGAAAGAGCTGTTTTTTAACGGCGATAAATCCGAGCGCATCGCGATGTTTCTGGCGGTGCTGGAGCTCTCCAAAAACGGCCGGGTGATCATCAGCGACGACTGCTCCACCGTGACGATGGGCGGCAGGAACAAAGAAAACAGGAAAGAGGAAGAGAAACTTGCTGCTGGAACAGTATGAAAACCGGGCGGAAGCCATCCTTTTTGCAAGCGGGGAGCCTCTTCCGCAGAGACGCGTCGCGGCGGCTCTGGAGATCGAGGAGGACGCGGTGATTTCCGTTTTGGAGAGCCTCGCCGCGAAATACGAAAAAAACGGCGGCGCCGTTGAGCTATTGCGCATGGAGGACTGCTGGCAGTTTTGCTCCCGCAGGGAATACGCGCCGGACATCCGCGGCGCGTTGGAGCTCAAGCGCAGCGTGCCGCTCTCTCAGGCCGCGCTGGAGGTATTGGCGGTCGTCGCCTACAACCAGCCGGTGACGAGGGCGTTCGTCGAGCAGGTGCGCGGCGTGGACTGCTCCGGGGTCGTCGCGACGCTCTGTGACAAAGGGCTGATCGAGGAGGGGGACAGGCTGGAGCTTCCGGGCCGGCCGATCGCCTACCGGACGACACCCGTGTTTTTGCGCTGCTTCGGCCTATGCTCGCTGGAGGATCTGCCTCCGGTCGGCGGAGGATCCGGGAATGAGGAGAAGCCGGCCGATCATGCGCCGGAGGAGCAGCAGTCCCTATTTATGGATGAGCATCAGGGAAATGAGGACTTTTCGGAGGCAACGGAGGATTTCTGACGTCCCGGGGAAGCCGTGGGCGGCGGGCGATCGCTGAGCGGCCCGAACTGCCTTTTGTGCGCATTAGAGAAACCCCGCGGAGCCGGACTGCGGTCCGCCCGGCGGTAAACTTATAAAGGCAATCTTTGCTTTAAGAAGAATATGTGGAAAACGAAAGCCTGCCGGAGGTGACGGGATGGGCTGGTATATTGCGGGCGGCCTGCTGGCGCTGATCGTCGCGCTGCTTTTGGCCCCGGTCCGCGTCAAGGCGAAGTACGAGGAGGATCTAATCATCTCCGGGAAGTGGCTGTTTTGGACGGTGCCGCTCTATCCGCCGCCGGAGAGGCAAAAGAAGCTGGCGAAGGAGAAGCCGCGGGAGGTGGAGCCGAAGCCGGAAAAAAGACGGCGGAAGCTTCGCGCGGAGGAGGTCATCGACGGCGCGATCGACTATATCGCGCGGTGCAGGGGCGGTCTGCGGCTGATTTTCCGGAGCCTGCGCATCCGCCGTCTGCGCGTCGACTGGACGATCGTCGGGGAGGACGCCGCGGCCTGCGCGATCCGTTACGGCAGGGCCTGCGCGTATCTCGGCGCGGCGCTTGCCACGGCCCGGAATTTCATTCGGATTCAGAAAGCGGAGCTCCGGGTGCGGCCGGATTTTCTGGCGGCGGCGGAGACCTTTCATATCGAAGCGGAGGCCCGTCTGACGCCGCTTATGGCCCTTCTGGGCGGCGGGGGCATCGGGCTCGGCCTCTTGATGAAATGGCTTTCGGACAGAAAAAAAGAGCGTGAGCGGCTCCGGAGGATCCAACGGGCGAAAAAGCAAAGCCCGCCGGGGCGGGACGAACAAACTTCAATAAAGGAGAGACAGACATGAGCGAAAAGAACGTGGAAGGCCTTCTCAACGTATCCCTCGACAACCTAAAAGGCCTCGTGGATTCCAACTCCGTCATCGGCAGCCCGATCTGCACGCCGGACGGCACGACCATCATCCCAGTCTCCAAAGTCAGCTTCGGATTCGCGTCCGGCGGCTCCGATTTCCCGACCAGCAGCCCAAAGGACATGTTTGGCGGCGGCAGCGGCGGCGGCGTGAGCATCAATCCGATCGCGTTTCTGGTCATCCGGGATAAGAGCGTCCGCCTGATCCAGATCGCGGATAAAAACAACATCCCGGAGCGGATCGCCAACATCGTGCCGGACGTGATCGACACGGTCTCCTCTCTGGTGAAGAAGAAGGACAAACCGGACGGCAAGGCCGACGAGGCCGCCGAGCCCCTCGCCGGGGAAGCGGCGGCGCAGGCCGCGCCGGAGAAAGCCGCGCCCGCGGAACCCGCAAAACCCGCAAAGCCCGCGAAATAAAACCGGAAAACATGGCAGGATCAGCGTAAGCGCCTCCGCCGCCCGGCGAAGCCCGCAAAAACCGCGGCGCAAAATCTATGGAACCCGCAAAGCCCGCGAAATAAAACCGGAAAACATGGCAGGATCAGCGTAAGCGCCTCCGCCGTCCGGCGAAGCCCGCAAACCCGCGGAATGAAACGGCGCCCGGGAGCATAATTTTCCACGGGTGATGTATGTTTGAAAAAGCTGGCCGCGGGGTTCCTGTTTTTACTGACCGTGCTCGGTTTCTGCGCGGTGTCTTTTGCCGATTGCGGCGCCGCCGTGCTCATCGACGGGGCGACCGGCCGGGTCTTTTTTGAGCAGGGCAAGGACATAATCCTGCCCATGGCCAGCACCACGAAGATCATGACGGCCCTCCTTGCGCTGGAAGAGGAGGACCTCGACCAATATTTTACGGTCAACAGCCGGGCGATCCGCGTGGAAGGCTCCTCGATGGGGCTGGAGGCGGGAGACCGGGTGACCTTGCGCGTCTTGGCGGCCGGGATGCTGCTCGCCTCCGGGAACGACGCGGCCAACGCCGCCGCGGTCCGGATCGCGGGCTCGGTGGAAGCCTTTTCCGTGCGTATGAACCTGCGCGCGGCCGAGATCGGGATGACGAATACCCATTTCGTCACGCCCTCCGGCCTCGACGACGAGGAGCATTATTCCACCGCCTACGATATGGCGCTGCTCGCGCGGGAGGCGCTCAAAAATCCGGACTTTGCCGCGATCTGCTCGCAGAGCTCGATGCGGGTGCGCTACGGGAATCCGCCCTACGACCGCTGGCTCGCGAACCACAACCGCCTGTTAAAGATGGTGGAGGGCGCGACCGGCGTCAAGACGGGTTTCACAAAAAAATCGGGCCGCTGCCTCGTCTCCGCCGCGGAGAGAAACGGCGTCTCCCTGATCTGCGTGACGCTCCATTGTTCCGACGACTGGAATTATCACAAAGAGATCTATGAGGAATACTTCGGCCTGCTGCGGGCGGAGGAGCTCTCCGGCTTTGTCGGGGGGATTCGGGTCCCCGTCGCCGGGTCGGTGGTCCCGTCGGTGCGGTGCGCCGTCAGGCCGGTGACCGCGGCCCTGATGGAGGGAGAACTCCAAAGGATCGAGGCGGCCGTCTTTCTCGAGCCGTTTCTGTTCGCGCCGGTGGAGGCCGGCGAGACGGTCGGCCGGGCGGTGTTTTCGCTGGATGGGCGGGAGGTCGCCGCCGCGGAGATCTATGCCGCGGAGGACGCCGCCACCGTCGTCGGAAAGCCGGGTTTCCCGGAATGGGTCCGGAGCCGGATCATCTCCATGTTTTGATTTTGGGCCTCGGCGGACGCCCAAGGGGGAGCGTTCCCCGAAGCCGCCATGCGTCCCGCGATAGGGCCGCCTTCAGAAAAACAGATAAGGACTCTCCCCGCGCGGGAGCGCGCCGAGGCCCGGAAAAAAGCCGGGCGGCGGTCGTTTCCGGTTTCGCGGGGCGGACCTAAAAATGAAATAAAAGCGATTGCTTGAGGATGAAAAATGAGGGATACGAGGATACAAAAGGCGCTTTCCGACGCGGGATATACCTCCCGCCGGAAGGCGGAGGAACTGATCGCCGCCGGCAAGGTGACGGTCAACGGCCGGCCCGCCGAGATCGGCATGAAAGTGGACGTCAGAGCCGATCTGATCGCGGTGGAGGGGGAGGCCGTCCCGCTCGCGCAGAGCGATAAGCTCTGGTATATCGCGCTCAACAAGCCCAGAGGCTTCGTCACGACGACGTCGGACGATCTGGGCAGGAAATGCGTCACGGAGCTCGTGCAGGACATCTCGGCGCGGGTCTATCCGATCGGGCGCCTCGACCGCAGTAGCGAGGGCCTGCTGCTCTTTACGAACGACGGAAATTTTGCCAACGAGATCATGCATCCGCGCAGTCAGGTGACAAAGACCTACCGCGTGACCGTGCGGGGCGAGGTGAGGGAAGAGAGCCTGATCGAGCTGTGCGAGGGCGTGGAGATCGACACGGGCAAGACCCTTCCGGCGCAGGTCACGGTGCTGGAAAAAACACCCGAGCGCTCGGTTTTGCAGTTTGTCATCCGCGAGGGAAAAAACCGGGAGATCCGCAAGATGTGCGAGGCGGTCGGGCTCACGGTCATTCGCCTCAAGCGCACCGAGATCGGCGCGGTGAAGCTCGGCATGCTCCCGATCGGCAAATGGAGGGAGCTGACGAAGGAGGAACTGATCGGCCTCCGCGCGATCGCCAAGAAGGGAGAGGCCGCCTCCCATCAAAAAGAGATGGAGAGCGCCGGGAAGCGGGGCCATACGCACCCGTCCGGGAAACCGGCTCACGAAACCGGAGCATCCGCCCGCCCGCCGGAGAAATTCGAGCACCATGCCGGGAAACCGGCTCATGGAGACGAGGCGTCTGCCCGCCCGTCCGGGAAACCTGCCCACGGAGGCGAGGCGTCCGCCCGCCCGCCGGAGAAATTCGAGCATCATGCCGGGAAACCGGCCCATGAAACCGGGACCTCCGCCCGCCCGCCGGAGAAATTCGAGCATCATGCCGGGAAACCGGCCCATGAAACCGGAACCTCCGCCCGCCCTCAGGAGAAATTCGAGCATCATGCCGGGAAACCCGCTCACGGAGGCGAATCGTCCGCCCGCCCGTCCGGAAAGCCGTCCGGGAAACCTGCAGGGAGGACCGGAGCGCCGGGCCATGGCTCCGCGAAGCCGAAAAAATGAAAAAAGATCCGGCTCCGCGCGGGGCCGGATCTTCACTTAAAAAGCAAAAGCCCGGACTCAGAGAGCCCGGGCGTCTTTTTGTCTAAAAATTAAACGTACATGGAAACGGCGTAGGTGGCGATGGTCAGCACAAAGAAAACTCCGGCGAGGATCTTCGTGTAGAGCACCAGCTTGGCCTCCGTGGAGCGGTTGCCGTCTTTGCTAAAATAGGTGTCTTGGCCGCCCAGCGCGGAGATGCCGCTCTTTTTGCTGCCCTGAAACAGGATGGCGATCGTGATCAGGATGCAGGTAATGATAAGAAGAATACTTCCGATTATTTCAAACGTAGACATGTTTTGACCTCCGAACAGAAAGATAGCTTTACTATAATATCACAGACGTCTCCGGTTTGCAAGGGAAATCCTTTTATAATAGAAGAAAAATGGCGAAAACTTCCTCGCATAGCCGTTTGGCCCTTGCGCAAACTGTTCCTGTCGGCCAAAGAACAAAAAACTGCGTTTGCCTTTGGAACAGTTTCACAGCGGCCGATGAAAACGGGTGCTCTTGTGCATCCGTTTTTTTATACGAAATCCGGGACGTCCTCGATGTCGAATTCGCGGAAGCTGTCCTCATAATCGCCGGTCAGCATATCGCGCAGCATGCCCCTGCGGGGATAGAGAAGCTTAAAGGTGGAAAACAGCGCGACGCCGAGGATAAACGGCCAGATAAATTTCGCGATCTTTTTGCTGGAGAGGCCGAGCAGGAAGCCGACGGCGAAGCTCGCGATCTTCAGAAAGAAGATATCCGTCAGGTCGAAATCGGCGGCGATGTCGGAGGCGCGGTCAAACCAGAGTCGGAAAAAGGTATGCATGAAAACAGCTCCTTTCATTGATCGGAAATGGGTTCGTTGATAAGACGGATCTGCTGAAACGTATCGCCCTCTTTGGGAAGCGTTCCCGCGGCGGGGAGATTTCTGGTGCGGAAGCGGTGCGCGTTTTCCAGCATGGCGCCCTCAAAGGCGCGGACATTCTCCAAGACGACGTTCTTTTTGAGCGTCATGACGGCCACGCCCTGCGTATCTCTCGCCGCTTTGGGCGGGATGGCGCCGGAGTGGACGAGCAGGAGCCTGCCCGCGCTCGAGCGGAGCAGGAACTCCCGGTCCTCCCCGATGCAGAAGCAGGCGGCCAGCGGCGACTTGTCGCAGTAGGCCCCGACCAGACGTTTCCGCCTCGTCTTCGTTTCGTAGGAGGAGAGCGGAACCTTCGCGGCTTTGCCGTTCTGATAGAAAAATAACATATAAGCGGCCTGTTCGTCAAGTACCGCCATGCGAAGCGCGTTTTCGCCGTCGTCGAAGCCGAGCTTCGCCGGGATGTAGTCGCCCATCACGCTTGCCTTCGTGTCGTCGAAATCGGCGGCGCAGGCCTTATATACCTGCGCCCGGTCGCTGAAAAACAGCAGATTCACCGCGTTTCTGGACTCCGTGACCGAGAGGATCTCGTCGCCCTCCTTGAGCTTCTGCTCGCCGGACATGCGCAGCGACTGCGGCGTGATCTTTTTGAAATACCCTTCGCTTGTAAAAAATAGTGTAACCGGATAATCGGAGACCGATTCCTCTTCCGGCGCCTCCGGCCCCTCGGATCCATAAGAAATTTCGCTGCGGCGCGGCTGGCCGTATTTTTTGACGACCTCTTTGAGCTCGTCGACGATGATCTGGTCGATCTTCTTCGGGTCGGCAAGGACGCCCTCGAGCTCGGCGATCCCGCCCAGCAGGTCGGCGATATCGGCGGTGCGCTTGAGGAGATACTCTCGGTTCAGGTGGCGCAGCTTGATCTCCGCCACGTAATCCGCCTGAATCTGGTCGATGCCGAAGCCGATCATCAGGTTCGGGACGACCTCGCTCTCGCTGTCCGTCTCGCGGATGATTCGGATGGCCTTGTCGATGTTGAGCAGGATTTTTTCGAGGCCGCGCAGCAGGTGCAGCTTCTCTTTTTTTCCATTGAGGTCGAAGTAGGCCCTGCGCTTGACGCACTCCTCCCGGAAGGCCACCCATTCGAGCAGCAGCTCCCGCACGCCGAGCACCCTCGGCGCGCCCGCGATCAGCACGTTGAAGTTGGCCGCGAAGGGGTCCTCCAGCGGCGTCATGCGATAGAGCTTTTGCATCAGCGCGTCCGGGTCGGCGCCGCGCTTGATGTCGATGGCAAGCTTCAGGCCGGAGAGATCGGTCTCGTCCCGCAGATCGGCGATCTCGGTGATCTTGCGCGCCTTGACGAGCTCGACGATCTTATCCATGATCGCCTCGACGGTCGTGGTGGCCGGGATCTCGGTGACTTCGATCGTATGATTCTTTTCGTCGTAGCGGTATTTGGAGCGGACCCGGATGGAGCCGCGCCCGGTCTCGTAAATTTTTTCGAGCTCGTTACGGTCAAAGAGGATGGTGCCGCCGCCCGCGAAATCCGGGGCCGGGAGCGTGGAAAAGAGGTCGTGCTTCGGGTCTTTGATCAAATGGATGGTTGTCTCGCAGACCTCCGAGAGACGGAACGGGCAGATCTGGGAGGCCATGCCGACCGCGATGCCGACGTTGAAGTTGACGAGCACCGACGGAAACGTGACCGGCAGCAGCGAGGGCTCCTTCTGCGTGTTGTCGTAGTTGTCGACAAAATCGACCGTGTCCTTGTCGATGTCGCGGAAGAGCTCGGCGGAGATCTTGTCCAGCCTCGCCTCCGTGTAACGGGAGGCCGCGCAGACCATGTTTCTGGAGTAGGCCTTGCCGAAGTTGCCCTTGGAATCCACCCACGGGTGAAGCAGCGCCGCGTAGCCCTTGGACATGCGGACCATGGTGTCGTAGATCGCCATGTCGCCGTGCGGGTTGAGCTTCATGGTCTGGCCGACGATGTTGGCCGATTTCGTCCGCTCGCCGCCCTGCAAGCCCATTTTATACATCGTATAGAGCAGCTTGCGGTGGCTGGGCTTGAAGCCGTCGATCTCCGGGATCGCGCGGCTGACGATGACGCTCATCGCGTAGGGCATATAGTTGACTTCCAGCGCGTCGACGATCGGCTGATCCCGCACAACGCCGGCGTTCTCAAAGGGCGCGGCTTTTATGGAATTTTTCGGGATTTCCGGTTCTTTCTTCTTTCTGGTAGCCATAGTTCTCCTTGACGCTTCGCTTATTTATGATATTTGCCGCCGGAGGCGATCTGAAACGCCCGGTAGATCTGCTCCAGCAGCAGGATTCTCGAAAGTTGGTGGGGGAAGGTCATGCGGGAGAGCGAAAGTTTGAGCGCCGCCCGGCTTTTTACCGCCTCGGAGAGGCCGTAGGAGCCCCCGATCACAAAGCAGAGCTCGCTCCCGGTTTCACTCGCCATCATGGAGGCGAGCTTCTCGGAAAACGCCTCGGAAGAGAAGGTCTCCCCCTCGATGCACAAGGCGGCGACCATGGCGTTCTTCGGGAGCTTCGCCATGAGGCGCGCCCCCTCGGCCTCGACCGTACGCGCGATCTCGGCGGGGGAGGGGTTCTCCGGCAGGCGCTCCTCGGACATCTCGAAGATTTTTAGGTTGCAGAACGCGGAGAGGCGCTTCGCGTATTCGGCGGCGGCCTCCCGCAGGTAAGTTTCTTTTAAATTTCCCACGCAGAGGATCGTAATGGTTCTCATCGTTTTTTCCCTTACTGACGCGCCGGATGTTCCGGCGGGGCGGCCCCGCGGCGACCGATCGGGCGGTCTTTGGATGCGCGGCCCCCGCGAATCTTCGGAAAAGGGGGCCTTTGGCGATAAGGTTTCCCGGCGGTTTCCCGACTGTCCGGCTCCGGCGACCTTACAGCAGCACCGTCTCGGAGGCGACGCTCCGGGGCGCCGTGAAGATCGTGTAGTCCCGCTCCCGCATGATGCCCGCGAGCGAGAGCTCGGCGATTGAGGTTTCGAGCGCGAGCTCCGGGTAGTTGTTGTCCTTGCTCAGGTGGGCGAGGATGATCCGCGTTGTGCCGCTATGCACAAGATCCGGGAGCGCCGAGGCGCAGTCCGCGTTCGAGAGATGCCCCTGCGGGCCCTCGATGCGCCGCTTGAGGGGATAGGGATACCGCCCGTTTTGCAGCATCATCAGGTCGTAGTTGGACTCCATGAGCACGAGGTCGCTTTTCGGCAGATGCTCGAGCGCCTCCTCCGTGAGATAGCCGGTGTCGGTGCAGACCGTGACCTTCCGCTCGTCCGCCGTGGCGATGCTGAAACCGAGGCTGCCCACGCTGTCGTGGGACGTGCGAAACGGCGAGACCATCATTCCGGCGGCGAGAAAGCCGCCCGGATCGGCCGGGCGCAGATCCGTCTCCGGCGGCACACAGCCCCTCCCGGCGAGGAAGTCGAGCACCTTCTCCGAGGCGTAGACCGGCAGGCGGTATTTTTTCAAAAAGCTCTCCAGACCGTGGATATGGTCGGTGTGCTCGTGCGTGATCAGGATCCCGGCGAGGGACTGCGGATCGACGCCTTTCTCCTCGAGGGCGGAGAGGATGATGCGGCAGCTAAGGCCGCAGTCGATCAGGATTCCCGTCCCGCCGGAGCCGAGATAATAGCAGTTTCCGGAACTGGAGCTCGCAACCGTAAAAAATTTTGCCATTTGACCTCCGAAAAATAAGAAACGGAGCTGCTTTTGCTGGAAAAACGCTCCGTGTACTCTGTCAGCACATATAGGATGGGCCGCCGTCCGGCACGGAAACCCGCTGGATATTTGCGCCGAGGCTGCGCAGCTTCTCCACCAAATTGGTGTAGCCCCGCTCGATGTGGTGGATCTCGTCGATCTCCGTCTTGCCGCACGCGGCGAGCCCGGCGATCACCAAGGCGGCGCCGGCCCGCAGGTCGGAGGCCCGCACCGAGGCGCCGGACAGGCTGGGGACGCCCTGCACGACCGCGACCTTTCCGTCCACGGAGATAGAGGCGCCCATGCGGCACAGCTCGGAGATGTATTTGAAGCGGTTGTCCCAGACGCCCTCGGTGACGATGCTGGTGCCCTCCGCGAGGGAGAGCAGCGTCGTCATCTGGGGCTGCATGTCGGTCGGGAAACCGGGGTAGGGCATGGTCTTGACGTTGACGTGCTGAAAAGTGTCCACGTCGCCGGAGACGCGGATGGAGTCGTCGTACTCCACGACGGAGACGCCCGTCTTGACCAGCTTCTCCGTGATGGCCTCCAAGTGCTTCGGGATGACGTTGCGGATCAGGACGTTCCCCTTGGTGGCGGCGGCGGCGATCATATAGGTGCCGGCCTCGATCTGATCCGGGATGATCGAGTAATTCGCGCCGTGGAGCTGCTCCATGCCGTGGATTTTGATCACGTCGGTGCCCGCGCCGCGGATGTCCGCGCCGAGGGAGTTGAGAAAGTTCGCGAGATCGACGATGTGCGGCTCCTTGGCCACGTTCTCGAGGATTGTAAGGCCCTTTGCCTTTACAGCAGCGAGCATGACGTTGATGGTCGCGCCGACGGAGACGACGTCGAAATAGATGTGCCCCCCGACGAGATTCTCGGCCTTGATGCCGACAAAGCCGTGCCCGATGTTGACGGCGGCGCCCAGCGCCTCAAATCCCTTGATGTGCTGGTCGATCGGGCGGACGCCGAGGTCGCATCCGCCGGGCAGGGGAACGTCGGCCTCGCCGAAGCGCCCCATCAGCGCGCCGAGAAAATAATAGGAGGCCCGGAGCTGGCGGGCGAGCTCCTCCGGCACCTTGTGGGAGCACAGGTCGCTCGTATCGATAAAGACGGAGGTGCCGCTGACGGGGCGAACCGTCGCGCCCATAATGGTCAGGATTTCAAAGAGGTGATCGACATCGCTGATTTCGGGAATATTTTCAAGGAGACAGGGCCCCTGCGCAAGAATGGTTGCCGGGATAATGGCGACGGCGGCATTTTTTGCCCCGCTGACGGTGACTTCCCCGCAAAGCGGTTTTCCGCCGTTGATGACATATTTCTCCAAAGTTTCCGTTCCCCTTTGCGATTCACAATTATAGTTATTATATCATATGAAGATTGAAAAGAAAAGGTATTTTTCCGCAGAGCCATGCCCTCCAAACAAAAAAAGCGGGCGGCAGAATCGAGCCGTCCGCTTTTCGGACAATCAGAAATATTTTGCCGGATTTGTGTACTGGCCGTTGACTCTGATCTCAAGGTGCAGGTGGGTCCCGGTGGCGTGGCCCGTCGCGCCCATGGCCGCGATCACGTCGCCCTGATTGACATACTGGCCCGCCTTCACATAGAGGCTGCTGCAGTGCCCGTAGAGCGTCTGGATGCCGCCGCCGTGGTTGATGATGATGTAATACCCGTAACCTCCGCGGCTCCAGCCGGCCGTGACGACCGTCCCGGAGGCGGCGGCGTAGATGTTGGAGCCCCAGCCGCAGCCCGCGATATCCATTCCGGTGTGGCCCCAGTAGCCCCAATAGCCGCAGCTGACGTAGCCGCCGATCGTGGGCCAGATAAAGCCGTATTTCGTGCTGCCGGAGCCGGTTGGGCTCTGGACGGCGGTGATCACGTTTTTGGTGCCGGCGGTGATCACGCGGCTCACCGGCTCGGTGAGCACGGTCGTGCTCAAGACCTGAACGTTCGTCGCGATCCCGTTTTGGTAGGTGACAAAGGCGGTCACCTCCTGCTCGCCGTCGACACCGTCCTTCGTCACTTTGGAGTAGGTCGTATAGTAGTTGTTATCGTAGATATATTCCGTCTCGAACGGAATCGCTTCGGTATAGGTCTCTTTCTTGGTCGTCGTGACGCTCAGGAACTGGACCGAGCGCGAGACGAGCACGCGGTCGCCGACGTGCACGATCTCCTGAAGATCCGGGTTCATCGCCGCGTATTCCGCGTAGGAGATGCCGAACTCGGCCGCGATGGAAAGCGGCGCGTCGCCGTCCTCCACCGTGTAATACTGCTCGCCCGCCGTCTGGCTGTAAAAAAGATCCCGGAACGAGGACATCGCCATCAGGGACGAGATCGGGTAAATCCCCTCCGTGACCCGGATGTCCTGCACAAAGCGCAGGATGGAGCCGCTGTCGCCCGTCTCGCGGTACTGCTCGCGGTATTCGTCGAGCAGCAGCAGCAGGTTATCCGGCTCGTCGGAGCAGCCGACGAAGTTGCCGTCCACATAGAGGCCGTACGCCTCGGTGACGTTGGCCGTGGAGGCCTTAAACAGCAGGTTGGCGAGATCCTCGGAGGGGGTAAAGAGGCCGCTGTCCGCCACCACGACGGTGTATTCCGGGACGATGTCCTCCACTTTATAGTCGGAAGAGAGCGTGCGGCTGCGCATGATCTGTTCCGCGGAGAAAAAGACGCTTTCGTCCGAGATATAGGCGACGTCCTTGCCGTTATACTGAAGCCGGAGCCCGTATTGCAGGCCGGAAAAATAGTCGTAAGTAAAATAGAGCAGCAGGCAGGCGATCACGGGCCCCGCGTAGTTGAACACGCGGGCGAGGGATTTGCGCGCGAGGCGCAAAAACGCGACGATCAGGCTCCATACGGCGGCAAAAATCTCCTCCGTCGCGTGGTATTTCGCCTCGCGCAGCACGGAGAGGCATTTGGCGATTGTCCGCCGCAGAAACCGGATCTCCTCGCGCTGGGAGACGAGCCACTCGTCAAACGGGCGCAGGATCCGGTAGGAGAGCCGCTTGAAGTAGGAGATCAAGTCGGTGAAGAGCCTGCGGAAGAAGCCGAGGAAGCCGAAATAAGTATTTCTTGTCTGGCGGACGAAGGAGACGCCGACCAGATAGCAGAGGTTATAGACCGCCGAGTAGAAGACGGCCAGCGGATGATCCCGGTAAATTTCCGGCCATCCCTCCAGCGGGTCCGTCATCGGGATATCTGCCTGATCCGGCTCGCCGGGTTTTACGGCAGGCAGTTTTTCATCCAAAAGTCGGTCACCTCCTTTCCAAATAACTTACCCATTATAATAGAAAACCGGACTGAAATCAAGCAAGTTCACAGTTTGTTTGAAATTGGCACCGTTTTCCACGGTTTTGCCCCCGGCCGCTGGAGGGCGTTTCTCCCGAATGTGATCGAACGGTTACAAAAAACCGCAAAAAACGGCGCCTTCCCAAAGCGGGAAAGCGCCGTTTTTTTAAATCGTCCCTATCGCTCTTCCCGGAAATAGGAGAGCCCGAGGCTTGCCGGCCCGAGGTTTTCCTTCTTTTTGCGGAAGCTGATGACAATCAAAACGAGGATGGTGACGAGATACGGGACCACTTTAAAAATTTCCTGCGAGCTCCTCGTCAGGCCCTCGATGTAGAAATACGCCCAGTAGAGGATGCCGAAGAGGTAGGCGCCCCCGATGGCGCCGATCGGTTTCCATGTCGCGAAGATCACGAGCGCCACGGCGAGCCAGCCGAGCTTTTCGATCGTGCCGTCGGAGCCCCATGTGCCCTTGATGAAATCCATCGTGTAGTAGAGGCCGCCGAAGCCGGAGATGCCCGCGCCGACGCAGGTCGCGAGGTATTTATACCGGATGACGTCGATGCCGGCGGCGTCCGCGGTGCCCGGGTTTTCGCCGACCGCCCGCAGGTTGAGCCCCGCGGCGGATTTGTTGAAGAAGCGGTTCATCAAAACGGCGATCCCGATCGCGGCGTAGACCATGAAGCCGTAGTAGAAGAAGAGCTTCCCGGCGACGCCCCAGCCGGAGAGAACCGGGACCGACGCGCGAAACGCGGCGCTGGTCGCCTCGACGTGGATCTGGCCGACGCCGCCGGCGAGCTTGTTGAGGCTCCCGCCGAAGAAGTTGGCAAATCCCGAGCCGAAGATGGTCAGCGTGAGGCCCGTGACGTTCTGGTTCGCGCGCAGCGTGATGGTCAGGAAGCTGTACACGAGGCCCCCCAGCGCGGAGAGCGCAAACGAGCAGACAAGCCCGATCAGGATGCAGAGGAATTTGTTCGGGGTCTCCACGGCGTTTTCGTAATAGAACGCGCCCATCAGCCCGGCGATGCCGCCGAGGTACATGATGCCCGGCACGCCGAGGTTGAGGTTGCCGGATTTCTGCGTCAGGATCTCGCCGAGCGCGCCGAACAGGATCACGGTCCCAAACACGATCGCGTCCTGAAAGAGGGCAATCAGTTGGTTCATTCCGTGTCGGCCCCCTTTCTGCTGCGGAAAATCAGCCGGTAGTTGATGAAGAATTCGCTCCCGAGGATGAAGAAGAGGATGATGCCCTCGATCATCTCGGAGACGTAGCTGTTGAGGTTATAGAGAGAGGCGATCTCGATGGCCCCTTTTTCGAGGAAGACCAGCAGGAACGCGATCAGGATCATCACATAGGTGTTGAATTTGGCCATCCAAGCGACGATGATCGCCGTGAAGCCGCGCCCTCCGGCGGTGCTCGTGGAGATCGTGTGGCTCGCGCCCGAGACGGCGATGAAGCCGGCCAGCCCGCAGACCGCGCCGGAAAGGAGCATCGTGCGGATAAAGACGGCTCTTGTGTTGATGCCGGCGTAGCGGGCGGTGTCCAAGGACTCGCCGACGACGGCGATCTCATAGCCGTGCTTGCTGTATTTGAGGTAGTTGTACATGGCGACGGTGACCGTCATGACAATCAGGATATTGAGCATATACTGCTCGCCGAAGACGTCCGGGAACCACCCCTTCTGCGTGGACTGGTTGATGACGCCGACGGTGTTGGAGCCGTAGGGGTTTTCCCATTTGGAGACGAAATACGAGGTGACCTGAATCGCCACGTAGTTCATCATCAGGGTGAAAAGCGTCTCGTTCGTGTTCCACCTCGATTTAAAGATGGCGGGCAGCAGCCCCCAGAGCGCCCCGGCCGTGAGGCTCGCGGCGATCATGATCGGAAAGAGCAGGGGGGACGGGAAGTTTTTGCAGTAGATCATGCAGGCGGCCGTCGCGACGCCGCCGACCAGAATCTGGCCCTCCGCGCCGATGTTCCAAAAGCGCATCTTGAAGGCGGGGGCGAGGCCGACGCCGATGCACAGCAGCATCATCGCGTCGCGGACCGTGACCCACGCGCGCTTCTCCGTGCCGAACGCGCCGTTGAACATCGAGCCGTAGACCTTGAGCGGGTTCAGGCGGACGATCGCGTAGATGACGAAGGCGCAGACGACGAGCGCCAGACATACGCCGATCAGGCGGATCCCCCACGCGCGGGGCTGGGAAATGGCGTTTCTTTTCGCGATGCGAATCAAGGGGTCTTTGTGTTCCGCTTCCGGTCTGCTCATATCGTCTTGTCCTCCTTTCCCGCCGCGTCCGGGTTGAGGCAGGTCATGTAAAAACCGACCTCGTCCTTGGTGGTCTCCGCGGCTTCAAAAATTTTATTCAGGTGCCCCGCGCAGAGGACTGCGATCCTGTCGCAGAGCTCAAGGAGCACGTCGAGGTCCTCGCCGACATAGATGACGGCGACGCCTTTCTCTTTCTGGTCGTTCATCAGGTTGTAAATGGTGTAAGAGGTGTTGATATCGAGGCCCCGGACGGCGTAGGCGGACATCAGGACCGCCGGGCTCGAGGAGATCTCCCGGCCGACGAGCACCTTCTGGACGTTGCCGCCGGAGAGCTGGCGCACCGGCGTGGAGAGGCCGGGCGTCACGACGTCGAGTTCGCTGACGACGCGCTTCGCGAGGTCCTTGGGCGATTTGCGGTCGAGGAGCGGGGAGTTTCCGTTGAGGTAACTGCGGATCATCATGTTGTCGGTGAGGTCCATGTTTCCGACCAGCCCCATGCCGAGGCGGTCCTCCGGCACAAAGGAGAGCGCGATGCCGGAGCGCATGATCTCGAGCGGGGATTTCCCGACGATCTCGACCGGCTCCTTGGCGCCCGGGGCGGTGTACATGATGCTGCCGGTGACCCGCTGCAGGCCGGCGACGCCCTCGAGCAGCTCCTTCTGTCCGCAGCCGGAAATCCCGGCGATGCCGAGGATCTCGCCGCCGAAGACGTCCATCGAGACGTTGCAGAGCTTCGGGATGCCGTTCATATCGGCGCAGCTGAGATTGCGGATGCTAAGGCGCTTTGTGAGCTCTTTGCGCTCCGAGCGGTGGATGTTGAGCTCAATCTTGTGGCCGACCATCCGCTCCGTGAGCTCCTGCATGTTGGTCCCGGCGGTCTGAAGCGTGCCGACGTTTTTCCCCCTGCGCAGGACGGAGACGCGGTCCGAGACCGCCAAAACCTCCGCGAGCTTGTGCGTGATGATGACGACGGCCTTTCCGTCGGCCTTCATGTTCCGCATGACGCCGAAGAGGCGCTCCGTCTCCTGCGGCGTCAGCACGGCGGTCGGCTCGTCCAAAATCAGGATGTCCGCGCCGCGGTAGAGCACCTTGACGATCTCGACGGTCTGCTTCTCGGAGACGGACATGTCGTAGATTTTTTTGTTCGGGTCGATCTCAAAGCCGTATTTGTCGCAGATCTCCTGAATGTTTTTCGCGACGGTCTGCAAGTTTAAATTGCCCTTGCTGCGCAGGCCGAGCACGATGTTCTCCGCCGCGGTGAACACATTCACCAGCCTGAAATGCTGGTGCACCATGCCGATGCCGTAGCGCAGGGCGTCCTTCGGCGAGCGGATCGCGACCTCCTCGCCGTTTACGAAGATCTTGCCGCTGTCCGGATAATAGATGCCGGAGAGCATGTTCATCAGCGTCGTCTTTCCGCTTCCGTTTTCACCCAGAAGGGAGAGGATCTCACCTCTCCTGATGTCGAGGGAGACCTTTTCGTTTGCGAGGACGGGACCGAACGTTTTGGTGATGTTCCTCATACTCACGGCATATTCCGTATCCAAGTAGCGCCACCTCTTCCAAATTTTCAGAATAAAACGGCCTTTTTTGCCGGTTCAATAAAAAAAGGCAAGGGAAGCCGCGGGACACGGCTTCCCTTTATCCCTATTTTCCTTGCGGATTTGATCAGCTCGCGAGCTCGGTGATGCCGTCGATGCGGATGTTGAACATCGGGGCGGAGACGGTTTCGGATTCATGGAAGTAGCCGTCCGCAATGAACTCGATGCCGGAGAAATCTTCGGGGTGATAAGCGGAGGTGTAGGAGGTGAGATTCTCGCCGCCGACGGTGAAGGTGCTGACATCGAAGATGTGAAGCGTGCCGTCTTTGATGGCGGTCCAGATTGCGTCAACTTTCTCCTGAGTGCCGGCAGCGCAGGAGGCGCCGAGCTGGGAGATCGTGACGGCGTTGACTTCCGCGCCGGCGGTGTTGTCTCTGGCAACGCCTTCGCCGGAAACCATGCCCTGAAGCATCACGGTGTAGAGGGCGCCCCATTCGTTCTGGGCGGAGGTCAGGGCGGCGGTCGGCGCGACTTGGAGCATGTCGATGTTGTAGCCGACGCAGTAGACGGTGGTGCCGGCATCAAGCAGGGCCTGGCAGGCGGACGGGGCGCCGGTGGAGTCGGCGTGCTGGCTGATGATGACGCAGCCGCGGGAGACAAGGGCGTTGGCGGCGGCGGATTCGGCGGTGGGATCATACCAAGAGCTGGTATAGGTGACGTCCATCACGACGTTCGGGACGATGGATTTGATGCCGAGGTAGAAAGCGGTGTAGCCGGAGACGACCTCCGCGTACGGGAAGGCGCCGACATAGCCGATCTTGATGTTTTCGCCGTCTTTGTTGGCGTCGGTGATTTTGCCGTCGGCGACCAGCTCGGCGAGTTTCATGCCGGCGACCACGCCGGAGACGTAGCGGGACTCATAGGTGTGCGGGAAGAAGTTGACAAGGTTCGTGAGGCCGGAGGCGGCGGCGTTGTCGCCGGTGGCCGGCATGAAGATGACGTCCGGATATTCCTGAGCGGCCTGAAGCATGTAGGACTGATGGCCGTAGGAGTCGGAGATGACGACTTGGCAGCCGGCCTCGGCGAGGTCGACGGCGGTGTCGTAGCAGGTCTCGTCTTCGGGGATGTTGTATTTCCAGATCACCTGATCCTCGGTGAGGCCGACGTTCGCGGCGGCTTCTTTGATGCCGTTGAGGTGGGCGGCGTCATAGCCGGTGTTTTCGTCGTGGAGGAGGATGACGCCGACTTTCAGGGTGCCGGCATCAAACGCGTCTTTGACTTTGGTGGTGTCGAGCTTTTCGCCTTTGGTGGCGAGGACGCGCTGGGCGGCTTCGCTCAGAACGGTTTCGGCGGGTTCTTCGCTGGTCTCAACCGGGGTGGATTCACCGGGGTTGGTGGGCTCGGCAGGCTCTTCGCCGCCGCAGGCAGCGAAGGCGAACACCATAACGGCTGCCAGAATCAGGGCAAGAATTTTTTTCATGATGATCCTCCTAATCATTTTCCTCTACTTTTGAAATTCCAAATACACCTTGAAATATAAAAAAGCGTGCTTGCGTACGCTCTTTTACCATAATTATAGATCCCGGGACTCGTCGGGGCTGCGGAAGGTGATCGCCCCGGTCTCCGGGTCCATCGCGTCCACGATCGCGAGGGACTCCAGATGATAGCCCCTGTCGCGGATCAGTTTGCCGCCGGGCTGAAAGCCTTTTTCGATCGCGACGCCGATGCCGGCCACGGTGGCGCCGGCCTGCTCCTCAATGAGGGAGATGAGTCCCTCGAGCGCCTTGCCGTTGGCGAGAAAATCGTCGACGACCAGCACGCGCTCGCCCGGCTGGATATATTTTTTGCCGATGAAAACATCGTAGATGCGCTTTTTGGTAAAGGACTGGATCTTGGTGCGGTAGACCTCGCCGTCCACGTTGAGGCTCTCGGTCTTTTTCGCGTAGACGATGGGCACGTTGTGGAAGCTCAGAGCGGCGATGGCGGCGATCCCGATCCCGGAGGCCTCGATCGTGACGATCCGGTCGATTTCCGTGCCGGCGAAGAGGCGCGCCCACTCGTCGCCCATCGCTTTAAAAAGGGAGATATCCATCTGATGGTTCAGAAAGCTGTCCACTTTGAGGACGTTGCCGGGACGGACCACGCCGTCTTTGAGAATCCGATCCTCAAGAAGTTTCATCCATTCACGCTCCCGTTTCGCTCAAACGCTTTTGCTCGGCTGATACTTGGATTTTACATGTTTCGATGGAAAAAAACAAGCGGTTGTCGTCATTTTCTACAATCAATCTAATTTAAATGAACGAAAATTGAGCGATATTTGTGAATGCAAACAAATCGCACGGATTTTTACGGGGTAAAAAACAAAACGTATAAACTGAGGTAAAACGGGGTTGAGAATACTATGAGATCATCCAAAATTCCCGTAAAAACATATCGATATGATGCCCAATAATTCCCATTTTATTAGATTAAAAAACGCGAAACAAAATACGTTTGTTGCAACTTGCACAAATGCACAGAATTTCATCCGGGCACGCGGCGGGAAATGGCGATATTGATGGAGGAGCGTTTTTTGCCGCGCCACGGGAGAGGAGCGCAGGCGGGGCGGAGAAATCAAAAAGCCGGTCCCCCTCCGGATGGAGGGGGACCGGCCGCGTTCGGCCGATTCCATTTTTACATGTTCTCCGCGGCGCGGGCGAGCCCCGCGAGGCGACCCAAGATGTCGCCGATGACGCCGCTCTCCGCCGCCCGCGCGATGTTGCCGCGCGACATCATCTCGCCGCGGAAGATCAGCGTCAGCATGGCGCAGAGCGTCCGCCGGTCCGCGCGCGGCAGCTCGACGATCATGTCCCCGTAGGTGCGGATGCCGTTTTTGCTGAGCGTCAGGCTGTATTCTTTATCTACATAATCGGAGAGGAAAAAGTCCCGGATAAAATTCTGCATGCTCTCGTCGTAGCGGGGAATGCGGATCTCCTCCGCCGCGCCCTCCGGTTTGAGCACGTTGTATTCCGTCTTGGGGTTCTTTTCAAAATAGGAGAGGTATTTTAAGATGTCGTGCTCGCCGCCGCCCGGATGGCGGACGCTGAGATCCTCGTCCCAGCGCTTGAGCACGGCAAGCAGGCGCTTGTCGAGCATGGCGCGGGCGCGGTCCTTGAGCGCCTTCGGGACGCCGTAGAACGCCCCCGCGATGCCCCCGGCGATGGCGGCGAGGGTGTCGCTGTCCCCGCCGAGGGAGATGGCCTTGCGGATCGCGTCCTCATAGCTCTCGCTGAGCAGAAACGCAGTGATCGCCTGCGGGACGGTGCCCTGACAGGTCACGTCATACGCGTAGTTCGGCCGGATGGTGTCGAGGGAGCGGCTGAGGTCGTAATGATATTTCAGTTCCACATAGCGTTTGATATAGAGCCGGTCCCGGCCGCTTTCGGCGAGGAAGGCGGCCGCGGCCACGGCCTGCGCGCCCCGGATGCCCTCGGGGTGGTTGTGCGTGACCCGCGCGCTGATCTCGGCGAAGCGCTCCACCTCGTCGAGCGTGCGGAAGTATTCCGCGACCGGGGAGACCCGCATCGCGGAGCCGTTGCCGTAGCTGCCGTAGGGCTTCGGGCTCTCGCTTTGCAGCCATTCGCCGAAGCGCTCGCCGTAGCCCGCGTCCGGAAACATGCGCCCATATTTCTGCATGGCCTTCACGATGGCGGCCTCGGTCTTTTCCGGGTCGCGCCTGCCGTTCATCAGGCCCTCCGCGACGGCGACGGTCATCACCGTGTCGTCCGTAAAGAAACAGCCGTCGTCCATCAGTGGAAAGTCCGTCGTCTTGATGTTGTGAAATTCGTATCTGCTGCCGGCAATGTCGCCGATAATCGCCCCAAACATTCCAACACCTCCAACGTTTTCTTGTATAAAAATTATAGCATATTTTTCTTCTTTCCGCAACGGAAAGAGGGACGGAGGAAAGGCCGGAGTTCACAAAAAATACTTGAAGTTTTTTTATAAATGAGGTTAAATAAATTCATGCGCGGATTTTTCCGCAATCTTACATTTTATTTCTCTGGAGGCAGGAAAATGGCAAAAAAACAGTTCAAAGCGGAATCCAAGCGTCTGCTGGAGCTGATGATCCACTCGATCTACACCCATAAGGAGATCTTTCTGCGTGAGATCATCTCCAACGCCAGCGACGCGATCGACAAACTCGCGTATCTCGCGCTCACCGACGACAACGTGGGGATGAGCCGTTCCGATTTCCGGATCGTCGTCGCCGCCGACGAGGAGAAACGCCTCCTCACGGTGTCCGACAACGGCGTCGGCATGACGCAGGACGAGCTGGAGCAAAACCTCGGCATCATCGCCCAAAGCGGCTCTTTCCAGTTTAAAAAAGAGGCCGCCGCGGAGGGGAAGGAGACCGCCGATCTTGACGTCATCGGGCAGTTCGGCGTCGGCTTCTACTCCGCCTTCATGGTCAGCGACCGGATCACCGTGATCTCCAAGGCCTACGGCTCCGGTCAGGCGTACCGGTGGGAATCCTCCGGCTCGGACGGCTACACGATCGCCGCCTGCGAGCGGGACGGCGTCGGCACGGACGTCATCATGCACATCAAGCCGGACACGGAGGAGGACGACTATTGCCAGTACCTCAACCAGTACAGCCTGCAGTCGCTCATAAAAAGATACTCCGACTATATCCGCTATCCCATCCGCATGGAGGTCGAGCAGACGCAGCCCAAGCCCAAGGCCCCCGACGCGCCGGATGACCGGCCGGCGGAGTACGAGACGGTCCGCGAATGGAAGACGCTCAACTCAATGGTGCCGATCTGGCAGCGCGGCAAGGGCGAGGTGACCGCGGAGGATTACGACAATTTCTATAAGCAGAAATTCGGTGAATACGAGGACCCGCTGGACACCATCCTAATTGATGCGGAGGGCGTCGTCTCTTATAAGGCCCTGATTTATATCCCCGCCGAGGCGCCCTACGATTATTACAGCCGCGACTACCGCAAGGGCCTGCAGCTCTATTCCTCCGGCGTGCTCATCATGGAAAAATGCGCCGACCTGACGCCGGAGCCGTTTCGCTTCATCCAAGGCGTCGTCGACACGCCGGACGTCTCGCTGAACATCTCCCGCGAGATGCTCCAGCACGACCGCCAGCTCAAGACCATCGAGGGCAACATCGAGAAAAAGGTCAAGGCGAAGCTCCAGAAGCTGCTTCAGGATGACCGCGAGAAATACGAGAAATTCTGGAAAGCCTTCGGCGTGCAGATCAAATATTCCGCGGCGGCGGATTACGGCATCAAAAAAGAGCTGCTCAAGGATCTGGTGCTGTTTCCGTGCTCAAACGGCAAGCTGACCACGCTCGAGGAGTACCGGGGACGCATGCCGGAGGATCAGCAATATATTTATTACGCCACCGGCGAGTCCGAGGACCGGCTCTCGCGCTCCCCGCAGGCCGAGCGCATTCTGGATAAAGGCTACGAGGTGCTCTGGCTGACGCAGGACATGGACGAATTCGTCGTGCAGGTCTTCGGCGAGCACGATGGAAAGAAAATCAAATCCGTCGCCGACAACGACGCCCTGCCGGAGACCGAGGAGGAGAAGAAGGCCGCCGAGCAGAAGGCCGAATCCGGCAAAGCTGTGCTCGACTTCTTAAAGGAGACGCTGGGCGACCGGATCAAGGAGGCGCGCGTCTCCCGGATCCTCAAATCCCACGCCGTCTGCCTGACCGCCGACGGGCCGGTTTCCATCGAAATGGAGAAGTATCTGCGCAAGCAGGGCGGCGGGACGGCCGGTTTCAAGACCGAGCGCGTGTTGGAGCTCAACGCCGACAGCGCGGCGTTCGAGGCCCTGCAAAACGCGGTGAACACGGACAAAGAGCTCGCGAAAAAATACGCGGAGCTGCTTTATAATCAGGCGCTGATCATCGCCGAGCTGCCGCTCGACGACCCGGCGGCGTATTCCGATCTGGTCTGCAGCCTGATGAAATAACGAAGGAGGACAATCCCATGCCCGAAGAATGTACCCATGACTGTTCAAGCTGCTCGCTCAATTGCGGCAGCAGGAGAGAGGGAGCCGATACCGGTATCCCGGAGAGTTTTCTCGCGCCGCAAAACGAATATTCCACCGTAAAAAAGGTGATCGCGGTCGTCAGCGGAAAGGGCGGCGTCGGCAAATCGCTTGTCACCGCGCTGGCCGCCACCGAGATGAGGAAAAGGGGATATAAAGTCGCGATCCTCGACGCCGACATCACCGGCCCCTCGATCCCGAAGATTTTCGGCGCGACCGAGAAGGCCGACGGCACCGAGCTCGGCATCATCCCCGTGATCTCCAAAAACGGGATCGAGCTGATGTCCATCAACCTGCTGCTCGAGAACGAGACCGACCCGGTGGTCTGGCGCGGCCCGATCGTCGCGGGGACCATTAAGCAGTTCTGGACGGACGTGCTCTGGAACGACGTGGATTATATGTTTGTCGACATGCCTCCGGGCACCGGGGACGTGCCGCTGACGGTGTTTCAGTCCCTGCCGGTGGACGGCATCTTGGTCGTCACGTCGCCGCAGGAGCTGGTCTCGATGATCGTGGGCAAGGCGGTCAAGATGGCCGCGATGATGCAGGTCCCGGTGCTCGGGATCGTAGAGAATATGGCGTATTACGAGTGCCCGGACTGCGGCAAACGCCACGCGATCTTCGGCGAGAGCCGTCTTTCCGAGGTCGCGAAGGAGTACGACATCCCGCTGACCGCGCAGATCCCGATCGACCCCGAGTTCGCGGAGAAGTGCGATAACGGAGAGGTTTATAACTGTAAAGGCAAATGGCTTGCCGGAATGATGGACAGCCTTATCGCCATGTTCGACGCGGCCGATCCGCACCATCACGATCCCGAAGAAAACTGAGGATTCCAGCGTCCCGGAGGAGGCCCCAAATCCGGAAGGTTTCCGGATCCCGGGGAGCTTTCCCAAGCCCGGGGAGCCTTTGCGCGCAAAGACAATTCCGGATTCCGGGGGAACTTCCGTTTCCCCGATTTTGGCAAACATCGCTTTGAAATTGCGGACGTTTTACGATGGAAAGGGAAGACATCATGGACAAAGAACGGGCGCTCCAAACGCTCAAAACATACAACCGAGAGCCGTTCCACCTGCGCCATGCGTTTACGGTGGAGGGCGTCATGCGGTGGTTCGCCGAGGATCAGGGCTACGGCGGCGAGGCGGATTTCTGGGCGACGGTCGGGCTTTTGCACGACGTCGATTTCGAGCGGTATCCGGACGAGCACTGCAAGCGCGCGCCGGAGCTTCTCAGAGAGGCGGGCTTTGACGACCGGTTTATCCACGCGGTTTGCAGCCACGGATACGGCCTTTGCAGCGACGTGGAGCCTGAGCATCCGATGGAGAAAATTCTCTTCGCGTCGGACGAGCTGACCGGCCTCATCTGGGCCGCGGCCAAGATGCGCCCGTCGGGGAGCACAGAGGACATGGAGCTTTCGAGCCTGAAGAAGAAATTCAAGGATAAGAAATTCGCGGCGGGCTGCTCGCGGGACGTGATCGAGCAGGGGGCCGCGCGCCTCGGCTGGGACCTCGACACCCTGCTCGGGAAGACGCTCGAGGCCGTGCGCTCCTGCGAAAACTCGGTCAACGCGCGGATGGGGGAATACGAGGAATAACCGCCGCTTCCGGCGCGGCTCGCGGGGGGCGCTTTGCCGCCGCATCCGAGAAACGCCCCGGCAAAGATTCATCTCGCTTGCCCGGAGGCGTCCGGGCAAGCCTTTTTTGGATCGGCTGAAGCGTCGCCGGGCCGCTTTGTTTTTTGTAAAAAGGCGATAAAAAAGCCCCGGGATGCCCCGGGGTTTCGGTTTCCTTTTATTGTCAGACGTTCTCGGTCACGGCGGGTTCCGCCTCGTGACTGGGATCGGGCTCCGGCTGGGCGGCCTGCGGCAAAGGCCTCTGCCGCAGGAGCTGCGCGAAGCGTTTTTCGGCCTGCGCCTTTTTTTGATCCATCAGCTTGCGTTTCTTCTCCACCCAAATTTTTTGGTACCCCGCTTCATGCAGGCG
This sequence comes from Oscillospiraceae bacterium, assembly GCA_017991935.1. GTDB lineage: Bacteria > Bacillota > Clostridia > Oscillospirales > Ruminococcaceae > UMGS1668. Next base: position 74,479 of record JAGOPP010000006.1, read on the forward strand.
GCGCAGCGTCTCGGTCTTCGTGCGAATCCGCCGGAGCTCGCAGTCCATCTGCTCCCGGGAATCGGGATCGCAAAGCCGGAGGAAGGATTCGAACGCAGCGGGATAGAGGAACTTTTTTTCCCCGTCCTGCCCGCCGAATAAAACGGTGACCGTTTCTTCGTCCTGAGCAGTCACTGTTCCGGCTCCGAATTGGCGGTGCGTAATTTTTTCATTCAATACGTTCATTTGATACCCTCCGATTTTGATAAACCCGAAAAACCTTTCTGTCAGATTTGAAGCGCGGGAAAAAAGGCCCCGCTACGGAATTCGCTCCATAGAAAATACTCTATTATTATTTTAGCACATTTCTACTGAAAAATGTAAGTTTATTTAAAAAGAAATTCATTCTTTTTCATTACGGCAAAAAAACGCCTTTTTCAGGACCGCGCCGCCCGGGCAAAGCGGGGAGCGTTTTTTCTTTATAGTAAGGAAAAAACGCCCCGGGAGACGATCGGCCGCGGCGCAGGTTGTAAAACAATGTAAAGAATTATGGCTTTACAGAGAATAACCGCGAAATAATGAGAAAAAGAGGTGCGGCGGAGTGCTTTTCGGCAGAAAAAAACGGCCTCCGGAAATCGAAGAAAAGGATGGCTACACGCTGATCCGCTCGGACAGGAAGACGCTCGAGATCTCCGTGCAAAACGGCCCGGAGCTGGTGATCCGCGCGCCGAGAAAGGCGTCGATCCGCAGCGTCGAGGATTTTATGGACCGGCACCGGCGCTGGATCGAGACGCATATGGCGGCCCGGGCGGAGAGGCGGGAGACGGAGCCGACGGTTTCCGCGGAGGAGGAGGGGAGACTCCGCGAGGAGGCGAAAGCCTGCCTCGCCGCAAGGACGGAGTATTTCGCGGCGATTATGGGCGTCCGCCCGTCCGGCGTCAGGATCACCTCCGCGAAAAAACGCTGGGGGAGCTGCTCGCCGAAAAACGCGCTCTGTTATTCATGGAGGCTGATGCTCGAGCCACCCGAGGCGATCGACTACGTCGTCGTCCACGAGCTCGCCCATATCCGCTATAAAAATCACGGCGAGGCGTTTCACCGGTTCGTCGCCTCCGTGCTGCCGGATTGGAAACGGCGGGAGACGCTGCTGAAATAATCAGCAGGGAAAAACCAGACGAGGCAAAGAGTTGGCTTTGGCCGGGTCGTTTTCCGGTTCGTCGCCTCCGTGCTGCCGGATTGGAAACGGCGGGAGAGGCTGCTGAAATGATCAGCGGGGAAAAACCAGACGAGGCAAAAAAACGATTCTGGTTGCGCCATCTCTTGGAAACTTGGAAAGCCGGACGTTTTTTATTTTCACCGTTATTTCCAAAGATAAGACCCTGCGCTGCGAAAACGCGGCAAAGGATTTCCGCTCCGGCGGCGCAGATTTCATCCGCTCCCGATGACCGGCGGGTCATTCCTAAAATTTGAGCACGGCGAAATTTAAAACAGGGCGGCAGTTCGGTGCCGCCCTGTTTTTTATAGATTGCCGCCGGCAGGGGCCGGTCAAATCAGTTCCAGCTGCAAATATTCTTTCAAGGGCCGGATCTCTCCCGGCGCATACGCGACCGGGCTTTGGAACGACGGCCCGTCCACCGCCGCGGTATGAAATTCGCCGGCCTCGGCGGAGGGATCCACGCCGCGGGCGAGAAGTTCCTCAATGTACGCGCCGTCAAAGACGCGCCCGAGATCCATCCGCGTCATCCCCATCTTGGTGTTGACGCAGACGACGATGGAGGAAAAGCCCTCCTTGACGAACGCGCGGGCCTCCTCCACATGACCCATCCGCCAGAGCGGCGCATAAAAATCCAGCCCCGCGTTGCCGGATACGCGCTCGTGCCAGCAGTTCTCCTCCGGCACATCGAGGTCGCCGGTGACGAGGGCCTCGGCCCCGAGCGCCTTGTATTCGCGCAGGAGCCCGGTAAAGACCTCTTCGTAGCCCTCCCACGAGGATTGGCCGAAGCGAATGGGCAGGCCCATCGCCTCCGCCTGCTTTGTGAGAAAGCGCGGCGTCAGGCCGTGAGCGCCGCTGCGGCCGTCCTCGTGGAGCATCGAGATCAGGCCGAGCACCGGCCCAGCCTGCATCGCCCGGTAGATGGCCAGCGCGCTGTCCTTGCCGCCGCTGAACGAGGCGACAAATGGCTTTCCCGCCGGAAGCAGGTCCCACGGTTTCATCTTTGATCCCTCCCCGAAAATGCTTTATTCCGGTTTTTGCGCGTGTTTTTATGGCGCAAAAAAATTGCCGCAAAGCCGCCGAAACCGGGGCAAGACGGCGGGTCCGCTGTTTGGCGATGCGCCCCCGCATTTGCGCGAAAATGGACGCCGCCCGCGCAGGCGTGAAGGCGGGCGTTCCTTGGCGCGGCTTACCCCAAACCGGCGAAGTCCGCGCGGCCGCGGGCCGTAACTTGCAAAGCGTTTCGGTCACACAGATCGGATCCCGGCCGGCCGTCAGGCGGCGGGGAGTTCCTCGGCGGTTTCCTTTTTCGGCGCGATCTGGATCAGCAGGATGGCCGCGAACATCAGCGCGCAGCCGACCGCCTCGCGGAGGGTCGGAACCTGATGGAGGATCAGCATGCCGCCCAGCAGGGCAAAGACCGATTCGAAGCTCATCAGCAGCGAGGCGATGCTCGGATCGGTGCGCTTCTGGCCGTAAATTTGCAGCGTGAACGCGAGCCCCCCGGAGAGAAAGCCGGAATAGCACAGCGGCAGGGCCGCGCCGGGCAGATTGTCAAAGGAGATCGTCTCGGTCAGCAGCGCGTATCCGGTCGCCAGAACGCCGCAGACCCAGAACTGGATGCAGGAGAGCTTCGCGCCGTCGAACTCCGGCGCGAAATAATCCACCATCAGGATGTGTCCGGCATAGGCGAAGGCGCCGAGCAGCACGAAGAAATCGCCTTTCCCAAGGGAGAGGGATTCCGTGACGCAGAGCAGATAAAGCCCCGCCAGCGCGAGGGCGACGGACCCCCAGATATTTTTCGGCAGCCGTTTCCCGAGCAGCAGGCTCGCGAAGGGCACGATCATCATATAGAGCACGGTGATGAAGCTCGCTTTGCCGACCGTGGTCATGCTCAAGCCGTATTGCTGCAGGCTGGAGGCCACCGTCAGCACGAGGCCGCAGAGGATGCCCGATTTCCAAAACCGTTTTTTCTCCGCCGCGGAAGCCTTGACCCGTTCGCCGCGCTTTTTGCGGCCCCCGTCCATAAATAGGCAGTATCCCGTCAGCGCCGCCGCCGCCAGAAAACTGCGGAAGCCGTTGAAGGTAAACGGCCCCACATACGCCATGCCGACGGTCTGCGCGACAAAGGACATGCCCCAGATCATCGCCGCCGAAAGCAGCATCATCGTTCCGATTGTCTTTCCCTTTTTCATCTTCCAACCCCACATTCAATGGTTTTTATTCTACACGCGAAAAACCGAAAAAGCAAAGACTTTTTGACAAAAAACCGAAATCCCGGGAACCAAAAAAAGCTCCCATCATTTAAAGCAATTTTATCCAAAATGGTGGTTGACTTTGCGGAGATTATGTAGTACTTTTATAAAGGAATATTCCGTTCTACGTAGGAGAATTTTTCTTCAATGTAAGGAGACGAATTTCCTCTGCTTCGTTTTCGGCCCGGCTGTATTCTCAGCGGAGTGGGAGGTCCGCGGGGGGTTCGGTTGTGCCAAGGAAAAGGGGGCAAGATGGGGACATCCCCGATTTTTTAAGAAAGTGAAAGGAGTGTTTGGTTTTGAAACTAAAGACCAGACTTAACGGAAAAACATTTGAATTCCGTGATGTCAAGGATGTTTTAGCCAAAGCAAACGAACCGAAATCTGCCGACAGATTTCAGGGAATCGCCGCTGAGACTGTCACCGAGAGAATCGCAGCCAAAGTCGTCCTCTCCAATTTGACCGTCAGCGATATCACTGAGAATCCTGTGGTCCCGTACGAGAAGGACGAAGTTACCAGAGTGGAACTTGACGCCCTGAACCAGCGCGTATATGGCAGTTTTAAAAACATGACCATCGGCGAGGTTCGCGAGTGGATCATGAACAGCCATACTACTAAGGATGATCTTTATCGCGGGAGTTTTGCGTTTAACGGCGAAACCGTTGCCGCCATCGCGAAGATCTGCTCCACCAGCGACCTGATCTATGGCGCCAGCAAAGCTTCCAACCCGACCCGCTGCGTCACGCAGATCGGACTTCCCGGCACTCTTAGCTACCGCTGCCAGACCAACTCCACCACCGATGACGTCGACTCCATTCTGTTCGGCGTTAAAGAGGGCGTGAGCTTTGGTTCCGGCGACGCCTGCATCGGCATCAACCCGGTGGAAGATACCGTCGAGACCACCCGCCGCATTGCCGACTGCCTCTGGGGCTTCATGCAGGAGTGGAAAGTTCCGACCCAGCTGACGGTTCTTTCCCACGTCACCACGCAGATGCAGTCCGTCCGCGAGGGCGCTCCGCTTAGCATGTTCTTCCAGTCCATTGCCGGCACGCAGGCCGCCTGCGACGATTTCGGCGTTTCCCGCGATCTTTTGCTCGAGGCGTACGACCTTGCCGCCCATGAGTGCACCGGCACCGGCGCAAACCGTCTCTATTTTGAAACTGGACAAGGCTCGGAAGTTTCCATCGGCGCCGACGAAGGCGCGGATGAGATGACGCTCGAGGGCCGTACATACGGATTTGCCCGTTTCTTCCGTCCTTTCATGGTCAACAACGTCTCCGGATTTATCGGGCCTGAAACCATCTACGACGGCAGAGAAATGATCCGCGCCAACCTCGAAGATCACTTCATGGCCAAAATCATCGGCCTTCCGATGGGCATGGCCCCTTGCTACACCAACCACACCGGCATCGACCAAAACGACCAGGAGATCGCCTGCCTGCTGCTCAACGCGGCGAACTGCAACTACTACATGGGCGTCCCGATGGGCGACGACGTCATGCTTTCCTATCAGGACGTGTCTTTCCACGACGACGCCACGATGCGTGAGCTGAGCCACAGAAAGCCCGCCCCTGAGTTCCACAAATGGGCGATCGATCTTGGAATTATGGACGCTGAAGGTCATCTAACGGATATGGCCGGCAACGCTGCCATATTCTTTAAATAAGAAAGGAGGCTGCTACAAATGAATGAAGCTGAGCTTATGGAAATTGTCAGGAAGGCGATTACCCAGGTGTGCGGCGAAAACGAAGCAGCACCCTCTAAATGCGCCTGCGGCGGAGAAGTTCCGGATCTGTCCGCGGTTGATCTTCAGAAACTTCTTCTCATCCCGAACCTTACGCCTGAGCACGCCGCGGAATATCTCCGCCTGAAAGCCCGCTCGGCCGCCCGCCTTGGTGTCTGGAGATCCGGCCCCCGTCCGCTGACCCAGACCATTCTGCGTTTCCGCGCCGACCACGCCTGCGCGATGGACGCCGTCTTTGACGACGTTCACGACGAAGTGCTCGCGAGAAACAACCTTAAAAAATATCAGACCTCCTGCAAGAGCAAGGACGAATATCTGACCCGTCCGGACCTCGGCCGCGTTTTCGACGACGATATGGCTGCCCGGATTAAAAAGGAATGCGCCAATGATCCGGATGTCCAGATCTTTGTCGCGGACGGACTCTCCTCCACCGCTGTGGAAGCCAACATCGACGAAGTCCTGCCGGCCATCCTCAACGGCCTCAAGAGCACCAGCCTGAAGATCGGCACCCCGTTCTTCGTCCAATACGGCCGCGTCGGCTCCGAGGATTCCGTTGCCAAGATCCTGAACGCGAAAGTGACCGTGGTTCTCCTTGGCGAAAGACCCGGACTCGCCTCCGCCGAATCCCTCTCCGCCTACTGCGTGTACGGCGGCTATCCGGGCATCGCGGAAGCCAACCGCACCGTCGTCTCCAACATCCACAGGGCCGGAACCCCGCCGGTCGAGGCCGGCGCGTTTATCGCTGAGCTCTGCCAGAAGATGTTCCAGAAAAAGGCCTCCGGACTGGATCTCAAAGACTGATCCAAAAGACGCTCCAACAAAAAGGCCCCTCCGCTTCGGAGGGGCCTTTTTTGTGTCGGGGGGAATCGGGTCGCACCGTTCGGTCGGCGGGCCTCGGCCTACCAACCGGTACGCGGAATGGGCCGCCAAGAAAAGCCGAAGCGGGAAAGCCGACCGGCCTCGGCCTGCTGATCGGTACGCGGAACGGGCCGCCAAGAAAAGCCGGGGCGGGAAAGGGTGTGACACAGGCGCGCGGCCGGGGCGAAACCCGTGCCGCTTGGCAACCCAAAACTCAACCCTGCCCGAACAAAAAGCGCCGGAGAATGAAAGCATACCGTTTGGCCAGCCCAAAACCCGACCCCGCTCAAACAAAAAGCGCCGGAGAATGGAAGCATACCGTTTGGCCAACCCAAAACTCAACCCTGCCCGAACAAAAAGCGCCGGTTTCGCGGCGCTTTTTATTTATACAATTTTATGACGGCGCGCAGGCGGCCCTTCTTGGTCTCGCTCTTGATCCCGGCGAAGAGGAAGCGCCCACGCCCGCGGACGGAGACGATCGCGCCCTCCTCCGGGTGAAAATCCGCCTTGAGCACGGCCGCCCCGTTGATGAGCACGAGCTCCCGCTCAATGAGCACGGCGCTTTCGCTGCGGGAGAGCTGAAAGACCGCGGAGATCAGCGAGTCGAGCCGCGGCGAGGAGACGACAACCTCGGCCTCCTCGGGCTGCGGAAGGGCCGCATCCGGGATCTCGTCGGCAAGGCGGCAGCGCACGGCGGTGTGCCGGATCTCCTTGAGATTTTCCGCAAGGTAGTCCGCCGCGGAGCGCAAGCAGATCACATAGGCGCCGCTCCCGGCGGTCAAGATATCTCCGATCAGGCCGCGCCGGATGCCGAGGGACATCAGCGCGCCGAGGCAGTCCCGATGCGCGAGCGGCTCGGCGAAGCGCTCGGAGACGGGGGAGATCTCGAGACAGACGACCGGCCG
>JAGOPP010000007.1:0-8720 GCA_017991935.1 Oscillospiraceae bacterium
CCATCGGGAAAGTCATGTATGAGGTTTGCGCTCGTACATGACTTTTTGTTTTATATATGGTATCATTTAGGCGGAGTTTCTTATATTTTCTTGGCCATGCGGGCGACTTTTGATTCGGCGAAGGGAGAAGCGTCATGAAAAAAATCCTATGCGTTTTGTTATGCGTCTGCTTGCTGGGTTTCGCCGCCTGCCAAAACGGGGAGCGGGCCGATTTGCCTGAGCTGGAGATGTCCGCCGAAAGCAGCGCCAAAAGCGGCGCCCAAAGCGGCGGCGCCGAGCTTTCGTCGAGCGGGGAGACGTCCGCGCCCTCCGGCGAGACGGAAGAGCTGTCGCAGAGCCTGACACCGGAAGAGATCAAGGCGGCAAGCTCTGAACTATCCGTTCCCATTCGGATTGTCACGATCAATGATAATCCGGAGGTTTATCAAATGCCGAAAGGACGCGGCGCGTTGGGAACGGAAGAACATTTAAAAATCTACGAAGAATGGATCGCGAATCTTGACGCGGCGGCCGTCACGGCGATTTATGGGTATGTAGGCCCCGTCTCGGAATACACGCCGGGGAAAATGGAGCTCGAGGACACGACAACCCCGTCACCGTCATGGGGCTGTATGATTTGAGCATCGACTTTGACAGCGGAACGCAATACAGGCTGCTCGGCTATGATTATTTTGACGGGACGGGCGATTTTACGCTCTACACAAGCGACTTGGACGCCAACATAGGGTATCGGCTCGACGACGGCGTGTCGGCGAAGCTAAATAAGTATATCAAACAGCTGAAATAAGGGCTTCGGCGTTTCCGTCGCGGGCGCGGTTCCACAAAAGGGCCGCCGATCGGATTCATGTGTTTCCGGCATAGCAAAACGCCGGGCGGCCTTCGCGGCCGTCCGGCGTTTTGCCATGTTTAATCCATCCGGTGTAGTTGCCGTACTCGTTTTGAGCCTTGGGCGGAAGGACGCGTCCCCACCGGGCTCTTTCATCATTCCATGGGGAACATCCGTCCGCCGCCGTTTTGCCTCACACCTTGCTGCCGCACTCGCTGCAAAAACGGACATCTTGGGCGACCGCGGCCCCGCAGTTCTGGCATCTCTTGGCTTCTAAGCCGGCGCCGCAGTTGTTGCAAAACTTGCCGCTCTCCGCCGGCTTGCCGCAGACCGGGCAGAAAATAGTTTTGTTTTCCAGCTTTCCGCTCCATACGGTGGCGGTTTCGGCGGCCTCGCCAATATTTCGGCGCATGGCGTCGGACCTCGCTTTCGTCACCACGACATTTTGCCGCGGGGCGCAATCCGTGCACAGAGAGGCGTCCGCGTTGAAACAGGCGTCGCAGACCCATCGGTTGCAGCCATGACAACGGTTAAAGTGGAGGTTGGCTTCGTTTTGCGCCCGTTCAAAGGCTTTTTCGTGTTCCTTCTGCCATTCGGGGCTCATGCCCTCGAAGCGCTCGGAAAGAATGTCCCCGCCGCGCTCCAAGGAGTAACCGAGGTTTCCGAGGACTCCGCCAAAGAGGCCGCCCAGCGCGCCGGCCCCTCGCGCCAGACCCAGCAGACCGCGTCCCTTTTTATAAGTCTCCGATTCGATGAAACTGCTCTTGTAGCCGTCGTTGCAGATGTCGCAGTAAAAGGTAAACTGAAAGCCGGCCTCCGTGCTGTTGTCCTCGTAGTTTCGGGTAAATGCCGCCATCATGGGCCTTTCCTCCTATCTAAAGCTTTTTCCCGCAGGCGGTGCATTTGGCATTCTCAAAAAACTGCATCTCCCCGCATCGCGGGTTGGGGCAGCTTTTCAATAGACTTTCGCCGCACGCGTCGCATTTCTCGCCCACGAAAGTCCGCTTGCCGCATTTGGGGCAGGCGATATAAAGCGGCCTGCCGCAGCCGGGGCAAACCGCGTCCCGGCGGCTGATCTCCCGCGAGCAGACGGGGCAGAGATCGACAAAGGGGGCGCGGCTTTGGCACTTTGGGCAAAAGCGGCTGTCCTGTGCGATGAGCGCGCCGCAGTGCCTGCAAGGATCTTTATAACCCGCCATAAAACGTACCTCCTTATTTTTGCCCGATCCGGTCGGCCAGCGTCCGGGCGATGCCGCCCACAACGGGGAGATATGTCTCTTGGTAGCGGTAGGCCCCCACCATGGCGAAGATGGCGAAGACCAGAAAGACGATCGAGATCACCGTGGTCAGGATCCCGATGATTCCCGCCGCGCCCCATGCGGCGTACGCGCCGGCGGCGCCGTACATCGAGGCGCTCAAGATTCCGCCCAGCACCACGGACACCAGCAGGGAAAGCGCCGCGTTCACCGCGTGGAGGAGAAAGGACTGCATGGCGTGAAACTTCACGAGCGCGCTCTCTTTTTCCATAAAGAACAGCACGAGCGGCGCCAGCCACGCCACATAGCACACGACCGGCACCCAGCTCACGATTGCGGAGGCGATGTAGCAGAGCAGGGCCGTGAGGTTGGCGTCTAAGCCGCCGATGGAGGATTTGTGAGGCATGTAGATCTCGTTTTTCATGATGTCGTTCCTTTCATCGCGGGTCCGGCCTTATTCCGCCCGAAACCGAATATCGCTTAAAATGGTTTCATAGTCGGCGGCCAGACCGTCGAAGCTCTCCGCCAGATCGCCAAAGGTAATCACATAGGTTTGGTCGGCGGCAAAGAGATACACATAGAGATATTTCATCTGCATTCCGCCGACGGTACAGGTAAAGGTCAGCTTTCTGGCGTCCTTCTCGTCCACCGTGAACGGCTCGGCCTCCCCGATGACGGTCAGATTTTCAAAGGCGTTTTGATAAATGCCGAGCGCCTCGCCGACCACCTCGTCGAGGGTCGCGCCGGAGAAAGGCTCGTCCTTCACCATAAAGCTGGCCGTGTTTTTCATGTAATGCACCGGCAAAACGGAGCCCTCGTTTTTCGTCCAGCCCTCCGGCGGCGCGATCTCGATGGTCACGGTTCCCTCCTGTTTTTCCTGCAAGTCCGTGTCGGCGTCCGAAGGCTCCGCCTCCGGCAGGACGGACGCGTCGTCCGCGATCTGCCCCTCCGATACGGTCGCGCCGGGTTCCGCTTGGGCGGACGCGGGCGCCTTGGGCCCGCAGGCGCAAAGGGAAAGAGCCAAGGTGAGCGCGCATAGGAATACAAGATTTCTTTTCATAGCAACCTCCTGAAAATAATGATGGGTTTTGCCTCGCCGGCGGAAATGCCCGGGCGTTTTGCGGCCCGCTCCCCGCCGGTTCGCCCGCGTTTTTACAGCGTGTCCTCCGAGGGAAGCTCCCGCGGCGTGAGCGTCACCATGCGGTACACCCTGCACACCTCGGGGGCGTCGGCCACACACAGTTTGCGGTAGACGCAGGCGAACAGCCTGCCCGCGGTTTTGCGGTCAAGAAGCATCGTTTCGGCTGTCCAGCGCGCCGTGTATCCCAGCTTGAACCATTCAAACGCCTTGCGTTCCTCCGCCGTAAGCTGGGATACCCGCCACTGCTTTTCTTCCTCCGCGCTCATCCCGTCCGGGGGACGGGGCGCGTCGGGCTTCGGCGGCAGAATGGATTGAAACCAACGCATGGTATGCCTCCCTTCGCATCTCTTGGGCATCTCCATCTTGAAACGGATTTTGCCGCTTCGCAATCTCCCAAAATAGGGAGCGGCGCGCAAAATACCCCCTCCCAAAACAGGGAGGGGGTATCGGGAAACGGCGGTCTCAGCCTTTTTCTTCGGCGCAGGCGTTTAGAGGTTTGGCGGCGTCTCTGCCGCCAAAGAGCAAAAACAGTTCCGCGCGGCTGTTGATGTTCAGCTTTTTATAGATCGCCTTGGCGTAGGTGGAGACCGTGGAGACGGTGAGCCCAAGCTCCGGCGCAACCTGCCTGAGCGTCATCCCTTGCAGCAGGAGCAGCACAACCTGTTTTTCGCGGGGCGACAGGTTGGTGTCGTCAAGGCTGGGCGTCCGCTCCTGCGCGGCGTCGGTCCGCGGCGTGTCTTCGCTCAAAAACGACATGCGCACCCGGCGAAATTCCTCCGACCATTTGGCGAAAAACAGGTGCTGGAAAAAGGCGGGCGAGAGCAGCAGAAAAGCCGCAAATAAAAGCGCCGCCGTCATGACGGCAATTTTTTGATCCAGCATATGGGCGTGCAGGGCGTCGATCCCGATGTAGAGCAGGCCCACCGCCGCGATGCACACCAGCACCAGCCGCTTGTGCATCTGAAAGTCGCAGAATTTATTGGTGACGCATCCGATGAGGTAGAACGCGGTCAGGAACCCGATCTCCTTTAGCTCGGAGAATAAGTAGGCGGCCTCGGGGGCCTTTAAATACCACATGACGTAGCTGAGGATGGACGAGAGAAAAAACACGTTGCACAACGTCCAGACGCTTCGCCGGAGCAGAGCTTGCTGGAGCACGCAGCCCAGCAGCAGCGCCAGAGCCGGCAGCCCCCACAGCCGCGCCATGGCCGGATGCCCGAAGGCGGGCGCATAAAAGCCGGTGATCCGGATGGCAAAATACGATAAAAACAGAAACAGCGTCAGCCAGACGCTGACATCAAACCGTTTGACGGTCTTTTCGCCGGCCCCTTCGTAGTCCCCGCTTTTTGAGAAAAACATGCACAGGCAAAGCGGAACCAGCAGAAGGACGGCAAGCCCGATTTCGACAGCCGGGTGAAACGGTTCGTACACCGCGCCGAGCTCGACCAGCTTGATCAGCAGGATCATGAACGCGGCGCTAAAAAACCGCTCGGCGTTGTTGAGCACAAACACGAAGGAAAAACTGCTGCTGGACACGCACCCGCCCACGCCGGCCATCAGCGCGACCGCGCCCGCCAAAGCCGGGTAGCCGTCCGGGAGCAGCGTCCAAAAAACGAAACCTGCCACGGCCAGCGCGGCGGAGAATTTACTGACGGCGGATATGTTTTTTTGCGTGGCCAAGGCGAAGATGGCGATGGCCCCGACCGCAAAGCCAAGAAAAGTCACGATGGTATGCGACATGCCGAACACGGACGGCCCCTCGCCCAAAATGAGATCCTGCGTGTTGACGAATACCATCGCCAGAGGAAAGGCAAAAAAATATTGCAGGAAACCGGGGCGGATATGGCGCAGCGACAGCGTCTCCTTCGCGCTCCAAAGGTTTTGCAGGGCGGATTTCAGTTTAGAGAAATACCCTCTCATATAAACTCCTCCGGGCCGATGTCGGTGAAATGGCGCAAATCATTCCGCGCCTGCTCGTTTTGGGGAATCACCGCGATACGCTTGCCCATGCCGGCCCGCCTTTCAAGCGAGGATTTTGAAGTTTTTATTCCGAAGACAGTTTACTCCTTGTATCTCAATTAGTCAAATTTCAGCCGGGCGGCTGCGGCGCAAAGGGCCGCGAATAAAACCGGCCGGAACTCCGCGTTTTTGTCGCGGGCGCGGCCTTTGCGCCGCAAAAACCGGAGGGACGGTATAAAATATCCCGCAAACGCGGGAGCGCTTTGCGGGATACGCGGTTGGGCGAAGGCTTTACGCCGGGGTTTTACGACTGAGGGATCTGGGTCTTGGCCATTTCGATCATTCTTTTGACCATCTGGCCGCCGATCGGTCCGCCCTGTTCTCCGTTCACACGGGACGGAAGATCGCCTTTGTAATGGTCGTTGTTTTCTTTCACATACTGGGTATGACCGACTTCCTGCGCGCATTCCATCTTAAATTTCGTCCATTCGCTGTTCGGAGCCGCGTTGCGGTTGTTACGAGCCATCTTTTTTTTCACTTCCTTTCTTTCTTATTATTTACACGAAAAGAAAAATCAGAAGCGACAAATCTTTACAAGGCGATTTGGAATAATAGTTAAAAATATGGTGTTTTAAGAAAATTTCCAAGCCGCGCCATGGCGAAACATTTGATTTCAATCGGGGCGGGGAAGCGCCGCCCGCGCAGGAAGGCCGCCGATCGCGATCGGCGGCCTTCTTCGTGCTCATGGGGGCGCGAACGGCCGCCCGGCCGCCCGCTTTTTGTTTTCGGAGGGCCCGCTTCCTTTCCGTCCGCAGGTTTTCCCAAACGGCCCTATTCTCCTTGGGTCGTCTCGAGGTCGGAGAATTTGCCCCGGTAGAAGATCCGCAGCGGATTCTCCGGAGGCCCCTCCAAGAGCTTGCCGTCGGACGCGGCGAACCGGCCGCCGTGGGCGGGGCAGTCCCACGTCTTTTCCGCAACGTTAAAGTTGAGCTCGGTGGTCATATGCGTGCACGAGATGTCGAGCACGGTCACGTTGTCCTCAAAATCCCGGTAGACGCCGGCTTTTTGCCCGTCGAAGTCGATGACCCGCCCCTCGCCGGGCTTGAGGTTTCGGATGCCCTCCGTCCCCTCGAACTTGGATTTGACAAGCTCCCAGACGGAGCCGAACACCTCGGACAGCGCGTTGCCCAGCGCGCTCGTGTAGTCGCTGCGCGTCCTCGAATAGAGCCGCTCATACCTGCAGACCTCGCCCGCGATCATCTGGGAGAGCATCAGGCCCGCGAGCGTGCCGGTCGAGAGGCCCCATTTTTTGAAGCCCGCGGCGGCGTAGATCTCGGAGCCGCCCGCGACCCGGCAGATATACGGGATCTGGTCCGGCGTGTCGTAATCCTGCGCCGACCATTTGGCCAAAAGCTCGCCCCCGCCGCCGATCTGCCCGGCGTATTCCATCAGGCGCTCAAAATGGAGCTCCATATTGTCCTCGCCGCGGGCCGTCGGGTGGTCCTCCCCCACGACGATCAGCACGCGCTTCCCGTCCTCGATATGGGTCCGGATCGAGCGCGTCGGCTTCGCGGAGCCGATATAGCTGCCGTCCGGCCAGCTTCCGGTCGCCGCGACCGCGACGCCGTAGGCCCGCTTGGCGTAGAGGCGCGTGAAAAACAGATTCGGCCCGTCGTAGATCGGGTACTGCGTCGCGAGAATGAGATGGTTGCACCGGATCTCGATCTTGTTTTCGCATGTGACGAGGATGGGGTTCCCGTCCTCGACCCCGACGGCCTTGGTGTCGCAGCAGATCCGCGCGCCCTTTTCCACGGCCGCCTTCGCGAGGGCCTCCACATAGCGCACGGGGTGCAGCACCGCCTGATGCCGGAAGGCGAGCATGCCGAGGCTGCCCGGCGGGAAGTCCGGCTTTTCAAAATACTCCGCGTCGATGCCGAGCTCCCGGGCGATCTCGTATTCCTTTCGGAGCGGCGGGAGGTCGGCCTCGGCGGAGGCGTAGAGGTAGGCCGTGTCCTCGGCGTACTGACAGTTCATTTTGTCCTGCTCGACGCGCTCCCGGACGAAATCGAGCGCCTCGGCCTGCGACTCGGCGTAGTGCCTCGCAAAATCCATGCCGTGCAGGTTTGTGATTTTGCCGTATATGAAATCGTGCTGAATCGTAATCTTTCCGGTCGTATTTCCGGTGGTGCCGTCGCACAGCCCGCCGGCCTCGATGACGACAGGCTTTCTCCCTCTCTGCGCAAGGCAGTAGGCGCAGGAGATCCCCGTAATCCCGCCGCCGACGATCAGGACGTCGGCCTCGAGATCCCGGTCGAGGCGCGGGTAACGCTCTTTTTGGGCCGTCTTATTCCAATAAGAGACCGTATCTGCATGCAATTTGTTCACGCTCCTTCTCATCCTTCGTTCTATTATGAGCGGAATTTATCAGAAAAATGTAAGGCCGGCCCCGCTTTTCGCCGGGCGCGGCGAGGAACGCCCTGTCGGTTTCCACATATGATAGATCAATGAAATATTTTTTTTTGAAAGGCGGTGACACAGATGTCCCCAACCTGTGCAGGGACCTATCCGTATACCGTCCGGCCCGGAGATACCCTATGGATGATCGCGCAGCGTTTTCATACGACGGTAGAGGAGATCGCGTCGGCAAATCCCGGGCTTGACGCCAACAATTTGTTTATCGGTCAGGTGATCTGCATACCCCAGAGATCCGGCCGGGCGCCCATGCCCGCCGCGCGCATGGAGATGAATCACGGGAAACTGGCTTTGAACAACCTCATGCGGCTGTTGTGGGAGCAGCATGTCTTTTGGACGAGGCTGGTCGTCCTCGGCATCGTGTTCGGTTTGCCGGACACGGAGTTTTCGATCAACCGGCTGCTGCGCAATCCCGAGGATTTTGAGGCGGCCCTCGCCCCGCTTTATGGGGACGACATCGCCGCGGAGTTTGCGCAGCTGCTCACCAGCCATCTCACGATCGCGGCGGAGCTTGTCCAAGCGATGAAGGCGGGCGACGGCGCCGCGGCAGCCAACGCCGAGAAACGGTGGTACGCAAACGCGGACCAGATCGCGACGTTCCTGAGCGACATCAACCCGTATTGGACGGCGCAGGAGTGGCGCAGGATGCTGTATGACCACCTCGCCATGACGAAGACCGAAGCCACCGACCTCCTGACGCAGAAGTACGCCGACAGCGACACGATTTTTGACAACATCGAGCGGGAGGCGCTCGAAATGGCCGATCTGATGACGCTGGGCATCATCAGACAGTTCCCCAAATCCTTCCGGTAGGCACCCCGCCCCTCCGCTTCGCCCGCCGCGGGCGAAGCGCGTCTCTCCGTTTTCCACGCATGCATAAAGCCGGCACGGCGGACTCTTGCGTCCGCCGCGCCGGCTTTTGTTCGGTTTTTGAGGGAGGCCGGGCCTCCGTCCATGAGAGTATGGCGCGGGAGCGGGGCGGAAGGCTCTATTCCTGATCCCATTCCCGATCCCGGTCATGGTCCTGATCCCGGTCGCGGTCCTGATCCCGGTCGCGGTCCTGATC
>JAGOPP010000007.1:8820-78617 GCA_017991935.1 Oscillospiraceae bacterium
GGTCCTGATCCCGGTCGCGGTCCTGATCCCGGTCGCGGTCCTGATCTCGGTCCCAGTCCTTATCCCGGCACCGATCCCGATCCCAGTCCTTATCGCGGCACCGATCCCGATCCCAGTCCTTATCCCGGCACCGGTCCCGATCCCAGTCCTTATCCCGGCACCGATCCCGATCCCAGTCTTTATCCCGATCCTGCTCCGAATCTTGGTCTTGGTCCCAGCCGGGGATTCCGTCGTGGCAGGGTCCATCGCACAGGCCGCTCACGATGTCCAGCTTCGCGTAGAGCACATGCTCAAGCTGGGTGATGCTGATGATCGTGCGATGGACCGACTTGTCGATTTCCAGCAGATCGCAGATGTTGCGGGCAAGCTTGATCCCGCACTGCAGTTTTTCACCCTCCGCGTTGAGGATGTGGGCCAGAGCGGCCTCAATCGACGCGATGGATTCGATCAGATCGCAGACCCCGTTGCACTCCCCGTTGTCGCAGCAGGGGTGGCAAATCTCATAGTTGCAGCAGCAAAGCTCCTCCATCCCGCAGAAATCAAGTTCAAAATACAGGATTCTCGGGTAGCAGCAGTGCTTTGTGGCGAGGAAAATCAGCGGGAGCGCCGACCGGTCCCGCGTGCAGCAGGGATCAAACAGCAGATCTTCGAGCGTATACGCGGCGGGCACACAGAAGCTCTTCACCACGCAGTCGTTCGCCGAATAGAGGATGACCTCCTGCGTCGGGCCGCAGCGCCGGATGACGGCATAGTACGGGGCGATCGACAGGACGCCCGCGTACTGCCCGGAGCAGATCTCCTGAAGAATGCGGATGCAGCAGCCCTCCTTCGACACTTCGGCGATGGAGTCCTTAAAGGCGACCAGCAGCGTATCGTGTTCGCAGTTGTAGGAGAGCCCCTCGATCTGCGCGCAGGGCCTGACGCAGCCTTTGATTTGCAGGCGGTCGATCTCTTTCATCTCGCGGTTGAGTTTATAGATGACGATCCCGAGCTTATCCACGGAGGCCCAGAAGCAGTTTTCCGAGCTGTCGTAGCAGATGCTCGAGTACGGTTTATCGACCTCGAAGCAGGTCGAGGGGGTGAAGTCGCGGCGGAATCTGTAAATCTTACAGTCCTGCGGCATGGTCAGATAAAAAAAGCAGCCGTCAAAAGCAATTCCATGATACCGCTTGCAGAGGTCCGTGGGCAATGCGACGGTGTTGCGTGGTTCAAACGTATCCAAAAGTATCCCTCCAAATGTTGATAGAAAAAGGCGGTCTTTGGTTTATTGTATGCGGTGCTTTACTCGATTGCGACAGCCCGGGACCGTGTGGAAACGTCTGATAAAGCCACGGCATATACTATATCGGCAAGCGACGCTTGCCGCAGACTAAAATGATGTAGAGGTGCTTTTTATGAGTATGCCCGTTATCACTCCGGGAGAAGGATCCAGAGATCAGGCCATTACGGATTTGATTGAGTCCGTCGCGCTGCAGGAGACTGCGCTTTCCCATATCATGAACGCCGAGGGCGAGAAGATCCAGTACTTCCGTGAAACGGCCGGTATCTCGCCCGCTCAGATGCTCGCCGTCAACGCGTCGGTTGAGTCGATGGTCAGAGCCATCACCAACCTGGAAGTAGTCCTCCAGACCAAGCTGGACCTGTTCGTCGACGAATAACCATCCCCTAAGCGCCTGACCGGGCGGAGCCGGTGAAAACCGCGGCGCTCGTCCTGCGCCGCCGGAAAGGAATCCCCGCGGCAAGCGCGGCCGGGCATTTTAAAGATAAAAAGATTGCGCGGGAGCCCGAAACGGCCCCCGCGCTTTTTAATGGGACTTTTTATGGGAAAGAGAATGACGGCCGCCCCGTGCCTCGTCTCTCTTGCGGCCGCCATGTCTTCGCGTTCCAAAGGCGGCGCGTTCCCGCCTCCAAAACGCTCACGCCGTCAGGCGCACTCCTAACTCAGGCACCCCCCGACACCGGCGCATTCCCAACTCCGGCGCATCTCCCAACTCCGGCGCATTCCCGCCCCGAGGACGCCCCCGCCACCGGCGTACCCCCGTTCCCGGAGCGTTCCCGCCGGACGGCAGGGGCGGCAAAACCGGACAACCTATCCGGATTTTTTTCCCCAGCCTATTGACTATGACGTAACGTTATGGTCTATATTGTAGAGGATCGCTGGGCCGGGCTGATCCCCCATGGGCGGGGAGACGCCGGAAACGCGATCGGGCATTTTGGGAAGGGAGGCGGGACGCCATGGAATACAGCATCGACCGGCTGTCGAGACTTGCGGGGGTCAGCGTCCGCACGCTGCATTATTATGACGAGATCGGGCTCTTGTCGCCCAAAAGGATCAGCGGCAACGGGTACCGGGTCTACGGGCAGAAAGAGGTCGATCTGCTGCAGCGGATTTTATTTTACCGCGAGCTCGACCTGCCGCTCGCCGAGATCAAAAAGATCGTGCGGGCGAAAGAGTACGACGCCGACGCCGCCCTGCTGGGCCATCTGTCGGCGCTCAGGGAAAAAAGAAAACGCATAGACGCGCTGATCGCGAATGTGGAAAAAACCATTGCGGCTTCGAAAGGAGAGATCACGATGAACGACAAGGAAAAATTCGAGGGCTTTAAACAGAAGATGATCGACGACAACGAAAAGGCGTACGGCGCGGAGATCCGCGAGAAATACGGGGAGGACGCCGTGAAGGCGAGCAATCAAACATTCGCCGGCCTCACGAAGGAGCAGTTCGAGGAGCAGGAAAGCCTGCGTCTCCGAATCAACGATTCGCTGCGGACGGCGTTTGAGGCGGGGGACCCCGCCGCCGCGCTCGCGCAGGAGGTCTGCGAGATGCACCGGAGATGGCTTGGGTATTTTTGGCCCAGTTATTCCAAGGAGGCGCATCTCGGCCTCGCGCAGATGTATGTGGACGATCCCCGCTTCACCAAATATTATGACGAGCAGGCCGCCGTCGGCAGCGCCGCGTTTTTTCTGG
The DNA here is from genome assembly GCA_017991935.1 of Oscillospiraceae bacterium. Classification (GTDB taxonomy): domain Bacteria; phylum Bacillota; class Clostridia; order Oscillospirales; family Ruminococcaceae; genus UMGS1668. Next base: position 11,789 of record JAGOPP010000007.1, read on the forward strand.
AGGCCATGAAAATCTACTGCAAATGAGCGTATCCGCCGGGGCCGTCCGCCGTTTCCGGATGGAACCGAGAGCCCTCGGCCGCTCGCCTTCCGCTTTCGGGGGAGGAATCCCGGCATACGCTCTCGGCCGGAGATCCGCCGGGGCCGTGTCCGCCGTTTCCGGATGGAACCGAAGCCCCACGGCCGCTCGCCTTCCGCTTTCGGGGGAGGAATCCCGGCATACGCTCTCGGCCGGAGACCCGCCGGGGCTTCTTGCAAACCCGCGGGCGTCAGATGCCGCACGCCAGATAGCGCGCCTCCGCCTCCGGCCAATTCACGACGTTCCACCAGTCGTCGACGTAATCGACGCGCCGGTTGAAGTGCTTGAGATAATAGGCGTGCTCCCAGACGTCGATGGCGAGAATCGGGCAATGCCCGGCGGGCAGCGGCGTGTCCTGATTGGGCGTCGTGATGATTTTCAGATTGCCGCGGCGGTCCTTCACCAGCCACGCGTACCCCGAACCGAATACGGACATCGCCGCGGCGGTGAATCTCTCGCGGAACGCGTCGTATCCGCCGAAGGAGCGGTTGATCGCGCCGGCGAGCGCGCCGAACGGCTGCACCCCGCTGGGCGGCATCAGGCCGTTGAAGTAAAAGCGGTGGTTGTACACCCCGCCGGCGTTCTGCGAAATCGGCGTGCCGATCCGCGCGGGCAGGCTGCCCGCGCGGACGATCAGCTGCTCGAGAGAAAGGTTTTGCAGCCGCGGATAATCTTCCAGCACGACGTTCAGGTTGTCGACGTAGGTCTGCAAATGCTTGCCGTGGTGCACAAGCATCGTCTGTTCGTCGATGTACGGCTCCAGCGCGTGATAAGAATACGGCAGCGGCGCATTCACAAAAAGATAGCGATCATTCAAAAAAATCTCCCCCCTTGGCCCTATCATATGCCGGGGCGGGGGCGGGATTGATGCGGGGCGCGGGATTTTTTCCCGCGCCGTTTTTATGGGCCGACATAAGCCCGGCCCGGCCATCCGGGAGCGCCCGCCGCGGGCCGGCATGAGCGGGTCCCGTGAAAAACCGTTTTTTAAAGAAAAAAATTCCAAGCGGCGCCGGGCGTTTGGTGCGTTTGTCACGGAAGCAACGGGAAAATCGGCGTATGATCGGTTTATCCCCACGGGAGAGGCCGCAAAAAAGATTCGCTCGGTGAGTTTATCACGGAAAAAGAGCAAAAAATTGTGTATCCTAATTCTCAGATGAGAAAAAGGAGATGGAACGAAGATGCCTTTTGAATCTGGGCGCGGCGAGGATGCTGCGGAGCATCCGGGGAAGAAGCTCACGGTGAACGTGGACCGGTGTCCCCAGAGCCACTCCTGCCCCTCGGTAAAAGTGTGTCCGGCGGGCGCGCTCGCGCAGGAGGGATTCCACGCGCCGACGGTGGATCAGGAAAAATGTATCCGCTGCGGGAAATGCGTAAAGACCTGCCGAAAAAAAGTGTTGATTTTAGAAAAATGATTTCTGCTTAGGAGGTAACGAAATGTCTGTATTAACGATTACGAAAGAAAATTTTCAGGAAGAGGTTATGAAAAGCGAGAAACCCGTGCTGCTGGACTTCTGGGCCAGCTGGTGCGGACCGTGCCGGATGGTCTCTCCCACCGTCGACGAGATCGCCGAGGAGATGCCCGACATCAAGGTTGGAAAAGTGAACGTCGACGAGCAGCAGGAGCTGGCCTCCGCCTTTAACGTCATGAGCATCCCGACCCTGATCGTCATGGAGAACGGAAAGGTCGTCGATCAGGCGGTGGGCGTTAGGCCGAAGCGCCAGATCGTTTCGATGCTTCCCTGAAGATGGAACATAAAAAGAGATCGCCCGGTTTTCCGGGCGACCTCTTTTCTTATTCGGAAAGCCGCCGCAGCCGCCCCCGGTCTTTGAGCTCGATGGCGCCCCGCGTGAGGCTCACCATGCCCTCCGACTGGAAATAGCGCAGCATCCTTGTGACCACCTCGCGCGCCGTGCCCATATGGGCGGCGATCCGGTCGTGGGTGATGCGCAGCGTGTCGCCGCCGTCGAGCGCGCTCTCTTCTAAGAGAAACGCGGCCAGCCGCCGGTCGAAGCTCTTCCACATGATCTGCTCGATCAGCCACATGACCTCCGAAAAGCGCGACGCCATGACCTGATTCGTGTAATTCGCGACGGCGGCGGAGGAATCCATCAGCCTCTTGTAGACGTCCGCCGGGATCACCCAGAGCTCCGCATCCTTTTCGGCCTCGATCGTGACGTCGAACTGGATGTTCCGCATCATGCAGGAGGCGGAAAACAGGCAGATGTCCCGCTCAAACAGGCGGTAGATCGTGATCTCCTTGCCCTCGTCCGAGAGGATGAACGCCCGCAGCTGGCCGGAGCGGACCAGAAAAAGCCCGATGCAGTCCGACGAGCCGCTGTGCAGCAGCGTGCCCTTGGGCGCGGTGCGCGGAAGCGCCGCCTGCGTGAGCAGCGCCCGCTCGGCGTCGGTCAGTTTGCCCCAGATCGGAAAATAGCGCTCCAGTTCCATGCCGTACCCCCTTTTTTATCAAAAATATGATACCTCTTTTTTTTCCATTCGTCAAACCGGGAGCGGGCGTCCCCGAAGGCCTTCTTTTTGGATGGCCCGCGCATATGCCGGGGCCGGGAACCGGGGACGGGTTTTGCCATGGCGTCTTGGCTTTGCGGAGTCCTCGCGTTCCGGCAAGTTTCTCGAGCACAGGTATAATAAATTTCAATTTAAATAAGAACTATTATCATTTAAGTGACTTTATCACGGAAATTCCCCGCCCAAAACGGTATTTTATAAATGCAATCAAACACCGAGAAGAGGAGGCCGATGCTATGAAAAAATATGTCTGCACCGTCTGCGGATTTGTCTACGACGAGGCGAAAGGCATCCCCGAGGCCGGCATCGCACCGGGGACAAAATGGGAGGATCTGCCCGCGGATTGGGTCTGCCCCATCTGCGGGGCCGCGAAGGCGGAATTTAAAGAGCAGGCCGCCGCCCCGGCCGCCGCGCCAAAAAAACCGCTGCCCGCCGCGGAAACCGGGGCGGGGACGCCCGCGGAGGCGGAGACGGACTGGAGGGAGCTCTCCGCGCTCGAGATGGGCGCGCTGTGCTCCAATCTGGCGAAGGGGTGCGAAAAACAGTATAAACCCGAGGCGGCGGCGCTGTTTACCGAGCTTGCCGGATATTTTAAGGCGGTCTCCGCGCCCGCGGAGGAGCCGGATTCCGGAGAGCTGCTCTCCCTGATCGAAAAAGATCTTGAGGAGGGCATCCCGGCCGCCGGCGACGCCGCGAGGGCCGCGGGGGACCGCGGCGCGCTGCGGGCGCTCACTTGGGACGAAAAAGTCACGCGCATCCTGAGATCCCTCTTGACCCGCTACGAAAAAGAGGGGGAGACGATGGTTCAAAACACCGGCGTTTTCGTCTGTACGATCTGCGGGTTTGTCTATGTGGGCGACGATCCGCCCGCGCTTTGCCCGGTGTGCAAGGTGCCCGGCTGGAAATTTGAAAAAATCGAGGGGAGATGACGGGGATGACGAAAAAATACGCGGTGAGAAATATCCGCCTGTGCAGCAAGGACTGTCTGTGCCTCTATGTCTGCCCCACCGGCGCGACGGATACGGAAAACAGCGTCATCGACGTGACCAAATGCACCGGCTGCGGCGTGTGCGCCGAGGCCTGCCCGTCCGGGGCGATCTCCATGGTGCCGGAGGAGCTTCCGGCCCAGCAAACACACGGTGCGGCCGTCACCGGGGCGATGAGCATGCTATTTCGAAGCAAATCCCGGCAGGAGAGCATCGCCGCGGGCTTGCCCGGAAAGCTCGGCGCCGCGCTCGAAAAATCGAGCCGCATCATGGCGGAGGATCTGATCCGCGAGGCCGGGTATATGCTGCCCCAGAGCGGCAACGCCCGCCGATTTTTAACCTCGCTGCTGGATCGCCCGCAGGACGGGGAATTCCCGCGCGCGGCGGTCGAAAAACTTTTAAATCTGCTGAAAACGAACGACGAAACGGAGGAAAAGAAGATGGAAAAATGGAAATGCGGAGTCTGCGGATACGTGCACGAAGGGCCCCTGCCGGAGGGCTTCACCTGTCCCCGCTGCGGGCAGCCCGCGAGCGCGTTTGTAAAGATGGAGGAGGAGCCCGCCAAGACCGGTAACCGCTACGCGGGGACCAAGACCGAAAAGAATCTGGCGGACGCCTTTGCGGGCGAGAGTCAGGCGCGCAACAAATATACGTATTTCGCGGAGGTCGCGGGCCGAGAGGGCTTCGACCAGCTCGCGGAGCTGTTCCTGCATACCGCCCGCAACGAGCAGGAGCACGCGCGGGTGTGGTTTGAGGAGCTCGGCCATATCGGTCATACCACCGAAAACCTGACCGCCGCCGCCGACGGGGAAAACTACGAGTGGACGGACATGTACGACCGCTTCGCCAAGGATGCGGACGAGGAGGGCTTCCCGGAGCTGGCAGCTCGTTTCCGCCGCGTCGCCGCGATCGAGAGGACGCACGAGGAGCGCTACCGCGCGCTGCTCAAAAACGTGGAGATGCGGCAGGTCTTTGAGAAGGGCGAGGAGACCATTTGGGAGTGCCGCGTCTGCGGGCATCTGGTCATGGGCAAAAAGGCCCCGGAGGTCTGCCCGGTCTGCAAAAACAGCCAGAGCTATTTCGAGGTCAGAAAAGAAAATTACTGAGCCGGCCCGCCGGCTCTCGTCCGTCCGGACTCGCGGAAACCCGCGGGCCCGGACGTTTTTTGTGGGAAGAGGTTACCGTCTTCTCAGCGGCGCCCCACCTCGGACATCCGCATTCTCCGGACGCTTTGGGGCGCGCCGGGCCTCCGTGCTCAAAGGCCGCCGAATACTCCAAAGAAGGCGCCCCGTCGAGAAGACGGGACGCCTTCTGTTTTTCTTCATCCGGTTTGTCTCCGGGGAGCCGCGATTCCCCGTCAAGCGAAGTTTTCCGGCTTCCGGCTCAAGCGTGCGGTTTGTGCTTGACGCGCAGAGCGGCGGCGGCGCGGGCGAGGTTCGCCTGCGCGAGCTTGTATTCCTGAAAGCTCTGCTTCTGACGGAGCTGCTCGAGGGCCTCGTCCATCTCGCGCTGCGCGCGCACGGCGTTGACCTCCTCCGGCTTTTCCGCGCTGTCCACGAGGACCAGCACCTCGTTGTTCGTGATTTTAATGATCCCGTTGCCGACGGCCACGATGTTGTCCGGCTCGTCGGAGAGGCGATACCGCAGCTCGCCCGCGACGATGGCCGCGATGAGCTTCGAGCGATGCGGCAAAATTTGCATCTCGCCGTCCTCGGCCGGCACGGTGACGGAGGCGGCGGGGCCGTCGTAAAAGACGCGGTTCGCCGCCAAGATGTGGAGCTGCATGGTGTCCGCCGTTTCAGTCGCCCCCCGTCAGGGTATTCGCCTTCGCGATCACGTCGTCGATGGTGCCGACGTTGTAAAACGCCTCCTCCGGATAGGAGTCCATGTCGCCGGAGAGGATGGCCTGAAACCCCTTGACGCTCTCCTTCACGGGCACATATTTTCCGGGCACGCCGGAGAATTTTTCGGCCACGGAGAACGGCTGGGAGAGGAATTTCTGCATCTTTCTTGCGCGGTAGACGGTGGTCTTGTCCTCCTCGGAGAGCTCATCCATGCCGAGGATCGCGATGATGTCTTGAAGCTCGGCGTATTTTTCGAGCGTCTCCTGCACCTTGCGGGCCGTCTCGTAATGCTCCTGCCCCACGATCTCCGCCTCCAAAATGCGGGAGGTGGAGGAGAGCGGGTCCACGGCGGGATAGATGCCCTGCTCCACGACCTTGCGGGAGAGGACCGTCGTGGCGTCGAGGTGCGCGAAGGTGGTGGCCGGGGCGGGGTCGGTCAGGTCGTCCGCCGGGACGTACACCGCCTGCACCGAGGTGATAGAGCCGTCCCTGGTGGAGGCGATGCGCTCCTGAAGCTCGCCCATCTCGTTGGCGAGCGTCGGCTGGTAGCCCACGGCCGAGGGCATCCGCCCCAGAAGCGCCGAGACTTCGCTGCCCGCCTGCACGAAGCGGAAGATGTTGTCGATGAAGAGCAAGACGTCCTTGTGCTCCACGTCCCGGAAATATTCCGCGATGGTGAGCCCCGTCAGGCCCACGCGCATGCGGATGCCGGGGGCCTCGTTCATCTGGCCGAAGACGAGGGCGGATTTTTCGAGCACGCCGCTCGCTTTCATATCGTTCCAGAGCTCGTTGCCCTCGCGGCTGCGCTCGCCCACGCCGGTAAAGATGGAGTAGCCGCCGTGCTCGGACGCGACGTTGTGCATCAGCTCCTGAATGAGCACCGTTTTGCCCACGCCCGCGCCGCCGAAGAGCCCGATCTTGCCGCCCTTGGCGTAGGGCTCGAGCAGGTCGATGACCTTGATGCCCGTCTCAAGGATCTCGACGTCCGGGTTTTGGTCGGCGAAGGAGGGCGGGGAGCGGTGGATGCACCAGCGCTCCGCGTCGGGCGGGATGGGCTCCCCGCGGTCCTCCGTCTCGCCGAGCGCGTTAAACAAGCGCCCGAGCGTCGCGCCCCCGACGGGGACCGTGATGCTCTTGCCGGTGGCCGTGACGGCCATGCCCCGGCAGAGCCCCTCGCTCGCCCCCATCATGATCGCGCGCACCTTGCCCGCGCCGAGATGCTGGGCGACCTCCATAAAGAGGGTTTTGCCCTCCAAATCCACGGTCAAAGCCTCGTCAATTTCGGGCAGATCCGCCTCGTTTTGGAAAAGAACGTCCACAACGGGCCCGGAGACGGCCCGGATCGTTCCTGTTTTCATTGCTCCATGACCCCCTTGCTGGGATTTTGCGAAAGCGCCTACGGTTCGGCGAGGCGCATCCTTTGCGCCCTCGCCCCGGCCGTGACCTCGGTGATTTCTTGGGTGATCGCGGCCTGCCGGACGGAGTTGTATTTTAAAGAGAGCGCGGCGAGCATCTCGCTCGCGTTGCGGCTCGCGGTGTCCATGGCCGACATGCGGGAATTCTGCTCCGCGCAGAAGCTGTCCACCAGCACGCTGTAAATGTAGCCGGAGAGGTAGCTGCGCACGACGCTGTCGAGCACCTTCTCGACGGTAGGATAAAATTCATAGGTGGCGATCTCGCCGGCGATCCAGCTGTATTTCGACTCGTCCGCCGCCTGCTGGGAGGCGAAATGCTTCCGCTCAAAGGGCAGGATCCGGCGCATGGTCGCCTCGGTGACGATGCTGTTGCGCATGACCGTATAGATGACGTAGATTTCGTCGAGCGTCCCCCTGTCGAAGGCGTCGAGCAGCGCGGAGGCGATCTCCCCGGCCCGGTAAAGGTTGGGGTTCTGGGCCGTGTAGAGGAAATTGCGCTCCACCTCCACGCCCTTCTGGAGAAAATACTGCCGCCCGAATCTGCCTATGGCGTAAAGCTTCGCCCCGGCGGTGTCGTGCAGATGCTCCATAGCGAGCTTGAGCACGTTGTGGTTGTAGGCGCCCGCGAGCCCCTTGTCCGCCGTGACCACCAGATAGCCGCGCACCTTCGCGCTCTCCGGCCGCTTGTCCCCGATGTCCACGTAGCGGCTCGAGGCGTCCGGCAGGTTGTCGAAGACGGACTTGATGCTCTTGCGCAGCGTGAGAAAGTACGGCAGCGTCTTTTCGAGCTCCCGCATCGCCTTGCGCAGCTTGTTGGAGGAGATCAGGTACATGGCGTTGGTGATTTTCCGCGTGTCCCGGACGCTCGCGATGCGGTCCCGGATCTCCTTCGCGCTATCCATTGGCGCCACCCGCCTCCGCGGCCGCGAATTCTTTGAGCGCGCCGAGGATCCGTTTCTTGATATCCGCCGTCATCCGCTGGCGCTCCTCGATCTCGCGGACGAGCTCCGGGCGGGCGGTCTCAAACCACGCGAGCAGGCGCTCCTGCATGGCCTTGACCGCCTTGGCGGGCGTCTTGCTGAAGATATGGGCCTCCGCCGCCATCAGGGTGAGCACCTGCTCGTGCAGGCGCATCGGGTGGTACTGCGGCTGCTTGAGCAGCTGCATCAGCGCCGCGCCGTGGCTGAGCTGCGCCTTGGTGGTGTCGTCGAGGTCGCTCGAAAACTGCGTGAACACCTCGAGCTCGCGGTACTGCGCGAGGTCGAGGCGGATGGTGCCGGCGGCCCTTTTCATGATGTCGGTCTGCGCGTCGCCGCCCACGCGGGAGACCGAAAGCCCCACGTTGACGGCGGGGCGCTGTCCGGCGTTGAAGGAGTCCGTCTCAAGGAAGATCTGCCCGTCCGTGATCGAGATGACGTTGGTCGGGATATACGCGGAGACGTTGCCGGCCTGCGTTTCAATGATGGGGAGCGCCGTCATGCTGCCGCCGCCGAGCTCCGGCGAGAGGCGGGCCGAGCGCTCCAGCAGGCGGGAGTGCAGATAGAACACGTCGCCCGGGTAGGCCTCGCGGCCGGGGCTGCGTCCCAAGAGCAGGCTCAGGGCGCGGTAGGCCACGGCGTGCTTGGAGAGATCGTCATAGACGATCAGCACGTCTTTGCCCTTGCGCATAAAATACTCGCCGACCGCGCAGCCGGAGTAGGGCGCGATATATTGCAGCGGCGCGGGGTCGCTCGCCGTGGCGGAGACCACGACCGAGTAGTCGAGCGAGCCGTTTTTCTTGAGCGCGCCCACGACGCTTGAGACCGTGCTGGCCTTCTGGCCGATGGCGACGTAGATGCAGATGACGTTTTTATTTTTCTGGTTGAGGATGGTGTCGAGCGCGATGGCGGTCTTGCCGGTCTGGCGGTCGCCGATGATCAGCTCCCGCTGGCCGCGGCCGATCGGGAACATGGAGTCGATGACAAGCAGGCCCGTGTCCATCGGCACGGAGATGGCCTGCCGGTCCATGATGCCGGGGGCCTCCGATTCGATGGGGTTCCATTCCGTGCCGGAGAAGGGGCCGAGGCCGTCGATCGGCTCGCCCAGAGCGCTCAGCACGCGGCCGAGCACGCCGTCGCCCACGGGGATGCCGGCGGTCTTTCCGGTGCGGACGACATGCGTGCCCTGCCGGACCCCCGTATCGGAGGTAAACAGGATGCAGCCGACGCTGTCCTCGCGGATGTCCTGCACCATGCCCTTGGCCCCGTTGTCGAATAAAACGATCTCGCCGTAGGCCGCGTGGTCGATGCCGTCGATCACGGCGATGCCGTCCCCGACGGAGCGCACCGCCCCGACCTCTTTCTCCTCCACGGCGACGCCGAATTCCCCGACGCGCACCCTCATGATAGAGATGAGCGTCTCCGGGGACACGTTCTGCGCCGGGGCGGAGAGCGCCTCCTGCAGCTGCTTTTTCCGGCCCTCGCTGGACCAGTCGAGCTCGATGTCGCCGTAGCGGATCTTGAAGCCGTCTTTGAGCGAGGGGTCCACGACCACGTGCAAGGCCAAGTTGTCCGCGCCGAAGCGCGCGGCGAGCCAGTCGCGGATCCGGCCGTACTGCTCGTAGCCCGGCGCCGTCACGCAAAAAAGCTGCGCCTCGCTCTCCCCGGAGGGAGGGCTTAGGAAGTCTTTTTCGAGATCATTCATGGGCTTCACCCGCCTGTTCGAGGAAAGCGCCGTAGAGGGCGGCCCCGTCGTCGGGTTCGCCCTGTTGCAGCGAGAGCTTTTGGGCGGCCTGTGCGATAATGCCCGCGAGCTCGGCCTGCGTGCCCTCAAGGATCTCCTTCTTCTTCATCTCGCCCTCCGTGCCGGCGTCGGCGAGGATCTTTTGAGCCTTGGCTTTCGCCTCGGCCAAAAGCCGGTCGCTCTCCGCGGAAGCGAAGGCTCTGGCGTTCCGGAGGATCTCGGCTTTTTCCTCATTGGCGTCGGTCATGGCAGCCTGATACCGGGCTTCCAGCTCGCCGGCGTTTTTCTTCGCCGTTTCCGCCTCCGAGAGCAGAGCATCGGCCTGTCTCTGCCGCTCGTCCAGAATTTTATGAATGGGCTTGAAAAGGAAGATGCGCATGGCCGCGGCCAAAACCAGCAGGTTGATGACCGTAAACAGCAGGTTCCAATCCACCTTAATCAATTTGCATTGCCTGCCTTTCCGGGTAGAAAATTCACTGGGTCAAAATCAGGATCAGGGCGGTCACGAAGCCGTAGATGGCGGTGGCCTCTGCCAAAGCGCCGCCGAGGATCAGCAGGGTCATGATTTTGCCGCTGGCGTCCGGCTGGCGGGAGCAGGCCTCCACGGCCTTGGCGGTGGCGATGCCGATGCCGACGCCCGCGCCGACACCGGTGAAAACCGCGATACCCGCGGCGATTGCAGTAAGAGACATAATAAAAACTCCTCTCCGTTATTCGGATAATTCAATAGCTTCCTTAATATAAACGCCGGTCAGGAACACAAAGACATAGGCCTGCAAAAATCCGTCGAAGAAATCGAAATACAGGCTGAACACGGCCGGAATCGCGACCGGGATCGCGGATTCCAGCAAAACCATCACGACGAACGCGCCCAGCACGTTGCCGAAGAGCCGCATGCATAGCGAAAGCGGCCGCGTGACAAGATCGAGGATATTAAACGGCGTCACGATCGCGAGCGGTTTGGTGAAGGATTTGAGCCACCCGCCGACCCGCCGCTTGCGGATCGAGGCCGCCTGCACGAGCACGATGCTCATCACCGCGAGCGCGAGGGTCACGTTGAGATCCTTGGTCGGCGGCTTGAAGCCAAACACGCCCACGACGTTGGCAAACCCGATATAGACGAGCACCGTCACGAGATAGGGGACGTACCGCTCTCCGTCCGCGCCGAGGATTCCGGTGACGGCGCCCTCAAGCTTTGTCACAAACGCCTCGACGGCAGCCTGCTTTTTTGAAATATGATCGACCCTCAGGTTTCGCGTCAGCAGGGCGGCGGCGGCGATCATCACGGCCATGATGATCCATGTGACCACGGTGCCCTCGTCCACGCCGATCCCGCCGAAGACGGGAATCGTGAAGACCGTCTCGGTATTCATCTCCGCGACGATCCTTTCGGAAAGATCACTCAACAACAATCATCCTTTCCCCAAAACTGAAACATCGGGTTTTCGGTACCGTCCACCCCCCTCCCGCCACGACGGGCGGAGGGAGGACCGCGAAACAAACCGGAGAAACCCGGCCATACCGGTAATTAGTATAACCGCTCTCAATAGATAACATAGGGCCGCCGCCGAAAATTCCCATCCGGGAGGCGGCGGCCGCGGCGGGGCGGGCCCGTCTTTTCAATATTTCTCAATTTTAGCCCGGCCTCCGGAAAATTCTATGGACAAAAAAAGCGCCGTGAGAGGATTCATCTCACAACGTAGCTTCTGTTACGTTTTTACACATTATTAAATTATTTGTCACCATTTAAAACATCATTTACAACATTTTGAAGGGCGAGGCGGCCGGTGCCTTTCAGCATCTGGCCCAAGTCATGGAGGTACGCATCCGGGAGATCTTTCATGCCGTGCCGGACCCACGCCGCCGCGAGGCCGGCGAACGCGGCCAGATACCAATCGGCCAGCATGCGGATTTTATCGTCCCCGCAGGGGATGCCCTCCGCCTGCCTCCGCACGAAGTCGACGACCGCCTTTTCCGCCCCCTCAAACAGGTATTCCTCCAAGCGGTCCCGTTCGGAGGAGTTGTAGACGTGCAGGACCAGCTTCTTGTTTTGATAGAGCTGCCGCGCCAGATCGAGGAGCAGCTCCTCGAGGGAGGCGGGGCTCGCGCCGCTCTCCAAAATGTGCTCCGCGTAGGACAAAAAAAGGTCCTCGGTCAGGGCGCGGGTGTCCTGATAATAGTAATAAAACGTCTTTCTGCTGACCCCGCAGTCCCCGACGATATCCTTGACGGTGATCTGATCGAGCGGCTTCTGATTCAGCAGCTTGACGAAAGAATCCATGATCGCCTTCTTCGTAAATTGAGGCATTTCTCCCACAGCTCCTGGTAATATTTGGTTTACCGGCTATAATATCACATTAGTATACCGCAGCCCCAAAAGGAATTCAACAGGATTTTTTAGGATTCGACGGGCATGCCCCATCCTTTGCCGGATTTTAGCCTTGAAGGGGCCGGTAAGGCCGTTCGCCGCCGATAAAATAAGGCGGCGCCGAAACGCGCCGCCCGTATCTTTCAGTAATCCGGATCGTCCTCTTCCTCGTCGCAGCACTCGTCGTAGAAGATCAGCGAATCCAGCCCGAATCCCTCCGGCTCGTCGACATCCCGATCTTTGTCCGCCGGGGCGGTTTTGGCGTCCGCGTCAATCAAAGGATCGCCGGCGCCGCATTTGTTGTGGAACAGCCAGTTGAAATCATACCGATCTTTCATTTCCGCTTCCTCCTTTTCCATGCAGCATAAGATCATCATTTTTATGCCTCCGGAGGCCGCGCGGCCCGAGGCCCTCCGGCAAAGGTCCGCCGCGCTCCGCCTTCCGGCGCATCCGCGGCCAAGCAACCTCCGGTGGCACCTTTATTTTACCACAAATTCCGCGCGGTGGCACCGGTTTTTGGGAAAATGTTGAAAACGAAGCGGGCGCTGTCCCAAAACTGTCGGATCAGAGGCGCCGCCGCCGGAAAAGGCGGGGGACGGAGCTTCTTTCGGCGCTGTCCGGCCTCGGCGGTTTTGGCCCCTCCTCGGCGGCCCGGCTCTTCTCGAATCCCGAAAGGCCGAATTTTTTTCCGAAAACCGTTCCGAATTTTGTAATCCGGGGCAAAAAGAGATATAATGGGGGCGAACGGGGCGGCCCGCTCGGCAAGGCCGCGCCGCGGCCGAAAAATCAGAGGACGGGGGCGTATGGGCGCGATGTATTTTTTCTCCCAATCCCGAAAACCGAAGGATCATCTGTCTTGCGCCGGGATCGTCTTTCTCGTCTGCGCGGTCTCGACGCTGCTCTCGCTGTTCGTCTACCACATCGGGGTCGCCAAAGAAAACGTGCTGATGATTTTCCTGCTGGGGGTTCTGCTCACCGCGGTGTTTACGAGCGGCTATTTCTACGGCCTGCTGTGCGCCGCGGCCAGCGTGTTTCTCTTTAACTTTTTCTTCACCGAGCCGCTCCACTCGTTTGTGATCCGCGACCCGCAGGACATGCTGCTGATGGTGTTTTTCCTGATCGCGGCGTCCATCAGCGGGACGATGTCCTCCAAATTTCGGGCGCAGGCCGCCCTCGCGCGGGAGAACCAGCGGACCACGCAGCTCATGTATGAGATCACGGAGAGCTTTCTCAACCTGACCGGGACCGAGAACATCGTAATGAACGGCATCCGTTTTATCAACGGCCACACGAAATGCGAGTGCTGCGTCCGGCTCGACAGCGGAAAATTCGAGGACGGCAGCACGGAATATAAAAGCGGCGGGTACGTGCCCTCCGGCCGGGACCTCGTGTTTCCGATCCAAGGGCTCGCGAGCGTCATCGGCACGCTCGCGGTCGGCGGGCGCGCGGAAAAGGTGACCGAGGAGCACGAGCGGCTGTTTCAGGCCGTCGCCCACCAAATGGCGATCGTGCTCGACCGGGAGTTCATCTACGTCGAGCGGGAGAAGATCCGCCTCGCGATGGAGACGGAGCATCTCAAAAGCTCGCTGCTGCGCAGCCTCTCCCACGACATCCGCACCCCGCTCACCGCGATCTCCGGCGCGAGCGGCCTCATCATCGACAATTACGACGCCCTGTCGGACGAGGAGGTGCTTCAGCTCGCGAAGGATATCCACGAGGACGCGTCGATGTTCATGCTGACCGCCCAGAATATTTTGGAGATGACGCGGATCACCGACGGCCGGATGGAGATCAAAAAGGATTACGAGGCCGTGGACGACCTGATCGCGCAGGCGGCGGCGCAGACGAGGACCTTCCTCGCGGACAACCGGCTCCGCGTGCGCCTGCCGGACGAGATCCTGACGGTCTATGTGGACGGCGTGCTGATCGTGCAGGTATTGGTCAACCTGATCAGCAACGCCTGCAAGCACGCGGGGGAGCGGGTGGAGATCGAGCTCTCCGCCTACCGCTCCGGCCGGGAGACCGTCTTTGAGTGCGCCGACAACGGCCGCGGGATCGACGAGAGAATCCTTGGCACGCTGTTCGACGATTTCGTCACCCTGCCGCGCAACACGGCGGATCAGGGACGCGGGGTGGGGCTCGGCCTCTCTATCTGCAAAGTCATCGTGGAGGCGCACGGCGGGCATATCACCGCCGAGAACAGGCCCTCCGGAGGGGCCGTCTTCAAATTTTATCTCCCGGACGAAGAGACGGGAGAGACCGAGGTGTAGAGGTGGAACAGGTTCATATTTTGCTGATAGAGGACGATCCGAAGATCGTCAATTTCATGTCGATGGCGCTCAAGGCAAAAAATTATAAGGTGACCACCGCCGCGACCGGCAAACAGGGCGTGCTCGCGTTCTGCACGCAAAACCCGGACATCCTTTTGCTGGATCTCGGGCTCCCGGATATGGACGGCAACGAGATCATCCGGGAGGTGCGCAAGGTCTCGGAGATCCCGATTTTGATCGTCTCGGCGCGCGGAATGGACAACGACAAGGTCGCGGCGCTCGATCTCGGCGCGAACGACTATGTGACGAAACCGTTTTCAATGACGGAGCTGCTGGCGCGCATCCGGGTGATGGAACGCTTCATCGACCGCAGGGATCTCACGCAGCCGGAGACCGTCATGCAGTTCGGCGCGCTCACGATCGACACGGAGCGGCGGCGCATCTTTTTGGGCGAGGAGGAGGTCCACCTGACGCCCCTCGAGTATAAGCTGCTCGTGCTGCTCGCCGTCAACTGCGGCAAGGTGATCACGCACTCCCAGATCATGAAAGAGGTTTGGGGCTACGAGGAGACGGGCGACGCCAAGAGCATTCGCGTCTGCATGGCCTCCCTGCGCCGCAAGATCGAGGCGGACACGGCGAACCCCCAGTACATCTTTACGGAGGTCGGCGTCGGCTACCGCTTTACGGACAAATAAAAAAAGGGGAGGCGGGCCTCTCCTTTTTTTATCCTATATTACTTGAAGCGCCCGGGCCGCGGCAAAATCCGCCGGCCCGGATTTTTTCGGCGCTTATTCTTTCATCCGAGTATTTATAAAAAGCGTTACGCCCCGTCGGCCGGGTGCCCGGACTGTTCCAGCATGAGGGCGTAGATCGCCCGGGCCGCCTCCACAAGGCGCGCGTCGCTCATTTCCGCAAGCTCGCCGTTATCCGGTCTGGTTTGCTGAAAAAGAGGACTGTCCGGCTGTGGCGAATATTCCCGTTCCAAGACGCCGCCGTCGCCGGAAAGATCGACGATAAAGCGAAGCGCCGGTCCCTCGATGGCGCCGGTTGTGGTACCGGTGGATTTTATCACCCCCACCTCAAGGGTGTTTTTCTGCGGGTTATAGGTGGCGCCGCCCTCGTTAAAGCTGGAAAACTCCGGTATAATATCAAGGTTGGAAAAATAGATGGAATTCACCCCGGTCATTTCAATATGGGGAGCGGCGGCTTGCGCTTCCATCTCTAAGGGAGATTCCACCGGCGTCAGCCCCGCGCCGCCTCCGCCGGTTCCCACGGAAACGATGTGATATCGTTCGTCGCCGTCGCTCATAAACCGGAATTCCTTTGTATCGTCGGTGCATACGCCGCCCGAGGAAGCGGTGTTCTCCCCATAAGGGATAAAGTTGCCGTTGGCGGATAGGAAATAGCCCCCGGTGGTGGCGTAGTCGCTGACCACACGCACCATAAATTCGGTTCCTCCGTAGGCCACCAGCGTCACCGACCGTATGGTATATTCGGTGATGCGGCAGTTTTTTGGCACGTTCTCGCCCATAAACGTTTCATAGTAATGCCGCACTCCGGCTGTGGCAACCTCTATGGAATCGCCGCTGCCGCTGGTAAATACCGACGCGTCAAGCAGCAGGACGTCCAGCGTTTGCTGTTCCACCGCCGCGGCGAAGTCAAAAGGCAGATCGCCCTCATAGAAACCGCTGCCGCCAAAGCCGAGCGTCAGTTCGTCGGTATCCTCATGCCCGAACCACGCGGGTTCCAGAGTCAGCCAGTGGGTATCGTCGATCCTTACCCAAACGAAAATGCTGCCATCCCAATAAGAATTCTCGTCGATCTTCACAAAAGGCGTAGTGCGGATCACAAAATCCTGCATCGTCAGCGGCTGCGGAACCAGCGCGGGGGATGGGAAATCATCCGGCCAGTTGGGGTGATGGTTCGGCATTTCCACAAAGGTGCCGTCCCGGTAGGCCGCCATGCGCGCCTCCAAAAGCTTCAGCAGCGCGAAGTTGTCCTCGTCCAGCAGGCGTTGGTATCTTTCCTGCAGGGCCGCGTTTTGCGCGGCAAATTCATCCGCCGCGGTTTCGGCGGGGTCTTCCTCGGCGATGTTGAGCGGATAGGAAAAATCCTCCACCAGAAGAAGCTGATTTTTCTTAATCAGCACCGCGCGGTCCGTCAGCTCCGGCGCGGTATCGGCGGCGGGGTCGAAGCCTCTTGGCTCGGCAATGTGGACAATCTCATAAACAAAGCGTTCGTTCGTTTCTTCCAAAAGCGTTACGGATTTTATGGCGCCGTAATAGACCGTCGCGGCGCTGTCGGCCATGGCGCTGGCGCGGTAGACCTTGCCATCCTGTTTTAAGATAAGCGGAACCCCCAGGTTACTGGATTGCTCCAGTTGAGCGATCCCGTTCTCGGTAAAGATCTCGGCGACGGCCCGCTCATAGTTGGAAATTTCATCGTAATACAGCTGGTCCCCCGAGGGCTGCAGCTCATACTGCGCGATGGTCAGCACATCCTGATTCCCAAGCTGATAGACGGCTTCGGCTTTTTGCAGCAGCTCCACGACCTCCTCCTGCGTGGGCGCGGCCGCCTTGGCGCTGCACGCCACCAGACCGCCCGCGATGCCCGCGCACAGCAGCAGCGCGATGAATAAGACGACGCCGGCTTTGCGTTTTTTCGTATTCAGAATATTCCCGAATCTCTCTTTCAAGGTTCTTTTCCCGCCATAAAAATGGGTGGAGAGCGCGGTATGGCGCGCCGCCTCTTTATGGACGCAGGCGAGGATCGTCTCGCCGTATTGTTTGCGCCGCTCCATGCCCGCGCCTTCGATTACAGCCGCGTCGCAGGATATTTCGAGGTCCCGGCTTGCCTCCCGCACCATCAGCCAGACGGCGGGGTTGAACCAGTGGACGGCGTTGGCGAGGAGCATCAGCGCCTTGTACCGCAAGTCGCCGCGCTGAAAGTGCGTCAGCTCATGGCGCAAGATAAAATACAGCTCCGGCTCGTCATAATCGTCCTTTGGCAGCACCAGCGTGGGTTTGGCAAAACCCAGCATCATGGGGCTTGCGATGTTGCCGCAAACAAGCGCCCGTATGGTCGCTTTTATGCCAAGCTCCGCTTGCAGGCGGCGCATGGCGTCGGAAATGCCGCTCTCCTGCCCGACGGGCCGGCCCCAGCGCAGCACCTTGCGCAGGAAGATAGCATAGGACCCGCCCTGATATGCCACGAAAACGACGGCGCCAAACGCCCAGAGCAGCATCAGCAGCTCCATGGTGGTGACGCCGCGTTCCGCCGGCGGCGCGGTCATTTGACCGTCGCCCCGCGCCGCGCCGGCCGACGGGGACCGCGCGGCGTTGCCGGGCGCCGGCGCCTGAAACACGATCGTCGCATTGGGAATGCTCACGTCGAACTGCGCCGGCGCGGAGGGCGGCGCGAGGTTGACAGGGATCAAAAGCCGGATCGCCAGCGCCAGCCAAAGCCAATACTTCCACTTGGCGGTATAGGTTCGGTTGATGCGGTTCGAGAGCAAAGCGACCGGCAGGATCACGGCCGCGGTGCCGCCGGAGACCTCCAACAGGGTCAGAAAAAACGGCTCCATATCAGTCGGCCCCCTTTCCCGCAGTATCAAGAAATTCTCTCAGCTCGGCAAGGTCGCGGTCGCCGACGGCGCCTCCCTTATAGAGGCCCGCCACCAGCCCGGGCAGCGAATTCCCGTACATTCGCTCCAGAAAAGTGCGGCTCTCGCGCGCTTTGTATTCCATTTCGTCCACAAGCGGAGCGTAGTAGTTCGTCCGGGTGCTCCGGTCGCAGGCCAGATAGCCTTTTTCCACCAGACGCGCCAATACCGTCATCAGGGTCGAAAGAACCCAGCTGCGTTTGCCCCGCATTCGCTCCAGCACATAGTTGCCGGTAACCGGCCCGTCGGCGTCCCATACCGCCAGCATCACCTCCAACTCGCCGTCGCTGAGTTTTTTGGGCTTTGTCATGAGCGTATCCTCCCCAAATAATACAAAAGTAAAATACTATACAAATGTAGTGTATAATTTTATTATACAAATGTAGCGGATAATGTCAAGCGATCTTCCAAAGTTTTCAGAGAGCGGTCATTCCCAAAACGGCCCCATATTTTTAATCGCCCGCACTTCTGCCTGCTGAGCGCGCGAGGGCCGGCGGGCATGGCGAAACAGGATCTTTCGCCGCCATGCAGGGACGCCGTTTTTCCCGCCGGGATATCGAGCGTTTAAAAAACGGGATCGGGCGGCCGATCAAGACGGACGCAAAGCGGTTACCGGCAAAAGCGGCGTCAAAGAATATCGGCAGACGGCGAAAATTCGCCGTCTGCCGATAGATACCGCCTTATTTGACGCCATGGAAACAGCCCGGTTTCCCGGAAGAATTTCATGGCCAAACCGGGGCTTGCCATGCCGCGGCAGGTTTCTTCCCATTCCCTAAGGGGCCGCGAGGGCTCTCGGGCGCAGCCTTTCCGCATGGATACCGGCTTGCGCGCGTCGGCGCGGACCGCCGGAACGAAGCGCCATGCGCGGGCGCGGCGGCTTTTCGCCGGAGCCTCTCAGGGCTTCCCGGCGATTTTAAAGATGTTCGAGGATTCCCCGATCACGACGATGTGGTCGTCCTTCTGGAAGCAGTAGTCCCCGCCGGGCGCGGGATTCAGGGCGCCGCCCTGTTTGACCGCGATGATGTTGACCTGATACCGCTGGCGGACGTTGAGCTCCTTGATGGTCATGCCGGTCCACGCCTGCGGGGCCGGGATCTCGTAGATCCCGTAATTTCCCGTAACCGGGATATAATCGAAGACGTTGTTCGAGTTGTAGCGGATCGACAGCTTCTCCGCGAGATCCGGCTCTGGATAGATGACCTCGTCCGCGCCGATCTTATAGAGGAGCTCTTTTTGGATCTCCTGTTTCGCCTTTGAGACGATGTACTGGGCGTTGAGCTTCTTGAGCAGCGAGGTGATCACCATGGACGCGCGGAAATCCGAGCCGGTCGTCACGAAGCAGATGTCGAAATTGTTGATGCCGAGCGACTGGAGCACCGCCTCGTTTGTGCAGTCGCCGATCAGGGAATCGGTGAATTCCGGGGCGAACTGCTCGACCATCTCCGGGTTTTGATCGACGATCATCACGTCGTTGCCGAGCTGCTGCATTTTTCTCGCGAGGTGGATGCCAAACTCGCCCATTCCGATCACAAGGATGGATTTCATAATATTCTTATCTCCTTAACCAATTAAAATATTTTCAGTGGGAAGCTCCGTCACGCGGACCTTCCGTTTTTCGCCGAGCAGCAGCACAAACGACAGGCCGCCGACCCTTCCGGCAAACATCATGAGCATGAGGATGAGCTTCGACGCGGCGCAGAGCTGCGGGGTAATCCCCATGGTCAGCCCCACGGTGCCGACCGCGGAGGTGACCTCAAAAATGGTCTGTATCATCCCGTAGGGCTCCATCGCGTAGATCGCGAAGGCCGCCGCGATCACGCCGACCGCGTAGACGGTCACGATGGCGCTGGCGCGCTTGACCATCGCGTCGTCGATCCTGCGCTTGTGGATGTTGATGCTGCTCTGCATGGTGGCCGTGGCGATGGTGTCCAGCAGCAGCACGGCGATCGTCGTCGTCTTGACGCCGCCGGCCGTGGAGCCGGGGCTGCCCCCGATGAACATCAAAAAGATCGTCGTCAGGGCGCCGCCGTCGGAGAGCTTCGACATGTCGATCGTATTAAAACCGGCCGTTCTGGGCGTGATCGACTGAAACAGGGAAGCGAGCAGCTTCTCTTTGAGCGTCAGGCCCGCGAGGTCGCCGTTTGCCTCCGTCAGCAGGAAGATCGCCCAGCCGCCGAGGATCAGGATCGCCGTCGTGTTGAGGACGAGCTTTGTGTGCAGCTCGTATTTTTCATAATGAAAGCGGTTTTTGATGATGTCGTCCCAGACGAGGAAGCCGATGCCGCCGAGGGCGATCAGCGAGCACAGCGTCAGGCTGACCAGCGCGTCGCCGACGTAGCCCGTAAAGGAACAGTACTGCCCGTATTTGCCCATGATGTCGAAGCCCGCGTTGCAAAAGGCGGAGACGCTGTGAAAGACCGCGTTCCAGACGCCCTCCGCGAGCCCCATCTGCGGGATAAACCGGATCGCGAGGAGGCAGGCCCCCAGAAATTCAAAGAACGCCGTGATCGTAATGATCCGGCGGGTCAGGCGGATCAGGCCGCCGTGGGTCATGGAGCCGGCCGCCTGCATCAGCAGGGACCGCTCGTGCAAGCCGATCTTTTTGCGCATGGCGACGGCGAAGGCGGTCATGACCGTCATGAAGCCGAGTCCGCCGACTTGAATCATTGATAAAACGACAAGCTGCCCGAAGAACGACCAGTGCGTATAGGTGTCGGCGACGACAAGCCCGGTCACGCAGGTGGCGCTCGTGGCGGTAAAAAACGCGGTCAGGGGGCTGGTCCACGCGCCGTCGGCGGAGGAGATCGGCAGGGTCAGCAAGAGGCCGCCGACCGCGATCACGCCGAAAAAGCTCAGCGCGATCAGCTGGGTATAAGTGGGCTCCAATTTTTTATGCATGGCGGTTTTCCCCCTGAAAATTGGTAAAGAATAACGCGGCGTCCGTTCCCCGCATCCGGTAAGGGATGTCTTTTTCCTCAAATATTTTACGGTGCTCCGCGCTGTTGCACAGCGAGACCATCTGATTTTTCGGCATCCCGAGGATGCGCTCCCCGATCCGGCAGATCATGATATTGTCGAGATCGTCGCCGGACAGCGCGAATACATAACGATAGACAAGCCCCCGGTCGATCTCGGATTCCTCCGAGATGTGCAGGCAGGGGATTCTTTCATGGGACAAAATGGTTTCCATCTCCTTTGCGGGCTCCGTGCCGCCGAATAGAAGGACGACCCGCTCCGGATCGGCTTCTTCGGCCGCGTGCGCGCGCCGCCGGGCCCAAAAGCGGTCCAGCTGTTTCATAAAGTAAAGCCCCGAAGCGAAAAAGGCAAGGAGCGCCGGGATCAAAATCCAATCCATTCTGCAAGTGAAGTCTCCTTCCGAATTTTGCGATCATTATACAGCGCCGGGTATAAATTTGGGGTTAAACCGGAAGGAAATCCCGTCATATTTCCGTTAGAATGCGGGGCGGTTCGTCTTAATCAAATTTTAACGCCGAAAAATTTTAGCAAAGGATTGTCCGCCCATGGAAAACACCCGCGCGACAAAAAAAGCGCCGCCGGCGCCGGAAAAGGCGAAAAAACGCGGCGCGCGGGCACTCCTATTTTTTCCGCGCATTCTAAAAAAATCCCCGCCGGGGAAACAATCCCGGGCGGGGACGGGGGAGGCTTTGTTTTTTGCCCGCTCCGGGCGGTCAGACGGTCTTTATCACGTCGTAGCGGGCCGAGATGAACGCCCAGTTTTGGCTGAAGGGCCGCATGATGTTCCAGTACCCGACCCCGGAGAGGTTCGTCTCGTCGGCGAGCGCGAATTTTTTGCTGATGCTGCGCACATCCTCAAACCAGACGATGTGCTGCGCCCCGCCGGACGTGTACCGGAAGAACGGCGACTGCGCCTCCTCGTCGAATTCGATGCGCGCGTTGTTTCGCATGGCGATGCGGATCGCCTGCTCGTTGCCGATGCTCATCGCATGGGAGATGCCCTGCTCGTAGGGGAGCCTCCAGTCGTATCCGTAATTCGGGATCCCCATCAGGGTCTTTTCGGGCGGGATCACGGATACGGCGTAGCGGACGACGCTGGTCACCTGCGGCAGGGGCGCGACCGCCATAGGCGGCCCGAACGAATAGCCCCACTCGTACGTCATCAGGAAGACCATATCCGCGATCGCCCCGATGGACGGGTAGTCGTGCGCCTCATAGAGCAGGCCCGGCTGGTTCGCGAAGGATTTCGGGGCGAGGGCGACGCTCAGCAGGAGGCCCGCCGCGGAGAGCCGCGCCTTCGCGCCGGTCAGAAAATCGAGATATGCCTGCGCGTCCTCCGGCGCGATGAATTCAAAGTCCACGTCGAGCCCGGCGTAGCCTTTTTCTTTTAAAACCGCGACGATATTGTCGAGCACGCGGTCCCGATAGGCCGCGTCGTTGAGCAGCCGCTTTGCCCGCTCGGTGGAGAAGGAGCCGCTCTCCGTGATCGTCGTGAGCACCATCAGGGGCGCCGCACGAAGCTGGTAGGCGAGGCGGATCATCTCCTCGTCGTTGACGGGGATCAGCTCGCCGCTTTCGGTAAAGCCGTAGGAAAAGATCGGTAGATAGGTCAGATAGGGCAGCGCGCGCAGCAGGACGTTGCGGTTGATGTGCGTATAGGCGTATCCGCTGACGCGGACCGCGCGGACTTTTTCCCCGCGAAAGCGGATGGTGAGCTCCTGCCCGAGGCGGAGCGTGGGGTTCGCCACGAGCTCCGGGTTATTTTGGATGAGCGCCATGACGGTTGTCCCATAGGCGGCGGCGATGGAAGTGAGGGTATCGCCGCGCCGGACCGTATGGATGACTTCCGGCAGCATGATGATCAGCGCCTGTCCGACGACCAGCCCGGAAGTGGACGAAAGACCGTTGTCCGCGAAGATCCTCGCCGCGGAGACGCCGTACTGCCGGGCGATACTAAAGATGGTCTCCCCGGCCTTGACGATATGTATGAGCACCGTATTCACCCCTTTGTCCAAACGCTTCGGTATATCCTACCGTCCATAGGATCAGTCTATGATAAAGGAAAAAAAGGTGTGCGCGGGAGCCGCGCCGCCGCATTGCGCATCTCCTTCATTTATGGTATAGTAACACAGAAAAGAGACGCCGGCGGACAGGATCCGGCCGGCGTCTCAATCCGTTTGATTTTGGCAGGTGACTATGAACGATATATCCGAGACCCCGAAATCTTGCCGCCTCTATGTGGTGTTTACCTCCACGCCGTACCGAATCGGCCGGCTGATCCGGGTGGTCACAAAAAATCCGTATAACCATGTCTCCATCTCGCTGGACGGCGGTCTGGACGGGATGTATTCCTACGCGCGCCATTATAAAAACACGCCGTTTTACGGCGGCTTCGTCCGCGAATATTCCGACCGGTACCGGAAAGAATTCGGCGACACCAAGGTGAAGATCTGCGCGCTGCCGGTGACCGAGGAGCAGTACCGCCGGACCGAGGAGCGGCTCGCCCGGATGACGGCCGAGAGCGACCGGTACCCGTACAATCTGATCTCGGCGTTTTGCGTGCCGTTTCACAGGCGCTTTTTGGCCGAAGGGTCCTTCACCTGCTCCGAATTCGCTCTGGACGTGCTGAGCACGGTCGACGAGCGCTTCGACGGGAGAAAATTCTACACGATCCGGGAGATGGAGCAGAAGCTGGACGCCGGAAAGGTCTACGAGGGGGACTATCCGGAGCCCGCCGCCGGGTGCGACGACGATTTTGAGGCGAAACAGACCGCCCTTTTTTACGCGAGCCACGCGGCCCGCAACGTCGCCCTGATGCTGAAATGCCGCTTTCGCTGGAGAAGGCGGCGGGGCGGCGCCCCGGGGCCGGATAAACGGTAATTTCGTCCATCCGGTTTTCCCGCATGTGAAAGCTCCGCCGGGCGGCTCGCCCAAGGCGTGCTTCGCGGGAACCGACTCCCGGCTTTCCCCCGGTGGGTTTTCCCGCATGTGAAAGCTCCG
The DNA here is from genome assembly GCA_017991935.1 of Oscillospiraceae bacterium. Taxonomy (GTDB): domain Bacteria; phylum Bacillota; class Clostridia; order Oscillospirales; family Ruminococcaceae; genus UMGS1668. The sequence goes on from JAGOPP010000007.1 coordinate 35,635, forward strand.
CCGGGCGGCTCGCCCAAGGCGCGCTTCGCGGGAACCGGCTCCCGGCTTTCCCCCGGTGGGTTTTCCCGCTTGTGAAAGCGGCGCCGGGCGGCTCGCCCAAGGCGCGCTTCGCGGGGATTGGCTCCCCGGCTTTCCCCCGGAGGGGGCCGGGAAAAATCCGATGAAAAAAGCCCGGCGCGGAACCGGGCTTCTTTTTATGCGGTTTTTGTCATCCGCACATGGAGCGGAGGCGGTCCAAGCAGACCGTCAGACTCGGGTAGACGGGGGAGACTCCGGCGGTTTCGCCGTCCATGCCGACGACGCGAAAGCGCCAGCCCCCGCCCTCCTCCGCGGCGATCTCGAATCCGCCGCGGGGACGGCCCGTCTCCTGCTCTTTTCCCGCGAGGCCGTCGTACACCGCGCGAAAGTAGGCGGCGACCTGTTTTCCGCCGTCCGCGCTGACGATGTCCTCGTTCTCCTCCATGGTGGACGCGACGATCTTCGTCACGGCCTCGAAGATGGCTTCCTCGTATCGCTCCATTCCGATCGCTCCTTTTTTCGACAATGTTTATACGTTCCGAACAACCGCAAATGTAAAATACACGCGGTTTTTGAAAAAAACGCGGGGGAAAGGCCACGCCGCCGCCCCTCGCCGGGGATGATAGGTTCATTCTATCAGACGGGGCCGCTTTTTACAACCGCAAGCCCAAAGGCCCCGGCCGAATTTTTCCTCGCGCCCATGGGGAGCCTCGCGCCCCAGAAAAGCGCGGCGGTTTTTTGCGGAAATGTAAACTTTTATCGGCGGTCTGCCGGGCGGGGCCGTTCTATGATATAATAGCCGCAAGCGCCGCAAAGCCGCCGTGACGCGGCTGTCCCGACAGCCCGCCGTGGCGATGGCCGACGATACCGCCGCGCGCGTTGCGTTTGCGGTATTTTAAACCCCTTCGGGGCCGCGCCCCGAAAATCACAGGCCCGTAACCGGGCGGATAGGAAATGGATCGCAATGAAACAACGCTCGCAAACATGGAGGGAATGGCTGCGCGGGAATCCGCACGCGTGGTACGCGCTGCTGTTTCCGCTTTATATGTTGAGCTACTTTATAACGGAGGCTCTGGTCGGCGAAAACGCGGATTATTGGGTCTCCTACCTGCCGCTCGACGATAAGATCCCGTTTCTGGAGTGGTTTGTCCCGATCTATTATTTCTGGGCGCTCTGCCTGCTCACGGTGGGGCTGTATCTGCTGGTAAAAGACGGGGCCGGCTTTAAAAAATTTATGATTTCTCTGTTTGGCGGCATGGGGGCCTCCCTTTTGATCTGCCTGCTGTTTCCAAACGGGCAGAACCTCCGGCCGGAGGTCTTCCCGCGCGAGAATCTTTTCACGGAGATGGTGCGGATCATCTATTCCTTGGACACCTGCACGAACGTCTTTCCCAGCATGCACGTCGTCGGCGCCGTCGCGGGGGTCGGGGCCGTCTTTCACAGCGCGGCCCTGCGGCGTTTCCGGCTGCCGGCCGTGGCGCTGTGCGCCCTGATCTGCGCCTCGACGGTGTGCCTCAAGCAGCATTCTATCTTGGACGTCTACGGCGGCGTCGCGCTCGGCGCGGCGCTCTGGTGGATCGTCTACCGGAAGAAGAAAACCGCTCCCCATGAGGCGGAGATCCGCGAGCAAAACGCGTGAGCATGGGATTTTCCCGGAAGCGGCCCCCGCAGGGGCCCGTCTGGGGATCCGCCGGGCGGCCATGGCGTCGCCCTCCCGTCCGCGTGCGTGGGGTGCCGGGCGTAATCCGCGCTGATGGATTCGACGTCGGTCGTGGAATCCCGCCCGCGTACCCGAGGGGTGCCGGAGCGCCCCGTTTCCGGCCGGAGGGACGCCGCACGGGGCCTCCGCTTCCATAGATAAAAAGAAAAAGCCCGGATCTCCGGGCTTTTTTTGCGTGTTTTTTTATGCGGCCTTCCTTTTTATAAAATGAGGCGGGAGGCGTCCTGCGGGACGCCGCGAAACTTTCGCGGTCCGGGCGTTATTCCTCGCCCGCGGGGTTGCCGCGGCCGGCGCCGCGCCTCGCGAGGAGAAAGAGCAGCGGAATGCCCGCGACGATCAGCACGGCGGAGTTGGAGGCCCCGAGAGCGAGGCTCTGAAGAGAGGCGATTTCCAGATCCGTGAAATAAAACACCGAGGACATCATCGGGGTGATGAGTCCGAACGCGACAAAATTGGCAAGGACGGCGACGATCGCGTAGACGAGCGCCTGTCTCATGGTGAAGACGCCCTCCCGGATCCTCGCGCCGTAGAGCGGGAGCAGGCCGACGCAGAAGCCGAGGATGCCGTAGCCGACGGACCAGTCGAAGCCGAAGCCCGCGCCGCCGATCAGGTCAGCAAGACAGTTGCCGAGAAACATGGAGACGCCGGCCGGGAGCGCGCCGAGCAGAGCCCCCGCGACGATGGGGACGAGCATGGCGGCCGTGAAATATAAATCGGGAATGGAGCCCCAGACCTTCAGGACGCCGAACAGGACGGCCCCGACCGCGACGGCGGCGGCGGTGCGGGTGTTCCACTCGCCGAGGATCGGCTTACCGGCAGATTTCTTTTCCATTTTTGTAAGTACCCTCCAGTCGATGGATATGTCAGTTGGCGGATAATAGAAAGCATGCCTCCGCACGCGAAAAAAACGAATGCCGCGGCCGCTGGGGCGGCGCGTATGGCCGGGGCGGGGCTCTCCTTATAAAGGAAATCCACCCGAAAAAAGGCAACGGATTTTTGTGAAATTCTTCCTCTGTTTTAAAACAAAAAGGCAGTTCCCGAAACAAAGAGAACTGCCGTCTATCCTCATCTCTCGGGAAATCCGCAGGAATCGGCAACGCGTCACCGCAAGTTGTCGGGCTACGGGGGCCTTTCCCACAGCCGCCTTTGATAAGGCATTATAAAAATGATGGTTTTATTTTAACGATCCCATCCCGTTCTGTCAAGGGATTTCACACGGAAAAAAAGCCTATTCTTCCAATTTTCGCAGTTTACACGATCATCAGGCCGCCGACGAGCGAAAAATACGGCGGCAAACGGCCGTCCTTGATCCAGAGAATATCGTAGCCGAAGAGGTCCTTCGTAATCGCGGTGACGTTGCCGCCGATGGATTCGATGGAGTAGTGCAGGTCGATGCCGCGGGCGCAGTTCTGCCCGCAGAGCCGGGAGCATTTGCCGTAGCCGCAGAGGTCGCAGGTGCCGGCGGAGAGATAGCGCGAGCCGGGCGTATCCCATTCCATCCTCGCGAGATCGCCGGCCAGTTTGTGGCGCTCGGGGATGGTGACGGCCTCCATCAGGTAATTGAGCCCCTCGGGAGAATACGCCGTCTGCGCGATGCCGGGGTCGATCACATATTTCCGCGCGACGGCGCGAAGCGTGTGATACCGCCGCCAGTAATCCGCCACGTCGAACTCAAAGGGCGGGCAGGTCCAATATTTCCCGAAATTCGGGCAGGCCTGACAGCAGGCAAAATACCGGCCGAAATCAAAGTAATTCGCGAGGAAATCCTCCACCGGAAGATCCCGCGTCTGCTCCTCAATCGTATAAAGCGGCCGATCGACGGGGATCAGCGCCAATTTTTCTTCTTCCGTCATAAAACAGCCTCCTTTCGACTTCTGCGGGTTATTATACACGATTTTTGCGGAATCTGCAATCAATATGGGCGGCGCCTTTTTTCGGCTAAAAAATCGCCTATCTTTGCCGTTAAAAAACGGCGGGAAATCCCGCCTGCCCGTTCTTATTTCCATTCTTAGTTCCGTTCCTATTTCCGGCGGCCCAGCAGCTTCAGCAGCCGGTCCGCCAAGCTTGGCCGCCCGCCATGGGCCCCCGCGTCGGGATACCGGATGACCAGCGCCCCCGGCGGGCCGTTTTTGCCCATGCGCCTGATCGGGAAGACCCGGATGACGCCGCCGCCGGAGCGCCACGCACGCGCGCCGATCTTTACGGCGTCCGGCTGCGCGTCGAGGAATTCCCCGATCCTGCCGGAGGAATCCATCCATAATTCAAAATTTTTCATGCAACCACCTTCCCAAAGCGTCAGTCCGCGTCCCAAATGCGAAACCGCGCGAGCAGGGTTTCCAGCATCAGTTTTTCGCCGAGAAACTGACGGAAAGAGGCGCTCTTCGTCTTGTCCTCCGCGCGGAGCCGCGCGATCTTTTCGCACAGGCCGTCCCGCTCCGCGAGCATGGACTCATAGAGATCCTCGGTCCTGCCCAGCTTCTGCGCGGCGGCCTCCGGGTCTTTCGCGACATAACGGCCGTCGATTTTTTGGGTGAGCCTCGTCATGGAAAACCGCCTCCGATCCTTTTTTTGCATGCTCTTTTGCGGGAAAAAACCGTGCTCAAAAATAGCGGCCGCGGAAAGGGAAGTGATGCTCGCGGTATTTTAGCCGCAGGCGGGCGCCCTCCTCCCGCACCTTGCCCATCCCGCCGATGAGCCCCCCCAGCGCGGTGTACATGCCGTCGAATTTGAGCGGCGGCCGCTCCGGGATGCCCATGCGGTATTGTTCGATCAGCTCGTCGTAGCGCGCGGCGGCCCTCGCGACCGAGTCCTCCCAAAAGAGATAGAGCTCCGCCGCGGCGTTCTCGCCGATCTTGCGGATCGCCTCGGGATTCTTGCAGGCAAGGCCGATCAGGGCGGAGAGGGATTCGGCATTCTCCTCGATCAGCATGCCGTTTCTTCCGTCCGTGATGCCCTCGGCGGCGCAGCTCCCCCGGATGACGACGGCCGGCAGCCCGCAGGCGGCCGCCTCCCGCACGACGATGCCGTTCGTGTCGAACGTGGAGGGGAATAAAAACAGATCCGCCCGGCAGTACCACGCGCGGAGCAGCTCCCGGTCTTGGACCGCCCCGGGAAACAGGCATTCCGCCTGCAGGCCGAGGGAATCCCGGCATTTGACGATCTCGTCCATGTTGAGGCCGGAGCCGACGAATACGGCGGTAAAGGCGAGGCCCTTGTCTTTCTGCATTTTGAGCGCGTCGAGGATGATGCGGATGCCTTTGTACCACATCATCCGGCCGACGAAAAGAAACAGCGGCCTCTTGGGGTCCAGCCCGTATTCGGCGTCAAGCTTTCGCAGTTCGGAATCCGGCACGCGCCCTTTCGGGAAATCGACGCCGTTTTCCATGATGATGTAATCGCCCTGATAGCCGAGCTTGCGCATGTTTTCGCCGGCGCCGCGGCTGACGGTCCAGACCTCGTCGGCGGCCTCAATGTTGTTGCAGAGCATTCGGAGCGCCTCCTTCTGGAGGAACTCCGAGCGGATGGCCCGTCCGACGTCGATATCAAATTTTGTGTGGTAGGTGAGCACGATCGGCTTTCCGGTCAGCTCGCGGAGCGTGCGCGCCATCACCATCGACATGACGGGGCAGTGGCAGTGAATCAGGTCCGGCCGGAAGTTGCGGAGCGCCTGCACCGGCTCCGTGGTGAACGGGTAACCCGCCCGGTAGCCGAACCGCTCGACGGTATTGAAGCTGGGGTACCGGACGACGGGGAACGGATAGTGGTCCTCCACGCCGGGATACTCCGGGATGCCGACCGTGACCTCCGTGCCGGTTTTTTGCAAAATCGACGCGTAGTTGACGACCGCGTTCGCAACGCCGTCCAGCTGCGGCGGGAACGAGTCGTTGAGCAGGCAGATGCGTTTGCTTTCCAGAGTGGCGCCTCCTTTTTTCTTCCTTCCCCTCTCCCGCGCCCGCCGGTTTTTCGGCGGAGGCGGGAGGCCTTTTGCGGCGGGATCGCGCCCCGCGGCGGCCCGGGAAACCCGCGTTTCCCGGTCGGAGCCGGGCCCGCCGGCCGCCGATCCCAACCCGCGGGCATAGAGCCTCTTTTATGAAGGATTTCCGCTTTTTCTGAAATTACCCAAAGGGGATATCCAAATCTTTCATAAAATTCCTTTTTGCTCATTTTAGTGCCCGGCACCCGGGAAGTCAAGGAAAAGCGGGCGGGGTTCAAAGAAAGTTTACACTTCGATCAAAATTGGCCGCCGTTTTCGCGCGGCCGCCTTTTTTCGGTAAAGGCGGGGCAGCTTTGCCCGCCCGCCCCGCCGCGGGGCCGTTTCCCCCATAGCCTCCCGCGGAAAGCCCGCCCATTCCCGGCCGGAAAATAAAAAGGCCCGCCCGCCTCCGGCACGGATGCTTTTTTTTGACAAAGGCGGGGCGGCTTTGCCCGACCGCCCCGCCGCGGGGCCGTTTCCCCATAGCCTCCCGCGAAAAGCCCGCTCGCCTCCGACCGGAAAATAAAAAGGCCCGCCCAGTTTATGGGCGGGCCAAACGCTTACCTCCGCGCCGGCAGAAACAGCGGATACTCTCCTTTTCCGCATTCCTCCGGCTTCACGGCGCGGGCGAGGGTGTCCTCGTCGTACCAGTCCGTTTCCACGCAGCAGCAGCCTTTGCCTCTCGCGCGGGCGCAGTCCGGAAACCGCTTGCAGGGGTAGTTGAAGCAGACGCGTTCCTCGTCGCGCATGGCTCAGGGGGCCGGGTAGAAGCCGGTCGGGGCCTCGCCGAGGTTAATCATGATGTTCTTCATCTGCGTGTAGTGCTCGAGGATGACTTTGTGCGTCTCGCGCCCGATACCGGAATCCTTGTAGCCGCCGAACGGGGAGCCCTCCGGGATCTGGTTGTAGGTGTTGATCCACATGCGCCCGGTTTCGACACTCCGCGCGACGCGGATGGCGCGGTTGAGGTCCTTCGTCCAGACGGCGCCGCCGAGGCCGTAGGCGCTGTCGTTGGCCATGGCGACGACCTCCGCCTCGTCGTGGAATTTGATGACGACGGCGACCGGCCCGAAGATCTCCTCCTGCGCGACCCGCATGTCGTTGGTGACGCCGGTGAGCAGGGTCGGGCGCATGAACGCGCCGTTCGCGAGCTCGCCGTCGGCGACGCGGAAGCCGCCGCAGGCGACGGCGGCGCCCTCCTCCTTGCCGATCTCGACATAGCTGAGAATTTTCTCAAGCTGCTTCTCGTTGATCTGGGAGCCCATCTGGGTGTCCGGCTCCCACGAGAGGCCGACCTTGACCGCGTCGAAACGCTTAACGGCCTCCTTGATGAATTTATCGTAGATCGTATCCTGCACAAAGACGCGCGAGCCGGCGCAGCAGACCTGCCCTTGGTTGAAGAGAATGCCGAGCTGCAGCCCGTCCATGGCCTGCTCCCAGTTGCAGTCGTCGAAGAAGATGTTCGCGGATTTTCCGCCGAGCTCGAGCGTGGAGGGGATCAGGCGGTCGGCCGCGGCCTCGGCCACGGCGTGGCCCACTTCGGTGGAGCCGGTGAACGCGAGCTTGCGGAAGCCCTTGTGCTCAAGGATGTACTGGCCGCATTTGCTGCCGGAGCCGGTCACGACGTTGAAGACGCCCGCCGGGATGACGTCCTGCACGAGCCTCGTGAATTCGAGCACGGAGAGCGGCGTGTCGGACGAGGGCTTAAACACGGTGCAGCAGCCCGCCGCGAGCACGGGGGCGAGCTTCCACGCGGCCATCAGGAACGGGAAGTTCCACGGCACGATCTGGCCCACGACCCCGATCGGCTCGCGTAGGATAATAGAGAGGAAAGTCTCGTCCAAAACGGTGGCGCTGCCCTCCTCCGCTTGGATGCAGGCGGCAAAATAGCGGAAATGCGCCGCGCTCAGCGGGACGTCGACGGCCATGGTCTCGCGGATCGGCTTGCCGTTGTCGAGGGTCTCGACCATGGCGAGGTGCTCCTTGTTTTCGTCGATGAGATCCGCGATCTTGTTGAGAATGGCGGCGCGCTGCTTTGGCGTGGTCCTTTTCCAAGTTTCAAACGCGGTCCGGGCGGCTTTTTCCGCGTCGTCCACGTCCTCGCGGGTGGCCTGCGCGCAGGCTGCGAGCGGCTCCCCGTTCGCGGGGCATTTGGTGGTGAAGGTGGCGCCGTCCGCGGCGTCTCTCCACTCGCCGCCGATAAACAGACCGTACCTCTCCTGAAGATGGACATCCGGCATTGACATCATTTTGGCCTCCAATATTTTATATTTTGAAACGCAGAAAGCGGTTCAAGCAAAACCTGAAATATGAAGGAACTGTATACTCAAAAATTCATTTTTACAATACTTTTTTTATTACGAACAAATGAAAAACGCTTTGGAACATTTCTTTCTTTTCTTAAAAAAGTTTTTTTATCCTCGTTAAAAAGCTGCTTTTTCTTCTTGACACCGGAAATGAAGCCCTTTACAATATATAGAATATGGATGCTGAAAGGGGGGCTTTCTTTGAGCTGTGCAGGGAAAAAACAGTGCGACGCGGCCTTCGAGCGGGCGCTCGCGGACTATTCGGGCGACAAAAGCCTGTTGATTCCGCTTTTGCAGAGATTGCAGGAGGCCTACGGCTGGCTGCCGCCGGATATTCTGGAGGCCCTCTCCGCGCGGACCGGGATCCCGGTCCCGGAGATCTTGGGGGTCGCGACGTTTTACGCCCAGTTCCGGCTCCGGCCCGCCGGGAAACACGGCATCCGGCTCTGCTTCGGCACCGCCTGCCACGTCAACGGCTCGGAGACGATCGGCGACGCGCTCCGGGACGAGCTGGGCGTCGAGCTCGGCGGCACCACGGAGGACGGTTTCTACACGCTCTCGACCGTCGCCTGCCTCGGCTGCTGCTCCTTAGCGCCGGTCATGATGATCGACGGGGAGGTCTACGGCAGGCTTACGCCGGACAAGGCCCGGCAGATTGTCCGGGAATTCCGGGGAACTCACGGAGAGGAGGCGGCCGCACAATGAAGATCGTCGTCGGGCTCGGGAGCTGCGGCATCGCCGCCGGCGGGAAAAAGATCTACGGGACGCTCGAATCCCTGCTCGCCGCCCACCCGGAGGCGGGAGCCTCGCTCGGCGGGACCGGCTGCTGCGGCATGTGCTACGCGGAGCCGCTCGTCGAGATCCGGGAGGAGGGACGCACCACCCTTTATGGATCCGTGACGGAGGAGTCCGCCAAGGAGATTTTCGAATGGCATGTCCTGCACGGGACGCCTATCTATAAATATGCGGTGCGCTCCACCGATCATGCCTGCGCCGAGGAAGGATTTTTTGAGAAGCAGCGCCGGATCGTCCTCGCGCGCTGCGGCGTCATCGACCCGGAGTCTCTGGACGAGGCGCTGGCGCTGGACGCCTACCAAGGCCTGCGGAAGGCGCTCGCCATGTCCCCGGAGGAAGTCATCGAGGAGATGAAGGCGAGCGGTCTGCGCGGCAGGGGCGGCGCGGGCTTCCCGACCGGCCTCAAATGGAGCTTCGCCCGCAAGAGCGCCTCCGGCCCAAAATACATCCTCTGCAACGCCGACGAGGGCGACCCGGGCGCCTTCATGGACCGCTCGGTCCTCGAGGGCGACCCGCACGCCGTCCTTGAGGGCATGGCGATCGGCGCCTACGCGATCGGCGCCTCGGAAGGCGTCGTCTACGCCCGCGCCGAGTACCCGATCGCCGTCAAACGCATGCAGAAGGCGATCGACGACGCGGAGAAGGCCGGCTTCCTCGGGGAAAATATCCTCGGCTCCGGCTTTGATTTTCATCTTCAAATCAAGCAGGGGGCCGGCGCGTTCGTCTGCGGCGAGGAGACGGCCCTGATGGCCTCCGTCGAGGGGAAGCGCGGGATGCCGACCATGCGCCCGCCGTTCCCGGCGGAGAGCGGGCTCTTCGGCAAGCCCTCCAACATCAACAACGTGGAGACTTGGGCGAACGTCGGCTGGATTTTGCTGCACGGCGCTTCGGAATTCGCGAAGCTCGGCACCGAAAAGAGCAAGGGCACCAAGGTGTTCGCGCTGGCCGGGAAGGTCCGGCGCGGCGGCCTTGTGGAGGTGCCGATCGGCATGACGCTCGATGAGATCGTCAATGACATCGGCGGCGGCTCCCGCACCGGCAAGCCGGTCAAGGCCGTGCAGCTCGGCGGGCCGTCCGGCGGATGCGTGCCGGCGGGCCTCTTCGACACGCCGGTCGATTACGAGACCATCGCCGCCACCGGCGCCATCATGGGCAGCGGCGGCATGATCGTCATGGATTCCGACACCTGCATGGTCGACATCGCCCGCTTCTTTCTCAATTTCACGCAGGAGGAGAGCTGCGGCAAATGCACGTTTTGCCGCATCGGCACGAAGCGGATGCTTGAGATCCTGACGCGGATCACCAAGGGCGAGGGGCAGGAAGGCGACATCGGGACGCTCGAGCTGCTCTCCGACGAGATCCGCCGGAACTCCCTGTGCGGCCTCGGCCAGACCGCGCCGAACCCGGTGCTCACGACGCTGCGCTATTTCCGCGAGGAATACGAGGCGCATATTAAAGAGAAAAAATGCCCGGCCAAGCAGTGCCGGGATCTGATTATCTATCTGATCGACCCGGAGCTCTGCCGCAGCTGCGCGCTTTGCAGCAAAAAGTGCCCGGTCGAGGCCATCACCGGGGCGCGCAAGATCCCCTATGTCATCGACCAGCAAAAATGTATCAAATGCGGCACCTGCCTCGAGACCTGCCCGTTCGGCGCGATCCGCAAGGAATGACCCCGCGGTGAGCGGGAGGGCAAAGATCGCGCCGCCGCGGCCGGGGGCGTCCGGGGATGGTCCCCGGGTGAGCGGGAGGGCAGGGTTCGGCTGCTCGTTTCCGATGACCGTGGTCTGATGATCCCCGCGCGAGCGGGGATTCGAACCATCCTTCTCCCCGACATAGGCGGTCACCCCGGCGGAATGACCCCGCGGGTGATCGGGGACTCGAACCCCGACGCCCATGCTCCCGGGCCCGCGCCGGATTTCAAAACCGGAACGGGTACGTACGCTCCCCCGCGCCCGCTTGCGTGTGGCCGCCGACGCGCCATCATCGTAAATGCCCGCCGATTTGTGGCCGCCGGAAGGATAGGGTTGTTTTTGAAAATTCCCTATGCTCGACCGCCGCGGGGCGTACCGTTCCAGAGCCGCCGGGAGCCCGTTTTCCGGCCGAACCGCAAAAATGCGGCGAACCTCTTCCTGAAAGGATGATTTCGATATGGAAAACCTGCATTTTACGCTAAACGGGAGAGCCTGCGAAGCGCCCGAGGGCTCTACCGTGCTCGAGGCGGCCGCCCGAAACGGCGTGGAGATCCCCGCTTTGTGCAACGACATGCGGCTGGGGCCCTTCGGCTCCTGCATGCTCTGCCGGGTGGAGATCGACGGCGCGCGCGGGAATCCGCTGGCCTGCGGGCAGCGCCTCGCCGAGGGGATGGTTATTCGCACCGAGAGCGGCGCGATCCGCCTTTCGAGGAAAACCTGCCTCGAGCTGCTGCTCTCCGAGCACACCGGGGACTGCGTCGCGCCCTGCACCATGACCTGCCCGGCGCACGTGGACGCCCGGCATTATATCGAAAAAATCGCCGAGGAGGACTATTCCGGGGCCGTCCGGCTGGTGCGGGAGCAAAACCCGCTGCCCGCGGTCTGCGGCAGGATCTGCACCCGTCCCTGCGAGGACGAGTGCCGCAGGAATCTTGTGGACGAGCGCATCGCGATCGACGGGCTCAAACGCTTCGCCTCGGATTATGAGGCCACGCACGGCATCATCTTGCCGGAAAAGGCCCCCGCGACCGGAAAGAAGGTCGCCGTCATCGGGGCCGGTCCCGCCGGGCTCTCCTGCGCGTATTACCTGCTGCTCAAGGGCCACGCGGTCACGATCTTCGAGCGCCGCGCGAAAGCCGGCGGCATGCTCCGCTACGGCATCCCGTCCTACCGCCTGCCCAGAGACATTTTGGAAAGGGAGGCGGGCCTGATCGAATCTTTGGGCGCGGAGATCCGGTATGGCATCGAGTTCGGAAAGGATGTCACGCCCGAGAGCCTCAAAGAAGAGGGCTTTTCCGCGATTTTTCTCGGCGTCGGCTCCCAAAAGGGATGGGCGCTCGGCTGCGCGGGCGAGGACGCCTGCCAAGAAAATATCCTGACCGGCGTGGAGTTTCTGGGCCGGGTGGAGCAAGCCCGCGACGTCGACCTGACCGGGAAAAGAATCGTCGTAGTCGGCGGCGGCAACACGGCCATCGACGCCGCGCGGACCTCGGTCCGCCTCGGCGCTTCGCAGGTCGAGATCGTCTACCGCCGCGGCAAGGCGGAGATGCCCGCCCACGCCGAGGAGATCGCCGCCGCGGAGGCGGAGGGCGTTTCCCTGCGCGTGCTCACGGTCCCGAAGGCCGTCCGCAAGGATGAGCACGGCGCCGTGCTCACGCTGATTCGAACGGAACTCGGGGAGCCGGACGCCTCCGGCAGATGCCGGCCCGCCGAGGTGGAGGGCTCGGAATACGACCTCGCGGCGGATCTTGTGATCTCCGCCGTCGGCCAGACGCAGGATCTCTCGTTTCTGAATGAAAAATTCCCGCTCGAGACCGTAAAAGGCCGCCTCGCGGCCGACGGGGCCACCGGAAAGACCGCGCTCCCGGGCGTCTACGCGGGCGGAGACGTCGTGACCGGGCCGGCGACCGCGATCGAAGCCATCGCCGCCGGCAAGCGCTCGGCGCTCGCCATCGACGCCTATCTACGCGGGGAGGAATACCGGGCGCCGGACGCGTATTTTCATGTGAAGGGCAAAACGCTCCGCGAAGTGGACCCGGCGGAGTACGAGGAGATGGAGAAGCTGCCCAAGCAGCATCCGGCGGAGATCCCGCCGGAGGAGAGAAAGCGCACCTTTGACGAGGCGGAGCTTTCGTTCACCGAGGAGGAGGCGCGCAAGGAGGCCGCCCGATGCCTCAAATGCGGCTGCGACGCGCAGGACGACTGCCTGCTGCGAAAGTACTCGGCGCAGTACGGCGCGGATCAGTTCGCCTTTACCGGTGAGAAGGCGCGGCTGCCGCGGGACGACAGCCACCCGTATTTCTTCCGCGATCCGAGCAAATGCATCCTCTGCGGGCGCTGCGTGCGCATCTGCGCGGAGGTGAAGGGCGCGCACATCTTCGGCTTCAAATACCGCGGCAGCGGCACCGTGACGGAGCCCTACCTGCCGATGGTGACGCGGGGGGACGACGTGTGCCGGGACTGCATGCTCTGCGTGGACACCTGCCCGACCGGGGCGCTGCTTAAAAAATAACAGGGAAATCAAAGCGGGGGCCCGCCGATCGGCGGGCCCCCGCTTTTTTGTATAAACCGGGCCGCAAGCCGCCCCATTACCAAACGGCATAAAAAAAGAAGCCCCATCCGGTGGCCCCCGCTTTTTTGTATAAACCGGGCCGCGAGCCGCCCCATTACCAAACGGCGCAAAAAAAGAGGCGCAATCCGGTAAGGATCGCGCCTCCAATAAGCGTTTGGAGCGAATGGATCAGGCCTCTTTGCCGTTTACAAACTCAAAAAGGTCGGCGCCGTCGTAGCGGATGGAGTAGGGGTGGCCGGCGTTCTGCATGGACAGCGAGCGGGCGCGGTCCTTCGCGTCGAGGACGTTGAAGCATCTCTCATACACGCGGCCCTCGCGAACAACTTCATATCTCTTGAGCTGATCCTTTTTGGGCTCCTGATCAATGGCCATCGTAGTTGCTCCTTTAATTTCTTCCCGGAAAGGGAAGTTCTTTTACGCTTCCATTTTACCGTTTCTTTCGGTCTTTGTAAAGCACCAAAACAAATTTTCTCGCGATTTGGGCAAAACGCCGGAAGAAACCCGGGCCGTGCGCCCGCGGCCCCGCCTGAATGTGTGCCGGGCCGCGCGATTTTTTCCGGTTGGGCCTCAAAGCGGGCGGTTTCCCCCGGCAAAAGCCGCTTTTTTTGGGGGCGGCCCCGCCGCCTCCGGGAAATTATTTGATCTTGCCCTTTTCGATCTCCGCGGCGAGGGTGCTCTTTCCCTCGCAGACCGCCTTGAGGGAATCGTAATAAAATTCAATATAATGGAGCATCAGGGCGAAGTGATCGAGCGCCTGCTGCTCGGCGTCCAGAAGATCCGTTTCGCCGCGCAGCAGGAGGCCGCCGCGGTAGGAGACGACGTTCAGGTTCGTCTGGATTAGAAACGCGCCGGTCGCCGTCTTCCAGTTGCAGTGGCGGCAGAAATGGTCGACTTCCGCAAGATTCTCCGTCTGAATGGGGTCGATCAGCGCGAAGTGGATCTGAAGGGTCTGCACGTCGCCGCCGGTCAGGATCTCCAAGGGGGCGAAGACGCAGGTCAGCGCGATCACGTTCTCCCCTCCCTCGTCGCCGAAGGCGGTGTGCAGAGAGACCGGGAATCCCTCCATATGGTCGACCGTCGGCTCGAAGCCGTAGCTGCGCAGTCCGTCCGCCAGCCCGTTCAGAAACGTCTCCTCGTCGAAGCGGGAGGCCGTCTCCTCGGTGTCCTTGCCGGCCTCGTCCGCCGGGACTTGGGTCCGTTCGTTTTCATTTTCGCTCATTTTTTATGGTTCCTCCGTTCCTTGACGTTCGGGAAAATGGGGTCTTTTTTATACCACGGCGTTCCGGTCGCCGAACATGTCGCCGGCGAGACGCCGCGCGCCCATGCCGCGCATATGCTGCTGCGCGTACGCGCCCTTGCCCGTGCCGGAGATGTCCCTGCCGTAGCCGGAGAGGAACTGCTCCTTATGGGCGGCGACCTCCTCGTCCGACTCGTCGAAATGGTGGAATCCCGTGCCCACGTCGGCGCGCCACTGGACAAGCTCCGGGAACACCCGGACGGCCGGGTTCTTGATCAGATTCCGGTAATCCTTGCGCTCGGCGCTCATCTTCTCGGCCACATCTTTTAAGGAGGGCAGCGGGTCCCAGAGCTTTTTGAGGGCGCCGAGGTCGGAGAGCGCCTGAATGCCGGGCATCGCGTCCGCGCCCGGGTTGGCCACAGCGGTCTGCTTCGGGTTCGCCTTCATCGCGTCGCGCCAAGTCTTGACCGTGCCGGGGTCATGCGCCTCTTTGGCGGCGTCGATCAGCATGTTCGCGGCGTTGCGGTAGATGGCGATGTCGGAGAGCTCGGCCCGCTTCCCCTTGGGGGATCCCATCTCGAAGCAGATCAGGCGCTTGAAGAGGCGGGTGGTGTCCCTGCCGTGGGAGCGCTTTCCCTCCCGCGTGACGTGCGCGATCTTCGCAATCTCCTTCTCGGACTTGCCCTCTTTTCTCGCCTGCTCGATCTCCTCGGCGTTGGCGGCGGTGTAGGCCTCGTCGATGATGTCCTGAATGATCTGGTCAAGCTTTGTGAGCTCGTCGGAGGTGCTGCTGTATCTGCCCAGGTGGGAGAAACCGGCGTTGGCGCGCAGTTTTTCTTTTTCGGCGGCCTTTTGCTCGTCGGTCATCTTGCCCGGATCGGTTTTCTCCACGGCCTCCGTGGAGGAGGAGAGCGCGGCGGTCACATATTTGCGGCGCGCCTCCATGGTCTGCGTGAGGTTCATGCCGATGCGCAGGCGCTTCTGGACGCGCTCGGCGATCATCTTCGAGATGGAGAGCGCGGCGCTGAAGGCGCTGACGCAGGCGCCGATCCACGAGGCCACGCCGGTGACGTCCAAAATGCCGGCCGCGGTGTCGAGGACGCCCTTGAGGATGTCGATGCCGGCGTTGAACATCTCCTGCCCGGCCTTTTTCTTCATCAGGTCGCCCATCCGGATGGAGCTCGCGAATTTCTCAAAGGCGAGCGGCGCTTTCGCCATCGCGCTTGCGTAGGAGCCCTTTTTTGTTTTGGCGGCGGTTTCGGCCGTATCTTTTGTGCTGACCATCTTGTCGGCGTTGGAGTCGTTGATCCCGCCCGGATAGCCCTGCTCGAACGAGGATTTAAAAAATTCAAAGTCCGCTTTCGGCTTCTTATAGGCCTCGAGCGCGTCCAGATACTTTTTCTGCGCGGTCCGGTTCTCGCCCTTCCGCAGCTCCTCTTCCCTCGTCAGGCTCTCGTGCTCGGTGTCGCTCTTATGCGGCATGGATTCCGTGGAGACGGTGTGGGAGCCGATGATCTCCTCTTGGGCGGCGAGGGATTTCTTGGCGTTTTCCAGCATGCCTTCCGCTTGGGCCAGCCCGCTCTCCGCCGCTTCGAGGCCGCTGTAAAAGGACCAGACGTCCTCGTTTTTGGATTCGTAGGTGATATAGAACGCCATGACCCCGCGGAAAGCGGGCATCAGGGCCTCGAAGGAGGTGTCCCTCGGCTCCGGGGCGGGGGTGCCCGGCCCTTGGGTGGCCGTGGCTTTGCTCTCCTCGGCCGCCTTTCGGTGCTCGTAGATGATCTGCAGCTTGGACATCGGGTGGAAATCCTCCCGCTTATCCTTCGCCACGGCGTCGAGGTCGATCCCCTCCGACTGGAACGCGGCGGCGACTTTGTCCTTGCGCTTCTTCGCGAGATCGCGGGAGCCCCTGCTCTTGAGGACATGGGCCTCCGCCTGATCGACCGCCCGGCGGCGCTCCTCGCGGATCCGCTGCATGTTGGCGAGCTTGTCGCGCTCGGCCTGATAGGCCGAGCGCTGCCTGCCGGAGGCCGTGGCCGCGACGGTGGCCGCCCCGAAGACCCGGTTCCTCGCGGAGTAATCCGTCTGGGCGGATTCGACGCTGCCGTGCGCGGCCGAGAGCGCGCTTTTGAGCTCCCGGTATTTGTCGCCGACCGTCGAATCGGACGGGTCGAAACGGAATCTTTTTCCGACATGGAAGAGCGCGCTCTTCATCCGCCCGGCGACCGCGGCGGTCTCGTCGGCGTCGTAGCGCAGCCCCATTAACTCCTTGGTGATGGCGCCCTTGGGGTTCTCAAGGTCGACGCCGGCGGCGGTGGCCTTCGTCTTCATGGTCACGACGAACTTTTTGGCGTTTTCCCTTGCCTTGCCCTGCTCGACCATATCGCCGATGCCGACGGCGACGTCCAAAAGGCCGAGGACCGACTGGAGGCCGGGGACCAGTTTCCCGATCCCGGTGACGTCGCTGACCCCGGTCGCGGAGACGATGTCCTTCACGTCGCCGACGACGTTGTGAATGCCGGTGACAAACTTGCCCGTATCGCTGATGAGCGTAAGAACGCCCTGCCATGTCGGGTCTTTATAAAGATCGTAAATATCGGTGCTGATGCTGATGCCGCTCGTGACGACGCCGAGGCTGTCGCCGAACCCCTTTACATGCGGGGCGAATTTGGAGACCTTTGAAACGGAATTCATCACGCCGGAGACGGAGCTGGCGGAGGAGGTGACCGGGTCGAGCACGTCCATCGCCGTGTCGAGGCGGTCCCGCTTGCCGGTCCTCACCCGCCCGTGCTGCTGAGTGGGGGCGGAGCCGGTCGGGGCCTTTTCCGCCTCGTCCACCAGCTTCGCGCGCAATAAGAACATATCGTCGAGGCCGCGCTTCCACACGCCCTCCCGGATATAGGGAGCCTTGTTGACGACCTTCATTTTATCAGATTTCATGATAATGCCCTGCGCCGGCGCGTTTGCGGAATTCCCGCCGCCGACATGGACCGTCCCGCCGCCGACGGAGAGGCCCGCCGCGGCCCTGCCGCCCGCGGCGTCCGCCCGATGCTCGAGCATGGCGCTATGGAGCAGACGCCCGCCCGCGCCGGCGGATTCGCCTCTCGCTTGGGAGACCACATGGGCGATCTCGTGGCCGATCACGCCGCGGCCGGAATCGGTCTCCGGGCGGAAATGGCCCGGCGCGAAGCCGATGGTGCCGCCCTGCGCGACCGCCTCGAAGCCGTGCCGCTCGACCGACGGGTTTTCATACAGGCGGAGCCCGGAGAGGTCCGCGTGGAAGGAGCCCTCCATGCGGCTGCGCAGCGAGGCCGGCATATGAAGCGTCCTCATGGCGGAGAGCGCGTTCCCGCCGGTGCCGAGCAGGCCCTTCCCGGTTTCCGCCGCGGTTTTTGTTTGCTGGGGCGATTCCCTTTTCCGCTTTTTTCTCTCGGCCTCCAAATCCGCCGAAACCATGGATATCCCTCCGTCTCTCAAAGATTGTCGCAGTCAAAACGTTTTTTACAGGATGCGCAGGCGGGGCGTGACCTTGCCGTTTTTGGCAAAATCCAGCCGGATCGCCTCCGCGATATAAAAGGCGGTGATCTTCTCCGCGCCGTCATAGGCCGCGAGGTAGGCGGCGCTCGGCGGCGCCGTCCCGATCCGGTCGGGGCGGGGAAATCAAATTTTACAGGATGCGCAGGCGGGGCGTGACCTTGCCGTTTTTGGCGAAATCGAGCCGGATCGCCTCCGCGATATAAAAGGCGGTGATCTTCTCCGCGCCGTCGTAGGCCGCGAGGTAGGCGGCGTTGCGCGCCACCATTTTGATCTGGCTGGGGCTGTATTCGAGATCCTCGGCCAGCGCCTCAAACGGGATTTCCTCCGCGAGCGGGCACTCGGGCGGGAAGGCGTTTTTCCAGAGCAGGAGCCTCGTCGCGGGCTCCGGGAAGGGGATGTTGACCATATATTCGATGCGGCGGTAAAACGCCCGGTCGAAATTCATCATCATGTTGGTGGTGAGGATGCAGATGCCGCCGAATTCCTCCATCTTCTGGAGCAGGTGGTTGGTCTCGAGGTTGGAATATTTGTCGTTGGCGCCGCTCATCTCGGTGGAGCGCTGGGAGAAGAGGGAATCCGCCTCGTCGAAAAACAGGATCGCGTTGGTGCTTTCGGCCTCGCGGAAGACCTCGGTCAGGTTTTTCTCGGTCTCGCCGACGTATTTGCTGAAAATGGAGGAGAGGTCCACCTTGAGCAGGTCGAGCCCCAGCGCCTGCGCGACGACGTGCGCGCACATCGTCTTTCCGGTGCCCGGGCTGCCGTAAAACAGGATGCTCACGCCCCTCCCATAGGCGTATTTCTTGCCGAACCCCCACCGGTTGTTGACGACGTATTGTTTGTCGACCCGGTCGATGATATGCAGGACCTGTAAACGGACGGGGTCGGGCAGGATGATGTCGTCGAGGGTATAAAACGGCTTGACCTTGTGGCAGTGCGGCGTGCGGTTCTTCACGTCGCTCGCCCGGACGACGGCGGCGATGTCCCTCTCCGTGAGCGGCCGGTCCCCGGCCTCAAAGAGGGCGGTGCGGACGGCGTCGCGGATCTGCCGGGGCGTCATGCGGTAGCGGGTCGAGAGGGCGTAGGCGTCCTCCTCCCGGAGCAGGCGGCCGATGTAGTGGCTCCACAGCGTCTCCGATTCCGGCGGGGTGAGCCGCCCGACCGGGAAGAGAACCGGGGAGAACTCCCTGCTCTCCGGCAGCGGAAAGTCCGCGCCCGCGAGCATAAATACGAACAAAAAGCCGAATTCCGCGAGCGCGGAGAGGATCTCCTCCGGCTTCCTCGCGGGCTCCGGGTCCCCGCAGCAGAGCGCGGGGACGAATCCGTGGATGGAGCAGGCGGCGGCGACGGCCACGCAGGCGGCCCGGTAATCCGCGGGCGGGAGCGCATCCATCGCGTCGAGGTCAAGAAAGAGCAGGTCGAGGCCCATCCGGCGCGCGGCGTGGCGGGCCAGAAAATGCCGCCCGGAGCCCTCCTCGCCGCAAAGGACGGCGATCACCGGATACTCCTGCTCGCCGGAGGCGGAGCAGACGGAGCAGATCCGGTCAAGGAGCCCCTCCCGGATCAAGACGGGCTCAAGGTCGTCCCCGTCGCGGCGGCAGTCGAAAAGCTCGGTGAATTCGGAGAGAAACGCGTCGGGCAGGCGGCTGCCGAGGAACGCGTGAAACACGCTCTCCCGCAGCAGAAAGGAGCAGGAGAGCCCCCTGCCGCTGCCGATGAAGAAGAGGTCCCAGCGGTAGCCGGAATGCGGGAAGACGAGGCAGTCACTCAGGGAGGGGGCCTCCTCCAAAGAGGAGAGGCCGTAGGCGAGGGAGAGGGTCGGCAGCGCCTCGGCGGGGCCGGCCTGCATCCGGGCGAAGACCTGCTCATACTTTCTGTCCGCGAGCACGGCCATGCCCAAGAGCACGCAGAGGCGGCGGAAGTGGTCGCGAAAAAGGCTCCCGAAGACCCAAGAGAGCGGGTTCGGCCTCCCCTCGCAGGCATCCCCGATCCGGCTCTCGAGGTAGGCCCAGCCGTCCGCGATCTGCCGGCGAAACTCCGGCTTCAGCCCAAGGTCGCTGTTGCGAAGATAAGAAAATTCGAGCGAAGCGGGGATCCGCTCGGGGCGGATGGCCGTCCCCGGCAGGTGAAAAAAGGAGGGCTTGCCGCCGGCCCCGCCCTCGGCGAGAGCGGCAAAGCCGAGGTAGAGATCCACGAGCCGCAGGCAGTCGCGCATCTGCTCCTCAAAACTGAGAAAGGGCGTCCCTATTTTTTTTCGGTCGAAGTAGCTGTCGAACGGTTCCAATTTTTTTCTCCCCTGAAGCATCGAGCGGTCAAAACGGGCTCCGGCCGCCGGGCCCCCGATTCGGGGGCCGTTTCCGGGCCGGACCCGCGCTTTTTCAGGAAGGTACTTCCAATTATCCATTTTTATTATACTGGTATCTTATCTAAATTACAACTGACCAAAAGTACAGGATCCGGCTTTTTATCCAAGTTTGCCGCCCGTTTTGCCATCCCTTTTTCCACGAAAAATTCGGGGGAAAAGGAGGGCCGCACGGCATCCCGCGCGGGCAACTCCCGCCGTCCGTCCCCCTCCAAACTCCGGCGGGGGCGCTCCCCGCAAGGGTGCGCGCCCCCGCATGGACGACAGACTCTGACTCTGTTTGGCGCGCGCGGTCTCCGAGGACGCGGACGCGACGGCGTCGGCGTGCTCAAACGGGCCGCCCCCCGCGCGTGGAATGCATTTTATTTATTTTTCTCTTATAATTTGGCCGTCCCCGTGGCGCGCGGCGGGGAGCCCCCGGGCGGCGGAGTGAAACCGGTTTCGTATCCCAAAACAAAACGGGACGATTTTTTCGCCGTATGGGGAAAAAGAGAGAAAAACCGGCCGGAGATTCATAAATTGTTACAAAACCGAAAATTTCATCAAGCTTGTTCTTGTAAATCTATTCTTAGAGTGATACACTGAATAAGAAATTGAGAGGGAAATTCTTTAAAAATGCAATTTCATGGGAATTCCTGACAGGCGAAAGGAGCCGCGCCGTCGGCATGAGCATGCCGGCCGCGTCCGGCGATTCGGATCCGGCATACCGCCGGGCTTCGTTTTCGGCTCTTTTCTGTGCGGACGATCCCCGGCCGCGGCGGGGAGAGAGCGCCCCCGCGCCCAACCGACCGGCCGCCGGCCGCGGCTCATGCCGCGGCATTCCGGGCGCCCGCGAGAAAGTGTCGGGCAATCCTATGCGGTCCGTATGAATGATCATGCAAAAGGGCGGAGCAAATTCCATCCGCCCGGGAGAGGCAATCGGGATTATTTCGGGTTGAAATGCAGGAGGAATTTTATGGAGCATCCGTTGTTGATCGAACTGGAAGAGCTGGGGTGCAATGTCAAAGACGGTCTGTATAACTGCATGGACATGGAGGATTTTTATATAAAGATGGTGAGAAAAGCGGTCCCGGAGGATTCCCTCCGCCCGCTGATCGAAGCCTGCGGGGCCGCGGATGTCAAAGCCTGCTTCGAGCGTTCCCACGCGCTGAAGGGCGTGTACGCCAACCTTGGACTAAAGCCGCTTTTTGATCTCAATACCCCGATCGTCGAGACCACCCGGCACGGCGGCTTCGACGGGGTGCCGGAGGCCCTCGAAAAGCTGATTGCGGAGCATAAGCGTTTCGAGGAAACCATCGGGAAATACCCGGAATGATCTTCATGAAAGAAGAGTTTTTGTATGCAGGATGACAAGATGAAAATTCTGATCGCCGATAACACCGAAGTGACCCGTGAGATGATTAAGAACTCATTTCAGGGTCAGTTCGACCTGTTGGAGGCGACGGATGGCGAAGAGGCCATCGAGATTCTGCAGCGTCATCATGAGAGTTTGATCGCCGTGATCCTCGACCTGTTTTTGCCCAAACAGGACGGCTTCGCGGTGATGGATTATATCAAGAAAAACGGCCTGATGCACAAGATCCCGGTCATTTTGTGCATCGACGAAGTCAACAACGACATCCTGAAAAAAAGCTTTGAATACGGCGTCGTGGACATCGTGAGCAAGAGCGAGTCCGTGCGTCTGTCCTATAACCGCGTCATGAACGCGATCAGCCTGTTCCGCTACCGCCGGTGTCTGGAGGTCAGCAAGGAATCCGTAATCGCGGAGTACGTCCCGGAGAAGGAGGCCATGACGATCCTAAAAAGCAGGGATCTTCGGGCCGATCTGTTAAAAGTGTATCCGGCGGACAGCATCAACAAATATCTGCACCCGGACGACGCGGATTCCCTTTGGAATATTTTGTCCAAGCCGACCGAGGACGGCTATAACAGCGTGCTGCTCGCGCGGATCAAATTCGGCGACGCCTACCGGTGGAACAGCGTCTCTTTCAAGCCGATCTTCGCGGACAGCGGGATCGTCAAATCCATCATCATCTCGGCGATCGACATCAACGAGGAGTATGAGCGGGAGCTGCAGCTGAAGCGGATGGCGGAGACGGACGCCAAGACCGGCATGAAAAACGAGTCGGCGTTTGAGATCGAGGTGACGCAGCGCCTCAAGAAGATGTCCGGCAAGGAGCGCGGGATTTTTGCCATGCTCGACGTCGACGGTTTTAAGATGATCAACGACATCTACGGCCACATGATCGGGGACGACGTGCTCGTCATCATCGGCAACGCGATCAAGCGGGGCATCCGCTCCTCCGACATCGCTTCGCGCCTGCACGGGGACGAGTTTTCGATCTGGCTTGACGGCATGGACAGCAAGGGCTTCGCGATTGCGACCATCCAAAGGATCAACGATCTGATCGAGGAGGAAGCGCGCAAAAAAGAAAAGCCGATCGCCCGTGTGTCGGCGGGCTTCGCCGTGGCGACGCCCGGCTCCACCTACCCCACCTTATATCAGCGCGCGGATAAAGCGCTTTATTTTTCAAAAGAGAAGCGCCTGTTATGTACCGAGGCCACGTGAGCGAGCGGATCTGGCGATCCGATCGGGGCCGGGACGGGAGGCAGCGCGCGCAGGACGTCGTTCGCGGGGAGCCGCCGGCCATGCCCGGAATTTCGGCATCCTTGCGGCCGGCTTTTCTTTTTTCGTTTTTTCTTTTGGGGGTGCCGGAGCCGCTTCCGGCCATGAATTACCACAAATACGGGATACCGGAGGAAAAACCATGCTGAGGCGTCTGACTCCATTTGCGGTTGCCGCTTTTGCCTGCGTACTGCTGGCGGCGCTCCCCTCCTACGCGGAGGGGACGTCCGGGGTGGGAGAAGCATCCCCGGCGGCGGACGCCCCGATTCTGGTCGCGGGCTGCCGCGACGGCGGGCCGATCGAATATTATGACGAAGAAACGGGCGCGTTTGCCGGGATCATGCCGGATCTCTTGGAGGAGATCGGCAGGCGGACGGGCCTCGAGTTCCAATACGTCGCTCCCCCCGCGGGAGGCGGCAGGAGGGAGCTCGCCGAGAATTTGCAGGTCGAGATCGTCTCCGCGGTCAAGGACGACGGCGAATTCGACGGTCTGGATCTGCAAAGAAGCGACATGGGGCTTACCTATGAGGCCGAGGGCGAATCCCGCAGCGCTTATTTCGCGTTTACGCGGCTCGCCAGCCCGGAGCTGATCCAAAGCTTCAACGAGGCGCTCGAAGAGGTCCTGCACAGCGACGAGATGAACCGCATCCTGATGGGATACGCGGTCGAGAACGGGCGGGGGGAAAACCTTGGCTGGACGGCGGTCCTGATCGGCGCCGTGTTTCTTGCGGCGGTCGTGTCCATCACCGCGCTCGCGCGAAAAAACCGCGTGCTCATGCATGAGCAGCGCTATACCGAGCTGTTCGACGATCTGACCGGCGTCTGGAATCTCGACCATTTCTGCCTGTATTACGACAGGCAGCTCACGGACAGCCAGCGGGCGGAGTATTCCGTCGTCTACTTCAGCGAGGATTTTAAACAGCTCTACGACCGCTACGGCACCGAGGAGGTCAACCATTTCCTAAAATATATGGCCCATATCTTGGCGAGAAACATGGGCGACGGCGGGATGCTCTGCCGGATGGAGAACGAGTCTTTCGTGCTCGCGCGGAAGACGGCCTCTCAGGGGGAGCTGGAAACTTGGGCGGCCCGGGTGCTCGATAAGATCGACGCCTACCCGGTGGTGTTTTCAAAGGACTATGAGATCGGCATTCACGCCGGCATCTATTCCATCCAAAAAGAGGACCGCTTCGCCCAGAACGTCATCTATTACTGCAAAGAGGCGTACAAATACGCCCTCAAGCACAAGCTGTCCTACGCGATCTGCGGCAAGGACATCCTCAACGAGATGCAGGAGCAGGACCAGCTGATCTCCATGGCCTCCGAGGCGTTCCGTACGGAGCAGTTCGCCATCTACGCGCAGCCCTACGTCAGCCTCTCCGAGGACGGCATCTACGGCTGCGAGGCGCTGGTGCGGTGGAACCACCCGACCAAGGGGCTTTTGAAGCCGGATAAATTCATCTCGCTCTTCGAGGGGCAGGGCACGATTTTGGATCTGGATCTGTACCTGTTCGAGCGGGTCTGCCGCTGGCAGCAGCAGCGGAATATCCGGGGCGAAAAGAAGATGGTCATCTCCTGCAACTTTTCGAGATTCGATTTCGCCTCCCCGCTGCTGGCGGAAAAGCTGATCGAGATCCTCAACCGGTACACGGTCGATCCCAGACAGATCGCCATCGAGATCACCGAGAGCGTGGTGCAGGAAAATAACGCGACCGCGCAGCGGAATATAGAGGCCCTGCGCCGGATGAATTTCAGCATCTACCTCGACGATTTCGGCTCCGGGAGCACCTCGTATTCCGATCTGAAGAATTACCCGATCGACATCCTGAAGCTGGACCGCTCGCTGCTGCTCATGGCGGACAACGAGAAGGGCGCGGTGATACTGGATTCCATCGTCTCTCTGGGGCACAGGCTCAATTTCAGCATCGTCTGCGAGGGCGCCGAGACCGAGGAGCAGATCGCGCTGCTGCGAAAGCTCAAATGCGATTATATCCAAGGCTTCTATTACTACCGCCCGATGCCGCTCAGCGAGGCGGATAAGCTGATGGACAAGTGACCCCCGCGGGGCGCCTCATAACCGATAACAAAAAAGCACGCCGTCCGGCGTGCTTTTTTTGCCGTGGCGCGCGAAAAAACCGGCTCATTTGCGGAACTTTGGAAACCGGAGGTGATACTTCGGAAAGCCAAGACATATAAATGTTTAAGAAAAACCGGCCGTTTGCGCCTTTGGCCGCGTGATTTGCGGCGGAGTTTCTTTCGATGAACCGGGAAGGGGGGTCTCTATTGAAAAAAACATTCCCGGCCACAGCGGCGCAAAAGCATCTGCTCAACTTTCAGCCCGCGCAGTCGCGCTGCCGGTTGAAAGCGGATGTGCAGACCATCGCCAACTGTCTCAATGTCATCGTTTTTGTCTGGTTGACCGACGGAAACGGATATTGGTACTACATGAAACGCACGTGGGGCAATCTGCTGATCGGCTATGTCCTGATCCACAACCGGTGGAACTACCATCCCATCGAAAAAGGACGGATCGTGACCTATTTCTAAGAAAGGGGGCGGAAAGAACATCCGGATGCGAAACGCTTACAACCGCGGCGGGCCGCAGGCGGGCGGAAAAGCCCGCGCCACGGTGGAAATCTTGGACAACGGATTTCAGCACCTGTTCCGCGAGAACGCGAACGAGACGGAAGTGATCGCCAAATATCACGGGGATATCGGCCAGATCGCGCGGGATTTGCAGGCCGAGGTGGAGATCCTGTCCCCGGGCTACGCGATCGTCACCATCGACAGAGACAGAATCGTCAATCTCTATTCCTATCCGCAGATCGAGCATCTGGAGCTCCCCAAAAGCCTCTACATCGCGGCGCCTTCCAATCTGGCCTCGTCCTGCATCCCCACGGTCCAAAACCGCGGGGGCTACAACCTGTCCGGCGCGGGGGTCATCGTGGCGATCATCGACTCCGGCATCGACTACACCCACCCGGATTTCCGCAACGCGGACGGGACCACCCGGATCCTCTATATCTGGGACCAGAGCGGGGAGGGGACGCCGCCGGCCGGGTTTGCCGCGGGAGCGGAATATACCCAAGAGCAGATCAACGAGGCGCTGCGCAGCCCGAATCCGCTGGACGTCATCAATTTCATGGACACCAACGGCCACGGGACGGCCGTGGCGGGGATCGCGGCCGGCAACGGCAGGGGGAGCAACGGCCAAAACATGGGGATCGCGACCGAATCGTCGCTGATCATCGTCAAGGTGGGCATCCGGGGATATCAGGCGTTCTCCAGAACCACCGAGCTGATGCGCGCGATCAAATACGTGATCGACCGGGCAAGGGAGCGGCACATGCCGGTCGTCATCAATATGAGCTTCGGCATGAACAACGGCTCCCACCGCGGGGACAGCCTGTTCGAGACCTACCTCACCACCATGAGCGACGAATGGAAGACCTCCATCGTGATCCCGACCGGGAACGAGGGCGCGGCGGGGCATCATTACCGGGGGCGGATCGCCCCCAACCAAGTGCAGGAGATCAATTATTTTACCGCCCCGGGAATCGAGGAGTACTATATCTCCTTCTGGAAAAACTTCTCGGACAGTTTCGCGGTGGAGATCCTTTTCCCGACCGGGGAATCCTCCGGCATCATCAGCATCAGCGATCAGGTCAGAAATGTCCGCGTGGGAAATCTGGTGCTCACCGTGATCTACGGCCAGCCCAGCCACTACTCCATCAATCAGGAGATTTTCTTTCAGGTCCGGGCCACAATCGGCACCATCGCCCCCGGCACATGGAGGATGCGGATCATCTCCGGCAGGGTGGTGGACGGAAACTTTCGGATGTGGCTGCCGACCACGGAGCAGGTCACTACGGAGACGTATTTTTCCAATCCGGTCGCCGAGGACACCTTGACGATCCCCTCCACCGCCGACAAAATGATCACGGTGGCCGGATACAACGACCGGGTGGGCAACATCGCCGAGTTTTCCGGCAGAGGCAACTCCAACATGGCGCTGCCCAGCCCCGATCTTGCGGCCCCGGCGGTGGGGATTTTAACCACCCGTGTGGGCGGAGGCTACGACGCCTTCACCGGCACCAGCATGGCGGCGCCTTTTGTGACCGGCTCCGTCGCCCTGATGATGCAGTGGGGAATCATCGAAAACAACGATCCTTTTCTATACGGCGAGCGGGTCAGGGCTTTTCTCAGATTGGGGGCCAGCAGGCAGGCAAATGTCGTTTACCCCAACCCTACGTCCGGGTACGGCACGCTCTGTCTCAACAATACGATGACATTTTTGGAACAATACAAGTGGGGAATAAGTAATATATGGCTATAAATATAAACGAGGACGACCTCCCGCTGAGCGAATTTATCAGATTGCCCACCACGGTGGATTTTCAGTCGCTGAATACGCAGCGTTTCAGGGATTATGCGGCGGCGAGACCTTACATCCATGTGGGGACGGAGTTGACGACGCACTATGTTGTCTCCTATGTCAACGTCAAGTATCTCCAGAGCATATTTGAAGATATGGGCAAGGATTTCGTCTCTTTTTATCCCAAGATCATGTCCCCGCTGGACAGCCAGAGCAACGACGCCTCCGGGATCACAAGGGTGCTGAATCAGCCCTTTTTGAATCTCACCGGAAGAGGGGTCATCATCGGGTTTGTCGACACGGGGATCGATTATACCCAAAACGCGTTCAAATTCGAGGACGGGAGCACCAAGATCCTCAGCATCTGGGATCAGACGATTGACGGCGAAAGGGCGGAGGGGCTCCACTATGGTTCCACCTACAGCGCGGAGCAGATCAATCAGGCGCTTCAGTCCGACAATCCCCGCAGCGTCGTGCCCTCCGTCGACGAGGACGGGCACGGCACCTTTCTCGCCTCGGTGGCGGGCAGCAACGAGCCGGGGGAGTATATCGGCGCCGCGCCGAAATCCAGCATCGTCGCGGTAAAACTGCGCCGCGCCAGAGAGTACTACATCAACCGTTATCTGTTGCCGCCCGATAACCCCCATTTGTACGAATCCTCCGACTTCCTGATGGGGATCCGATACATCCTAACGCAGGCGCTGGAGCGTAACCAGCCCGCGGTCGTCTGCATCGGCATGGGCGCCAATTCCACGGCGAGGGACGGAAACACGCTGTTTGAGGACTATATTTCCTATGTCTCTCAGGCGGCCGGGTTTGCGATCGTCACGGCGGCGGGCAACGAGGCCAACGCCAAGCACCACACCCAAGGCAAAATCGAATCGACCGGCGGCACCGACATCATCAGCATCAAGGTGGGGAGACAGGACACCTCCTTTTCGTTATTTACCTTCTGCAACGCGTTCGATAAAATCTCGGTGGCCATCACGTCCCCGGTCGGCGAGGTCATCACCAGAGCCTCCTTCCGCGCGGGGTTCGAGTACTCGGAGAAACTGCTTCTTGAAAACACCACGGTTTTTATCAGCTATTATAAAAACGCGAATAACGAGATCGTGGTGGGGTTTAAAAACGCCACGGAGGGGATCTGGGACGTCACGCTGTTCGGGGATTCCGTGATCAGCGGCGAGTACTACGCGTGGCTGCCCATCACGGGACAGGTCGACGAGACGGTCGAATTTTTAAGACCCGTCCCGGAATACACGATCGTGTTTCCGGCGAGCTCCCTGCGGGCCATGACCGTCGGGGCGTACAACGTCAACGACAGCAGCCTCTATATTTCCTCCTCATGGGGCCCGACGAGGCTCCCCCGGATGGCGCCCGATTTTGTGGCGCCCGGCGTCGATGTGCAGGGGATTTACCCGACGGGCCGCGGCACCATGACCGGCACCAGCGTGGCGGCCGCGGTCACGGCCGGCGCGGCCGCGCTGCTGTTGGAGTGGGGCATCATTCAGGGAAACATCCCGGCCATGGACGGGGATTTCATCAAAAGCCTGTTAATCAGCGGAGCCACGCGGTCGGAAAATATCCAGTATCCCAACATCAAATGGGGATATGGGAAGCTAAATTTGTTCAATACGTTTTCGTCGCTCACGGAGACGATTCTCCGTTAGAATTTGACACGTGACGGATAGGAGAAACCCTCTATGAATGGAAACAACACGGCTCCCGTACAAAACACTTCGGGCGGATACGGGCTGCTGCGGGTCAACGCGTATCTCGATTCGGTGGGGAGTCCGGCGGAAAACGCGCTGGTCCGGGTGATCGACCCGGATACCGGCGCGGTGCTGGAGGAGGCCAGAACGGACGAAAACGGCCAGATCCCGGCCGTCGCCCTTACGACGCCGCCGCTCGAGAATTCCATGCAGCACGACCGCCCGAGGCCGTTCAATCAGTATAACGTCAAAGTCACCGTCCCCGGGTTTGAGGAGGCCTCCATCGACAACGTGCAGCTCTATCCGGCCAGCACGGCGCTCCAGAACGTCATATTGAGGCCACTGCCCAGCAATATCTTGATTCCGTACCCGGTGCTCTGGGGGGATTTTCCGCCCAAAATTCCCGAGGAGGAGGTCAAAAAGCTGCCGTTTCCCCAAGGCTTGGTGGTTCTGCCGCGGCCGGTGGTGCCCGGCCTTGTTGTGGTGCACGCCGGCCGGCCGGAGGACGCCTCGGCCCCCAACTATACGGTGACGTTTAAAGATTACATCAAAAACGTGGCCAGCAGCGAGATCTACACCACTTGGCCGAAGGAGACGCTCCGGGCCAACATCTTAGCCATCCTCTCCTTCACGATGAGCCGGGTCTACACCGAGTGGTACCGGAGCAAGGGCTTCGATTTCACGATCACCAACTCCACCGCCTACGACCAGTCGTTCACCTACGGCAGAAACATCTATCAGGAGATCTCCGAGGTTGTGGACGAGACGTTTACGCGCTACATCTCCCGGCAAAACATCGTCCAGCCCCTTTTTACCCAGTATAACGACGGCATCGAGGTCAACCGCGCGGGCTGGCTCAGCCAGTGGGGCTCCAAGGATCTGGGCGAAAGGGGATACACGGCCCTGCAAATCCTCAAAAATTACTATGGCTACGACATCGTGCTCAAAGAGGCGGAAAAAGTCGAGGGCATCCCGATCTCCTTCCCCGGCGTGGTGCTCAAAGTCGGCTCCGCCGGCGAGTACGTCAAGGTCATCCAGCAGCAGCTCAACGCCATCTCCCAAAACTATCCGCTGATCCCGAAGCTGGTGGTGGACGGCGCCTTCGGGGAGAGCACGGCCGCTTCCGTCCGGGTCTTTCAGCAGGTCTTCGGCCTGCCCGTGACGGGGGAGGTGAATTACCCGACTTGGTACCGGATCTCGGAGATCTTCACCGCCGTCCAAGGGCTGGCCTGACGCGGGGGAAAATCTTCTCTCCGCCAAGGCGGAAGAATCCTCAAAAAGGTGATGAAATCAGTGATTTCATCACCTTTTTTGAGGATCTCGGCAAATGCGGACGCGGCGGACAAGATGCCGTTTTACGACATTTTTTGACCGCATCACCCAAACGGGTGATTCCCCTTATGACGAAACATGATAGCATAAAATGAAAGATTCTTTCTACGGCTCACAAAAATTTAGCGGATTCGCTTCAGAAAGCGGGGGTAATGATGACGCAGCAAATTCTTACCGAAATTGGCGCGAAGCTGTCCTCTTTAGGAATACCGGCGCAGGTTGGAAACGGCACGGATCTTGCGATTCACACGGAGTTTCTGGACGCGGGCTGGAGCACGGGCGACAAAAAGATCGGTTACGAAGCGGCGGTTTTCGCAAATGAGCGGGATAACACCGTTTATATGTACGAAAAGACGACGGAGATCGGCCATGGCTTCTCCTTTGGCGAGGACAGCGGCGCCTCCTTCCAAAGCGGGACGACCCTGTTTCGCAAGGTAAAAAGCGTCCAATACGGGCCAGACGGCAAGGCGTATGAATATACGCTCGATTTGGGGGCCATTCCGAAAGCGGTCAAAGAAACGGCGAAGCGTTACGGCTGGAAGTTTAAGACGGTAATCAATAAGAATAAAGCCATGTATCCGGCCGGGTACGCGCCGGCGTCCGCGCCGACGCCCGGCCAAACGCAGGCATACGCGCAGACCGCGAACTCCGGGGGCGGCTATTGCTCCAACTGCGGGATGCCCTTGGCTGACGGCGCAAAATTTTGCGATAAATGCGGGAACCCGGTCGGCGGCGCGACGCCGCAGACGCCCGCCCCGCCGCCGGCTCCGCCCGCGCAGAGCCGGCCGTCTTATGAACCCGCGCCGCCGCAATACGGCAATCCGCAGGGGGCGTTTTACGCCGCCGCGCCGAAAAAAAGAGGCAAAAAAGGCGGGATTTTCGGCCTGATCGGCTTCATCCTGCTGGGAATCGCCCTTCTCGTGGCGCTTGTGGCGGCAAAAGCGACCCCGGTCGGCTGGGCGGTCTGCCTCGGCCTGTACGCGGCCGCTTTCCTAATCCAGCGGCTGCTTCGCAAAAAAGGCTGCCTCCTGCACCTGATTTTATGGATCATCACGAGCTTTCTGCTGCTGATCTCCTTGACGATGTTTGCGGAGGGCGATTTGAGCTTTACGTCGGCGGGGCTTAAAAACGCGCATATGACCACCGCGATGGACGCGAACGGGGCGCCGGTCGACGAGGTGGCCTCGTATGCGCCCGACGCGCCCGAACTCGTCGCCGTCGCCGAGCTGCGCAACGCCCCGATCCATACGCGGGTCAGATTCGTATGGAAATATCTCCCGCAAGACGTGCTGATCGCGGAATACGTCATGGACAGCGGCGAAAACGAGACGGACGTCTATGTGTTCAGCGACATTACGAACGACGGGCCGTGGCCGGAGGGCGAGTATCGGGTCGAATTCTATATAGACGATAAAACGACGCCCGACGCGACGGTGACGTTTACGGTCACAACGGATACGGCCGCCGTAAATCAAGGCACGTCTCCCCAGTCGCTGGCGGCCCTGCTTCCCTATGAAAAAAGCTTTCTCTTGGATGACGGAAAAAGCACCGGCGCCTTTAAAGTTTTTATTTCGGACGGCACGGGGAGTTACGAGAATTATAGCGGCCAGATGATCTGCGAGTTTCGGGTGACGTTTGATACCGGCTCGCTGCCCGCCGATTTTATCATGGATCCCGCGCAGGCCACCGCAAATAACGCGATGGGATACCCGTCGACGGATGGCCTCGTCATGGCGGTTTGTTCGGATACGGAGGCGTACCACCTCAGCTCCATATCCTCCGGCGAATGGATTTTTAACGGCGGAGACATCCGCCCGTTCGTCGAAACGGACGCGGCAACGACGAATATGGATCCGGACTCGATACTTACATTGGCCGCGAATTACCCCAAAATGCAGGTGCTCCGGTATAACCAAAACGAAGTCGGCATGACGCAGGAGGGGGACACATGGACCACCCACGCGGAAAACGCGTTCGGCCTGCATCCGCCGGTAACGGAAGGGGATATCCCGTGGGATGAGATTTTAACCGATTTGGGGCTTCAGTAAGCGTTATACGAATCCGCCCGGGGAGTTTCAATCTCTTGGGGCGGAGCGCCCGCGAAGCGCGAAACCTAAAAAAAGAAAGGCGCCCCGAAGGACGCCTTTCTTTTTTGGCAAAGGACACGAGTTTGATACAAAATGCACCCGGTTGCCTTGTTCCCGTTTGTTGAGTGAACACCCTTGGCTATTTCCGTTTGCTTTGTGTGACCTCCGTTTGCTGGGTGAACACCCTCGTCGTTATCCGCCCGTTCTGTGTGCCGAGAGTACATAACTTGTGATTTTATCATGCTTCAAATTCTTTTCCTTAGTTTTTTGGAGCAGGCGCCTTCACAACAATTAACTCCAAGGTCCCATCGTGCAAATTTTTTACATTCATTTTGGTTTGGAATGGAATCTTTAGAAGCGTACCGGCTTCGTATTCGTGTATATCCTGATCGTTCAAGCTGATTGAGAGCATTCCGCGAACTACGGTCATGTATATGTTTGAATTAGAAAGATGCTCGGGCAATCCTTCGTTTTTGTTAAATACCATATGCAAATAGTGTACGTTTTCATCGAATATGACTTTCTCTACAGCCTTTTTATCATCTCTTGATAATTTAAATATCTTTTCAACCATTGCGGTATACCTCCTATTTTTATATTCTGTGCAGTGATCTCTATTATATCATAGCGAGCTACCATGGTCTGTTGTAATTGCAACAAACAATGTCTTATCATACGTTCTTACCGTAGTGAATGGCACTTTTAGGGCAAACCTGCCGACAATTTGTGCATTGAAGACACAATGCGGTGTTTATATCAGCTTTTTTATCCTCAGAAGAAACAACGATAGCATGGGAGGGACAGTCTTTTTCACATAACTTACAGCCGATACAGGCATCCTTATCAACCTTTTCAGAAAGTCTCGCAAAGCGGCCAAAGACCCTTTGCAGAGCGCCAAATGGGCAGATAAGGTTATGGAATACCTCCGGTTTATATCTTAGTGTGACCAGGACCGATAAAACCAGCCAAAAAGGCAAAAGCGGCAGATTAATTTGCAACAGTCGTTTTGATAAAATCATAACCGCTACGCTGACGCCTAAGGCTATCCATGTGAAATATCCATTTTTCAGCCACTTGGGAGCTTTCGATGTTTGGAGTTTCAATTTTTTTGACAGCCACTCAACGGGAAGCATCAGAGTATTCATTGGGCAAACATACCCACAGTAAACCCTGCCGAAGATAAGTGCGGCAACCAGGCTTACTCCAAACAACGCAAGCCAAAGCATTACTTTCCCATTTGCCAGCAGAACGATAAAAAGAGCGAGAAATAATATACGAATGATGTTAGTTATGTATTTCATAGTAAGTCCGCCTCCTATTGATATATCCTCATTATAATGATAAAATGAATAAAAAGGTGTTACCAATGTAACACCTCGGGAGATCGTTATGAAAAAATATTTAGAATTAATTCAACAGGCTGACCTTGTAAAATCATTAAAACTTCAAGAAATCGAGTCGTACTTGACTGAAGGAAGTTGTAAAACCACCCGGTATGGGAAAAATAATATTGTCCATTTTGTTGGGGAAGTCTGCTCAAAACTCGAGATTATTCTCGCGGGGAAAGTGGTTATTGAGCGCATTGACGAGTCCGGAAATCTCATGACAATAGCGGAATTTTTAAGCGGCGATGTTCTTGGAGGCAACTTGATGTTTTCAAAAAATCCGTATTATCCGATGACCGTCACGGCCAAAGAAGCTACATTAATTTTGGAGATAAATAAGGAACGGCTGTTCCAATTGTTTTCGGATAATCACGAGTTTTTGAGGAGCTACCTTGAGTATGTATCCGACCACACGGTAATCCTCGGGGACAGGATCAAGCACTATGTGAATAGGACAATCCGTGAAAGCATAATAAGCTACTTGAATTATGAGCGCAAAAAGCAGAACTCGACTACCATTAAGCTAAGCGTGACAAAAAAGGCGTTAGCTGAAAGAATCGGCGTTCAAAGGACCTCTCTGTCCAGAGAACTTGCTAAAATGAGAGAAGACGGGTTGATAGAATTTAGCTCTGTCTCTATTACACTGTTAAACAGATTTTTTGTATAAATAATAATATCTAAGGCGGCAACCTTTTTCTACATAATACAGGTGCAATGGTTTACCGGATTGAAAAAAATATATTACCACATTAATTCTGTTCCACTCTTTTAACCGAAACACAATAGCGTTAAGGTGCTCTCTTTGTCTCATGAAAATGCTTTCACTGCATTGACAAAACTTGATTTGACGCATATAATAATGATATATCGAATATTTTTGATATGAGGTGATGAGTTGGCAACCGTTTATGAGGAACATGCTAAAGTTTTTAAAGCGTTTTGCGATGAAAAACGCTTGCGAATACTTGAACTACTATGCAGTGGCGAAAAGTGTGCCTGCGTTTTGTTGGAACAGTTGGATTTGGGGCAATCAGGGCTTTCCTACCACATGAAGATTTTGGTTGAGTCGGGCATTGTAGAAAGCCGCCAAGAAGGTAAATGGACGCATTACAAAATTAGTGAAAAGGGTAGCGCTTATGCTGTCAGGCTGCTAAAGGAGCTGACAACGCCGGACTTGGTTAGAGAAGAAGGTAATTGTTGCGAAAGATAAAAGCCATCTGAAGGATGGCTTTTAACAGGCACAATACATCAAGATTTGTTGATATGATTGTCCTATTTTGAAAGTGAGGTTCATTGGTGTGCAGGTATTAAAAGCAATCTGGGATTTCTTTCAAGGCCAAATACTTGGAATGAAGTGGTTGAATAGTATCATTGGCAACGGTTTGTCGGCCATGGGACTGGACCTAAACAACCGCTGGGTTGGGAGCATTCAGTTTTTTGTTTATGATGTTATAAAAATTATACTTCTTTTATGCTTCCTAATTTTTATTATCAGCTATATTCAGAGTTATTTTCCTCCTGAGCGAAGCAAGAAGATATTGGGGCGTTTTCATGGGATTGGGGCGAACTCGGCAGCTGCGCTGCTCGGGACGGTGACACCGTTCTGTTCATGTTCATCAATACCGCTTTTCATAGGTTTTACATCTGCAGGTCTGCCTTTGGGGGTGACCTTTTCGTTCCTTATCTCTTCGCCGATGGTAGACCTTGGCTCCCTTGTCCTTTTGATGAGTATCTTTGGCGCAAAGGTAGCTATCTTATATGTCATATTCGGACTTATAATAGCCGTGGTCGGTGGTACCATTATCGAGAAAATGCACATGGAAAAACATGTGGAAAGCTTTATCTTATCGGCCGGTAGTGTTGATATTGAATCACCGGAGCTGACAAAGAAAGACCGTATTGTATATGCCAAAGAGCAAACGCTCTCAACCTTCAAAAAAGTATTACCGTATATCCTTATCGGTGTTGGTATTGGCGCAGCGATTCATAACTGGATTCCTGAGGAATGGGTTGTGTCCCTGCTCGGAAGTGATAACCCCTTCGGTGTAATACTCGCGACATTGATTGGCGTGCCAATGTATGCTGATATCTTTGGAACGATTCCGATTGCGGAAGCCTTGCTGGTTAAAGGAGCACAGCTGGGCACGGTATTGTCATTTATGATGGGGGTTACTACATTGTCCTTACCATCTATGATTATGCTCCGCAAGGCAGTCAAACCGAAGCTGCTTGCTTTGTTCATTGCTTTATGTACAGCTGGAATTATTATTGTTGGGTATTTATTCAACGCTTTACAGGCGCTGATAGTATAGGAGGACAGAACTTATGGCAAAGATCTGGTATCCTGTTATTGATTATCTTATTTGTGTAGACTGCGGCATCTGCGTAGCGAAGTGCCTCCATGGCGTATACGATCCGGCAAAGGCACCTTCCCCCGTTGTTAAAAACCCAGAAGCATGCGTTGACCATTGCCACGGCTGTGGCAACCTATGCCCGGAAGGCGCAATCACCTACGTGGGTGAGGACTCCGGCTGGACGCCGCCGCAGGGAGAACAAACAGCAGACGAACCGTGCTGTTCCTGCGGAGGTGAAACAACTCCTGAAAAGAAGGTTGTTATTGAGTATCTCTATCTTGATCTCCAGACCTGTGACCGCTGCATCGGAACTGATAGCGTTCTTGACGAGGTTATGTTGACGCTTACTCCTGCCCTGAAGCTCGCCGGTTACGAAGTTGAATACAAAAAAGTTGAGATGGAAACGGCGGAAATTGCGGAGAGATATCAGTTTCTTTCCTCTCCTACAATCCGTGTGAACGGCCAGGATATCTGCCAATCTATTGCCGAAAATAGCTGTGGCTGTTGCAGTGATATCAGCGGGTCTGATGTTGACTGCCGGGTATTCGAATACAATGGAGAAAACTATGAAGTGCCACCAAAAGAAATGCTTGCGGAATCTGTCCTTCTTGCGGTATTTGGGCAGTCTGAACCTGGCTGCTCCTGCGGCGGATATGATCTTCCGGAGAATTTGAGGTCTTTTTATGAAGGAAAGAAAAGCAAGTCCAGCTGCTCCTGCGGGGGCAGCTGCAGCTAAACAATAACACCAACTTATAAAGGAGTGTAATGAATATGTCACTGTTCGGAAAGAAAAGGGAAGAAAAAACCCCCTGTTGTTGTGGAGGAAACTGCGATGCAGAAAATATGGCCAAGGCAGAGTGTGCAAAAACTGAGGGTGCAAGTGTAAAAATACTTGGAAGCGGATGTGCAAAATGCAATCAGCTTGAAGCGGCTACAAAATCAGCACTTCAGCAGCTCGGCATGGATATAACGGTTGACCATGTGACCGACTTCTCACAAATCGCGGCCTATGGAGTAATGACCACACCTGCCCTCGTTATAGACGGAAAAGTGGTTTCCTACGGTAAGGTTTTGAAAGCCGAGGAGGTCGTGAAGATTCTGCAAAAAGTCCGTTCCTAAGAGTGGATACAGTATGAGCAAACCTAAAGTAGCATTTATCTGTGTCCACAATTCCTGCCGAAGCCAGATTGCGGAAGCGCTTTGTAAGCATTTGGCAAGCGCTATTTTTGAAAGCTATTCAGCAGGAACTGAAACAAAGCCGCAAATTAATCAAGATGCGGTAAGACTCATGAAACAAATGTACGGAATTGATATGGAGGCAACTCAGCGATCCAAATTACTTGAGGATCTTCCGCCAATTGATGTGGTCGTAACAATGGGCTGCAATGTGGAATGCCCATATCTTCCATGCAAACGTCGCGAGGATTGGGGGCTGGTCGATCCGACCGGCAAATCGGACGATGAATTCATCTCCGTCATTAGGATGATCGAAGCGAAAATCGCCGTCTTAAAGTCGGAGCTTGATAACTGTTAAGTCAAATTATGCCATCCTGTCTATACGCGCTAAAATACTGACTATCTCATATGGAGATTATATTTCCACTCTTGAATCGAAATACAATCCTGCCGTCCCTGTGACTTAGGGGTATTATAGTACCCGCTTCTAAATAAGAATTGACACAGATGCTGGGGAAATTCATATAGTATAAGGAGAATACAATATGAAAGGAGCAGCTACAGTGAACAGATGTCAATCCAACGGACAGATACGCGATTATGGCCCGGAGCCTTTAATCGTAAACATAGACCACTTTGCCAAATCAAATACCAATTATCGAACTGCCTTGTGGACAGGGCAGCATCTTCAGGTTACATTAATGAGCATACGGGTCGGCGGCGATATCGGGCTGGAGATGCATTCAAATCTTGATCAGTTTATACGGGTTGAGAGCGGGTGTGGTCTTGTTAAAATGGGCAGCTATAAAGAGAACTTGAATATTCAGAGAAAGGTGAACGAGAATTATGCCATCGTCATTCCTGCGGGTACATGGCACAATCTTATTAACATAGGAAACAGGCCCTTGAAAGTATATTCCATCTATGCACCCCCACAGCATCCCTTTGGAACCATTCACGAAACAAAAGAAATTGCGGAGGATGCTGAAGGGCACCACCACTAAAAGTTATATGCAGCGATGTATTACAGGGGCTACAGACCGTTTGAAAACTTCTATATGACTGCGGATTTTTTTGATTAACATATTTTGCTTAGACAATTATCTTTCTACCGCTCTTGAATCGGAACACAATCCTGCCATCCCGTTGAACCGTAGCCGTATCGAGGAATGTTATCCAAATGCGCTCGTTCCATTCGGTAACTACCAAAGGCTGCTGTTTCAGCATCACTATAAAGGCTTTCAGTTCCTTGCCTTTACGAATTCGCTTGTCCTTTTCCGTTTCAAAGGCGTTGTAATGCTCCAAAGCGGCATTGTAGCGTTTTTCGATATGCCCGGCTTCCCGTGCGTAGGCTTCCTGTGACTGGGCTACTGAAGCGTTCTTTTTAATATGCGCCTGCATGAGTTCAGATAAGACCGTCATCTCATCGTGCTCCCGCTTCATCTCGGCATTAATTTCCGTGGTGTCACAGAGTGTTTGCCGGATAAGCTCACAATCCGCAAGTACAGTGGCACGATTGCCCATCAGTTCATTATAGGCAGTGAGGAAACGCTGCTTGATTTCGTCCTCGGTCAGTTTCGGCGTTCTGCACTTTTCCGCATTTTTGAATTACTGATTGCACTGGAATATCACGCTGCGGTACTCGTCCGTGGAATGCCAGACCTTGCGGCCATAAAATCCACCGCAGTCACCGCAGATGATTTTGCTGTGAAAAGCTTTGTCACTGTAAGCCCTGCCGAGTTCTTTGCGCCGTGCCATTTCTTCCTGTACCGCTTCAAATTCCTCCGTGGCGATAATTGCCTCATGTGAGCCTTCAACATAATATTGTGGTACCTCTCCGTTATTGACACGAAGTTCTTTTGTCAAAAAATTAGATGTAAACCGTTTCTGTGCTGTGACCAAAGCGTCAATACAATTTTATTATTCCTCGGTTAGGGTATTCAAATTTGAGGTAGGGGTATTCAAAATCACACAGGGGTATTCAAATCGCTGAAAGTGCCGTGTTTACGGCGTTTTTTGGGCTCTTCTGCGCTTCGGGCATCGGCGGTAAAAGATTGTGTGGATACAAGAATCCGGGCAAACCGTTTATACCGATTCGCCCGGAGGTGGGAGCAGACCGTCACCCCGGCAGCGGAGTGTAACTATGAAATTTGGTTCATAAATCGGCTGAAATCAGCCCATATTTTGTAGCCAAGCCTGTGTGTGGGGACTGCTTTATAAGCCGAGTGTGCCTATGATAATGATACAAATACCTTCGAAAACAGGTGTAAAAAAGCGTCCATCCAAAGATGTACGCTTCGCTAGCTTTATGCTGCTGTTTTTATTCTATCATATCCTACGATTCGGGGCTTTTGTGCCACCTGCCTTTTTACTTAGAACAAGTCATCTAAGGTTTGAGGTGTTTTTGCTTTTACTTTTTTGAAAAACAACCAGAAACGAAACCACGATCATGAAGATGCCAAACCCACCAGAAATTAAGGTAGTCTGACTGGCCGCCACTGCAATGACCGCCCTGTCAGGGTTGGATGGATCGTATTTGACTGACATAGCGGTTCCGATTGCCGCAGGGCTGGTCTTCTCAACAGACGAAACAACTTGATAAATGGTTCCATTGACCTGATATTCGACAACTTCGACAAAACGGGTGATCTGCGAACCATCGCTTTTCTGTCCGGTCTTTTGTTGATGGCTGACCACCCTGCCTTCTACAGTAGCGTAGTTGGCAGTTTCTGAGCGAAATTGAAAATATGAAACAGCTGAAAAGATTAGTGAAGCAAGACCGACAACAAGCAAAATCGAAAAAATAACAAGTTGTTGTTTGGATTTGACATTGCTTTTTTGTTCCATATGAAAGCCTCCCTCAGATTTTTCTAGCGGATTCCATTATTCTCCTTAATTTATTATAACATGTATGCTGTTTTGGTCAAGATCGTTAACAACAGAATCCTTAGTAATAATTACTGCCTTTTTTGCTGTTTCCGCAGCTTTGCCCGCTGCATCAGCAACCTTGCCGTTTCTATTCTCAATCATCCAATTCGCCTCCACACATTCTGTTTTCACCTTGCGTATCGCAATAATTTGAGAAAAATAGTCAATCTCTTTATTTTTGAGAGTACTTATTCCAAATGATGCTGTCAAGGCCTCGAACGGTCAGCCCGGGGTGTCTACCCTTGAGTATTGAAACTGCGTCTGTGAATAAATCCTGGCACTCTTCATTGGTGACATCTCGTCCGCAGGCATCTTTTACACAATGATGGATATGGACATCTGGTTTGCATCGGTCTGGATCGCCGGCAAGCATAAATAGATAATTTGTCCCCGCATCTCCCATTCCCTTTACTGACCGAATTACAATTTCAAGAAGTTCTTGACACTCAAAATTTCTGAAGTCCTCTATTGTTTCGATATGTAAGTATTTCAGGTATCGAGCCAGTTGGTAGCAGACCTCGCCTTTGGGAACTGCACCTTTTCCGCCAATCTTCTGATGGTTTTTCAGAATCTTATCTGCGAAAGCAGATGGGCCACCAACTTTTTCGATATTGCCAATCAGCATCGATATAGTATCTCCGGCGGCTTGTCTGTTACCGTTCATATATGCTTTTGCGTATCTCTCTACAACGGGGACTGTTGTTGTGATATATACTGCTCTTAAAGAATACACACAGTCAATAATGCAGGCAGACAAGGATTCATAATTGTAATAACCAGTGAGTTTCAAATCCAGGTTCTTCTCACAAAAACCGGCAAACTGCTCTGCAAAACTGTGCATAGGACACCCCATTTTCTTTTTTTCGATTATAGCACGCATTTCAACAAAAAGGAAGAAAATGCATTGTGTTCCGGCATGTGTCTCAGCGAAGAAGAATTTTGATATTACGCTTATATTGTAATGCGTATCCCGGAAAGAAAAATCACGGTCAGTTTTCCCACCAGCTGCAGTTCCATGCGGTCGAGGACCTTAATAGAGAGCATATAATCGAATTCTGTAATTTTGCCCATCTCGTCCATTAGACGGAGCATCTCGGATGCGTGGTAACGGGTCAGTTCGCTCTCATCCGTTTCCGCGACCTTTTTCACCCTTGCAATGTACATTGGCTTTTTGCTCATGATCAGATTCCACGCCTGCGTGAACACTTGCTCCGGCCTGCCGAGAGGAACACGCGCATCTTCATGAATAATATCGTCTGCTTGCCTGTAACGGGATATCTTCGTGGCACATCGCCAACAGGTATTCATTATCCCGCCTGTGCCACGACTGGAGTATTGGATGACGGGTCTTCCGCATAGACCGCAGTAGAATCTGCCGACGAAAGGATATTCAGGGCATTGGCGAACCATAGTTTTCTTGGCTCTGCGCCGATACTCATACTGCGTGACCCGCCATAGCTTTTTATCGATGATCGCGGGAAGGGCATCGTCCAGCCAGTATTGAGGAAGCTCTCCACGGTTCTTAACACACTTGGACAACGGTCCCTGACTGAATGTCTTCTGGAAAAGTACATCCCCGCAATATTTCTCATTCTGCAAAATGTTGATTACTGTCTTGTTGTACCAGACAGCACCCTTATGGCGTGCGGGAACCCCATCCGCGTTGAGCATATCTGAGATGAACTGAGTGTTTTGCCCCGCCAGAAACTCATCATATATTCTGCGTACAATCTTGGCTTCTTTCTCAAAAATAACAACCTCGCCCTCGGCATTTCTGTCAAAGCCATAGAGGTTGTGTATGGGAAGGCTCCGCAGGTCACCCTCGGCATACCTTTTGCGGAATCCCCACGAAATGTTCTCAGACATTGATACCGACTCAGACTCGGCAAATGCCGCCATAAGGGTAAGCAGAAGTTCTCCTTCTGGACTGATGGAATGCAGATTCTCTTTTTCAAAATACACATCAATTCTGAGTGTTTTAAGTTCACGGGTATAGGAAAGCGTGTCCACGGTATTGCGACCGAATCTGGACACGCTCTTTGTTATGATGGCATCTATTTTTCCGGCACGGCAGTCCTCAATCATTGCCATAAACTGTGGGCGCTTTTTTGCCGAGGTACCGGTTATGCCCTCGTCGGCATATACGCCGACAAACTCACGGGCCTTATCGGCAGAGAGCGTATCGGAGTAGTATTTGACCTGTGCGGCATAGCTATGAAGCTGTTCTTTGCTGGAAGAGGATACCCGGCAGTACGCCGCCGTCCGCTTTTTCTTAGACTCCTCTGGTTTTGGCAGTATTATTCTTGTGGACATGATTCCACCGCCTTTTTCTTTTTGTAGGTCTTGACGCCAGGGTCGATTACCCACGGTAGTTCAGTTCCATCTCTGAATACAAATTTCACCGTGCAGTCCTCGTTGATAACCATGTAGTGAACCGCCGCTTGCCAAACGAGCGGGTCGAACTCTACCAGTGCTTTCTTTTGCTTCTTTAAAAGCTGAAGGAAACCGCGAATCTGCACTTTTTTCGCTGCGCAGAGGGCTATTTTTGATGTCAGTTCCTGATGCTCTTTCTGAAGAATATCGTATGCGGCGGTTATCTCCTCTCGCTCTTTTTTGAGGGGGCTGTCCTCGCTGCAGTCATCCATCATACGGCTCTCCCTGGTAAGGTTGTCGTGCATCCTTGTAGCAAGTCCCGCGCTGAGGTTTTCGACTTCGGCAAGTCTGGTCTTGTAGGCGCTGTCATCGGTTATGGCTGCAAGGCACTCCTCGTAGTTCCGGGCGATCTCATCCTTTCTCGCTA
>JAGOPP010000002.1:0-201918 GCA_017991935.1 Oscillospiraceae bacterium
GGTTCCTCCCCTAATTCCATTAAACAGACGCGGGTCTCGCCGTCAAACTCCGGCACATGCACCTCGATCATCTCCATGCGAGAGGTGGGCACGTTTTTCCCGACGTAATCCGCGCGGAACGGCAGCTCCCGGTGGCCGCGGTCGATGAGCACGGCGAGCTGGATGGCCTTGGGCCTACCGCAGGCGATGATCGCCTCGATCCCGGCCCGGGCGGTG
Source organism: Oscillospiraceae bacterium (assembly GCA_017991935.1). Lineage (GTDB taxonomy): Bacteria > Bacillota > Clostridia > Oscillospirales > Ruminococcaceae > UMGS1668. The sequence goes on from JAGOPP010000002.1 coordinate 217, forward strand.
CGCCCGGTGTAGAGCACGTCGTCGACCAACACGATCTTCTTTCCCGTGACGTCGAAGGGCAGGTTCGGCTTTTTCCAGACCGGGGATTCGTTGACCATCGTCAGATCGTCCCGGTAGAATTTGATGTCGACGTCTCCGCAGGGGATTTCGACCCCTTCGAACTGAAGAATGTTGTCCCGGATCAGCCCGGCGAGGACCTCTCCGCGGCGCCGGATCCCGACGAAGCAGAGATTTTCCGTCCCTTTGTTGCGCTCGACGATCTCGTGGGCGATCCGCGCGAGCGCGCGCCGCACGGCCGCCTCATCCATCAGTTCCGCCTTAAATTTCATGACACGCCCTCCTTTCCACAAAAAATGCCCTGCCGGACATCCGGCAGGGCACTGAATTCTCATAGCAGGGTATGGCTGCATATTCAGGCGTTTTGCCGGCATCTCATGTGCCGAGTTAAAAAAACCTTTATTGTTATAAAGATACTCGCCGAAGCCGGCACTGTCAAGATTTTTTGGACAAAAAATGACAAAAAGAGAAAAATATTTTTTCCCGAAAGTCGAAAACCGCAAAAAAAGGCCGCGCCTTTTTGGAGGCGCGGCCCACGGGCCCTCAGGCTTCGATCAGTAATTTCATATCGTCGTCGACCGTGCCGATCCGCGCGAGCCCGAATTTCTCGACCAGAACGCTTGCGACGTTCGGGGACAAAAATCCCGGCAGGGTGGGGCCGAGGTGGATATTCTTGAATCCCAGATAGAGCAGCGACAAGAGGACGATCACGGCCTTTTGCTCGTACCAAGCGATGTTAAAAACGATGGGCAGCTTGTTGGCGTCGTCGAGGCCAAAGACCTCTTTGAGCTTGAGCGCGATCACCGCGAGCGAGTAGGAGTCGTTGCACTGGCCCGCGTCGAGCACTCTGGGGATGCCGCCGATGTCGCCGAGATTCAGTTTGTTGTAGCGGTATTTCGCGCAGCCCGCGGTGAGGATCACGGTGTCCTTGGGCAGCTTCTCGGCGAATTCGGTGTAATATTCCCGCGAGCGCATACGCCCGTCGCAGCCGGCCATGACCACAAATTTGCGGATGGCGCCGGATTTGACGGCGTCGACGATCTTATCGGCCAAGGCGAGCACCTGATTGTGGGCGAAGCCGCCGACGATGCTGCCGGTCTCGATCTCCTCCGGCGCGGGGAGCGTCTTCGCGCGGGCGATGACCTCGGAGAAATCCTTTTTCCCGGTCTCGTCGGCGTCGATATGTTTGCAGCCGGGGTAGCCGGTGGAGCCGGTGGTGAAGATCCTGTCGCGCACCTCCTCGCTTCTGGGCGGCACGATGCAGTTCGTGGTGAAGAGGATCGGGCCGTGGAAGGGGGTGAACTCGTCGACCTGCTTCCACCACGCGTTGCCGTAGTTGCCGGCGAAATTCTCATATTTCTTAAAGAAAGGATAATAATGGGCCGGGAGCATCTCGCTGTGGGTGTAGACGTCCACGCCGGTGCCCTTGGTCTGCTCGAGGAGCTGCTCAAGGTCGGTCAGATCGTGGCCGGAGATCAGGATGGCGGGGTTTTTGCGCACGCCGAGGTCGACCTTTGTGATCTCGGGGTTGCCGTATCTCGAGGTGTTGGCCTCGTCGAGCAGCGCCATAGCCATCACGCCGTGCTCGCCCGTCTCGAGCGTCAGCGCGACGAGGTCGTCCGCGGAGAGCGAATCGTCGAGCGTGGCGGCCAGAGCCTTATAAATAAAAGTATAGATTTCAAAATTTTCTTTGCCGATGTTCCTCGCGTGCTCGGTGTACGCGGCCATGCCTTTGAGGCCGTAGGTGATCATCTCCCGCAGCGAGCGCACGTCCTCGTCCACGGTCTTGAGCACGCCGACGGTGGTGGATTTTTCCGTGAAGGAATCGGCGGAAAAGATCGAGAAGGTCGCCGCGTCGTGGAGATCCGTGGCAAAGACGGATTTCTTGAGCTCATTTCGGATGGCGATCATCCGCATGATCTGTTTTTTGATCGAAATGGGGTCAAAATTCGCGTTGGTGATGGTCATAAAGAGGCTGTTGAGCACCTCGTAATTCGTGTTGCCGAGCTTCGTGACGTCGAGCTTGCCCTTAACGACGAGTTCCGAGATCCCTTTCAGCGTGTAGATCAGGAGATCCTGAAGATGCGCGACATCCTCGGTCTTGCCGCATACGCCGCGCACCGTGCAGCCTTTTCCTCCGGCGGTCTCCTGACATTGGAAACAAAACATGCTCATTGCGTGTCCTCCTTTTCAGACTCCGTCTCAGACGGGTTCAAAGTCTCCCTTGCCCACAAAGCAGATCGGGCACTGCCAGTCGTCGGGCAGGTCCTCAAACGCCGTGCCGGGCGCGATACCGGCGTCGGGATCGCCAAGCTCGGGGTCATAGATATACCCGCAGACCACACATCTGTATTTTTTCATCGGAATATCTCCTTTCTATCCGTTTTTTAAATTTTAGGAGCGGGCGCCTTCACGACGGTCAACTCCAGAATTTCCGGGTATAAGTTTTTGACGTTCATTTTGGTGCGAAACGGGATCTTCAGCAGGGTCCCGGCCTCATATTCGTGGGGTTCCTGCTCGTTTAAACCAATGGAAAGCCTGCCACGGACGACGGTCATATATACATTCGCGTTGGTGACGTGCTCCGGCAGGGAGTCGCCCTCGCAGAACACCATATGAAGGTAGTGGAGGTTCTCGTCGAGCAGCACTTTTTCAATCGTCTTTGCCTTCGGAGCGGACATCCGATATACTTTTTCTACCATATTCCTTTCCTCCTGTCAATCCAAAATCATGCCGTCGGTGGAAATCGTCACGACCTGCCACGGGATAAACTTCCCGCTGCTCTGGAGCGCCCGTTTTACCGCGTTTTCGAGCCCTCCGCAGCAGGGGACCTCCATGCGCGTCACGGTGACGCTTTTGATGGAATTGTTCGCCAGAATCGCGGTCAGCTTCTCGGTATAGTCGACGTCGTCGAGCTTGGGGCAGCCGATCAGGGTCACGCGGTTCTTGATGAATTTGTTGTGGAAATCGCCGTAGGCGTAGGCCGTGCAGTCGGCCGCGACCAAGAGGTTCGCGTTCCGAAAATAAGGGGCGTTCACCGGCGCGAGCTTGATCTGGACGGGCCACTGGGAGAGCTGGCTCCCGTTTTCGCCGGGGGCGGCGCACGCGGCCTCACATGAGCACGCGGCCTCCCGGCGGATCGCCTTGGACTGCGTGCCCGGGCATCCGCAGGGCAGGGTGGATTCCTCGCAGCCGCAGGACGAAGCGGGTTCCTCGGTCTTATGGCGGCGCGCTTCGACGGCAGCCTCGTCGTATTCCGCCGCCTCCCGCTCCTCAAAGCGGATCGCGCCCGTCGGGCAAACCGGCAGGCAGTCGCCGAAGCCGTCGCAGTAGTCGTCGCGCAGGAGCTTCGCCTTTCCATTCACCATGCCGATCGCCCCTTCGTGACAGGCCGTCGCGCACAGGCCGCAGCCGTTGCATTTCTCTTCGTCTATTTGAATAATCTTCCGATACAATCCGGTCGCCTCTTTCTACCAATCATTTTCCGTTCCTATTGACTTTATGGCTTCAGTTTACTATGCTGAAGAAGATAAGTATGTTGGAATTCCAACAAAAGAGGGACATATGGAAAAGAATTTGGAGCTTTTAAAATCGGTAACCTTATTTGAAGGCATCGAGGAGTCGGAGCTGCGGCCGCTTTTGGCCTGCCTCTCCGCGGAGGCGGCGCATTATGAGAAAGGGCAGACCGTGTTTTTCAGCGGGGACGGCACCAACCGCTTCGGCGTCGTGCTGTCGGGAGAGGTGCAGATCGTCAAGGACGATTATTACGGCAACCGCAGCATCCTCGCGAGGATCGGCGGGGGAAACCTGTTTGCGGAATCGTTCGCCTGCGCGGGGATGAAGGCGCTGCCGGTCAGCGTGATCGCGACGGCCGAGAGCGAGCTTTTGTTCATCGACTGCCGTAGGCTCGCCACGTCCTGCGCCAACGCGTGCGCGTTTCACAGCCGGCTGATCCAAAACCTGATGAACCTCATCGCGCGGAAAAATATCGCGCTGACGCAGAAGATCGAGTTTCTCTCGAAGCGCACCACCCGCGAAAAGCTGGTCGCCTACCTCTCGGCCGAGGCGAAAAAGGCGGGGAGCAGCCGCTTTCAGGTCCCGTTCAACCGGCAGGAGCTCGCGGACTATCTGTCCGTCGAGCGCAGCGCCATGTCGGCGGAGCTCTCCAAGCTCCGGGACGACGGCGTGTTGAAGTTTTCTAAAAATGAGTTCGAGCTTCTTTAATTTTAAAAATAGAGGGCCGGAGTTCTCCATGGAGGCGCCGGCGGGAAGGGGAGCGTCATGAAACTGTATATCCGCCAAAAGGTTTTTTCTTGGGTGGATCGGTTCACCGTCAAGGAGGAGTCCGGAGAGGACAAATACTTCGTCGAGGGCGAATTCTTTTCGTGGGGAAAAAAGCTGCACGTCTACGACGGCGCGGGGAATGAGGCCGCCTTCATCCAACAAAAGGTCTGGAGCTTCCTGCCGAAATTCATGGTCTTTTTGGACGGCGAGCAGGTGGCCGAGATTGTAAAGGAGTTTACCTTTCTGCGCCCGAGATACCGCATCGACGGGCTCGGCTGGCAGGTCGACGGCAGCTTCATGGCCCACGACTACGAAATCACGCGGGACGGACGCCCCATCGTGACGATCCATAAAGAATGGATGACTTGGGGCGACTGCTACGAGCTCGACATCGAGGATGAGCGGGACGAGGTGATCGCGCTCTCGGTGGTGCTGGCCATCGACTGCGTGCTGGCGTCTGAAGCGGCGGGCGCGGCCGCATCTTCCGGGGGCGATTAACGGGCTCCCGGGAAAGGAAGACGTAAGTTTAAAACGACAGCAGGTCGAGCGTAAAAAAACGGCAATGACAGAGAGGCGAGCTTGTAAAAAACAAAGTGGCAGCTTAAAATCAGATTGGCGGGATGGAGGGCGATTACGCGATGAACTTTGGCGAACAGATTAAAAAAATCAGGTCGGACAGCGGTTTGACCCAAGAACAGTTTGCGGCCAAATTAAACGTCTCACGGCAATCCGTCTCCAGTTGGGAAAATAACCGGAATCTGCCCGACTTAGAAATGACCGTTGAAATCGCGAAGGCGTTCGGTCTTTCTCTCGATCAACTAATTTTAGGAGGCGGAGACATGGCGGACAAATTGATTAGAGACGGCAGCGAAACAAGCAGAGCGAAGATCAACAGAAGCATCCTTCTCATCGGGACGGCTTTGTTGTGTGTCGGCGCGGCGTGCCTGTTTTTAAAGGGAGCGACCGTGGAATATATCGGCGGCGACGGATTTTTGCATGAGAATTTCTTTTTGCTTCCGATCGGTTTTCTGTTTTTGTTTGGCGGCGCGATGACGTTTGCCGTTTTGGGCGTGAAAAACATCGCGGCAAGATTCATGAAGAATCGGGGCGACGGTTCCGGCCGGCGCTCTTCCCATTAAATTAGCGCCTCTATCGTGGACCAACCGGCTCTATAAGCCGCCGCACGCCGAAAAAGGTCGCGGTTATGCTGAAAACGTGAGTTTGTTGAGCTTGAGCTCTTGAAACAAAGCATATCCGTCGCCCAAATCCCGGATATCCTTTTTTGATATTTTTGCGTCGTCCCACAAGGAGACTTCGATTTCCAGTCCCTTCGCTTTTTTCTCGGATTTCCACATGCCTACGATTTCACCCTGCCACAACACGGCGCCGGGATTGGAAACGGTCTGCCAGATCTGTTTTTGCCTCGCTTTGTTATCCAAGATAACATCGCGGTCTTGCAAACCCAAGTAGGGGTCATGCCCTCCGAGCAAGTGTACGCTTCTCTCCGCTTGCGGCGGGGAGAAAAGCGGCTCTTTGTCAACGGATAGGATATAGCGTTCTTTTCCGGAGAGGCCGACGGGCTCAATTTCCTCCGTCACGGTTTGCCACATTCGGTTTGCTTGCGCGGGGGAGCATCCGAGCCAATCCGCAAACCCGTCGACGGACGCGGGGCCGAAACAGTGCAGATATTTTCGCGCCAGTTTTTGCTCGGGGGAACCCTTTCCCTCAAGCGGACGGCCGATCCAGCGGTTATACGAGGTGAATGTCGGGTGAACGCCCTCTCTATTTCCAAAGACAACCAAGCCCATAAAAGCGCAGGGCCGAAGTAAAAAAGAAACGACTGCGCCGCCGACGGTCTGTTTCTCGGGGTTCCCGTACATAGAGGGGCGGTTCCACAAATTCCTTTTGTCGTTTGGGAGAAGCGGCAGCACCCATTCGGCCAAAGTTTGGTCCAACGCGGTTTTGCTTTTTAACGTTTCGCCGTCCAGCTTCGGCATGACCCGCTCGAGCAGCCGCAGCAGTTCCCCAAAGGACATTTGCAAAGAATCAAGCGCCAGTTGGATTCCTTGGGTGTATATCCAAGGCTCGTCTTGTTTGGGAATGAGCGCCGACAAAAACGCGTCGCTCTCCGAAGTCGGAAAGACCACGGGCGCGCCGCGAAAGCTCCACGCCTGCAACAGCGTTTTTTCGACTTCCAGCGTCCGCTTCATATCGCTCTGCCTGTAATCGGGGATACGGTTGTGTAGCGCGATCTCCCATGCGCCGGGCGGCGAGTTTTGAAAGCCGCAAGCGCCGGCGACGCCCTCCAGATCGGTCTTTTGGTACCATGTGTCCAAATGGTGCGCATGAAGGCGGAATTGCCGGATTTGCTCTTTCGAGAGATGGTCCATGTTGATACCCCTTACTCCGCAGCATGCTGCTCGGCATCCCTAAAACGGTTTGATTACCGATGTTGCCGCCATAAGTATACTAAATATCCGTGCGCAAATCAAATCCGTTATGAGAGAGAGCGTTTTTAGGGAGCAGGAGCCGGCCGGGGCGGGATGCGCGGACGAAGAGGCCCTAATTTAATAAATTGCGGACGTTGCCGCCGGGTTACCGCCGAAGCCGAAAATAAACCTAAAACATCCGCATGCTCAAGCCGAAGAAGGCTTGAGCATGCGGATGTTTTAGGAAAATAACGATCTGTTTAAGACCCTTTCACTTGCCCCACGCGCCAGCGCACGATATCGGCGATCAACTCGTGGTCGATCGGCTGGTTGAGCGGCAACTGAATGGCTCCCTTGCTCGTTTTATAAGCCGTCAGCCTGTCGGCAAACCGGGTTGTCGCCTCGCCGCCGGGATAAATGCCGATGTGTTTTCGAAAAGCCGCAAAATGAATCAAATTCTCGCCCTGCCAAAACGTAGGCATCCGCCACGATATTTTCTCTATGGCATCGGGCGCGGCGTTGCGGATGGTTTCGCGGATCGCTTGCAGGAGCGGCCGCGCTTCTTCCGGCTGCCCGGCGATATAATCGTCGATGGCGCTTATCTCCCCGCAGAAGTGGCTCTGTTCCGCGTTTTTAAACTCTCGCCCGCATTTGGGGCATTTCCACATAGCCGCATCTCCTTTGCATGGCGTTTATCAATAGACGGTATTTCGGTTTGGTGGAGACAACAGGACTTGAACCTGTGGCCCCCTGCTTGTAAGGCAGGTGCTCTGACCGGCTGAGCTATGCCTCCATGTGACTTTCCTACTATATTATATCAAAGAAAAAATGTCAATCAAGAAAAAAAGTTTTACTTCCCATTCTTTTCGGAAAGGAGTATGATAATACTATTATTTTTTTGGAGGTGTCGACATGGCTGATTATGAAACCATCAGCCTGCTGCTGCAGCAGGGGAGAAAGGCAAAACTCGTTGAGGCCGTGCAGGCCGCCGTCGAGGAGGGCGCTCCCGCCCGGGAGATTCTGGACGACGGTTTGATTGCCGGCATGAACATGGTGGGCGAGCGCTTTAAAAACAACGAGGTGTTCGTGCCGGAGGTGCTGATCTCCGCCCGCGCGATGAACGCGGGGGTGGAGGTCCTGAAACCCGCCCTCACCGAGGCGGGCGTCACGTCTAAGGGCACCGCCGTCATCGGGACGGTCAAGGGGGATATGCACGACATCGGCAAGAATCTCGTGCGCATGATGCTGGAGGGCAAGGGTCTCAAGGTGGTGGATCTCGGCGTGGACGTCGGCCCGGAGCGCTTTGTGGAGGCCGCGGAGGAGAACCATGCGGATGTGATCTGCTGCTCCGCGCTGCTCACAACCACGATGAGCGTGATGGCGGACGTGGTGAAGCTCGCGAAAGAGAAAGGCGCCCATGCGAAGGTCCTGATCGGCGGCTCCCCGATTACGCAGGCCTATTGCGACGCGATCGGCGCGGACGGGTACTCTCCCGACGCGGCCTCCGCCTCGGATCTGGCGCTCTCCTTTTGCAGCTGAAACCGATTTTTGATGAGAAAGCCCCGGATGGTATTGGTCCGGGGCTTGTTGTTTTATAGAAGGCCTTTTTTCGGCCCGGCGAGGAGACCCCCGATCAGAACGATTTGCCTTCCGTCCGCGGACGTCATGCGGCCGGCAGGGGCACGGGGAGCCTTTCGGAGAGGCAAATCGTGGATTTTCGCCTCAAGGAGGCGGGGTTGGACGGCACGGGCTATTCGCCGCACAAGCTGCGACGCACGGCGCAACGGGGAAGTGAAATACAAGTAGGGGGATGGGGCGGTCCCGCTCCAAAACCGGGCCCCGCGGCGGCCTCGCCTTCCGGAGGCGGCGGTTTCCGGCCGGATTTCCTCTTCGGGCGGGCGTAGCTCCGTTTTTCGGAGAAAAATCCTTCGCCTTTCTCTCTTTTTTATGGTAGAATATGTATAGGAAGAACGGCCCCGGCGTATGATTTTCCGATACCCGAATGGAGGGATTGTATGGAAAATTACGCGCTGCGGCTGATCGGGCTTCTGCTGCCGCTCGTTTTGGTGCTCACCGTCGCCAACGTGGCGGGGAAACGCGCCTCCGCCGAGACGCCGCCCACAGCGGTCGGCGGCGGGCCGGTCGTCATCGTGGACGCCGGGCACGGCGGGGAGGACGGCGGCGCCGTCGGCATCGGCGGGATTGAGGAAAAGGACCTCAACCTTTTGATCGCCGCAAAGACGGCGGACCAGCTCTCGTTTCTCGGCTACCGCGTGCTCATGACGCGGACGGAGGACGTGATGACCTGCGACGACGGGCTCCCCACGCTGAGGCAGCGGAAAAAGAGCGACATCAAAAACCGCCTCGCGCTGATCGAGGGGACGGAAAACGCCTTTTTCGTCTCCATCCATCAGAATTTTTTCGGCGGGTACGCGAAGGGCGCGCAGATCTTTTACAGTGGCAACAACCCCGAGAGCAAGGCGATCGCGCAGATCATGCAGAACGACTTCGCCACGATGCTCCAGCCGGAAAATAAGCGCCTCCCCAAAAAGGCCACGACGGATATCTACCTGCTCTGCCGGGCGACCCGTCCGGCGGTCATGGCGGAGTGCGGATTTCTTTCCAACAACACGGACATCGCGAACCTCACGGATCCCGGGTATCAGAGCCGGATCGCGTTCGTGATCGCCTGCGCGCTGACAGATTATTTTGGCGGCGGGTCCGCCGCACAAGACGTTACATAAAAGGATGATTCAAAATGGGAAAATTCAAAACGATCTATGTCTGCACCTCCTGCGGCTTTGAGTCGCCCAAATGGTACGGCAAATGCCCGGACTGCGGCGAATGGAACAGCATGACCGAGGAGGTCCGGCAGGAGGAGGCCCCCTCCAAACAAAAAACCGTTGAGGTGGGCGAGCCCGCGCCGGAATCGGTCTCCACGATCTCGGAGGTCTCCGCGGAGGAGGAAGAGCGCTACGTCACCGGGATCGATGAGCTCGACCGCGTGCTGGGCGGCGGCATCGTCAAGGGCTCCGTCGTGCTGCTCGGCGGGGACCCCGGCATCGGCAAATCCACGATGCTGCTTCAGGTGTGCGGCAAGCTCTGCGCCCGGCTGAAAATTTTATATGTCTCGGGCGAGGAGAGCAAGGCCCAGCTCAAGCTGCGCGCCCGGCGGCTCGGCATCGACAGCCGGAATCTGCTGCTCGCGCCGTACACGGATATCGGACATGTCGTCAACGCCATCGCGTCCGTGGAGCCGGACATGGTGATGGTGGATTCGATCCAGACCATGAATTTCTCGGCGCTCGCCTCCTCGAGCGGCAGCGTTTCGCAGGTGCGCGAGTGCACGGCGATCCTGACGAGGACCGCCAAAAAGACCGGAATCCCGTTCATGATCGTCGGGCACGTCAACAAGGACGGCGCGATCGCCGGCCCGAAGGTGATGGAGCACATCGTCGACACGGTCCTCTATTTTGAGGGCGAGAAGACGATGAATTACCGCATCCTGCGCGCCGTGAAGAATCGCTTCGGCTCCACCAACGAGATCGGCATCTTTGAGATGGGGACAAACGGCCTCACGGAGGTCGAAAACCCATCCCGAATGCTGCTCTCCGAGCGGCCGGAGAATGTTGCAGGCACCTGCGCCGCCTGCGTGATGGAGGGCTCGAGGCCGATCTTCGCCGAGGTGCAGGCGTTGGTCTCCAAAACCGGGTTCGGCATGCCGCGGCGCACCTCGACCGGATTCGACCTCAACCGCACGGTGCTGCTTTTGGCCGTGCTCGAAAAGCGCGCGGGCTATTTCTTCGGCAGCATGGATATTTATATCAACGTGGTCGGCGGCCTCTGGCTGGACGAGCCCTCGGCGGATCTTCCGGTCGTGATCGCGCTGATCTCAAGCCTGACGGATACGCCGGTCGGCAGCGGGGTTGTCGCGTTCGGGGAGGTCGGCCTTGTGGGCGAAATCCGCAGCGTCGGCAACATCGAGAGCCGCATCCGCGAGGCGGAGAAGCTCGGCTTCACCACCTGTATCCTGCCGAAACCCTGCCTGAAGAACCTAAATGCGAAGGATTATAAGATCGGGCTCGTCGGCGTCCGCTCGGTCGGAGAGGCGTTTCGGGCCGTCCGGGAGGCCGCGGCGGGGGAGAACCCCGGGGGAGAGAATCTGGAAAGTTGAGCACGGCGAAAGGAAAGGCCGAAACGGAAGGTACCGAGAGACCGGAATAGGAAATCCCCGCTCAGCTGCCGCCGGAATATTTCTCATTACGCTTTCGCGGAGCTGAGCGCCGGAGGTTCCACCACCCCAAAACTATTTATTTGAAAATCAAGCGCTCGGAGGAAAAGCGGACATTCGCGTGTTGCGGGAGATGCTCGGCCACGCGAGTTTGTCGACGGCGGAGGCCTACACTGCGGCGGCGCTCTCGCCACCTTTTGCAATGTTTCCGAAAAGTTGAGCACGCCAAAGACCGCGGCAAGGCCGGGTTAAACATGCCCGGCGGCCCGTTGGAAAGGGGAAAACCATGCGGTTCGTAATGTCCCCGAATCTGCCCGACGGGGAGGTCTGTTTCATTGCGGTCTCTGCCGAGGAGCCGGACGTCATCGCCTACCTGCAAGCGTGCGGGATCGAGGCGGCGCCGGTGCAGCCCTGCGAGGCCCTGCCGCGGGGACTCCGGTCTCACGCGGACTTGCAGCTCTTGCACTTCGGCGGGAACGAGCTGCTGGCGGCCCCGTGATATTTTGAAACCATGGCTTGACAAAGGGGAGCTGCCGTGGTAGGATTTTTTCTATAGATGCTATTTCGCTAAATAGAAATTTAGCGAAATACAGGGGAGGAAAAACACCTTGAATAAGAAGAACTTGGACGACTGCCCGGATTACCTGCGGGAGTTCCTCTTTTATATGGAGACGATCAAAGGCCGGTCGCCGCGCACAGTCGACGGATACTACATAGAGCTGCGTTCCTTTTTCCGGTTTCTCAAAATCAAAAACGGCTCCGCGTCCGCCGAAGATTTGTATGCGGAAATCAAAATCGGCGATCTGCCGTTTGAGACCGTAAAAGCCGCTACCCGCTTCGACGCGATGGAATTCTTGAGCGAGTTCCAGCGGAACCACGGAAACGATGCCAAGGCGCGCTCCAGAAAGGTCTCGGCGCTGCGCTCTTTCTATAAATACCTGACGGTCTCTGCCGGAAAAATCACGGAGGACCCGATGCGGAACCTCGAGACTCCGTCTCTGAAGAAATCGCTGCCGAAATACCTGACGCTCGAGCAGGCGCTGGAGCTTCTGGCGCATGTGCAGACGGATTTCACAGAGCGGGATTATTGCATGATCACGCTGTTTCTCAACTGCGGGATGCGGCTCTCCGAGCTGGTCGGCATCAATCTCGGCGACATCCGCGAGAACCGGCTGAGGTTGCTGGGCAAGGGCAACAAGGAGCGGATCGTCTATCTCAACGATTCCTGCCTCGCCGCGATCGACAACTATCTCGGCGTGCTCAATGACGGCGGGAAGATTAAAAGAGTCGATAAAAACGCGCTTTTTCTGAACCGGAACGGCAAGCGGATCGGCGCGCGCAGGGTCGAGCAGATCGTGGATTTTTGCCTCAAAGAGGCGGGCTTGGATGGCATGGGCTATTCACCGCATAAGCTGCGGCACACGGCGGCGACGCTGCTGTATCAGGACGCGGGCGTGGATATCCGCGTCCTTCAGGAGATGCTCGGCCACGTGAGCCTTTCGACGACGGAGATCTATACGCATGTCAGCAACCGGCAGATCGAAGAGGCGGTCACAAAATCCCCGCTCGGAAACGTGAAACAAAAAAAAACGCAAAAAACCAAACCCGCACAGGGCCCGGAAGATCCCGTGCAGGAAGAGGCGGAAATACCCCCGGAAACAGATCCATAATAAAAAAGGGGAGTCCCCTCCCCTTTTTAAATTGCTCTTTTTTCGGCGTATCCGGGCGCGGGCACCCGCGTCCAAGTACATGGGGGGCCGAGATTCCCGGCAGAGAAACCACGAGCCTTTTCGCCACTCAGACCACCTTCTCCATCCAAAGACCGCCCCCGCTCTCCCCTTTTGCGCGGATTTTAAATCAATAACAGCTTAAAAAACGCCGAGAGCGCCGAGATCAGCGCACAAAACGATGCAAAAATAAAGTACTTTACAGCATAGTCAATTGCGTAATCGATGGCTTGCTGGCGCGTTTTTTCGATAGAAATGGGCCCGGAATCCGGCGAGACGACGACGGTCTCTCCCCTTCCGAAGATCTGCCGAAACAGGTTGCCCGAGAGCCGGACGGAGGCCTCGGAGGCGGTCAAAAACAGAAAAGCGAACAGGAATCCGTCGGCAAACAGCAGCTCCAGCGCCTCTAAAAGCTGCACGGAGCCACTCCGGAGAAAGAAAATTCCGCACAGCAGACCGTTCGCCGCGGCCTTGAGCGCCACGGCAAACACGGTGACGGTTTGCCCGAGCGCGCAAAACCCGGAAAACATGACGACGGTGAGAAACAGGATCTCGGAGCAGAATTCGGACAGGAACATTGGGAAAAAGGAGCCGCTTTCGACGGTGAACACCTTCTCCGCGAGGCTGCTGATCTCCGTGAGCATTGCCGCCGGCAGGTAGGAAATGCAGTAGATCCCGGCCGCGCTGCCGGAAATGTAGACCAGCATCAGGACGAGAAACAGGCCGTTGCTCTGGATATTTCGTTTCATTTTCGTGCTCATTTTTTCATCTCCGTATGCTCGGGACAGGCTTTCTTTGCCTCACTATATGAAAAAAAGCCCCGGGATAGAACCGGGGCTTTGGCTTCTTCGGGAATTTTATTGCTGCTCGAGGGTAAAGACCAAGGCGACCTTGAATAAATCGCCATCAAGATAGAGGTTTAGGTTGCCGCCCATCTGCTCCGTCAGGGACTTGGCGATGGAAAGCCCGAGGCCGCTCCCCTCCGTGCTGCGGGAGGAATCGCCGCGGATAAAACGCTCCATCAGCTCCTCCGCCGGGATGTTGAGCGATTCCCGAGAGATGTTTTTCAGCGTCAAAACCGCCTTGCCGTAAGATTTTTTGAGATCGATGTAGATTCTCGTCCCGGGCAGCGCATATTTGAGGGTATTTTGCAATAAATTGTCGAGCACGCGCCAGAGGAGCCGTCCGTCCGCGCGGATCGCGGCCCCCTCCTCCGGGAGGCCGATGACCGGCTCAAGGCCCGCGGCGCCGAATTTTTCCGCGTATTCCCCGACGGACTGGCCGACCAGCTCCGCGAGATCGAGAAGCTCCTTGTTGACGGCGATCGCGCCGGAGGAGGCTTTGGAGGCATCCACCAGATCCTCGGTCAGCTTTTTGAGCTTCGCGCTCTGGCGGTCGAGCACGTCGATATACTCCCGCGCGGTCTCATTTTGAAGGTCTTCCTTTTTCAAAAGATCAATATAAGAGACGATGGAGGTCAGCGGCGTTTTGAGATCGTGGCTGACATTGGTGATCAGCTCGGTTTTAAAGCGCTCGCTGCGGAGCCGCTCGTCGACTGCTTTGGCCATGCCGAGACTGATGCTGTTGAGGTTCCGGCCGTGCGTCTTGAAATCCAGCCAGAGCTTGGAGGAATCCACCTGATACTCCAAATTCCCCTCCGCCAGCGCGTTTCCGGCTTTCTGGAGGATGCGGAGCTGGAGCGCGACCGCGATCAGGGCGCAGAGCGCGGCGAAATCCATCATCAAGAGCAGGAAGAAAGGAAAGAAGGAGCCTCTGCCGAAAGCCACCCCCGCGAAGATCATGTTGACGAGCAAAAAGACCGAGGCGGAGACGGCCGTTTTCCAGACGACCGGCAGCGCCTTGAAAAAACCGGAGATCAGCCCGAAAACGAACGCGAGGACCGCGTAGACGACGGTGTTTCGCCACCATCTGCCCGCCTTGAGCCTCGCGGCGGCGGTCATGCAGAACGCGAGGCAGATAACCGACCAGCCGAGCAAAAGGATCGCGCCGCCGATAAAATCGGACAGGATGTCGAGGTTTCCCCGGTAAAAGAAAAGTTCGTTCGCGATCCCGAAGAGAGCGATCCCGGCCAAGACGCAGAGGCCCGCGTAGAGGTCCAGCGGGACCCGGTTGTGCCCCGCGAGCACGACGCCGTCCTCCCCGTCCTTATGCCCGGCGGCCGCCATCAGGTAGACGAACAGCAGGATCAGCAGCGGCAGAGAGCCCGCGCTGATCGGGAGAAATTCCTCCCGGAGGCCGTAGATCAGGCGGTAGGCGTTGTCCGCGGTATAAAACGCGCCGCCCTCGACCGGGAGCGTGACGTAGCCTTCGACGGTGTAAGAAACCCCGCTTTCCGCGTCGCCGGGGCCGCCGTTTTCCGGCGGGAGCACCCCCGCGGTGATGGCAGCGACACGGACGGCCCCGTCCGTCGTCGTATCGGCAAGCGGCTTTCCGTCCTCCGTGAGAATTACATAAGAAAAGCCCTCGTCAAGCAGATTCGGCGATTCCGCGAGAGCGCCGATCGCGCCGGCGGCCCCTTCGTAATAAATCCGATCGGCGATCCGATACAGGTTGTCGTACGTGCAGGAATGGCACCAGTCGCTCTCTGTAAAGGGCATTTCCTTTCCGGAGTACCAGCCCTTTTCGTATCCATAATAGAGCCCAAGCCCGCTTCCGAACGCGACCGGAACCAGCAGGCAAACCAAAAGAAACGCCAAGGTTTTCGCCCAAAGTTTTCCCGTGAGTGTTTTCATTTTCCAGCCTCCAGTTTGTAACCCTTGCCCCAGACCACTTTGAGATACCGCGGGTTGGCCGGGTCGATTTCCAATTTTTCACGGAGGTGGCGAATATGTACGGGGATCGTGCTCTCGGCCCCGAGCGGCGAATCCCCCCAGATCAGGCTGTAAATTTCTCTGGAGGAATAGACCTTGCCCGGATTTTCCAAAAGCAGCTTCAAAATGTCGTATTCAGTCGGCGTCAGGGAGACCTCCTCCCCGTCCAGCGCGACGGATTTTCCCTCGTCGTCGAGCTCGATGCCGCCGACCGAGAGGGATTTCGGCTTTCGCTCCATGCCGCCGAGATAGGCGTAGCGGCGAAGCTGCGCCTTCACGCGCGCGATGACCTCCAGCGGGTTGAAGGGCTTCGTGATGTAGTCGTCGGCCCCCACAGTCAGCCCGAGGATCTTATCGTTGTCCTCGCTTTTCGCCGTCAGCAGGATGACCGGCACGTTGCTGGTCTCCCGCAGCTTCGCGGTGGCCGTCATGCCGTCGAGCTGTGGCATCATGATGTCCATCAGGACGAGCTGGACGTCCCCTTTTTCCAAAAGGGTGAGCATCTCCCGCCCGTTTTCGGCCTCGAGCACGGTCCAGCCCTCGCCGGAGAGATAAATTTTAAGAGCCCTCCGGATATCGGCCTCATCGTCGCAAACTAAGATGTTGTACATTTTCTCGCCTCCGGAACTCATTTTACCGAAAAAAGATTTAAGAAACCAGCGGCGGACCCCTTAAGATTTTTTTAAGACGCCGCCACTATATAAAAAGCCTCCGACACCCGGAAACGGGATACGGAGGCCTTTTGTTCAGCGAATGATCGTCGCGCGGAGGCGGGGCTCCCGCTCCGGGGGCGTGACGCCGGCTTTTTCCCCGGCCTCTTTGCATCTCAGGAACCACGCGAGGTTTCTCGCGAGCACGCGCATCGTCTGTAAACCCTCCACGTCTTCCCTCACCTGCCCCGGCGTGTTGCCGTACACCATGTTCCAGTATTGGGAGGAGACGACCGGCATCTCGGAGATGGTGAAATATTTCTGAATCTGGTCGAGGGCCGTCGTCGTGCCGGCGCGTCTGGCGCTGCAGATCGCGGCTCCCGGCTTAAGACGCCACGTGTCGGTCGGCGCCGCGTGAAACGCGCGGTCCAGAAAGGAAGTCAACTCCCCGGAAGCCGCGGCGTAATGGACCGGCGAGCCGAAGACAAAGCCGTCCGCCGCCTGCGCCAGATTCAAAAATTCGTTGACGGGATCGTTTTGGACCACGCAGCGGCCGCTCTCGGCACAGCCTTTGCAGCCGAGGCATCCCGAGATCGGCTTTGCGCCGACCCAGATGATTTTCGCCTCCATGCCCTCCGTTTTTAGCGTTTCGGCGATCTCGGAGAGGGCTGTAAAGGTGCATCCCTTTTCATGCGGACTGCCGTTTACGAGCAAAACCTTCATAAGACGCTCCTTTCTGATGGAAAAACCGTCGTCCCCCTCCGCGAAAAACCTCCCGAGGAGGGAGCCTGTATCGTTAGACGAAGGACGCGGCCGCGCCGGTCAAGGGCGCCGGCGTTTCCGTCACGAGTCCGTCAACCCGCCGGAGGTCCGCATTGCGCGCAGAGGCGCGGCTTTACCGCTATGTCTATCTTCGCGGGAAGTTTCCCGGGCTGCGCCGGATTTTTATCCGTTTTCCGCCATGGCGGCTTTGATCATAACGGCGCATTCCACGCGTTTTCGTTCGATCTCGCAGGAGAGCTTCGCCGGATCGTTGATGTCGCCGTTTCGCTCATAGTTGTTGGCGTTGCACCCGCCGGAGCAGTAAAACTTCGCCCAGCAGTCCCCGCAGCCGCGCTTTGTGTAGATGTTTGAGCACGCGAACCGGTCCTTGATCTCCAAATTAAGCTCGCCGGAATCGAGGCTCCCCATCTTCCACTCCTCCTTGCCGACGAACTGGTGGCAGGGATAGATGTCGCCGTCGGGCGTGACCGCGACGTACTCGTTGCCGCAGCCGCAGCCGCGAAGCCGCTTGATCGCGCAGGGCCCCTGATCGAGGTCGATCATGAAGTGGAAGAAATTGAAGCAATTTCCCTCTTTTTTGCGCCGGATCATCTCTTGGGCGAGCTTTTCGTACTGCTCGAAGATCGCGGGCAGATCCTCCTCCGTCAGCGCGTAGGGCTCGGCGGGATCCGCGATGACCGGCTCGACGCTCAGCTGGTCGAAGCCGAGCGCCGCGATGTGGTAGACGTCCTCCGTAAAGTCGAGGTTGTATTTTGTAAAGGTGCCGCGCACGTAATACTCCGGAAACGGGCCGTTTCTGCGCTGCTCCAGAAGCCTTTGAAACTTCGGCACGATGACGTCGTAGCTGCCGCCGCCGTTTACGGCCACGCGCAGGTTGTCGTTGACGCCTCTGCGGCCGTCGAGCGACAGGACGACGTTTTTCATCTCTTTGTTGATAAAGGCGATGTTCTCGTCATTTAATAAGACGCCGTTTGTCGTGACGGTGAAGCGGAATTTCTTATCGTATTCCGCCTCCTTGGAGCGGGCGTAGGCGACGATCTCCTCGACGGCGCCCCAGTTCATCAGCGGCTCGCCGCCGAAGAAATCGATCTCCAAATTGTGCCGGTTCCCGGAGTGGGAAAGCAGAAAGTCGATGGCCTTCTTCCCCGTCTCAACCGGCATGAGCATGCGCCCTTTCCCAAAATCTCCGGTGGAGGCGAAGCAGTATTTGCAGCGGAGGTTGCAGTCATGGGAGATGTGCAGGCACATGGATTTGATCGGCGCGCCCTTCATCAGATCCGTAAAATGCCCGTAGGTGTCCTCGCTGAAGAGCTGCCCGGCCTGCTGGAGCCGGTAGAGCTCGCCGTAGATCTCTCGGATCTCCTCCTCCGGGTAAGTCCCATTGAGCGCCGCGACGACGTCCTCCCCGCATTCCGCCGGGATCGGCCCCGGGAGCAGCGCGTTTAGCACGTCGTAAGTCTCTTTGTCGAGCGCGTGGACGGCCCCGGAGTTTACGTCGAGCGCGAGATAATAGCCGTTTTGAAAAAACGTATGTACCATTTTGATTGATCCTTTTCAAGAAAAACGGGCGCGCATTTCCGCGTGCCCGAATTCACGTCGATTCCGAAGTTTTTACTTGGACTGGGTTCTGGCCTGATTTTCGCATTCCTGATTCGCGACGGTGCAGGAAGTCTTGCAGGCGGATTGGCAGGAGGCCTGACATTCGCCGCAGCCGCCCTTCGCGCAGGATTCTTTCAGATTGGCTTTATTGATGGTTTTGATATGTTCCATATTCGACATCCTCCTAAATCTTTGATAACTCACAAATTATAGCATACCCATGGCGTTTTGGCAACTGTTTATCGGATCCGGTTGACCCCGACGATCCCGCCGATCACGGCGGCGCATCCGGTCAGCGCGAGCCGCACGAACGCCTGAAAGCTGAAATCCCCGATGCCGAAGATCCCGCCGGCCGCCCAGATCACCAGAAACATGATGACGCCGGAAACGGCTCCGCACGTCAGGCCGTTGCTGCCGTTGATCTGCGCGGCAAGAAATCCGCCGGCAAAGGACCCGGCGCCGATCGCGACCATCGCCATCGGGAAAATGGCCGCGGCGGGCAGGTCGATTTTCGCCATCGCGAGCGACATCAGCGCCATCAGCCCCGCGGCGACCAGAATGCCCAGCCCGGCGCCGAATAACGAAGACAGAAGCGTCCCGGTAAACCCATTGTCTTTTGCACGCAAGCCTATCCCTCCCGAAAGCAACCTGATTTACTGTATGCTTTCAGGAGCCGGTTTATGAATTATTTGCTCTGATCTTCGTGAACGGTGTTGTTTTGCTGAATGGCCCATTTGGCGATCCGAAGCTTGTTGCGCTCGCCGCCGGACTCGATGACGATGTTGTCCTCTTTGATGGAGACGACTCTGCCGATGACGCCGCCGGTGGTGATGATCTCATCGCCGATCTCGAGCGCGTCGCGCATCTTTTCCGCCTGTTTCTGCTGTTTCTGCTGCGGGCGGATCAATACGAAGTAAAAGACGATCAGTACGGCGACGATCGGCAAAAAGCTGATCAGGCTCTCGCCAAGGGAGCCGCCGGCGGCCGCCGTCGCTTCCGTACCTTCGGCAAGCGCGGTCACAAAAAGAAAATGATTGAGCATCGGTTAATTTGCACCTCCGTTTTGGCCCTTTCCGGGCTACGTGTTTCATTATAATATAAATATCGGGCCGTTGCAAGAAAAATCAGATTCTTCTGCCGAGAATCGGCACATATTTCGCGCGGAATTCCTCAAATGTCCCGGTTTCGAGCGCCTTGCGGATGCGCTCCATCAGCGTATTATAGAAAAACAGGTTGTGCTCGACGGTGAGCCGGTGCGCGAGCAGCTCCTCGGAGCGCAGCAGGTGCCGGACATAGGCGCGGCTGTGGAGGCGGCAGGTCGGGCACTGGCATTCCGGGTCGACCGGGCCGTCGTCGCAGATATAGCGCTCGTTGTTGAGGTTGCGGATGCCCTCCCAAGTGAATAAGGTGCCGTGGCGGGCGTTGCGGCTGGGCATCACGCAGTCGAACAGGTCGACCCCGAGGTGCACGGCCTCGATGATGTTGACGGGCGTGCCGACCCCCATCAGATAGCGGGGCCTGTCCACCGGCATATAGGGCTCGACGTCGCCGATGACCCGGTACATCTCCGCGGCGGGCTCCCCTACCGCAAGGCCGCCGATGGCGTAGCCGTCGAGGCCCAACTCCGCGATCTCCTGCATATTCTCAATGCGCAGGTCGGAAAACGTGCACCCTTGGTTGATGCCGAAGAGCAGCTGGTTCGGGTTGAGCGTCGTCTCGAGCGAGTTGAGGCGCTCCATCTCGTCCCGGCAGCGGTAGAGCCAGCGGACGGTGCGCTTGCAGGACTGGGCGGCGTAGGACTTCGGCGCGGGGTTCTCGACGCACTCGTCGAACGCCATGGCGATCGTGGAGGCAAGGTTCGACTGGATGCGCATGCTCTCCTCCGGGCCCATAAACAGCGCGTGGCCGTCGAGGTGGGAGCGAAAATAGACGCCCTCCTCCTTGATCTTGCGCAGCTTCGCGAGGGAAAATACCTGAAAGCCGCCGCTGTCGGTCAGGATCGGGCGGTCCCAATTCATGAAAGCGGAGAGGCCGCCGAGATCGCGGATCACCCCGTCGCCCGGCCGCAGCGAAAGATGATAGGTGTTGCACAGCGCGACCTGACAGTGCAGATCCTTGAGGTCGAAGGAGTCGATGCCGCCCTTGATCGCGCCGCAGGTGGCGACGTTCATAAAAGCGGGCGTCTGCACAATGCCGTGGACGGTCTCAAACGTCCCTCTTCTCGCGCGGCCCTCGGTTTTCAGTAAAGTAAACATGAGCTCTCCTTATCAAATCAACATATTGCCGGCGCATGTCCCGGGAGACGGGACGTTTGCCGTTCCGCTTTTTTATGGCGGGCTTTCTCTTTCGCACCCGGCGTCCCGCCCATTTGCCGCAGGACGCCCCGGAAGACGGGACGTTTGCCGTTCCGCCTCTTTTATGGTGGGCTTTCTCTTTCGCGTCCGGCATCCCGTTCATGACGAACATCCCGCCGCCATGCGCATGGCGGAATCGGCGGCGTGGCGGATTGTACTTTGTTATAATATCAGCATACTGTCGCCGAAGGAAAAGAAGCGGTATCTTTCCCGAATGGCGTCCCCGTAGGCGCGCATCACGTTTTCGTACCCGGCGAAGGCGGACACCAGCATGATGAGCGTGCTCTCCGGCAGATGAAAATTGGTGATCAGCCCGTCCAGCACCTTATATTCAAACCCGGGATAGATGAAAATGCCGGTGGTGTCGTCGTCGGCCTCGATCTTCCCGCACTTTGCGGCGACGGATTCGAGCGTCCGGCAGGAGGTGGTGCCGACCGCGACGACCCGATGGCCGGCGGCCTTCGTCTCGTTGATCCTGTCGGCGGTTTCCTGCGGCAGCATATAATGTTCCGAGTGCATGATGTGGCTCTCGATGTTCTCCACCTTGACCGGGCGAAACGTCCCGAGCCCGACATGGAGCGTCACAAACGCGGTGCCGACGCCCCTATCGCGGATTTGATCGAGCAGCTCGTTCGTGAAATGGAGGCCCGCGGTCGGCGCGGCGGCGGAGCCCACCGGGTCGGAGTAGACGTTCTGGTAATCCTCGTTGTTCCGCAGTTCCTCCGTGATATACGGCGGCAGCGGCATCCGCCCGATCTGGTCGAGCACGTTATAGATACTGCCCTCGTGCTCAAACCGGACGATCCGGTTGCCGTCCTCCACAATGTCGAGCACCTCGGCATGGAGAAGCCCCTCCCCGAACACGAACCGCTTCCCCACCCTCGCGTGCTTGCCCGGGCGGACGAGAATCTCCCATACGTCGAGCTCGTGCTGATTGAGAAGCAGAAATTCGATCGGAGAGCCGGTGTCCTCCCTTTGCCCAATGAGGCGCGCCGGCAGCACGCGGGAATCGTTGAGCACCAGCAGATCGCCCGGCTCGAGCAGATCCGGTAGATCGTAGAAATGCCGGTGCGCGACGGCCCCGGTCTTCCGGTCGAGGCAGAGCAGCCGGCAGGCGTCCCGCGGCTCGACCGGGTGCTGGGCGATCAGTTCCTCGGGTAGCTCAAAATAAAAATCGCTTGTTTTCATTTTTCCAAAACACTTTCCGTAATAATTGACTTTCGGAATGAACCAATATATTATATTGCATATATCTTTTGTTTTCAACCGATTTTTGAGGAGGCATGTCCTATGAGAGCGTATTCTGTCGGAATCCTTGGAGCGACGGGGATGGTTGGTCAGCGTTTTGTCACGCTGCTGGCGGGGCACCCGTGGTTCCGGATCAAAGCCCTTGCCGCTTCCGCCAATTCGAAGGGCAAGACGTACGAGGAGGCCGCGGGCTCCCGGTGGGCGATGGAGGCCCCGATGCCGGACTCCGTCAAGAATCTGGTGGTCTACGACGCGGCCGCCGACGCGGAGGAGATCGCCGCCCAAGTCGATTTCGTTTTCTGCGCAATCAGCCTCAATAAAGACGGGACGAGGGCGCTCGAGGAGCGCTACGCGAAGCTTGAGTGCCCGGTCGTCTCCAACAACAGCGCCAACCGCATGGCGCCGGACGTCCCGATGATCATCCCGGAGCTCAATCCGGAGCACATGGAGATCATCCGCGCCCAGCGGGAGCGCCTCGGCACGAAGCGCGGCTTCATCGCCGTCAAGTCCAACTGCTCGATCCAGTGCTACGTCCCGGCGCTCCATCCGCTGCGCGAATTCGGCATCACGAAGGTGCTCGCCTGCACCTATCAGGCGATCTCCGGCGCGGGCAAGACCTTCGCGCGCTGGCCGGAGATGGTCGACAACCTGATTCCCTACATCCCCGGCGAGGAAGAAAAAAGCGAGCAGGAGCCGCTGAAGCTCTGGGGCAAGATCGAGGGAAACGCGATCGTGCCGGCCTCCTCCCCCGCCATCACGACCCAGTGCCTGCGCGTCCCGGTCAGCGACGGCCACACCGCGGCGGTCTTCGTCTCCTTCGAGCACAAGCCCACAATCGAGCAGATCAAGGAGAAATGGGCGGTCTTTGCCGGCAGGCCGCAGGAGCTCGGGCTGCCCGGCGCGCCGAAACAGTTTTTGACCTATTTTGAGGAGCCGGACCGCCCGCAGGCGAAGCTTGACCGCGACTGCGAAAACGGGATGGGCGTGACGATCGGCCGCCTGCGCGAGGACAGTCAGTACGACTATAAGTTTATCTGCCTCGCGCACAACACGATGCGCGGCGCGGCGGGCGGCGGCGTTTTGCTGGCCGAGCTGCTCGCGGCCGAAGGTTATTTCGACCGGTAAGCGCAAATCGAATAATTGCGGCCTCCGCGGCATAGGAATCTATGATTCTTACTGCGGAGGTGTTTTTATGAAACAAACCATATTTACGGGGTGCGGGACCGCGCTCGTGGCGCCGATGAAGGACGATTTTTCCGTCGATTATCCGCGCCTTAAAGAGCTGATCGAAAAGCAGATCGCCGCCGGCGTCGACGCGATCGTAGTGAACGGGACAACCGGAGAGTGCGCGACGCTCTCCGACGACGAACAGTACAAAATCATCCTTACGGCGAAGGAGACGATCGCGGGCCGCGTACCCCTGATCGCAGGCGCGGGCAGCAACGACACGGCGCACGCGGTGCGGCTCGCGATGAGCGCGCGCAACGCGGGCGCGGACGCCATTCTCGTGGTGACCCCCTATTACAACAAGACGTCGCAGCAGGGCCTTGTGGAGCATTATAACCGCATCGCGAACCACGCCTGCCTCCCCATGATCCTCTATAACGTGCCCTCGCGCACCGGGATGAACATCGCGCCCGAGACCTGCGCGCGCCTCGCGGAAAACGAGTATGTCTACGCGATCAAGGAGGCCTCCGGCAACATCGCCAACGTGGCCCGCATCCGGGATCTCTGCGGGGACGCGCTGGAGATCTATTCCGGCGGCGACGAGTACATCGTCCCGATCCTCGCCTTGGGCGGCAAGGGGGTCATCTCCGTAATCAGCAACCTCTTGCCGGAGGAGGTGCACGGAATGTGCGAAGCATATTTCGCCGGAGACACCCAAAAAGCCGCGCGGAAACAGATCCTGCTGATGCCGCTGATCGACGCGATTTTCAGCGACGTCAACCCGATCCCCATCAAGGAGGCGATGCGGCTCACCGGCTTCGACGTCGGGGCGTGCCGGGCTCCCCTGTGCCGGATGGACTCCAAAAAGGCGGAGCAGCTGGAAACCGTTCTCAGAAAATACATGCTCATCCAATAAAATGTAAAGTAATATTACTTAACAGTATTATTTCGCATATCCGTCACAAAATCGTAGATTTTTGTTAAAATTTCAATGCTTGATTTTTGTGCCTCGGGAGGTATAATGAACTCTGCGTGAAAACGCGAAAACGCAGAAAAGAGGAATTTTTTGAATGAAAAAGATTTTTAGTGTCCTTCTTGCGGGTATGCTGCTTCTGATGATGCTTGCCGGATGCAAGGGCTCCGAGACTCCGTCGAGCTCCGAACCGGAGACCTCGGAATCCGAAGTCGCGACCGCGCCGGAAACCTCGGAATCCGAGGTTACGACCGAGCCGACTTCCCCGGAAGCCCCGGAGACCGAAACCTCCGAAACCGAAGCCGCGTCCGACGCCGCCGAAGAGCAGGAGCCTGCCTCCGAAAACGCGACCTCGGAAGAGCCCGCCACGGGGAGCATCCTTCCCGCGCAGACCAACTAAAAACACCGACTGAAACGCAGAAAAGAGGGTTTTTGAATGAAAAAGATGTTCAGCATCATCCTCGCCGGCACGCTGATTCTGGCGATGCTCGCGGGGTGCTCGGGCACAGAGACTCCGTCGAGCTCCGAACCGGAGACTTCGGAGACGGAAACGGCGTCCGAGCCGGAATCCATTTCCGAAACCGCTGAAACTTCGGAAACCGCGTCTGAGGATACGCTTCCCGCGCTGACCGCGATTTTGGACGATATCTCCGCAAACTACTGGCCGGGCACCGCCGGATGTTCCCTCAACGCCGCGATCAAAGCCGCCGCGCTCCTTGACTGGTACACGAAAGACCAGCCGCAGGGAGACGCGGTCGTCGCCGCGGCGGAGGCATGGTACGGCAAGCTGACGGAAGAAGATCAGACGCTCTTTGCCCAGCAAATCGGCGACGTTTACAGCGCCGCGAAGCAGCTTGGCGGCGAAAACGCGGCCGGCCTGATCGAGAGCGCCGGGATCACCTCGGATTATTATCCGTGGCAGGCGGACGCCGCGAAGACCCTTTTCGGCGCGATCTATACCGGCATCGGCATGGATCTGCCGGAAGATACCGCGGAAAGCTCCGAGAGCGCCCTGAGCACGCCGTAAGTTACGGGTCCATATGACGCCGGAACGATGAGCCTGACGCTGGAAGGCCGCCCCGCCGCGGGGAATTCCGGATCATCCGGCCCCCCGGCGCGACGCGTTTCCGCGTCGCGACCGCAAAGACAAAATAAAACAGACCCCGCGGTACGCGGAGCCTGTCGGAAGACATCCAAGGCATTTGCTCACCGATTTCGGTGGGCATTTTTTATGCTGAAATAGGAGAACGAGCGGCGAAAAAAGCCCTGCGCAGAGCGCAGACTGTAAATCTGTTGTCTATGCGCCCGCGGAAAAAGCCGAAGCGTCCGCGCCGCCGAACCGGGTTAATCCCCTTCGCGGGGGCTTCCCTTTCCCCCGCGCGGTTTTTTCATTTCAGGAATAATTTATAAAAAACTTTTTTGCCTTTTTTAAGGATGATCTCGCGCTCAAAAGCGGTTTTCTCAAGGGTGGCGGACGCGTCCTCGATCTTTTCGTCGTTGACGTAAATGCCGCCGTCCGCGATCAGGCGTTTCCCCTCGCCGCGGGATTTGGTGAGGCCGGTTTTGATCAGCGCGTCGGTGACGAGGATCTTTCCGTCGGTGAAATCGTCGTCCGTAAGCTCGACGGTCGGCATGTGGTCGGAGGAGGCCTTCTCGGAGAAGAGCGCATGCGCGGTCGCGAGCGCCTTGGCGGCCTCGTCCTCGCCGTGGACGATCTTCGTGACCTCGTAGGCGAGCGTCTCCTTCGCTTGGTTGAGATCGCTGCCGGCCATGGTGCGCTCCATCTCCTCGATCTCCTCCACCGGCAGGAAGGTCAGGAACTTGAGGCATTTGATGACGTCCGCGTCGTCGACATTTCTCCAATACTGGAAAAACTCGAAGGGAGACGTCCTGTTCGGGCTGAGCCAGATGGCGCCGCCCTCGGTCTTGCCCATCTTTTTGCCCTCCTTGGTGGTGAGGAGCTGGAAGGTCATGCCGTAGACCTCCTTGTCCTCCACCCTGCGCACAAGATCGACGCCGCCGAGGATGTTGGACCACTGGTCGTCTCCGCCGAGCTGCATCAGGCAGCCGTACCGGCGGTTGAGCTCCAGAAAATCATAGCTCTGCATAATCATGTAATTGAATTCAAGGAAGGTGCAGCCGCGCTCGAGGCGGGAACGGATGCACTCCGCGGTCAGCATCTTGTTGACGGAAAAATGCGGGCCGTAGTCGCGCAGAAATTCGATATACCCGAGCTGCTTGAGCCAGTCGCCGTTGCGCGCGACGATACATTTGTCGATGTCGACGATCTGCCGCATCTGGTCGAGGAAGCGGTCGGCATTGTAGTCGATCTCCTCGGCGGAGAGCATCTTGCGCATATCGGTCTTGCCGGTCGGGTCGCCGACAAGGGTGGTGCCCGTGCCGAGCAGCAGGATCGGCGTGTGGCCGGCGTCGATCATCCTGCGGATGATCAATAGCTGAAGCAGATGCCCGACGTGCAGGCTGTCGGCCGTGGCGTCGAACCCGATATAGAAAACGACCTTGTCGTTGTCGAGCCTTTTGCGGATCTCCTCCTCGCCGGTGACTTGGGCGATCAGCTCCCTGCGCTCCAGATCCTCGTAAATTTTCATCCTGATCCCGCTCCTTTTATGAAATTCCAATCGTGCTTCGCCGGATTGCCCGGCAGAAAAAAAGCCCTCCGCCGCGGCGAAACGGCAGAGGGCGAACATGCGCGATACCACCTCTGTTTGCCGCAAAGCTCACGCGCCGCGGCCCGCGTTAACCGGCGCGCCGGGCGGGGCTTCCCTCTCGGTCTTCCCCGCGGCTCCGGGATCGTAATTCGCGGCTTTGCACGCGCCCCTTCACGCCGGCCGGACGCTCTCCGCGCCGTGGGCAAAATGGCCGCTTCTTCCCATCTTCGCCTTTCTCATATGGGATGGAGTATACCGTATTTCGGCGGATTTGTCAACCTCAGTTGCCGGAGAAGCGCAGCAGCTCCTCCGCGCTTTTGCGGATGGAATCGGTGACGTTTGCGCCGCCCATGATGCGGGAGAGCGCCTCGATCCGGCCGGGCCGGTCAAGCTCCTCCACCTTGGTGTAGGTGCGGCCGTTTTCGATGGATTTGGAGATGTAAATGTGGTTGTCCGCGTAGGCGGCGACCTGCGCGAGGTGCGTGACGCAGACGATCTGGCGACCTTGGGAAACCTGTTTGAGCTTGCGGCCGACTTTTTCCGCCGCCGAGCCGGAGATGCCGGAATCGACCTCGTCGAAGATCAGCGTGTCGATCCGGTCGTTCGCCGCGAGCACATTTTTGATGCTCAGCATGATCCGGGAGAGCTCGCCGCCGGAGGCGATCTTCACGAGCGGCTTGGGCGGCTCGCCGGCGTTGGTGGAGATATAAAATTCTAAGACGTCCCGCCCGTCCGGGGAGAGCTCCGATTGCTCAAAGCGGACCTCAAACCGGGCATGCGGCATATCGAGATAGGCAAGCTCTGCGGCGACATTGCGCTCAAACAGGGCTGCCGCCTTTTTCCGCGCTTCGGTGAGCCTGTCGGCGAGCCCGGAGGCCTGCGCGAGCAGGATTTTCTCCCGCTTGTGGAGCTCCTCAAGCTTCTCTTCGGAGAACTCGATCGCGTCGAGCTCCTGTTTTGCCCGCTCATAATAATCGAGCATGGCCTCGACCGTGCCGCCATACTTCCGTTTCAGGCGGTAGATCGCGTCGAGTCGCGTCTCGACCCGGTTTTGCAGCGCCGGATCGAACTCGAGCTCGTCGGCGCAGGCGCGGATCTCGCCCGCGAGCTCCTCAAATTCATAGTACATCCCGCGGAATTTCTCCGGCGCGCCGGAAAAATCCGGGAAGTATTCGCAAAGCCTCGCCGTGTCGCCGATCACGGTCTCCATCCGCGCGAGCAGACCTTCGGCGTCGTCTCCGCCATCGAAGGCGTCCACCGCCTCCTCGATCAGCTCGGAGAGCTTCTCGGCGCCGTTCATCCGTTTCCGCTGGGCGAGGAGCTCCTCCTCCTCCCCCGGCGCGACCGAGGCGTCCTCGATCTCCTTGATCTGGTAGCTCAAAAGGTCGATCCGGTAGGCCTTTTCCGCGTCGCTGCCGGAGAGCTTTTTGATCTCCCTTTCCACGGCTTTCAGCGCCTCGTAGGAGGCCCGGTATTCGTCCCGAAGCGCGCCCACGTTCCCGTAGGCGTCGATGTAGAGCATATGTAGCTCGGGGTCGGAGAGCATCTGGCTGTCATGCTGGCCGTGGATGTCGATCAGCTCCGCGGAAAGCGCCTTGAGCACGGAGGCGGTCGCGGGAGAGAGGTTGATCTTGCACATCGAGCGGCCGTCCGCGAAAATTTCCCGCGAGACGAGCAGCTCGCCGTTCTCATCCGGCTCGTAGCCGAGCGCCCGGACCGCGGCGACGTCCTTCTCCGACAACGCCGAAAAGACCGCGCGGACGGAGGCTTTCTCCGTCCCGGTGCGGATCAGATCCCGGCGCGTCCTGCCGCCGAGCACGGCATGGATCGAATCGATCAGGATGGACTTCCCGGCCCCGGTTTCGCCGGTCAGCACGTTAAAGCCGGGCTTGAGCTCCAGCGAGACGTTTTCGATCACCGCGACATTTTGAATCTGTAACTGAGAAAGCAAACGAATCCCTCTTTCAGCGTCAGCCGATCAGACGCCTGATTTCGTCGACCAAAACGAGCGTCATCTTTTCATCCCGCATCAGCACGAAGATCGTGTCGTCCCCGGCGAGCGTCCCGACGATGCCCTGACGGTTCATCGCGTCCAAGACGGCGCAGGCGGCGTTCGCCATGCCGGTGAAGCATTTGATCACGATGATGTTGCCCGCGTAGTCCACGGATTTCGCCGATTGGCTGAATACGGCGTATTTGGTGCCGATGTCGGAGTTGGATTCTCCGGCGGCGGCCGTATAGCGATATTTTCCGTTCGGGGATAGCGTCTTGATAAGACGGAGTTCCTTGATGTCGCGGGAGACGGTCGCCTGCGTGATCTCAAAGCCGCTTTCCTTCAGCCAAGAAAGAAGTTCTTCCTGCGTGGTGATGTCCTTTTCGGAAATGAGTTCAAGGATCTTGGAGTGGCGTTTTGTTTTCATTTCATCGTCTCCCTATCATTTTCTCGTTGAGGATCTCGTAAAATCCCCGGCCCGTGATGTTGACGAAACGGATATAGTTTTCCGAGCGGCGGACCGAGATCTCGTCGTCCGATTGAAGCACCATGCGTTTTTCCCCGTCGACGACGATGCCGAGCTCCTTCTCGCTGTCGGAGCAGACGGCCCGAACCGTCAGGATCTTGTCCCCTGAGCAGACAATCGACCGGGAGATCAGGGAATGCGGGCAGATCGGCGTCATGATGATCGCGTCGAGCCCGCTGTCCATCACCGGGCCTCCCGCCGACATGGAGTAGGCGGTGGAGCCGTTCGGCGTGGCGAAGACGATGCCGTCCGCCCGGTAATGGGCGACCTCCCTGCCGTCACACCGCACGTCGAGATCGACGATCTTGCCGGGCTCGATCTTGGAGAGAAACACGTCGTTGACCGCCGTCTCGACCTCCGCGCCGTGGACAACGTCGAGCATCATGCGCCGCTCGACCTGACACCCGCCGCGGACGAGCTTCTCAAGCAGCGGGATCTCCTCCTGCTCGAGATCGGAGAGAAAGCCGAGCCGCCCGGCGTTGATGCCGAGGATCGGCACATCGTAGAGGATGGCGCTCCTCGCGGCGCGGAGGATCGTCCCGTCGCCGCCGATCACGATCATGATATCGGATTCGGGCAGCGCCGTTTCGGGTGGCAGGAATCCGGCGCCCGTCCCGGAAAAGAGGGCCTCCAGCGAGGCGTCCAGATAGGGCGCGACGCCGAGCTCCAAAAGACGGGCGATCACCTTCTCCGCGCAGGGCTTCACCTTCTCCCGGGTCAGGTTTACGGAAATGAAGGCTTTCGGCCTGCGGGAAGGATGAAGCCGAAATTTTTCAATCCTTTTTTTCATGACGGAATTCCCCCCTCAGCTCAGTGTCTCATGCGAGGCCGCGACCACGGCCTCCGGCGAAAGATCGGTCCTGTCGAAGGAGGCGTCCCTCGACAGCGCCAGTAGATATTCGATATTGCCCTGCGGGCCCTTGATCGGCGAAAAATCGAGGCCGAACGCGCCGTATCCGACGCCCCTCGCGAGGGCGAGCACTTTTTCGATCACCTCGAGGTGCGTCTCCGGCTCCCGGACGACGCCGTGCTTGCCCACCTTCTCCCGTCCGGCCTCAAACTGCGGCTTCACGAGGCAGACGACAATGGCGTCCTCGGCCAAAAACGGCATGAGCACGGGCAGGACGAGGCCGAGAGAGATAAAAGACACGTCGATGCTCACGAACCCGGCCGGCTCCGGGACCTGCTCTTTGGTGAGGTAACGCACGTTGGTGCGCTCAAGATTCACAACGCGGGGATCCGTGCGGAGGCTCCACGCGAGCTGGCCGTAGCCGACGTCGACGGCGTAGACCTTTTCGGCCCCGTTTTGCAGCATACAGTCCGTGAACCCGCCGGTGGACGCGCCGACGTCCATGCAGACCCTCCCGGCGGGAGAGATGCCCGGGAAGACGGCGAGGGCCTTCTCAAGCTTGAGCCCGCCGCGGCTGACGTAACGGAGCGTCTCGCCTCGGAATTCGATCCGATCCTCCGCCGTGACCGGCTCGCCGGCCTTGTCGGCCCTCTGCCCGTTCAGATAGACCTGCCCGGCCATGACCGCGGCCTTTGCGAGCTCCCGGCTGACGAGGATGCCGCGGTCGACGAGCTCGGCGTCGAGGCGCTTTTTTTCGCTCATCGGGGCGTCCCCTCCTCCCCGGCAAGTTTTTGCAGCATGGATGCCGCGTCGAGCCCCTGCTTTTTCAGCGCGGAAGCGGCGCTCATCTGCGGGATGAAGCCTCGGACGTTCTGCGGGCGGTATTCGCCGCGAAATCCTCTTTCCGCCAGAGCCGCGCCGAAATGTTCGGCCACGCTGCCCGGGAAGACGGCCTCTTCAAAAAAGAAAATATGTGGATACCGCGCCGCGGCTTCGAGGGCCGACGCTGCGAGCGGCCAGACCTTGTTGAGCTTTAAGATCGAAGCGCCGCAGGCTTCCGCGGCGGAAACCGCCTCGGAAAACAGCCTGCCATAGCAAACGATCAGCCGGTCCCGGTCCGGGTTTTCAAAGAGATCGTAATCCGCGCCGGCGCCGCGGTAGTTCTCCGGCAGTGTTTTTTCGCAGTCGCGCGGATAGCGGACGGCGCAGACGCCGGTCCCCTCGAGCGCGGCCTCAAGCATGGAACGCAGCTCCCGGTAATCCGCCGGGCAGTAGATCGTCACGCCCGGGACGGCGGTCAGGATCGCCATGTCGAAGACCCCCTGATGCGTCTCCCCGTCCCCGCCGACGATGCCCGCCCGGTCGACGGCCAAAACGATGTGCTTTTGCTCGATTGAGGCGTCGTGGATGATCTGGTCGCAGGCGCGCTGCAAAAAGGTCGAATAGACCGCGAAAACCGGCTTCATGCCCCCGGCGGCAAGCCCCGCCGCGAAGGTCAGCGCGTGCTCCTCGGCGATACCGACGTCGAAAAAGCGCCGCGGATAGCGCGCCGCGAAGGGCGAAAGGCCGGTGCCGTCGGGCATCGCGGCGGTGATCGCGCAGATGCGGTCGTCCTTCGCCGCGAGCTCGGTCAGAATCCCGCCGAACGCCTCCGAAAAGCCGACGGGCGGCGTCTCCAGCAGCTCGCCAGTCTCTTTATTAAATGGGGCAATCCCGTGAAATTTAGACGGGTTCTGCTCCGCCGGCGGGTAGCCCTTCCCTTTTACCGTGTTGATATGGACGAGCACCGGGCAGGAGAATTTCTTGGCGCGCTCAAAGACGCGCGCCAGCATCGAGACGTCGTGGCCGTCCACGGGCCCTAAATAATAAAACCCGAAATGCTCGAAATAGTTGCTGCCGTAGAGGTGGTTTTTCAGCATATTTTTGGCCGCGGAGGCGAAATTCCGCAGGCTTCTCCCCACCAGCGGGATCGCGAGTAGGAATTTCTCGAGCCCGTCGCGGAAACGGAAGTAGCTGCGCCTCGTGCGGATCTTCGCGAGATACCTCGCCATCGCGCCGACGTTTTTGGAGATGCTCATCTCGTTATCGTTGAGCACGACGATCAGCTTCGTGCCGCTGCGCCCCGCGTTGTTCATGGCCTCGTAGATCATGCCGCCGGAAAACGCCCCGTCGCCGACGACCGCGATCACGCTGCCCGGCTCCCCCTTGATCTTTTTTGCCTGAGCGATGCCGAGCGCCGCCGAGACGGAGGTGCTCGCGTGGCCCGCGACGAACGCGTCGTGCGCGCTCTCGGCCGATTTCGGGAAACCGGAGGGCCCGTTTTCGGTGCGGATGCCGGTGATGTCGCGTCCGGTCAAAATTTTATGCGAATAGCACTGGTGGCCGACGTCCCAGACGATCGCGTCCTTCGGCGTCGAAAAAACGTGGTGCAGGGCCACGGTGAGCTCCACCGCGCCCATATTGGAAGCGAGGTGGCCGCCGGTCCTTGAGACTTTATCCAAAATCTCCGCGCGCAGCTCCCCGCAAAGGGTTTTCAGTTCATCGTCGTCAAGCTCCGAAATGCCCTCCGGCAGCTTGATCGAGTCCAGAATTCTTCCGTTTTGCATAGTTTCTCCCATCAAAACTCAATCAGCTCCTCCGCAAATCTGCGGAAAAAGCCGGCGTCGACCCCGCTTTTTTCGAGGGGATCGAGGTAGCCGAGCGCAAAAGCCGCGTGTTTCCTCGCGTCCGCTCCGGCGTTTGCGAGCCCGTGCACGGCGACGTAGGAGCCCGGCTCGGCCGTGTCCGGTTTTCCCGCGAAATCCCGGATGTCGTCCGCGATTTGAAACGCGAGGCCGAACTCGTTCGCGTACGAGACGGCAAAATAGGTCTGTTCCGCGGTCGCGCCGGCGGCGGCGCAGCCCATCTCGGCGGCGCAACGGATCAGCGCGGCGGTTTTTAATTCATCGAGCACATAGAGCTCGTCGGCGGTGATCTCTTTTCCCGCGCCCGCGAGGTCGAGCACCTGACCGCAGACCATACCCCGGTAGCCGGCGGCCCTCGAAAGCAGGCTCGCGGCCTTGAGCGTCCTCTCCGGCGCCCGTTTCGCGAGGCCGCACTCCGCCAAAATGCAGAAGGCCTCCGTGAGCAGCGCGTCGCCCGCGAGCAGCGCGTTCGCCTCCCCAAAGCGGATGTGGCAGGAGGGCTTCCCGCGGCGCAGGTCGTCGTTGTCCATGCAGGGCAGGTCGTCGTGGACCAGCGAATAGGCCTGCACGCACTCCACCGCCGCGGCGAAGGGCAGCGCGTCCTCCTCCGCCCCGCCGAACAGCCGGCAGAATTCCAGCGCGAGGATGCCGCGGAGCCGCTTCCCGCCCAAAACGGCGTAGCGCATCGCCTCGGCGATCAGGGCCTGCTCTGAAGTCTCCGCGGAGACGCGCTCCGATAGATAATCCCCGATTTTCCTCCGGTCTTCCTCCAAAATGGAGCGAAACGTCTCGTTTTCCATCGGTCAGCCGTTCCCCTCTTCGGAGAGCTCCGTGATCCGCTGCTTCGCGTCCTCGAGGATCTTCGAGGCTTTTTTGCAGAGATTCACACCCTCCTCATAGAGCGCGAGCGCCTCCTCGAGCGGCAGATTCCCCGCCTCGAGCTTCGCGTTGATATAGTCCAGCCGTTCCACGGTCTTTTCAAAATTCAGTTCTTCCGCCATGGGAACGCTCCTCTCTATATGATTTTTGCGCCGACCGCGCCGTCAGAAAAGCGCAGCCGCACCTCGTCCCCGGGCCCCAGTTCGCCTGACGACCGCACGGGGCGGCCCTCTTTTTCCGCGAAACAAAAGCCTTTTTTTAAAATCTTCGCGGGGTTTGCCCCGTCGAGCCGGGTGATCTCCCGCTCGAGCACCCGGTCGAGGCGATCCGTCAGCCTCCCGATGCTCAGTCCCAGAGCATCCCGCCGCTCCCGGATAAATCCGGAGCCGGTCGCCAGCGCCACGGATGTAAAGCTATTTAGCTTTTCAGCATTTCTCTCGATTTTTTCTTCTTTATCGTGCTCAAGGAGGGCGCGGATCTTCGCCGTCAGCGCCGTGGAGACCGAGTCGAAGTAGTATTTGAGCTCCGCGCCGTCCGGGCTGCACAGCTCCGCGGCGGCGGAGGGCGTCGGGGCGCGCAGATCCGCGACAAAGTCGCAGATGGCGAAGTCCGTCTCGTGCCCGACGGCCGAGATCACCGGAATCGTGCTCGCGTAGACGGCTCGCGCAATGCGTTCGTCGTTAAAAACGGAGAGATCGTCCGCGCTGCCGCCTCCCCTGCCGAGCAGGAGGACGTCCGCGGCGCACGCCCGGTTCATCGCCTCGATCGCCCGGACGATCTGCGGGACGGATTCCGCGCCTTGCACGGAGACCGGGTAGAGCAAAATCTCCCCAAGCGGCCACCGGCGCTCCAAAATCTTCTCAATATCGTGCAATGCCGCCCCGGAGCGCGAGGTGATCACGCCGATTTTCTGAGGATAGCGCGGGATCGGTCGCTTGTGCTCGGGGGCGAAAAGGCCCTCCTTCGAGAGCTTCTCTTTGAGCTGCTCAAAGGCGAGGTACGCCGCGCCGAGACCCTCCGGCTGGATGTCGTAGACGACGAGCTGGCAGGTCCCGTCCCGGGAATAGAGCGTCACGTCGCAGCGCAGGATGACCGACATGCCGGAATTCGGCTCAAATTTCAGGCGGGAGGCGCTTGAGCGAAACATCACGCAGCGCAGCGAGGCCTCCGCCTCTTTGAGCGTGAAATAGACGTGCCCGGAGATGAAATTCGGGCGGTAATCGCCGATCTCGCCGCGGACGTAGAGGCCCTTGAGCTTCTCGTCCTCCTCGACCGTCGATTTGAGATAGGTCACGATCTGGGATACCGTCAGGACTGCGAATCCGGCCATTCCGGGGCCCCCTCCCTGCCGCGGTCGGCGACGGAGGCGAGCACCGCCACGCCCGCGGCGTTGTCGGATGAGAACGCGGGCTCCGCGAAGATGCCTCCGTAATTTGTTTCAAACTGCCGCCGGAGAATGGAATTCGACATGACGCCCCCGGCGTAAAGGATCGGCAGCCTGCCGTATTTTGTGAGCGCGGCCTCCGTCATGCCCGAGAGGGCCGCCCCGATCGAATCGAGGCAAAACCGCGCGATGTGCTCGGGGGGTTCCCCGGCCTCCCGCATCGCTTTGCAGCGGTTTTCGACGCCTGAGAGGCAGCAGCCGCCCTCTTTCATCGTCGGCTTTATTTTATAAATTCGATCGCTTTTTAATGCGAGTTTTTCGAGCTCCGGGCCGGCCGGAAACGGCAGCCCCAGCATGACGCCGACGCGGTCGACGGCCTGTCCGGCCTTGAGATCGAGTGAATCGGCGAGCTTTTCGCAGCGGAAGATCCGGCTCTCGTCCGGCTCGACCAGCAGGCACTCGGTCGTCCCGCCGGACACATGGAACGCGAAAAAGCGTTCTTTCAGCAGGTCGAGCCTCCCCGCGGAATACAGCGCGGCGGCGATGTGGCCCTGCTGGTGGGAGAAGCGAAAAAGCGGAATCTGCCGGGCCGCCGAGACGCATTCCGCGGCTGCCACGCCGACCAAAAAGCACGGCATATACGAGCCCTCTACGTCGCGCGGGCGGTTTGAGACGCCCGCCGCGGCGATCTCCCGTGCCCCGGTTTCCGAAAAGAGGCCCGAAACCGTCTCGCCGAGCTGACGGACGTGCTCAAACACCGCGTCGGACTGACGCAGGCCGAGCTCGCCCTCTTTGACCGGAAGCAGGCGCTTTCTCTGAATCAAGACGCCGGTATCGCTGTCGTAGAGCGCGGCCGAGGTGGTATAGTTGCTGGTGTCAATCCCCAGATAGAGCGGCATGGTCCGCCTCCTGCTTTTTCTTGTAGACGGCGCCGAGCACGCCGTTCACGAAGGACGGGTCGTCCTCGCCGCCGTAGGTCTTCGCAAGCTCGACGGCCTCGTTGATCGAGACGCTGTCCGGTATATCCTCAAAGAAAAACATCTCGCAGACGGCGTTGCGCAGGATCGCCAGCGAAACGCGGGACATGCGGCTCGTCTTCCAATGGGAGGAGCACTCGGCGATCTTCTCGTCCAAAAAGTCCCGGTTGTCCAGAGTTTTCGCCGCAAGCTCCCTCGCGAAGCTGCTGATCTCAAGCGATTCGTCGCCGTCCTCCATCGCGTTTTCGATGACATAATCGAGGCCCTCCTTGTGGAAGGCGCTCTCAAACACCAGCGCGAATGCCTGTTCTCTCGCTTCTTTTCTTGTCATTCCGTTTCCTCCGAAAAAAATTCCTCCCCGTTTTACCCAAGGAGGGAGATCCCGCTAAAATGGTTTCCATCCGGCGGCCCGCGAATTTCGCCCCGCGCCGCTGGATTTTGTATGATTATTCTGCTGCAAGCGCGAAGCGCGAAGCGGCAGAATTGGCCGTCGCCGTAGGCGGACCATTGAGATAACGATATCATAACCGCATACAGCTCCTGCGGTTATGATGCCACAAGCGCAAAGCGCGCGGTGGCAGAATTGGCCGTCGCCGTAGGCGGGCCATTGAGATAGCGGTATAATAACCGCCTTACGGCTCTTGCGGTTATTATATCATAATAAAATCTATATACAAGGTTTTGACTGATAATAAAATACAATATTTTTGAATATACACGGGCGTATAAAAAACAGAGCCGTGGAAAAAGCGCATGTTCTTCCAAAAGGCTCTGTTTGGGTTCCCCGTTATTTAAATGTATATGCAGCGCTCAGCTTACTTCCACAATCGTGATATTTTCGACCGGGACCTCCGTCTCCTGAAGGATGGATTCCTTGATCGCCGCCGCCTCCGCGGCGAGCAGCCCCTCGGTCTTGACGATCACATCCGCGTATTCGTTCGTGATATAGACGAGGCAGTCCTCAAAACCCTTCGCCTTGATGAGGCTTTCGAGTTTCGTCTCCAGCTCCATGCTTGCGGCGATCGCCGAGGCCTGCTGCGTGAGCTGCGCGAGCTGCTCCTCGGTCAGGTTCTCCGTGACGGAGAGATTTTGGATCGTCTCCACGGCCTCGTCGCGGTTTTGCTCCTTGGAGATGCGGGCCTCGCTGAAATAGGCGTCCGCGTCCATCACGACGTCGTCCGCCCCCGTCGCGACGAGCAGCGAATCCCCGTAATTTTTAGTCCCCGTCGGCGTGAGGTCGAACTCGCCGACGGAATAGAGGTAATTGACATAGACCGCCGCGGTGAGCACCATCACCAGCGCGGCGACGATCACATGTTTTTTGCGCAGCACGAAGCGGAGCTTTGCCCTTTCCCCCGTCTTTTTTCCGCCGAAATGAAAAAATCCATGCTTTGTCTTTGCCGGCACGGTGGCCAGCTCTACGCTTTCATAATTGTTGACGCTTGTCATTGCCTACCCCTCCATATTCAAGCCTTTTTCGCAACAAAAACCTTTGAGGATGAAATCCCCAGCGCCGTCGACACCGCCCGGATCACTCTTTCCGCAACCTGCGGATTCCCGCCGCCTTCACAGATCACTGCCGCACCGTTGATCTCCGGCACCAGTATTTTTTTGACCAAGGCGGAATCCCCCGCGGAGCCGTCAACGATTATATATGTTTGAGTTTCTGATTTTAATACGCTTTCGGCGTTTTCTTCCGCTTTCATTTCCATGTCGGAGAGATATTCGTACTCGTAGCCGCCCGAAAACGTGATCAGCACCTCCGCCCTGCCGGCGCCGTCGATCCCCTCCACGAGCAGGCGGACCCGGTTCTCAAGCTTCGACTCCATCTGCGGCAGATACGCCGGATACTCGCCCGTCTGTGCCGTTTTGGGGCTTTCGCCGCAGGAGACGAATTCGGAGAAAAAGATCAGCGCGATCCCGGCGAAGCCGAGGATCAAAACCCACCTGCTCCCGTTTTTGGACGGGTGATCGCCGGACAGCCCGATTTTATTGAGGAATTTTTTCAGCAAGTCCATGGTCTTCCTCCTCGTAAAAAATCTCCGGTTCGACGCCGGAAAGCTCCAGCACGGCTTTGGTTACGGCGGCGGGATCGGCGGCCTCCGCGTTCGGGAGCCGCACGGTGACCGAGTCGACCGCGAGCGTGACGCCGTCTTCCTTTAAAGAAACTTTCGCTTCCACCCCGGAGGCCGGGATTCCCGCGCGTTGCAGCCCGGCGAGAAGCTCGCTCTCCAGATTGGATCGGAAACCCGAAATCACGGCGGATTCCACCGCCCGCTGCGCCGTGTCGGAGGGCGCGTAATCCGTCCCGCCCAAACCGGAAAATTCTCCTGCGCCGAGGCCGGACAACAGCGGGCTCAAAATCGCGGAGAGAAAGAAGACGCTGGCCGCGATCTTGAAGATCTTCGCAATGTTTCCATCCGGGAGCAGGATCTCGCAGAGAAAGACGGCCACCCCCGTCGCGCAGAGGGAGAGCGCCCAATCGGCCAGCGATTCCATGTTATCCCCCTCCCACGGTCAACAGCAGCACGCCGGTGGAGATGATGACGGTCAGTGTCGAGCACGCGAGCGCCGCGAAAAGGATCCCCGTCACATCGGACGCCGCCGAGAACATCTTTTCCATATGGCTCTGCCCAAAGGAGGCGCAGAAGGCCGCGCAGAGGGAGAGCGCCGCCTGCCAGAGGATCAGCTCGACGATCGAGGGCAGGCAGGTCATGGCGGCGGCGAGGATGCCGTACGCGCCGACGACGTTTCGGGCGAGCCGCAGGCAGCCCTGCGCGGTGTTCATCGCGTCCGAGAGCGCGCCCCCGACGATCGGGACAAACGTGCCGATCACAAATTTGGCGGACCGGTCCACGACGCTGTCCGCCGAGGAACCGACCAGCGTCTTGAGCCCAAGGATGCCGGTGTAGACGACCATCGAGAAGGAAAGCGACCAGATCGCCGCCTTTTTGAGCATCTGCGTGATCCGGCTGACGTCAAACGGCGTGAAGGGCGCGGCCATCGAGATCACGAGCAGCAGCAAAGAGAGCGGCACGATATATTCGGAAAAAAGCCTTGCCGCGAGGTTTGACGAGAGCAGCAGCATCGAGGAATAGGCCGCGGCCGAAA
Source organism: Oscillospiraceae bacterium (assembly GCA_017991935.1). GTDB lineage: Bacteria > Bacillota > Clostridia > Oscillospirales > Ruminococcaceae > UMGS1668. The sequence continues at coordinate 39,623 of JAGOPP010000002.1, forward strand.
CCGGGCTCCCGGCCGCCGTGACGATAGAGGCAAACACGGGGATGTACCCCATCAGCATCTCCTGACAGGAGGTGATCACGCCCGCGGCGGACTGAAAGGCCTGTTGCAGCGGATACAGCGCCATCGCGGAGAAATACAGCACGCCGGCGACGGAGAGAAGCCTGTCCAGCGCGCTTTTTCCCGGGGAAAGCGTCCCGATCGCCGAGATGACCATGCTGCCGGAGAGTGCCGCGGCCAGCGCCCGGAGCGGCCCGATATACCGTTCCCGCACTGCGTCCTTCACGGAGGAAAAAATGCTTTCGATCCGCAGGGACTCGATCTCCGAGGCGTCGAGGCTCTCGAGCCCGAGCACCTCCATCACCTGCGTGAGCTCCGGTGAAAAATAATCCAAAAAGGACGTGAGATTGAATCCGTTGCCGGCAATCTCCGATGTATCACTGTCGGCCTCCGCCGCGCTTGTGCCGCTTTCCGATCCGGCTCCCAACTCCCCCGCGCCGGTCTTTGTCGCGGGCATGTCCGCTTCGGCCCCAGACATAGTTGCGTCGCTCCCCCGTTCGGTTCCCGATCTTCCCACTCCGCCCTCCGGCGCGGTTTCCGAAGCGGCCGCGCGGGTTTTCCATGCCGCCGCGCCGCCTTCGGAGATCACAGCTCCGGCTCCCGGCGCGGACATGCCGGAGAGAAAGACAACCAGCAGCACAAGCGCCAGAAATTTCAGGTTCCGGATACTCATAGGCCGGCGATCCTTTCCGCAAGATGCAGATATTCTTCCAAAAGCGGCAGAAGGATCAGCAGCATCGCGATCTTTCCGCCGAATTCCGCCTGATCCGCGAGCGCCTTTTCCCCGCAGTCCCTGCACCCGTCGGCGACGAAATGCGTGATCAGGCAGACGCCGGTGCACCGCAGAAGCAGCCCAAAATTTTCAGAGAAGCCGTTTTGCATCAGCTTGTCCGCGAAATCGAAGAGCTCGCTCACTTCCCCGGAGACGGCGAGCAGGATCAAAACTCCCACCGCGACGGAGACGGCGAACGCAAGCTCGGGCTTGTATTGGCGGAGCAAAACCGCGACGACGGCCCCGGCCAGAATGGCCCCGATCAGTGTAAAGATATTCACCTTGTCATAGGCCGAAGACCGACTTGACCGTTTCAAAGAGGTTGCTGATCTCCGTGATGAGCATCATCAGCACAACGATCAGCCCGGCCAGCGTCGTCATCATAGCCTGCTCCTCCCTTCCGGAACGAATCAGCAGTTGGTTCAATACGGAAACGATGATTCCGATTGCCGCGATTTTAAAGATCATATCCACGTCCATGTCTCCGCCTCCGCCTTAAATCAGAACAAACGCCGCAGCAGCGCCGATGCCGATTCCAAGAGAGCGGAAGAGCCTCGCCCTTTTTTCCGTCTCCTGCCTGACCTGCTCGCTGGCATGCTGCAAGTTCCGCCGCAGCGCTTCAAGCGTGCGGGACTGATTTTCCACCCTTCCGGCGCCGAGGAGATTCCCGAGCGGGAAGATGGAATCGTAATAGTCCGGGCATCGGTTCTCCCGGCAAAACTCCGAGAGCGCCTCCTCGAACGCCTCCCGGAAACCGGCGCCGGTATGCAAAAGCTCCAGCGTGCGGCCAAGGTATGAGAGCTCCGAGCAGTTTCCGGACCGGGCCACCCGGTCGAGCAGGTCGGCCAAGGCCGGCGCGTCGTATTGGAGGAAGGCGATCAGCATCCCGGTCATGACGACGGACTGCGCGTAGATCCGCTCCAGCCTCTTTTGCCTCGCCGCGAACAGCATTCCGCACGCCGCGGCCGAAAGAAAAATCAAGACGCAGCCGATCGGTCTCATCGCGCGCCTTCCTTGCTAAGAGCCCGGATCTCTTGAATACGGCAGTCCTTTCCCATCAAAACAGCCATGTCAAAGATTCCGCTCGCCATGAGCGCAAGCAGGTTGGGCCTCAAAAGAAGGCTTTCCATAGACTCCGCGTGGATGCTCGCGGCAAGGCAGGACCCGCACCGGGCCGCCTCCCGGACGGCGTCCATGTCCTCCGCGCCGCCCAGCTCGTCGCAGACGATCATCTCCGGGGCGAAGGCGCGGATCGCGGTGAGGATTCCCTCCCTTTTTCCAAAGCCGTTGAGCACGTCGCAGGTGACGCCGACGTCGTTCTGCGGCTCGGACTCGTACATAGCGGCGAGCTCCGAGCGCTCGTCGATGACGCTTGTCCGCACGAAAGCGCCTGTCTTCCCGGACGCGAGCTGGCGCACAAGATCCCGCAGGACGGTCGTCTTGCCCGAGCACGGCGGCCCGATGACCAGAATGCTGCACAACCCGCTCTTTCGCAGCTCCGCGAGGATCGGATCCGCCGCCCCGAAGATCTGGCGGGCGATCCGGATGTTGATGGAGGAGATGTTTTTCTGCGCCATCGGGAGAAGGGCTCCCCTTTCGTAGACCGCGGTGCCGCAGACGCCCGCGCGGTGGCCGCCGCGGATCGTGACAAATCCGGAGGCGATGTCGTCCGCGTAAGCGTGGATGGAATACTGGCAGACGGCGCGGAAAACCGCGTCAATGTCGCAGGGGGCCGGGTACCAGCCCCGCTCCGGTTCCCTAAAAACCTCACCCTTACGAGAGCAAAAATAAAGCTCTCCGGCGGTTACGATCTGCATCGGGCTCCCGGCGGCAAGGCGGATCTCTCTCGCCTCTTTGCGGATCTCCCGGTCGACATGGGACAGGATCCCGGAAACGGTCTGCCCGCTGCAGCTTTGGATCTCCTCAAAAATCTCGTCGATCGTTTTATTTTTCATACGCTCACTCTCACCGCTTTTCTGTCATGCCCCATTCTATGAGGCCTGTCCGGAAAGTATTCCGGCAAAATCGGGGACCAAAAAAGCCGGGAGTTCTTTTCCCGGCCGTCCAAGCGACAAAATGTTCGGCTTTCCCCGAAGAAAAGGCGCTTGTCGCGCCATTCTACCGCCCCAAGAAAGATGGAAAAGAAAGGCCGGAACGGACCCGGGCGCGGTTCGCCGTCCTTGCCGGGAAGCCGACCGCTTTTCCCGGCGCCGGCGGAAGCCCTCGCGTCCCATTTTGGCGGCGACCTCCGGGCATAAAAAACACGCCCCGCTTTGCGGCGGGGCGTTCGCTGATACTTTTCGTGTCGGGGGCTGCCAATCAAAGCCTGTCCGCTGGGTGCCGGGCGGCCTCCGGTCGGTCGGCGGAGGCTCCGGGCAGGCCACTCCTTTTGTGTGCCGGGCCCAGTTCCATGGGCGGCTTTATTCGCACATCCGCAGAAACTCGGCTTCGTCGATGATCGGGACGCCGAGCGCCTGCGCCTTAGTATATTTGCTGCCGGGGTCCTCCCCCGCGAGGACATAGCTCGTCTTTTTGGAGACGGAGGAGGAGGTCTTCCCGCCAAGCGCGGTGATCCTCTCCGTCGCCTCCTCGCGCGTCATGCCCGGGAGCGTGCCGGTGAGCACGAAAGTCAGGCCGCCGAACCGGTCGCCCGCCACCTTTTTCTCTTCCGTCATGGAGACGCCGCTCTCGCGGAGCCGCCCGATCAGCGCGCGGGATTGCGGCAGCGAGAAGAAACCCACGGCGGAATCCGCCATGATGCGGCCGAAGCCCTCGATCGCGCAGATCTCGTCGGCGGACGCGGCCATCAGGGAATCCATGTCGCCGAAGCGTCCCGCGAGCAGTTCCGCGGCCTTTTGCCCGATATTTCGGATGCCGAGCGCGTAGACAAGGCGAGAGAGCCCGTTCTTTTTGGAGCCCTCGATCGCGGCGATCAGGTTGGCGGCCGATTTTTCGCCCATCCGCTCGATGTCTTTTACCTTATCCGCGCGCAGCTCGTAGATGTCCGCCTGAGAGCGGATCATCCCGGCCCCGATCAGCCCGGAGGCGAGCGCCGGGCCAAAGCCGTCGATGTCCATGGCGTCGCGGCTCGTGAAATGGATGAGATTGCGCAGCAGCTGCGCCGGACAGTCGGGATTCGGGCAGCGCAGGACCGCTTCGTCCGCCTCGCGGACGGCTTTGGTCCCGCAGGCGGGGCAGCATTCCGGCAGGAGAAAATATCCCTCCTCCGGCCCTTTTTCCGCCACGGCGACCACCTCGGGGATGATCTCCCCCGCCTTTCGCACGACGATCGTGTCGCCGATGTTGATGCCCTTTCCGGCGATGAAATCCTGATTGTGGAGAACCGCCCGCGAGACCGTCGTCCCGGCGAGCTGAATCGGCTCAAACACTGCGGTGGGCGTCAGGGCGCCCGTCCGGCCGACGTTGATCTCGATCTCAAGGAGCTTCGTCGTCTTTTCCTCGGGCGGATATTTGAAGGCGACGGCCCATTTCGGGTATTTTGCCGTACTCCCGAGCGCGGCGCGGTCCGCGAGGCTGTTGACCTTGATGACGGCACCGTCGATGTCGAACGAGAAGTCCGCCCGGCGCTCGCCGATCTCCATGATGTCCGCGACGCACTCGGCGATGTCGTCAAACTGCCGGTAGGAGACGGAGACCGGAAAGCCAAGGCTTTTTACGAAATCCAAACTCTCGCTGTGCGTCTCGAAGACGCGGCCCTCGCACTGCTGGATGTTAAAAACAAAAATGTCGAGTCCCCGGCCGGCGGTGATCCGCGCGTCCTTTTGGCGCAGGGACCCGGCGGCCGCGTTCCGCGGGTTTTTAAACGGGCGTTCGCCGTTAACCTCCTGCCGCTCTATGAGTTTCAGGAAGGTCTCTCTCGAAAGATAGCACTCGCCGCGAAGCTCGAGATAGGAAATCTCCGGGCAGTCGATCCGCTTTGGAATCGAGGAAATCGTCATCAGGTTGTGCGTGACGTCCTCTCCGGTGAAGCCGTCCCCGCGCGTCGAGCCGCGGACGAAATAGCCGTTTCGGTACTCGAGCGAGACGGAGAGCCCGTCGATCTTCGGCTCCACCACATACTGCGGATCCGGGATCACGGCCCGTACGCGCTCATCAAATTCATAAAGCTCAGCGACGCTGAAGACGTCCTGAATGCTGCCCATCTGGACGGCGTGGACGACGGGCTCGAATTTCATGGACGCGGCGCCGCCGACCCTTCTGGTCGGGGAATCCGGCGTCTGGAATTCCGGATAGGCCTCCTCCAGATCGAGCAGCTCGTGATAGAGCATGTCGTATTCGTAGTCGTCGATCTCCGGCCGGTCCAGCTCGTAATATAAGCGGCTGTAATACCGGATTTGATCGCGCAATTCGGCAATTCTTTTTTCCGCTTCCTGTCTCTCCATCGGGCGCCTCCGGAAATTCATAATATTATATATTGTATCACAATCCCCCGCTTTTCGGAATATATTACAGTGAAAACTTTCGGAGGCTGCCATGAGAAAAAAACTCCTTTTTTCGCTGTTTTGCGCGACAGCGGCCCTGTTTCTCGGCCTGTATCTGACGAATTTGGCATTGCGCCCCTTTCTCGAAAAAACGTCGGTTTTCTACGCGAAAGTCCGCGCGGAGGAGGCCCTCAACCGTACGGCCGCGGAGGTCTTCGCGGAGAACCGGGCCATCGCCGAGGGGATTGTGCGCATCCAGACGAACAACTCCGGGGAGACCGTTTCGGCGACGCTGGACAGCTTCGCTCTGGGCATTTTGAAGGAGAAGATCTCGGCCGGCTTCATCGAGAGCATGGGAAACCCGGAGGTCTACACGGTCTCCGTGCCGGCGGGGACGCTCTCCGGCTACGCGCTGCTCTCCGGGATCGGCCCGCCCGTGAATCTCAAGATCGTCTGCGCGGGCGCTCCCTCGGCCGAGATCGAAAGCGAATTCGAGGGCGCGGGCATCAACCAGACCAAATACTCCGTCAAACTCAAATACCATGTGGATCTCTACGCGATCCTCCCGCTCGCGGTGTCGCAGGTGGAGATGCGCTACGAAATCCCGGTCTGCGAGGTGATCCTCGTCGGAAACGTGCCGGAGGTCGCCATCCAAAGATAAAGGACCGCATAGAAAACAGGCGGCGCTCCTCCCGGAGCGCCGCCTGTTGCGTTTGGTTCAAATCTTGGGGTTCAGCCGTCCACCACTTGGCGGCCCTTGTCGGCTTCGCGGATATTTTTCCGCATGATCTTGCCGCTGATCGTTTTTGGGAGGAAGTCGACGTATTCGATGACGCGCGGGTATTTGTAGGGCGCGGTCGTCGTCTTGACGAAATCCTGAAGCTCTTTGGTCAGCGCGTCGGAGGGCGTGTAGCTCTTGGTCAGTACGACGGTCGCCTTGACGACCTGCCCGCGGACCGGGTCCGGGACGCCGGTCACGGCGCACTCCATGACGGCGGGGTGCTGCATCAGCGCGCTCTCGACTTCAAACGGGCCGATCCGGTAGCCGGACGCCTTGATCAAGTCGTCGGTGCGTCCCACGTACCAGAAATAGCCCTCCTCGTCCTTCCACGCGGTGTCGCCGGTGTGATAGAGGCCGTCGTGCCAAGCGTCGGCGGTGCGCTGCTCGTCGCGGTAATAGCCCATGAAGACGCCCGGGGTGGTCTTTCCGCGCTGTGCCCGGATGCAGATCTCGCCGACCTTGCCGGGCGCGGCCTCGTTGCCGTCCTCGTCAAAGATGCCCGCGTCGTAGAGCGGCGAAAGCTTGCCCATGGAGCCGACCTTGACTTTGGAATGGACAAGATTCGCGAGGACCAGCGTCGTCTCGGTCTGGCCGAAGCCCTCCATGATGTCGAGCCCGGTCAGCTCCCGGAAACGGTTGAAGACCTCCGGGTTTAGCGCCTCGCCCGCCGTCGTCGCGTACTTGAGCGAGCTCAGGTCGTAGTTTTCCATCCCGTTTTTGACAAGGAAGCGGTAGATGGTCGGCGGCGCGCAGAACGAGGTGACACGGTGTTTCCGAATCATCTCCATCAGATCCTCCGGGACGAATTTATCCGTGTAGTCGTAGACGAAGACCGCCGTCCCGCAGAACCACTGACCGTAGAGCTTGCCCCAGACGGCCTTGCCCCAGCCGGTCTCGGCCACCGTGAGGTGGAGGCCGTCCGTCTCGACGTTGTGCCAGTGCTTCGCCGTGATGATGTGGGCGATCGCGTACGTATAATCGTGAAGCGCCATCTTCGGGTTGCCGGTCGTGCCGGAGGAAAAATAAAGGAGCATGCCCTCCTCGACCTTCGTCTCCCGCCGAGCGAGCCGGTCGGAGGCCGCCGCGACCTCGGCGTCAAAATCGAGCCAGCCCTCTTTTTCGCCGTGGACGACGAATTTGACCCCGAGAGGCCCGACTTCCTCCTCCGCGCGGTCGACCCGGTCGGTGACGCCGCCCTCGGCGGTCGCGACGATCGCCTTGACGCCGGCCGCCTGAAAGCGGTAAATAAAGTCTTTTTCCATCAAAAGGTTCGTCGCCGGGACCGCGATGGCGCCGATCTTGCACAGGCCCATCATGGAAATCCAAAACTGATAATGCCGTTTGAGCACGAGCATCACGCGGTCGCCCTTCTCAATGCCGTGCTCAAGAAACATGTTTGCCGCTTGGTTGCTGAGCAGGCTCATATCTTGGAAGGTAAAGGTGCGCTCCTCGCCCCTGTCGTTGGTCCAGACCAGAGCCTTGCGCTCCGGCTCCATCTCCGCCAAGGCGTCGACGCAGTCGTAGGCAAAGTTGAAATTCTCTTGATATACCGGCTTAAACGCGTTTAAAACGCCGTTTTCGTCGAAAGATTCCTCGCAAAACCGCTTATAAAAGTCCTCCGTTTTCATACTGTTCCTCCTGCATGACCACAGCGATAAAGACGCAGTCTTCGCCGCCCGTCGCGATCATCCCGTGCCCGTGGCCGGAATTATAATAGATCGCGTCGCCGGGTTCGAGGACCTCGGTATGGTCCTCCAGCGCGACTTTCAGCCTTCCGCTGATGATATAATCGAATTCCTGTCCCTCGTGGTAGGAGAGCTTGATTTCCTTGTCCTGTTCTTCTTCGCGGTAGGGCGCGGTGACGAGGAACGGCTCGGCGATCTTGTCTTTAAAGCAGGCGCCGAGGTGCTCGTACCGGAAGCCCTTCCGGCGGTTGATGGGGAGGCCTTCGCCTTTTCTTACGATGGAATAAAAACGGAGCTTCGGTTCCTCGCCGGTGATGATCGTCATCACGTCGACGCCGAACTTCTTGGAGCAGTTGTACAAAAACGTGAAGGAAAAGTCCGTCTCTCCGGCTTCGTTCGCAAGATACTCATTTAGGCTGATGCCAACGGTGTTTGCCATATCCTCCGCGGAGATCCCCAAAATCTCCCGGAGGCCCCTAATTCGCTGCGCCACTTCCGGTATGTTGTACTCCATCATTGACAATACCTCCTTTATTCTCCGGGCATGGCCGGGATCTGGGGATCCGTCCATGCTCCGGGTTATGGCGTGTGGTTCGGCTCGAACTCTTTATGGAACGCCGGCGGCACGGGGGATTCCCCTATTTTTCGCCGGCGGTTTGCGCTTTGGACGTCCCCAAAAAGACGGGGTTTCTCGGCGTGCGCCGAGTGAATACGGTTATTTCCGGTTGAGAACGGTGATCTGAAGCCCTCGCTCCATGACGTCGAGGCACTCCTCGTGGAGCTTCGGGTCGGGGCCCGCTGTGCAGTTTGCGTCGACGACGATCTCCGCCTCCGGCTGCGCGGTCTTGAGCAGCACCGCGTTCGCGATGACGCAGATATAGGAGACGAGGCCGCAGAGCTCGATCTGGTCGTAGCCCCGCATCATCGCCCACTCGGCGAGATCGAAGCTGCCGAAGGCGTGCTTGCCGATGGTCATGCAGCCCTCGCAGAGCTTTCCGGTCTCGCCGTAGAGCTTCCAGCCCTCGGTGCCGTTTTGGCAGTGGACGACCGGCAATTTTTTGCCCTCCTGCATCTCGAGGTAAGCCGGGCCGTGGGTGTCCATCGTATAGACGACGTCGTCCCCGCTCTCTTTATACTGCCGGATCTTCTCCGCGATCGGCCCGTCGAGCAGCTCCGCCCCGGAAAAGCCGAGGCTGCCGTCTACAAAATCGTTCTGATAATCCACGACGACCAAAAGCCGTTTCATCACGCAATCCTCCGGTTCAGATTAAAATTTTATAATGGAATCGGCCGCCGCCACAGGCGGGCCACAGGGACAGCCATAGGACGGCCGCTGGATGATTTTTGCCATTATACCATAAGAAAAATGGTCTGGCAAGGACTGCCGGAAAAAAATATAAAAAAGCGGCAGACCGTCGAAAGGACAATCCGCCGCTTCTGGAGGCGACAACCAGATTTGAACTGGTGAATCGAGGTTTTGCAGACCTCTGCCTTACCTCTTGGCTATGTCGCCATATTACATACGCCCCAGAAATGAGGGGCGTACGTTTTGGAGCGGGTTACGAGGTTTGAACTCGCTACCTCCACCTTGGCAAGGTGGCGCTCTGCCAAATGAGCTAAACCCGCAAATGGTGCCTTCGGTCGGAATCGAACCAACGACACGGGGATTTTCAGTCCCCTGCTCTACCAACTGAGCTACAAAGGCGTTTTAAAACGCGCCGCATTTTGACGATGCGCCGCCCTCTGGCGACGCGCCATTTTCCAACGTCTGACGTCCTCTGACGTCGGCCGTTTCCCGGCGACGAGTGCTATTATACTATAAGGGCCTAAAAATGTCAACCTCTTGTATGCATTTTTTTCAGTCTATGTAACAGTATTCCGCAAGCTTTGCCACAGTCTTTTGGCCGATGCCGTCGATGGGCAAAAGGTCGTCAAATTCCGTGATGGTCCCGATCTGTTCGCGGTAGCGGACGATCTTTTCCGCCGTGACGGGGCCGATGCCCGGGATCAGCTGGAGCTCCTCGCCGGTGGCCGTGTTGATCCCCAGCGGAAAGACCGACGCCCCGGCCGCCGTCTCCGCTTTCGTTGCGGCGGAGACGGGCTCCACCGTCATCGCGGGCTCCGCGGCGGGGTGCGCGGGCTCCGACGCCTGCCCGATCGCGGAGATCGTCTCCGCTGTTTCTCCGATTGCGGAGACGGAGGGCTTCTCCATCTCCGGGTATTTGTTGACGTTTACGGCGACGGTGACGACCGCCATCGCGAGGAAGACGAGAAACATCGCGCGGACCGTTTTGTGGTAGGAGGCCGCGAGATCCTCCTCCTCCGGGTGCTCGTAGCGCTCGAGGCCCTCGGGGTTGATCGGAATGACGGTTCCCGTTTCTTTCGCCTTTTTGTCCGCTGCGGCGTTCGTTTCTCCCATTTCCGACTCCTCCTCCGCGCCTCTTTATTTTATGTATCTTTCCTCTAAAATGTCGATCAGCTCGGCGATGGCGTCCTCCTCGCACGGCGCGAGCACAAAATTCGCGGCCTCCTTGACGGAGGCGAGCGCGTTTTTGGGCGCCGCGCCGATCCCGGCCATCCGGACCATCCCGATGTCGTTTTCGTAGTCCCCGGCCGCGGCGCAGTTTTGGATAGTGCGCCCGGTCAGCTCGCAGACCCTTTGCAGGGCGTTTTCCTTGGAGACGCCGACCGGCAGGAGCTCCAGAAAGAACTCGCAGGACGGCAGGACCGCCGCGCCGTCCCCGACGATCTCCTCGGCGAACGCGCGGATCTCGGCCATCTCCTCGGGCAGGCAGGTCAAGATGTATTTGTAGACAAGCTCCGGGATCTCCCCGAAGCCGCAGTAATAAAACTCGCGGTCGGGATAATAGCGGCGCATCACGTCGCCGGAGGTCAGCAGATTCACCGCGCGGTGCGTCGCGAAATGGCAGTCGATCCCCGGGAAACGGTCTAAGATGGCGCGGACTTTTTCCGGGAAATCCGGCGGCATGTAGTGCGGCTCAAGAATCTCCCCGCGCTCCCAGTCGTAGATATATCCGCCGTTGATGTGGATGGACGGCGCGGTGATCGGGACCCCGGCCAGAAGCTCCTTCGTGATGTTGATCTCCCGTCCGGTCGCCACGGTGAACCCGCCGCCTTTTTCCGTAAAAGAGCGGATGGCGGCAAGGTTCCTTTTGGAGACGCCGAGCCCCGCCCGCATCAGCGTGCCGTCCACGTCGGTGACGATCAGGTAATCCGAATAGCCCAAGTCAGAACTCCTCCAGTTTCCCAAGAAAATGCGTGAAATACGCCGGCAGCGGCGCCTCGAATTCCATGTAGGCCCCGGTCCTCGGATGCAGGAAGCCCAGCGTGCCCGCGTGGAGGCACTGCCCCTCCAGCGAGGCGATCACATTCCCCGGGCCATAGATGGGGTCCCCCGCCACCGGGTGGCCGATATAGGCCATGTGGACGCGGATCTGATGCGTGCGGCCGGTCTCGAGCCGGCAGGCGACATGCGTGAAGCCGCGGTACCTTTGAATCACGGAATAATGCGTGACCGCCTCCCTGCCGCCCGCCACGACGGCCATTTTCTTGCGGTCCTTGGGGTTCCGGGCGATCGGGGCGGAGATTTCCCCCTCCTCCGGCAGATTCGTGCCGTAGACGACGGCCTGATAGACGCGCGTGACGCTGTGGGCGCGGAGCTGCTCCGCGAGGCTGTTGTGCGCCAGATCGTTTTTTGCCACCAGCAGAAGGCCGCTCGTGTCCTTGTCGATCCGGTGAACGATACCGGGCCGGAGCACGCCGTTGATGCCGGAGAGGCTCTCCCCGCAGTGGTACAGCAGCGCGTTGACAAGCGTGCCGGAGTGATTCCCCGGCGCGGGGTGAACCACCATGCCCTTGGGCTTGTTGACCACGAGCAGATCGTCGTCCTCGTAATAGATGTCCAGCGGGATGTCCTCCGGCTCCACGTCGAGCGCCACCGCGTCCGGAATCTCGAGCACAACGGATTCCTCCGCCTTGAGCACGCGGCTCTTCCGGATTGCCTCGCCGTCCACGGAGGCCATCTGATTCTCGATCAGCTTCTGGACCGCGGAGCGGCTCAGGTAGTCGATGCTGTCCGAGAGGAAGCGGTCGGCGCGCTCGCCGTCGAATTCCTCCGGGACCGTGAGCACGATCTTATCCATCCGTTTCACGCTCTGAGGCAGGCCGGATTTCGCCGGGGGAGGATTTCCCCGCTTCCGCGGCGGGCGCTTCCCGATCTTCCATGTCCTCCGGCGGCGTCAAATCGGGCTCCCCGATCGAGATTTCGGCCGCGGCCGCCCGCTTTTCCCTTCCCTTCAGATAATCCTGAAGCAGGATCGAAAAGCAGAGCAAAACCGCGCCGACCGTGATGCAGGAATCGGCCAGATTGAAGATCGCGAAGCGGATCACGCGGAAATCGATATAATCGATCACATAGCCGAGGCTGATCCGGTCGATCAGGTTGCCCACCCCTCCGGCGAGGATCAGGGAGAGCGAGGCGATGTGCCACCGGTTGGACACCTTGCCGGAGAGGAACGCCCCGAGCACCGCGAGCAGCATGACGCCGGTCACGGCGATCAGCAGCCAGCGCATCCCCTGAAACATGCTGAACGCGACGCCGGTATTCTCGGTGTAGCGGAGATACAGGACGTCCTTGATGATCTCCATGTCGTCCCCGCCGGCAAGGTTCATCTCCACCCAGTTTTTGATGATCTGATCCGTGGCGATCAGGATGACCGCGGCGATGGTTGCGAGAAACTGAAACATACTTCCTCCAAAAAAGCGCGGGCAGAACTCCAAAGAATCCCGCCCGCGACAGGTGATAACTTAGCGTCAGCCGACGATCTCCGCGCAGCGAACGCAGAGCGTCGGATGTTTCGCGGACCGGCCGACCGTCGCGCTCTGAACCCAGCAGCGCGCGCATTTTTCGCCCTCGGCGATCTCCACGCCGACCTCGTAGCCGTCGTGCTCGCCCCGCTCGATTTGGACGGCGGAGACGATGAAAGCCTCCGGCAGCTCCTCCTCGACGGATTTGGCGAACGCGTAGACGTCTCCGCCGCAGCGCAGGACGACCTTTGCCTCGAGCGATTTTCCGATGCGCTTCTCGGCCCTCGCGTCCTCGAGGGATTTGTTGACGAGGTCGCGCAGCTCGTCGATCTTTTGCCATTTCTCCATGAAGGCCTCGTCGGCGCCGACGCCGCTCGCGGCCGGGAGCTGGTTGAGGAAAACGGATTCGCCGTCGTCCTCCGCCGAGCGCGGCAGGTAGCCCCAGATCTCTTCGGCGGTGAAGCAGAGCACCGGAGCGAGGTGGAGGGTCATCGTGCGCAGGATCTTGTAGATGACCGTCTGGGCGGCGCGGCGGGCCTCGCTGTCCGCCTTCTCGACATAGAGGCGGTCTTTGAGAATATCCAGATAGAAGTTGGAGAGGTCGGTCGTGCAGAAGTCGCGGATCGTGGAATAGACGATATGATAATCGAGCTTTTCGTAGGCCTCCCGGCACTCCGCGGCGATCTGATCGAGCCGGGCGAGCGCCCATTTGTCGATGCCGCCGATTTTTTCGAGCGGGACGGAGTCCGTATCCGGCTCAAAGTCGTAGAGGTTCGAGAGGATAAAGCGCGCGGTGTTGCGGATCTTTCGATATACTTCCGCAAGCTGCTTGAGAATATCCGGGGAGATCCGGATATCGGCGTGATAATCGGAGGAGGCGACCCAGATGCGCAAAATGTCGGCCCCGAAGGTCCCCGTGACCTCGTCCGGCGCCATGCCGTTGCCGAGGGACTTGTGCATGGCCTTGCCCTCCCCGTCGACAACCCAGCCGTGGGTGCAGACGGATTTATAGGGGGCGACGCCCTTCCACGCGACGGAGGTCAGCAGCGCGGACTGGAACCAGCCGCGGTACTGATCGGCGCCTTCGAGGTAGAGATCCGCGGGCCAGCGCAGGCCGTGCGCCTCGTTGCAGACGGCGGCGTGGGACACGCCGGAATCAAACCAGACGTCCATGATGTCCATCTCTTTGACGAACTCGCCGTGGCCGCAGGCGTCGCATTTGAGATCCTTGGGCAGGAATTCCTCCGGCTCGCGCAGATACCACGCGTCGCTGCCCTCTTTTTCAAACAAATCGGAGATCGCGGCGATGGTTTTTTCGTTGACGATCGGCTTGCCGCACTGTTTGCAGTAGACGATCGGGATCGGGACGCCCCATCTCCGCTGGCGGGAGATGCACCAGTCCGAGCGGTCCGCGACCATCTTCTTGATGCGCTCGCCGCCCCACTCCGGGATCCACTCGACCTCGTCGATCGCCCGCATGGCGTCCTCTTTGAAGCCGTCGATGCTGCAAAACCACTGCTCGGTCGCGCGGAACAGGATCGGGGATTTACACCGCCAGCAGTGCGGGTACTGGTGGACGATCTTCTCCCCGGCAAACAGCGCGCCGGTCTCTTTGAGATTCTGATAAATTTTGGCGTTGGCCTCGTCGGTCGTGAGGCCCGCGAACTCGCCGGCCTCCTCGGTCATGCGGCCGTCCCCGTCCACCGGGCAGAAAACCGGGATCTCCGGGTAGTGGTTGACGCAGACCTCAAAGTCGTCCACGCCGTGCCCCGGGGCCGTGTGGACGCAGCCGGTGCCGCTGTCGAGCGTGACGTGGGCGCCCAAGATGATCGGGCTGACCCGCCCCGCGAACGGGTGGCGGTAGGTGGCGTACTCAAGGGCGGCGCCCTTGACGGTATTTTCGGAGACTTTATAGTCCTTGATGCCCGCGGCGGTCATGGCCGGCTCCACGAGCTCCTTCGCCATGATATAGTCCTCGCCGTTCGCGTGCACGGCGACATAGTCGTACTCCGGGCCGAGGCAGATCGCGAGGTTCGCGGGCAGCGTCCACGTGGTCGTGGTCCAGATCACGAAATAGGTCTTATTGGGGTCGACGCCGAGCGGGTCGAGCTTGCCCTTGCCGTCTTCGAGCTTGAATTTCACGTAGATGGAGCGGCAGGAATCCTCCTGATACTCGATCTCGGCCTCGGCCAGCGCGGTCTTGCACTCCGGGCACCAGTAGACGGGCTTCAGGCCCTTGTAGATGAAGTTTTTCTTCGCCATCTCGCCGAACAGACGGATCTGCGCGGCCTCGTGCTCCTTTTGCAGCGTGAGGTACGGGTGGTCGTAGTCGCCGACGCTCCCGAGACGCTCGAATTCCCTGCGCTGGATCTCTACATAATGCAGCGCAAAATCCTTGCAGACTTTGCGCAGCTCGACCGCGGAGTGGATATTCTCGACGCCGACCTTTTTCATAGCCTTGAGCTCGATCGGGAGGCCGTGGGTATCCCAGCCCGGAATGAACGGGGCCTTGTATCCGCTCATATTTTTATATTTGACGATGATGTCTTTTAAAATTTTGTTGAGCGCGGTGCCGAGATGGATGTCGCCGTTGGCGTAAGGCGGGCCGTCGTGGAGGACGTAAAGTGGAAGCCCCTCATTTTTGGCCATCATTTTTTCATACAGGTTTTCTTCCTGCCACCGCTCGATGAGCCCCGGCTCGCGCTGCGGGAGCGAGGCCCGCATCGGGAAGTCGGTCTTGGGCAGATTCAGCGTTTCGTTGTAATCCTGAGCCATACGGCGTACTTTCTCCTCTTGCTTTTGGTTTATTCTTGCGCCGGGATTTCGATCTTTTTGGTCTCGGCGATGGATATTTCGTCCAGCTCCTCCTCCGGGAGCTCCTCGAGGATCTCCTCCGGCGGCTCCGCGGGGATGGGCTCCGCTGCGGGGACGGGAGGCGTGGGCCGGTTCTCCATAATCTCCGGCATCGCGGTGATCAGCTCCAAATGCTGTCTGTAAATGGAAAGGAGATATTTCTTAAAATCGGAGGTCTCTTTTTGAAGCTGCTCCAGCGTCTCTTTTTCTTTCTTGATGCGCCGCTCGGATTCATAATAGATCTGCTTCGCGTTGGCCTCCGCCTCGGAGAGAATCACCTCGGCCTTGCCCTTGGAATCCCGGATGATGCTGTCGCCAAGCTTCTGCGCGCCGAGCAGGACGGTGCGCAGGCTGTCCTCGTTGGCGCGGTACTCCTCGAGCTTCTCGGCCAGAACCTCCAGCTTGTCCTCGGCCTCCTCCCTGTCCTCCTCCAGCTTGGAGACGGCAAGGGCCATGTCTCTCAGAAAGATCTCAACCTCTTCGGCTTTGTAACCAAACGCGGCTTTTTCAAATTTCCTGTTGGCAATGTCTTCCGCTGTCAGCACAGTAATTCCTCCTTACTTCTTCAGGTCGGCTTTCCCGTCAAAAAAACACGCCGCTGCTCTCCAGCTCGTCCAAAAGATCGCCCATGATGTTGACATTGTATGGCGTGATGATATAGGTGCTGTTCGCGACCCGCTTGATCTGGCCGTTGTTGGCGTAAGCGACCCCGCTGAGGAAGTCGATCAGGCGGCGGGAGACATCCTTGTTGGTGGATTCCAGATTGAGGACCACGGTATGTTTGGAATTGAGGTGGTCGGCAACCGGGCGGGCGTCGTCAAAACGCTCCGGCTTGACCAGCACGACCTGAAGCTGCGTGGTGGTATGGATGTTGACGACTTTATTCTGCTTGATCTGGTCGCCGGAGGATTTGCCGAAGAGGGTGGTCTTGATGGAATTGTCGGATTTATCGTCATCCGAGAGATTGTCGCCGACCAAATCTTCCGCCGTATCCTCTACGTCTTCGTCCCCGTTCTCCGGAATGCCGAGAACATTCTTGACTTTGTCCATGAATGCCATTGCGATATCCTCCTGTTTTAGAGATCTTGAATTTCTGATTTTTGAGATTCCCTTTCGCCGAACAGGCCCCTGCCGACCCGGACGATCGTCGCGCCCTCCTCGGCCGCGATCGCGTAGTCGCCGGACATGCCCATTGAAAGAATAGTAATAGATATATTATGGTAGTTTTTGGCCGCGATGTCAACTAATAGTTTGCGCATCCGGGCAAAATAGGCCCTTCTTTCCTCTTCCGGCGCGTCCGCGCGGCCGATTGTCATCAGCCCGCGGAGCTTTAGATGCGGAAACCGCGCGATGGATTCCGCCGCCGCGACCGCCTCCTCCGGCGAAAAACCGCCCTTGCTCCCCTCGCCCGCGATGTTGATTTCGAGCAGGACGTCCATCACCTTTGGGATCTTCGCGCACTGCTTTTCGATCTCCGCGGCGAGCCTCAGCGAGTCGACGGATTCGATCATCGCCACCTTGTCGCAAATAAACTTCACTTTATTCGTCTGCAAGTGGCCGATAAAATGGATCTCCGCGCGGCGAAGGTCGTAGCGCCCGTATTTTTCCAAAAGCTCCTGCACCCGGTTCTCCCCCAAGAGGAGGCAGCCGGCCGCGATCGCCTCGTTGACCCGCTCGGGCGCGATCGTTTTTGTCACCGCCATCACCGCGACGGAATCCGGCTCCCTGCCCGCGCGGGCGGCCGCCCGCTCCGTCTCGGCTTTGACCCGCAGGAACGCCTCCCGGATCGAGGCGGGGTCAGTCGATAACTTTTCCGACATAGAGGTCACTTCCCCCGATCACGACTTCGTCAAAGAGCTGGATCGACGTCGTCACGCCGCGCTCCCACCGGCAGATTTTATAGCCCGGCCCCTCGTAGATCACGTCGATATGTTTAAAAATGAGGGAGCCGCGGTCGATCACATAGACGCCCTTGCGCTGCTCGGAGTCGAAGCGGACGGCGCTGTCGGAGATCCGCAGCCCGCCGTAAAACGCGAGCGTGACCTCCGCGCCGGCCTTGCGTAGCGAGGCGAGCTCCGGGGTGAACGACGCGCACGCAAAGATTACGGCGTACTGTTTGGAACTCTCGTCCTGCACAATTTTGATCACTTCGAGCGTCACGGGGGATTCGGATAGCCCGTCGAACGTCGCCTCCACCTCTTTCCCGACATAGAAGCGGTCCGCGTCGGAAGCGGACATCGTGACGGCGTAATTCCACAGGTAGCTGTCGGCGATCTTGCCGATCGCGCCGCCCCGGTAGGTCACATTGCCGCCGATCAGCTCCTCGATCCCGGAGACGCTCATCTCCATGAGGCTCTCCCGGTTCACCCGATCCTCGTATCCGTCCATGGTGGAGATAAAATAGCCGGTCTTGGGGCACTGCACGGTCTCGCCGACGTCCGCCTGAATCTTGGTGTTCAGCTCGTCGTATTCCGATTTCAGAAGATCAATCCGCTCGCTGAAATCCGCGGCCTCGCCGGTCAGGATCTGCTTTTTGTTGATTAAGGTCAGGAAATCGTCCCGGCAGTCGGAGAAGCCGTCGAGCAGCTGCTGCGACCCCGCGGCGGCGTAGGAGATCAGCGCCGTGCCGAGCTGCCGGTTGAGCAGGTCGGAGACGCCGTACACCTGCGACCCGGCGGAATCGGCCTCCTCGAGGCGGGCGATCTCCTTCTCGAGCACGGCGGCGCGCGCCATGCGCTTCACCGTGTCGGCGGAGGAGTGCGTATAGGCGACGCTGGTGTTTTTGAGCACCTTTGCGCCGTCCTCAAAGACATAGCTGACGCTGCCGGCGTACTCGCTCTCGACCGGCGTCTCCGTGCGCACCGCGATGCCCTGCACCCGGAGCACGTCGTTGACGCGGTAGGAGACCGCGATCTCCGTCTTATACGGATGATAGAAGAATTTCCACGCCTGATACCCGGCGTAGGCGGTCAGAAACAGGGACATGGCGATGACCAAGATTTTGCCGACCGTTGTTTTCATGCTTTTTCCTCGAACCCTTTCCTGCGAAGATCTTCAAAAACCGCCTCCCGCAGCGCCGCCGCGTCCGGATAGGCGTCGACAAGATACCACTGAATGTTTTCGTTCCGGCGAAACCATGTGAGCTGGCGCTTCGCGTAGCGGCGGGTCTCCCGTTTTAAGACCTCGTCCGCCTCGCCGAGGGTCTGCTCCCCCCGGAGGTACGGAAACAGCTCTTTGTACCCGATCGCCTGCGTCACCGTACCCGCGCAGCCCCGCTCCAAAAGGAGCTTCGCCTCGTCGATGAGGCCGCTTTGCAGCATCTCCTCGACGCGCCGGTCGATGCGCGCATAGAGCGACGCCCGGTCCGAAAAGCAGAGCCCGACCCACGCCGTCTTGTAGGGCGCCGGGCGCTCCTTTGAGCGGCGCTGGTGCTCGGACATCGGGATCCCGGTGCTCTCATAGACCTCGATGGCCCGGATCACGCGGCCCGCGTTGTTGGGGTGGAGCTTCGCGGCGAGCTCCGGATCCTCCGCTTTCAGGCGGTCGTGCAGCGCCTCCGGCCCGTGCTCATCCAAAAATCGTTTCAACTCGGCCCGAAGCGCCGGGTCGCTCTTGGTCCCGGAAAACTCGACGTTCCCGAGCAGCGAATCCATATAGAGCCCCGTCCCGCCGCAGACGACCGGCACCTTTCCCCGGGAATGAATGTCCGCGATTGCCCTCCTCGCGTCGGCCACGTAGTCCGCGACCGAATACGCATCTTGCAGCCCGGCGAAACCGAGCAGATGGTGCGGGATCCCCCGCGTCTCCCCCTCGGTCGGCCGCGCGGTGCCGATCGCGAGATCCTTATAAATCTGCATCGAGTCGCAGGAGACGATCTCCCCGCCGAACCGCATCGCGATCTCCACGGCGAGCGCCGTCTTGCCGGAGGCGGTCGGGCCTGCCACCGCGACGACCGGAATCTGTTCCATCCTTTTCCCTCCGGTCACTGCTGGCGGCCGAACATCCGCTCGAGCTTCCCTTTTGAGACGCTGACGGTGATCGGCCTGCCGTGCGGGCAATATTTGATCTCCTGCTCGTTGAGCAGGGTGTTGACGATCTCCTCGAAATCGCTCTCAAAAATTTTATCGTTCGCCTTGATCGCCGCGCGGCAGGCGATGTTCGCGTAGAGGTGGTCGAGCTTTTCGGGCGTCGGGTCGTGCTTGCAGGCGGCGAGCGAATCCGCGATCTCCGCGATGATCGCCTCCGCTTCCTTGGGCTTCACCCAAAACGGCAGCGTCCGGACGATGACCGCTCCCCGGCCGAAATCCTCGAGCGTAAACCCGAAGCGCCGCATGACGTCCGCATTTTCGAGCGCGGCGTCCTTTTCCTCGTCGGAGAGCGAGACATTCAGCGGCTCGAGCAGGCATTGGCAGTCAAAGGCGCCGTCCTGCTGCTTCTTGAGCCTTTCATAAAGAATGCGCTCGTGGGCGGCGTGTTTGTCGATAAAAATCAGCTCGCACTCGGACTCCAAAACGAGATAGGTGCCGAACACCTCGCCGAGGATCTTGAGCCTCCCCATCGGAAAATCGTCCGGCCCGATACTGTGCGGCACCTCCGGGACCGGGACGCCGATCTTCTTCATGGCGTCGAGCCCCTCCGCGCATTCCTTCGGGATCTCCCGGCCCTCGCTGATCGCTTTTTCCGCCTCCTGACGGACTTTGTACTGCGCCGTGTGGGTGACGCCGTTATCGAGATGATAGGGCGTCACGTCGTCTTTATTATTGAATTCCGCGGCGGAAAAATCCACCGCGTGATATTTTACGTTCTGATTGAAAAAGGGCTTCGGAACCACCGGCTTCATCAGCTCGTCAAGGTAGACCCCGATGGCGGCGCGATCCTCCTCGTTTCGGATCCTCGAAAGATACCGGTTTTTCCGCTGCTCTGCGTCCTGCGCCAGCGCGGAATGGTCCCCGGCACTCAGCGCGGACTTGACGCCGTAATAGACGAGGTCGAAGACCGATTTCTCGTTTTGAAAGCGGACCTCCGTCTTGGCCGGATGGACGTTGACGTCCACGGCCTCCGGCGGGATCGTCAGGTTGAGCACGCAGCCCGGATATTTCCCGACCATCGAGGAGCCCTTGAACGCCTCCTCCACGGCGGCCATCGCGGTCCGCGTCTTGACGAAGCGGCGGTTCACGAAAAAGAGCTGGTAGGCGCGGCTGGTCCGGCAGCCGGAGGGCTTCGTCACATAGCCGGAGACGCGCAGATAACCCGCCTGCTCCGGCGAATAGTCCACCGGCACGCATTCCCTTGCGAAGTCGCGGCCGTAGACCGAGGACAAAACGGCCTCCAGATCGCCGTTTCCGGGCGTCAGGAGCTTGGTCTCCCCGTCCCGGATGAAGCGGAACTTGACCTCCGGGTAGGAGAGCGCGAGCCGGTCCATGATCTGCGAGACGGCGGTGCCCTCCGCGACGTCCTTCTTTAAGAATTTTTGCCGGGCCGGAGTGTTATAAAACAAATCGCGCACGAGGACGGTCGTCCCCTCCGGGCAGCCCGCCTCCGAGACCTCGCCGATCTCCGAGCCCGAGGCATGGCAGACCGCGCCGACGGCGCTGTCCTTCGCGCGCGTCAGGATCTCCGCGTGGGAGACGGCAGCGATCGAGGCGAGCGCCTCGCCGCGAAAGCCGAAGGTCAAAATGTGCTCAAGGTCGTCCTCCGTGGAGATCTTGCTGGTGGCGTGGCGCAAAAACGCCTTTGGGAGGTCCTCCGCGCCGATGCCGCAGCCGTTGTCCGTCACACGGATCAGCGAGACGCCGC
This sequence comes from Oscillospiraceae bacterium, assembly GCA_017991935.1. GTDB lineage: Bacteria > Bacillota > Clostridia > Oscillospirales > Ruminococcaceae > UMGS1668. Next base: position 60,836 of record JAGOPP010000002.1, read on the forward strand.
CATTTTGGATCTCCACCGTGACGCTGTTTGCGCCGGCGTCGATGGCGTTCTCCACCAGCTCTTTGACGACGGAGGCGTGCCGGTCGACCACCTCGCCGGCGGCGATCAGCTCCGCGATATGTTTCTCCAATACGATGATTTTTTTGTCCATGCTGCCTCCGTCCTTATGTCGTCACCGTTTTTTTGAGCTCATACAGAAGGTTCAGCGCCTCGATCGGCGTCAGCGTCTCGACGTCGGTCTTTTTGAGGACGCGCTCGGCCTCGGATTCCACCGAGGCGAACAGGTTCGTCTGGCCGGAGAGATCGTCGCTCTGCTGCGCGTGGGCGAGAATGCCGACCTCCTTGCCCTCCTCGAGCGCCGACAGGATCTCCCGCGCGCGCTTGACGACGCTGTTCGGGATGCCGGCGAGCTTCGCGACCTCGATGCCGTAGCTGTCGTCGGCGCCGCCGGGAACGATGCGCCGCAGAAACGTGATGTCGTCCCCGCGCTTCTTGACCGCCACGTTGTAATTCCGGATGTTCGGATAGGCGTTCTCAAGATCCGTCAGCTCGTGGTAATGCGTCGCGAAGAGCGTCTTGGCCCCGAGCTTTTTGCGGTCGGCGATGTGCTCGAGCACGGCGTGCGCGATGCTCATGCCGTCGAAGGTGCTCGTGCCGCGGCCGATCTCGTCAAGGATCAGCAGGCTTTTCGCGTCCGCGTTCTTTAAAATTTCGGCGACCTCGCTCATCTCGACCATAAAGGTAGATTGTCCGGCCGCGAGGTCGTCCGACGCGCCGACCCTTGTGTAGACGCCGCTCACGATGCCGATATGGGCGGATTTCGCCGGGACAAAGCAGCCGATCTGCGCCATGATGACGATCAGGGCCGTCTGGCGCATGTAGGTGGATTTGCCCGCCATATTCGGCCCGGTGATCACGGCGATCTGGTTCTCGCGGTTATCGAGCAGGGCGCCGTTGGGCACAAAGGGCGTGCCGCGCAGGACCTGCTCCACCACCGGGTGGCGGCCTTCTTTAATATCGATGACGTCGCTCTGATCGACCTCCGGGCGGCAGTAGCTGTTCGCGAGCGAGACTTTGGCGAACGAGCAGAGCACGTCGAGCGAGGCGATCGCGTCGGCGGTGCGCTGCACGCGTTTGACCTCGGCCGCGATCTTCACGCGGATCTCGTCAAAGAGCCGCGCCTCCAAGACGAGGATCTTGTCGTGCGCGCCGAGGACCTTATCCTCCAGCTCCTTGAGCTCCTGCGTGACGAAGCGTTCGCCGTTTGAGATCGTCTGCCTGCGGATGTACTCCGCCGGCACCATATTTTTATAGCCGTTCGAGACCTCTATGTAATAGCCGAAGACCCGGTTGTAGCCGATTTTGAGCTTCGGGATGCCGGTGCGCTCGCGCTCGGCCGTCTCGATCGCGGCGATGTGGGATTTCGTGTGCTCCACAAGGTCGCGCAGCTCGTCGAGCTCGGCGTGGTAGCCCTCGCGGATGACGCCGCCGTCCTTGAGCGTGACCGGGGGCTCGTCCGCGATCGACGCGGCGGTCAGATCCGCGAGATCCTGAAGCTCGTCCATTTCGCTCCAAAGCTCACCCATAAGCGGCGTGTTGATCCCGGAGAGCAGGTTTTTGAGCTTCGGCAGGCGGCGGATGCTCCCCTCGAGCGTCTTGTATTCGCGCGGGTTCGCGTTGCCGAAGACGATGCGCGTGATCATGCGCTCCAGATCATAGATGCCGGAGAGCTCCGCGCTGAGATCCCCGAGCAGCATCGGGGCCTTGATCAGCGCCTCCACCGCTGAGAGGCGCTTGTCGATCCGCACCGGGTCGAGCAGCGGCCGGTCGAGGCAGGAGCGCAGTAATCTGCGGCCCATCGCGGTGTCGGTCTTGTCGAGCACCCAGAGCAGCGTCCCGCGCTTTTCCCTGCCGCGGATCGTCTCCGTGAGCTCCAGATTCCGCCGCGCGGTCAGGTCGAGCGTCATATAGGCGTGATTGGTATAAAAATTCACGGAGGAGACGCGCCGGACGCCGTTTTTTTGCGTCTCATAGAGGTATTTGAGCAGCGCGCCGACCGCGTTTTCGCAAAGGCGGCTTTTGAAGCCGAGCTCCTCCGGCGAACGGCAGCCGAAATGGCCGTTGATCGTCCCCTCGACCGAGGCGGGTTTGTATTCCTCCGCGTCCATCTGCCCGCCGAGGCAGTTCAGCTTCTCTCTCAGGAAAGCGCCGACCGCGCCGTGGTCGAGGAATTCGTCGTTAAACAGGATCTCGCTGGGCGAATACCGGCCGAGCTCCTCGATCAGCCGGGCGTCGAGATCCCGCTCCCCGTCCGCCCCGGTGCAGAGCAGCTCGCCGGTCGTGATGTCGCAGAAGCAAATGCCGAAGGAATTCCCCTGCACAAAGACGCTGCAGAGGTAATTGTTTACGGACTCGTCGAGCATGCTGTTTTCGACGACGGTGCCGGGCGTGATCACGCGGATGATGTCGCGCTTCACAAGCCCCTTCGCGAGCGCGGGGTCCTCCGTCTGCTCGCAGATGGCGACCTTATAGCCCTTTTTGATGAGGCGGGCGACGTAGGCCTCGTAGCTGTGGTACGGGACGCCGCACATCGGCGCGCGCTCCTCTTGGCCGCATTCCTTGCCCGTCAGCGTGAGCTCCAGCTCCTTGGAGGCGACGACCGCGTCGTCGTAGAACATCTCGTAGAAATCGCCGATGCGGTAAAAAAGGATATGCTCCTTGTGCATGTTTTTGATCTCGAAATACTGCTTCATCAGCGGCGAAAGCTCTGCCAAACGCGATACCCCCAGCCTATAAATATACAGATTAAATTTAACATAAAAAGGGCCGCTTTTCAAGGCCGGATTCGGAATCGGTCATAAAATTATAAGAAGCGGCCGCGGGCGGCGTTCAAAATAAAAAAAGCCCGGAGCGGGTCCGGGCGAAAGGCTGTCTTTATTCCAGATATTTCTTCAGGGGCTTATAAAACGCGGCGACGACCGCGGAGGTGATCAAAAACTCCGGCAGCATATAGGAGCCGTTATAATAGAACGAGTAGAGCGCCGGCAGCATGCCGAGTTCGTTGGGCCAGAGCGCGTCCCAGATCGCCCATCCGGTGGCGAAGTGGCACAGGAAGCGCAGGAAAAACGCGAGCCCGATGCCGGCGACGAGCGCGGCCCTCGGATTTTTGATCTTCCCCCGAAATAGGCCCGAGAGCCCGAGCACGCCATACGCGACGAGGTAATCCAGCAGGATGATGCCGGCGGCCATCCAGACGGAGGTCGCGTACTGGACGTTGTCGATCCCGAGCAGCATCTGAAGCAGCGCGTAGACCGTGGCGGCCATGAGTCCCCGCTTGACGCCCCAGCGGTAGGAGATCAAGACCATCGGCAACATGCTGCAAACCGTTACGCCGCCGCCAAACGCCCAGATCCCCTCGAATTTTAGCATGCTCAAAACGGTGCCGAGCGCGATCATCACGGCGCTCTCCGTCAGGTAGTGGGTCTCCGTTTTTTTCATAATGCTTCCCTCTTTTCAAATAAAAATGCCGCGGCATAAATGCTGCGGCGAAGTGCGGATCATTTGATAATCCGGGATCGCAAGCGATCTTAGATCGCGATGTGATCCCATATCCAACTCCCTACGCAGGCATTGTCCTGATCAGGTCAAAGGGTCCGGCAAACGCCGTCTCAGCCCAGAGGCTCCCCCGTCTATTTTGTTTTAATCGACTATACCAGTTTTCTCAGTCTTTTGCAAGCTCTTTCGCGGAGGCCACAAGCCCGGAGAGCGACTGGATCTCGCTCGGGATGATGATCTTGGTGGCTTGGCCGTCCGCCGCCTTCTGGAAGGCCTCGTAGCTCTTCAGTTTGAGCACGGCCTCGCTCGGGGCCGCCTCGTTGAGCATCCGGATGGACTCGGCAAGCGCCTTCTGCACGAGCATGACGGCCTCCGCCTCGCCTTGCGCCTCGAGGACCTTCGTCTCGCGCACGGCGTCCGCGCGCAGGATCGCGGATTCCTTTTCGCCCTCGGCGATCAGGATCTGGCTCTTCTTTTCGCCCTCGGCGCGGAGCATCGTCTCGCGGCGCTCGCGCTCGGCCTTCATCTGCTTCTCCATCGCGTCCTGAATCTCGCGCGGCGGCAGGATGTTTTTGAGCTCGACGCGGTTGACTTTGATGCCCCACTTGTCCGTGGCCGTGTCGAGGATCGAAGTGATCTTGACGTTGATGACGTCGCGGCTCGTGAGCGTGTTATCAAGCTCCATCTCGCCGATGATGTTGCGCAGCGTGGTGGCGCAGAGGTTCTCAATCGCGGAGAGCGGGCGTTCGACGCCGTAGGTGAAGAGCTTCGCGTCCGTGACCTGATAAAAAACGACCGTGTCGATCTGCATCGTGACGTTATCCTTCGTGATCACCGGCTGGGGTTTAAAATCGACCACCTGTTCCTTGATCGAGACGCGCTTCGAAATGCGGTCAAAAAACGGGATCTTGAAATGCAGGCCGGTCTCCCAAGTGGCGTAATACGCGCCGAGGCGCTCGATCACGTAGACCGTCGCCTGCGGTACGATCTTGATGTTGACGGCAAACGTCAGCAGAAACAGGAACAAAATGACAAGCCCGATGAAAAGCCCCGCATAGTCTCCCATATTCTATCCCTCCTCAATCTTTTCCTTGTTTTATCACATAGAGCGTCGCGCCCTCGATTTTTTCGATCGTCACGACGTCGCCCTCCTCGGCCTCGGAGCCGTCGGCGGTCTTCGCGCTCCACGTTAAGCCGGAGATGTAAACTTTCCCGCCCCCATGCAGATTCTCGATCTTCGATGAAACCACGCCGGTGGCGCCGATCAGGCTGTCCGAATTGGTGGGCTGCTTCCTTATTTTGATGACATCCTTAAAAAACGCTCTGGTGAGCGCGAGGCAGACGGCCGACACCGCCAGAAAAACCAAAATCTGCGCCCAGATCGGCGCGCCGAAATAGGCCGGGATCATGGCGGCCAAGGCGCCGACCGCGAACCAAAGGCTGACCAGCCCGACCGTCGCGGCCTCCAGAATGCCGAGCACAACGGCGATCCCGAGCCAAACCAAGAGCTGTATCGTCTCCTGTGTCATCCTACCGCCTCCCTTTTTTTCGGTTTTAATTATATCATATCCCCTGTATCATTACAAGGATTCTGCCGCGAAATTCCCGTTTCATTCCCGCGGGGGAGGATTTTTAGGCCGTTTAACTCATGGAATCCGTGTTTTCCCACGGCTCATCGGACAGGATCGGCTCCTCTTCCGCGATGTCCATGATGCAGGCGTATTCCGCCCGCAGGACGTATGTCTCCCCGGAGAGTCCGCCGAAAAGCTCCCGCGAGAGGATCTCCGTATCCCCGAGCTCCCGCGCCTCCCTTTGCTCCAAAAGCTCCATCGCGCCGCCCCTCGCCTGCTGTTCGTTGTATGTAACGTACTTTTGCTTTACATCAAAAAAGGCGTATTCCGTCAGGGAAACCGGGAGCTTTGTCTCAAAAAACAGGAGATCCGTCGTCTCTGTGCTCAGATAGTACGGCTCTGTTTTTCTGGGGCCGAACGGCAGGGGGATCTCCCTGCCGAGAAACGTGATGAGATACGCGGAGCCCGCCTTTTCTCCTCTTGAGGAGAGGACCTGCTCGAGCGGGAACTCCACGGCGATCTCGTAATCCGTCTCCGCGAAGATTTTCGCGCGGGCGTGCTTGAGCGTCAGCCGCATGTATTCGTCCTCGATCACGCCGCTGACGAGCAGGTCGCCCGCGGCGACGCTCTTCCCGATCTCCTTGACGAACATCCCGTCGGCGACGACCGTTTTACGGATGACGCCGCCGCGTTTCGCCACGATGTTGACCGGCTCGTCGTCGTCGTGGAACATCACGGGCTCCGGGATGCGCTCCGAGACGACGATCACCGCGCGGCAGCCTTGGATGTTGACGGAGACCCACGCGACGTCGTCGAGCAGCGGGAGCATATCCGCTTCGATCCGCCTCGCGTTGTAGGTGGTCGAGGACTGCCCGATCGTGAGGCCCGACGCCTTCGCCGCGGCGAGCACGGCCTCCTCCGGGAGGGTTTTGACGCCCTTTACCTCGATCCCCCAGACGAAGGTGCCGAGCAGCGCGACCATCAGGAGGGCGAGGATCATCCCGGCGGCGATCCCGGCCCTCTCCCGGTTTTTCCGCAGCAAAAAGACGAGGCCGATCTTTTTTTTGATCCGCATCCGGATCCCGAGCCGGACGGCTTCCCTGCCGAGCTCTTTATATTGGCGGCAGGAGACGTTTCCCGTCATGCGGATGCCGGAGACCCGGACGTCGGTGACGGCGATCCCCCTGTTGGCCGCCCTGCTGACGAGGCGCGCGCAGTCCACGCCCTCCGCCTCAAATTTCACATACCCGATCACCGCGTCGGTCAGTCTTTGTAGAATCATTTCGGCGCCTCCTCAGCTAAATTCCACGGAAGAGATCTTGCCGGACACCTTGAGCCCCTCGTCGGTGTAACAGGAGATGTCCAGCCCGCTGCCGTGAAACCCGATCTTCATCTTGCCGCACAGGAGGACGATCCGCTCGCACCCGAGCTCCAAAATCTCCGCCCGCCCGGTGAGCACCGCCTCCAGATTGGAGGTCATATCGAGCACGAACGGCCCAAAAATCCCCACCGGCACGTCCAGCATCCGCTCCGCCGTCCGTAGTTTCTCCGCCGCAGCCTCCATCTTTTTCCCCATGAGCGCCACCCCCGTTTAGTCGTTTGGAAGATGCTGCCGCAGAATGTCCAGCGCTTTTTTTTCGATCCGCGAGACATAGGAGCGCGAGATCCCCAGCCTCTGCGCCACTTCTCTCTGCGTCATCGCGCGGCTGCCGCACAGCCCGTAACGAAAAAGAAGGATTTCCCGCTCCCGCTTTGTCAGATACGTATTGATACACTGGTAGAGTTTTTCGCAGCCCAGCTTCTCCTCGATGCACTCCGAAATGGAGCGCTCGTCGGCGACAATGTCCATCAGCGTCAGCGCGTTGCCGTCCTTGTCGCAGTCGATCGGCTCGCAGATGGAGATGTCCTGCGCCATCTTCTTTTTGCTGCGGAAATACATCAGGATTTCGTTTTCGATGCACCGCGCCGCGTAGGTCGCGAAACGAGTGCCTTTTTCATAATCGAAGGTGCCCACCGCTTTGATTAAGCCGATGGTTCCGATTGAGATCAGGTCGTCCTGCTCGGCCGAGGTGCCGTAGTATTTTTTGACGATATGCGCCACCAACCGGAGATTGTGCTCGATCAGCATCGCTTTGGCCTTTTCGTCGCCGTTTGCCATGTCGGCAAAGCACCGGCGCTCCTCCTCCGCATTCAGCGGCTGCGGAAAGGAGCTCCCGGAAGTGACGTGCAGCGCGAACAGTAGTATTCCGGACAACGCGGAAAGAAGCAACAAGATTTCCACTCCAACACCTCATAAAAACACGATACAAGAATATATGAGCGGGCAAATCCGGAATTGCCTGTACCACCCGGCCGCCGGAGAACTCTCCCCCGCGGCTTCCTCCGTATGAAAGCTGCGGTTTGCGGCTCCCTCCTATGGAAATGTCGCGGTTTGGGGCTTTCTCCTATTTAAAGGCCGCCGTTCGCGGCCCGCGCCGGTTCGGGAGGCCGGTGCCGCCCCGAGAAAAACTTTTCATTTTACTTTGATTTAACATCCCTCCTCTTTTTGATTTTACTTCCCGGTTTTATCATAAAAGCGATAAGACAGGAGATCATCAAAAAGGAAAGGGAGAACGATCATGAAACGAATTTTCGCGGCGGCGCTTCCGGCGCTCCTCGCGCTTTCTTTGCTCGCGGGCTGCGGGAACGCGAACGCGCCGAGCGGCGGGCTCGCGGGCTCCGTGTCGACGGACGGCTCGACCTCGATGGAAAAGGTCATCGGCGCGCTCGGGGAGGCGTTCACGACCGAAAATCCCGGCGTAAAATTTACCTATAACCCCACCGGCTCCGGCAGCGGCGTCACCGCCGTGCTGGAGGGACGCTGCGACATCGGCCTCTCGAGCCGCACGCTGAAAGACGAAGAAAAGGCGCGGGGGCTCACGGAGACCGTGCTCGCCTACGACGGCATCTCCGTGATCGTGAGCCTTGAGAATCCCGTGGAGAGCCTCACGCTGGAAGAGATCGCAAGGATTTATACGGGCGAAATCGAAAATTGGAGCGAGCTTGGTGGAAACGACGCCCAAATCGTGCGGATCGGGCGCGAGGCGGGCAGCGGGACGCGCGACGGCTTCGAGTCCGTCACCGGCACGACGGACGCCTGCCAGTACCGGCAGGAGCTGACCTCCACCGGCGACGTCATCACCACGGTGTCGCGGAACCCGGACGCCGTCGGCTACGCCTCCTTCGCCTCCGTCAAAGACAGCGTCAAGGCGGTCTCGGTGGACGGCGTTTTGCCGAGCGAGGATACGATCAAGGACGGGAGCTATCAAATTCGGCGCCCCTTCGTCCTTGTTACTAAGTCGGATATGGCCTTCTCCGAAGCGGCGCGGGCTTTCTTTGACTACATCACCTCCGACGCCGCCGCCGAAATCATCGCCCACGCGGGCGCGGTGGCCGCGGGCTAAAGCAAACCATCCTGCGGCGGCCGCCGTTTTCCATGATTACCGCAAATCCATATAAAGGACAAAGAGTATGCTGAAAGGGACCAAAACCAACAAACCGGCCGAGGCCGTCATCCACGGCGTCTTTTTTATGCTCGGCCTTGTGGCGGTGGGGTGCGTGCTGCTGATCACCGTCTATCTTGTGATCGCGGGCATCCCGGCAATCCGGGAGATCGGGCTGTTTCCGTTTCTGCTGGGCAGACGGTGGGCCTCCACCGCGGCCGAGCCCGCCTTCGGCATCCTGCCGATCATCCTGACCTCCGTCTACGGCACGGCGGGCGCGATCCTGCTGGGGGTGCCCGTCGGCTTTTTGACGGCGGTCTATCTCAGCAAAGTCGCCCCGGCGAGGGTGAGGGCCGTCTTGGAATCCGCGGCGGGGCTCCTCGCCGGCATCCCCTCGGTCGTCTACGGCCTTGTGGGGATGCTCGTCTTGGTGCCCGCGATCCGCAATCTTTTTCACATTCCGGACGGCTCGGGCCTCTTCGCCGCGATCCTTGTGCTCGCGGTCATGATCCTGCCCTCCATCGTCAAAGTGTCCGTCACGGCGCTCGACGCGGTGCCCAAAGACTATGAGGACGCCTCCCTCGCGCTCGGGGCCACGCCGATCGAGACCTATTTCCGGGTGTCCGTCCCCGCCGCAAGGAGCGGGATCGCCGCCGCGGTGGTGCTGGGCGTCGGGCGCGCCATGGGAGAGGCCATGGCCGTGATGATGGTGGCCGGAAACGTCGCGAACATGCCCTCCCTCTTCCAAAGCGTGCGGTTTTTGACCACCGCCGTGGCGAGCGAGATGTCCTATTCCTCCGGGCTTCAGCGAGAGGCGCTCTTCTCCATCGCGCTGGTGCTGTTTCTGTTTATCATGATGATCAACGCGGGCCTAAACTTTTTACTGAAAAGAGGCGGCGGGAAATGAGAAGCTCTTCATCCCTAAAGAGGAGGGCCTATGAGCGCCTGATGCGCATGCTCATGGGCCTTGCGGTGGGATTCACCGCCGCGCTCACGCTGTTTTTGATCGGATACATCCTGCTGCGCGGGCTGCCCGGTCTCACATGGAAGCTCCTTTCCACCAAGCCGAGCTACCTCTCGGACAGCGTCGGCATCCTGCCGGACATCCTCAACACGGTCTACCTCATCCTCGCGGCCCTTGTCTTCGTGCTGCCGATCGGGGTCGGCGCGGCGGTCTATCTGAACGAATACGCGCGGAACAAAAAGGTGGTCGCCGTGATCGAATACGCGGCCGAAACGCTCTCCGGCATCCCGTCGATTATCTACGGCCTCGTCGGAATGCTGTTTTTCTGCCAGTTTCTCAACCTCAAAACCTCGCTTTTGGCCGGCGCGCTGACGCTCGTCATCATGAATCTGCCCACCGTCATCCGCACGACGCAGGAGAGCCTCAAGACGGTGCCGCAGAGCTACCGCGAGGGGGCTTTCGCGCTCGGCGCGGGAAAATGGCGCATGATCCGTACCGTCGTGCTACCCGGCAGCGTGGATGGCATCCTCACGGGATGCATCCTCTCTGTGGGCAGGATGCTCGGCGAATCGGCGGCGCTGCTGTTTACGGCCGGCTTCGCCCACGAGCTCTGCGGCTTTTTTGAGGGCTTGGGCGGCGCGGGCGCCACGCTCACCGTCGCGCTGTACGTCTACGCCAAAGAGCAGGGCGAATTCGACGTGGCGTTCGCCGTCGCGGCGCTCTTGATGCTCCTGACGCTTCTCATCAATTTCACGGCGTCCCTTGTCGGAAAACGCCTCAACCGGAGGAAAGAATGATGAATATCCTTGAAGCGAGCGATCTCTGCCTGTGGTACGGGCCCACGCAGGCGCTCAAAAATATCACGATGGAGATCCCGGAAAAGAGCATCACCGCGTACATCGGCCCCTCCGGCTGCGGGAAATCCACCTTTCTCAAGACGCTCAACCGCATGAACGACTTGATTCCCGGCGTAAAAATATCCGGCTCCGTGCTGTACCGGGGAGAGGATATTTACGCGCCGGGCGTCGACGTGACGAGCCTGCGCCGGGAGATCGGCATGGTGTTTCAAAAGCCGAACCCCTTCCCCATGAGCATCTACGACAACGTGGCCTATGGCCCGCGCACCCACGGGATCAAAGGCAAGGCGAGGCTCGACGATCTTGTGGAGCGGTCCCTGCGCGACGCGGCGATCTGGGACGAGGTCAAGGACCGGCTCAAAAAATCGGCGCTGGGGCTTTCCGGCGGGCAGCAGCAGCGCCTGTGCATCGCGCGCGCGCTCGCCGTGGAGCCCGAGGTGCTTTTGATGGACGAGCCGACGAGCGCGCTCGACCCGATTTCCACGGCAAAAATTGAAGAACTTGCTCTTGATTTGAAAAATAGATATACTATTGTTATCGTCACGCACAACATGCAGCAGGCGGCGCGCATTTCCGACAAGACGGCGTTTTTCCTGCTCGGCGAGCTGGTCGAGTACGGCGACACCGAGGGGCTTTTCGCGCAGCCGAACGACAGGCGTACCGAGGACTATATTACCGGGAGGTTCGGATGATGAATTCTCGTTTCGACGAGCAGCTTTCCCTTTTGAATAGAGAACTCATCGAGCTGGGGGCGCTCTGCGAGGAGGCGATCGCCGTCGCTGCGAAGTCCCTCTTGGAGGGCGACGCCGAGAAGGCGGCGAAGGTCGCGCCGCTTCGCGGGGAGATCGAGCAGAAGGAGCGGAGCATCGAATCTTTATGCCTGAAGCTGATCCTCCAGCAGCAGCCCGTCGCCCGGGATCTGCGCCAGATCTCGGCGGCGCTCAAGATGATTACGGACATGAAGCGCATCGGGGATCAGGCGGCGGATATGGCGGACATCATCGCCCATCTCCCGGGCAAGGCGGAGGCGGGCTGCGGGCTCATCGGGGACATGGCCCGGGCGGTCATCAAGATGGTGACCGAAAGCGTGGACGCCTTCGTCAAGCACGACACCGACCTCGCCGCCGCAGTCGTCGCCTACGACGACGTGGTGGACGATCTGTTTGAAAAAGTGAAGGCTTTCCTGATTGGGATGATCGCGGAAAAGCCTCAGAACGGCGGGGACGCCTTGGATCTTTTGATGATCGCCAAATATTTTGAGCGCATCGGCGACCATGCCGTAAACATCGCGGGATGGGTGGCGCTCTCCCTCGCCGGCGCCCACAAAGAGGAGGCCGAGCTATGATTTTCTGCGTGGAGGACGACCCGAGCGTCCGGGACATTGAGGTCTATACGCTCGAATCCGTCGGTTTCAAGGCCGAGGGCTTCGCGGACGGCGCCTCCTTTTTCGAGGCGCTCAAGGCGAGGACGCCGGAGCTCGTGCTGCTCGACGTCATGCTCCCCGGCGAGGACGGCACCGCGATCCTCAAAAAACTGAAAGCGAATCCCTCCACAAGCGCCCTGCCCGTCATTATGGCGACCGCGAAGGACGCGGAATCGAGCAAAGTCCTGAGCCTCGACCTCGGGGCCGACGACTATCTGGTCAAGCCGTTCGGCATGATGGAGATGGCGGCGCGCGTGAAGGCGGTGCTCCGCCGCTCCGCGCCGGCGCAGGACGCCCCGCTCCTTCAGGCGGGCGGGCTCGTGATGAATTTAGGCGAGCATCTCGTCACCGCGGACGGCGAGCGCGTCACGCTGACGCTCAAGGAATTCGAGCTGCTGCGGCTCTTTTTGTCGCACCCGGGCATGGTCTTTACCCGCGACCGGCTCCTGTCCGGCGTCTGGGGCATGGAATATGACGGGGAGACGCGCACGGTAGACGTCCACATCCGCACGCTGCGCCGGAAGCTCGGCGCCTACGGGGACCTGATCGAGACGGTGCGCGGCGTCGGCTATCGGATGGAGGCGGGCGGCGTATGACCAAACGAATTTTCCGCTCGATCTTCCTTGTCGCCTCCGTCGTGCTGCTCGCCTCTTTTCTGATCATCATGGGCGTTTTGTACGAATATTTTACGAATATGCGGGAGAACGAGCTCAAAGTGGAGGCGGCGCTCGCCGCCCACGGCGTGGAAAACGAGGGGTTCTCTTATTTTGAGGGCCTGAGCGCCGAAAATTACAGGCTCACTTGGGTGGCCGCCGACGGAACGGTGCTCTACGACAGCGAAGCGGACGCGGCCACGATGGAGAACCACGCGGGGCGCAAAGAGATCAAGGACGCGCTCAAATCCGGCGTCGGCGAGAGCGAGCGGGCGTCGGAGACGCTCGCGGAAAAGACGCTCTACTGCGCCGAGCGGCTCTCCGACGGCACGGTCCTGCGCGTATCGGTCCGGCAGTACACGGTTTTCGCGTTGATGCTCGGGATGCTCCAGCCGATCTGCATCGTGCTGGGCGTCGCGCTGATTCTGTCCGCCGTGCTCGCGAACCGGCTCTCCAAACAGATCGTCGAGCCGCTCAACGCGCTCAACCTCGACAATCCTCTGGAAAACGACGCCTACGAGGAGCTCTCTCCCCTCCTGACGCGCGTCGAGCGGCAGCACCGGCAGATCCGCACGCAGTTTGAAGAGCTGACGCGCAAACAGGACGAATTTGCCGTCATCACCGACAGCATGAGCGAGGGCCTGATCCTGATGAACGAAAAAGGCGTCATTCTCGGCATCAACCGGTCGGCGATGCGGCTGTTTCAGGCGGCCCCGGACCGCGTGGGCCGCGACATTCTGACGGTGGACCGGAGCGTCGCGATGCAGCGGCTTCTCTCCGAGGCGCAAAACGGCAGGCACGGCGAGACGACCATGGCGCTCGGCGGCGGCGAATTTCAGGTGAACTCGAGCCCCGTGGTGTCGGACGGCCGGATCGTCGGCGTGTGCATCCTCGCGTTCGATATCACGGAGCGGGTCCGCGCCGAGAAACAGCGCAGGGAGTTCTCCGCGAACGTGTCCCACGAGCTCAAGACGCCGCTCCACTCGATCATGGGCTCCGCGGAGCTGCTCGAGGAGGGGCTCGTGGAGCAGGAGGACATCCCGCGCTTCGTCGGCCACATCCGCTCCGAGGCCGCCCGCCTCGTGGAGCTCGTCAACGACATCATCCGCCTCTCGCAGCTTGACGAAAATGAGGAACTGCCGCGGGAGGACGTGGAGCTGCGCGCGCTCGCGGACGAGGCCGCCGCCGCGCTCGCGGACGAGGCCAAATCGAAGGACGTCGCCGTGGAGATCCATGGCGGCCCAGCAAACGTAAACGGCGTGCGCCGCCTGCTCTATGAGATCGTCTACAATCTGTGCGACAACGCGATCAAATATAACGTCCCCGGCGGCCGGGTGGAAATCAATCTGTCGAAGGAGGAAGGCGAAACCGTGCTCGCCGTATCCGACACCGGCATCGGCGTCCCGCCGGAGGCGCAGAGCCGCATATTTGAGCGCTTCTACCGCGTGGACCAGAGCCACTCCAAAGAGACGGGCGGCACCGGGCTCGGCCTCTCCATCGTCAAACACGCCGCCCAGTACCACAACGCGAGGATCGGGTTTGAGAGCGAGCCCGGAAAGGGCACCCTCGTCCGGGTCCGCTTCCCGGAAAATACCGGAAGGGCCGCCGAACCGGAGACTTGACAAGATCGGGGCGCCGGGCCACTTTCCTTTCGCCGCATGGGAAAACGCCCCGCAAAAAAGCGGGCCGAGCCCCGTTTTCAAAAAAAGGAAGGCGCGTCTCCCGGAGCGCCGCAGTAATAAAAAAGGCCCACGAAGAATCTCTTCGTGGGCCTTTTTTGTCTGAAGGGTTATTTTTTATAAAGCTCGTTCCAAATGTCCGGCATCAGCGGGTCAGGGTTCTCGGCGGCGGCGTACCCGGAGAAGCTCTCCCTCGTCTCGTCGTCCCGGAGTCTGCGCGCCACGGCGACCAGCCGCTCCCCGGTGAACTCATAGTCGCAGGTGGAGAGCATCACGAACGTGTCGTCCGTCCCGACGTCCACGTTGGCCGTGATCAGCGAGCGCTCCATCACGGCGTCAATGAACGCCTGTTTCTCCTCCCCGGTGTCGAAGCGGCGCATGGTGTTGTAGAGGAAGGGCTCGCCCTGCTCCTCGAGCGTGTTCGCGACAAAGACCGCGACGATCACGTAATCGGCGTCCTCCCACAGCGTGTCGAACGAGAGAAACGGGCTCGCGGAGACGAACTCCGCCTTCCGATATTTCGTCATGTTGGAAAACATCGTCCCGTCGAGCATGTTGTGGCCGAAGACGATCAGGCAGTCGTCCGGATATTCGGGATCGTTCGGGTCCGCGGTGTTGTAGCGGGAGAGAAACAGCGTGCCGTGGCTGCTCTCCTCCCCGTAAAAGTCATGTTTCAGGTAGTAAGAATTGTCCCGCTGGACCACCGGCAGGCCGATGTCGATCCCCTCGATCTCCAGCCATCCGATCGTGTCCTCGTTTTGGCCGAGCAGCGCGCGGAAGCGGCTGTTGACGGGGATCTCCGCCTCCGGGTCCCCCTCCGGCCCCGAAGCCGGCTCCCCGTCGTCATAGAGATCCTGAATCGCGGAGCTCTGATCGTTGACCTTGCCCGTCTCCATCCAGACTTCGATAAAGCCGCGGAAGACGTAGGCCAGCACCGTCAAAACCGCGAGCAGCAGCAGCCCCGCCACGGTCAGGATTTTTTTCTTGGTCAGTTTAATCTTTTTCTTAGACATTGTTTTTCAGTCCATCCGTTTGCGTTTTTGCGATTTGCGCACCGCGCCGATCGCGACCGAGCCCCCGACCAGCAGCCCCAGCAGCAGGATCAACAGCCAGCCGCCGGAGCCGGCGTCCGTCGCGATGATCTCCGTCCAGAGCTGGTCGATCAGGGCGTTTGTCTCCTGCGGGAGCGTGGCGAAGGAGTCGAGCCTTGTGAGCAGCGCCGCGTCCGGATAGGCCACCTTGTTGTCCCGCAGGTCCTCCTCCAAAAGCTCCCAAGAGGCGGTCATCGGCGTGGAATAGCCGACATACCAGCTGTTGGCCGCGCCGACCTCCGGCTCGCACATAAAATTGATATACATCTCGGCGGCCTCTTTATTCTTTGCCTCCTCCGGGATGCAGAAGGAATCCACAAAGATGCTCGTGTTCTCCGGAATATAAAAGCCCAGATCCTCGCACTCGTCCATCATCAAAACGGCGTCCCCATTATAATAAGGAGCGATGGCGGCCTCCCCGCCCTCCATTTTGTCATAGATCTCGTCCATGACATAGGCCTGCACGAGCGGCTTCTGCTCGGCAAGATGCTCCGCCGCCGCGCGCAGCTCGTCCTCGCTCGTCGTGTTGAACGAATAGCCGAGGTCGAGCAGCGAGAGGGCGAACGCATCCCGCGAGTTTGCGAACATCAGCATGTTTCCGGCATATTTTTCGTCCCAGAAGATGTCCCAGCCGGTGATCTCCGATTCGTCGATCATCGTTTTATTATAAATGATGCCGACGACGCCCCAGTAGATCGGCACGGAGTATTCGTCCTGCGGGTCGAAATTCCGGCTCCTGTATTTTTCGTCGATGTACTTGTAGTTCGGAATGTCGGCGAAATCGAGTTTCTGGAGCATGCCCTCCTCGATCATCCGCCCGATCATGTAGTCGGACGGGACGATCACGTCGTAGGAGGTGCCGCCGGCGCGCATCTTCGCGTAGAGCTCCTCGTTGGAGGCGAACTGCGTGTAATTGACCTTGACGCCGGTCAGCTCCTCGAATTCCCGGTTGACGTCCACGAAGTTGAGGGAATCGTTCGCAAGATATTCTCCCCAGTTATAGACGTTGATTTCGGCGCCCTGCCCCTGAAATTTTTGATAATAGGACGCGTCCTCCACGTGGACCGCGTAGGCGCTCTCCTCCGCGGCGGCCGTAAAGGACGACAGCGCCAGCATCAGCAGGGCGAGCCCCGCGGCAAACCATCTTTTCATAGCCATGACCCTCCTCCCGTTCTCTTCTGCACTCTTTTTTCTTTCCTCGCCTCGAAGAAATTCATGGCAAGGAGGATCGCCAACACCACGGCGAACATGATCGTCGACAAGGCGTTAATCTCCGGGCTCACCTTGAGCCTCGTCATCGAGTAGATGACGACGGAGAGCACCTGCGAGGTCGGGCCGCTCGTGAAATAGCTGACGACGAAATCGTCAAACGAATAGGTGACGGAGAGCAGGAAGCCCGCCGCCACGCCCGGCATGATCTCCGGCAGCATGACTTTGAAAAACGCCTGACGGCGGTTGCAGCCGAGATCCAGCGCCGCGTTGTAGACGTTTTTGTCCATCTGGCCGATCTTCGGCAGGACGTTGAAGATCACGATCGGCACGTTAAACGCGATGTGCGCGAGGATCAGCGTCGTGTACCCGAGCTCGATGCGCAGGAACAAAAACAGCAGCATCAGCGAGACGCCGGTGATGATATCCGGGTTGATGATCGGCAGATAGGAGACGTTCATCACGATCTCCTTCATCCTGCGGTTAAAGGCCGAGATGCCGATCGCGGCGGCCGTGCCGAGGACGGTGGCGATGACGCCGGCGATCAGCGCGACGGCGAGCGTGTTGACGACCGAGCCGATGATGACGTCGTTCGTCAGCAGCTTTTCGTACCATTTCGTCGTGAAGCCGGTGAAGATCGTGCGGCTTTTGGACTCGTTAAACGAGAAGAAGATCAGCACGGCGATCGGGAGGTACAGGAAGAAATAGACGAGGCCCACATAGAATTTGGAGAGGTATTTCATATGACGATGCCCTCCTCCTCCTGCTCCTCCTTGTTGGAGTCAAACTGATTCATCACGCTCATGCAGAACAGCACGATGACCATGAGCACGAACGCGATGGCGCCGCCGAGATTCGGGTTGTAGGTGTTGCCGAGGAACTGCATCTCGATCAGGTCGCCGATCATGAGATCGGTGCCGCCGCCGAGCATGCGCGAGATAATGAACGTGCTGACCGCCGGCACAAAGACCATCGTGACGCCGGTCGTGATGCCCGGGACGCTCAGCGGAAAGACCACGCGCGTAAAGACCTCCACGGGGTTGCCGCCGAGATCCTGCGCGGCCTGTATGACGGAGACGTCCATTTTGATGAGCACCGTGTAGAGCGGGATGATCATGAACGGCAGGTAATCGTACACCATGCCGAGCACCACCGCGCCCTGTGTGTTGATGAGCTGCAAGGTCCCGAGCCCCAAAAGCCTCAGCAGGCGGTTGATGAGCCCGTTATTTTCCAGAATGGTCATCCACGCGTAGGTGCGGAGCAGGAAGTTCATCCACATCGGCAGCATAATCAGCATCAGCATGGTGCGGCGGACATGGGTTGTCCGCTTTGCCATGAAATACGCGAAAGGATACCCCAGCAGCAGCGAGATCACGGTGGCGACAAAGGCCATCCAGAGGCTGCGCAGGATCACGGAGGAATAGGCGGCGACCCCAACGATGTTGGCGGTCGTAAATGAACCGTCCGCGCCGGTGAACGCGAAATAGGCGACCATGCACAGCGGGACCGCGATAAAGATCACCATAAACAACAGATACGGGAAGGCGGGATATTTAGATCGCAGCATGTTCGGGTTCCTCCGTGCGGTGCATGATGTGAATGTCGTCCGGGATCACGGAAAGACCGACCTGCCGGCCCGGTTCCTCATACAGCGTGGAATGGATTTTCCAGTGATAGCCGCACGCAAAGACCCGGATCTCATAATGCACGCCTTTAAAGATCACGCTCTCCACCGTCCCGGAAATCTGGCCCTTCTCCGGCTCGGACACCTTGATGTCCTCCGGCCGGATCACGACGTCCACCCGCTCGTGACCGCCGAAGCCGAAATCCACGCACTCAAAATCCCGGCCCGCAAACTCCACAAGATAGTCCTTTTTCATGACGCCGTCGAGGATGTTGGACTCGCCGATGAAATCCGCGACGAAGGCGTTTTTCGGCTCGTTATAAATATCGACCGGCGTGCCCACCTGCAGGATCCGCCCGGCGCGCATGACGACCACGGTGTCGCTCATGGTGAGCGCCTCCTCTTGGTCGTGCGTCACGTAGATGAAGGTGACCTGCGTGTTCTGCTGGATCTTTTTGAGCTCCACCTGCATCTCCTTGCGGAGCTTGAGGTCGAGCGCGCCCAGCGGCTCGTCGAGCAGCAGCACCTTGGGCTGGTTGATGAGCGCGCGGGCGATCGCGACGCGCTGCTGCTGCCCGCCGGAGAGCAGATCCACGTCCCGGTGCTCATAGCCCTGCAAATCGACAAGGTCGAGCATCTCGGAGACGCGCCTGCGGATCACGTCGTTGGGCATCTTTTTGAGCCGGAGCCCGAAGGCGATATTCTCAAACACGTCGAGATGCGGAAACAGGGCGTATTTCTGGAAGATGGTGTTCACCTCCCGCTTATAGGGCGGAAGGGCGTTGATTTTTTCCCCGCCAAAAAAAACGTCCCCGCTTTTGGGTGCAACAAAGCCGCCGATGATGCGCAGCGTGGTCGTTTTGCCGCATCCCGACGGTCCCAAAATCGTGACGAATTCATGATTGTGAATATCGAGGCTGATGTCGCGGAGCACCTTTTCCCCGTCGAACTCGACCACGATATTTTTTAAGCTGATGATGGTAGTATGATCCATTCTGCATCCCCCTTTTGCGGATTTCAAGTCACGCAAGGTAAAAACAGGATCCGGCTTGCGCCTCACCCATTTTTCATGCCGGTTGCCCGACACGGTCACGAAGCAAGGTTGAAAAGAATTTTGCCCCGTGGTGTTAAAAACCTGTTGACCCACCGCGCTTTTTGGAACCGACCCCGCAAAAGGGATGTTTTTTCTAAACGTTGCTGTGACGCCCGGTTTTAGAAGGCTCCTGTGGCGCAGTGTTTCATATTCCCACAAAAAGCGGCAGAACACGTTTTGTATCGCACATTTGCCCGCAGGCTGTCGGCGATCGTGTCACCTCCCTTTGGCCGCTTTCTTTCAGGAAACTACAACAGATGCAAAATTAACGAATTTACTATACCATATAATCCGGAAAAGTCAATCGCTTCTTGCGGAATCCCGTATTTTTGGCGGAAATCAGTCGCTTTTATGCAAAATTTTCCGGGGACGTACCAGCCTGCCGGCGAGCGATCCCCCGCGGCGTCCGCGGGCCGGGATTTCAGGCGCGCCGGGGCGCGCCCAATGGAACGGTGGCGGGGGCATGGCCCGGAGATGCCTTTGAAACCCTTGCGGACGGAACGTGCCAAACAGATATAGCGGAGGCATGGCCCGGAGATGCCTTTGAAACCCTTGCGGACGGAACATGCCAGACGGATACGGCGGCGGCGTGACGACAGGCCCTCCGGCCCCGGCAGGCGTCCTTTGAGCATAAAAAAGCGGCCCGCTCTCGGGCCGCGGGCCGTGCTCAAGACTTTGATCCGAATAGCTCCTCAAACTGCGAGGGCTTCACATACACGGTCTTGTAATGGTCGTAGATCACCTTGCCGGGGGCCGCGCCGCCGGGCTTGCGCACATAGCGGATCTCGGCGTAATCCACCGGCACCAGAGCGGAATCTCGCGCCTTGGAGTTGTAGGCCGCGACGACGGCCGCCTCGAGGATCGTCCGCTCGGGGACCTCCCGGTCCTCCGCCGCGACGACCGTGTGCGAGCCGGGAATCTTCTGCGCGTGGAACCAGAGATCCGTCTTGCGGCTGTCCTTGAGCGTCAGGCGGTCGTTTTGCAGGTTGTTGCGGCCGCAAAGGATGCGGAACCCATCGGAGGAGACGTATTCCATCGGCGGCAGCTTCGGGGGTTTCCAGTTCCGGTTTCCGTGATTTTTCAGATACCCCTGCTCGAGGAGCTCCCCGCGGATGGCGAGCAGCTCGTCCTCCGTCCGCGCGCGGGAGATCAGGTCGTAGACGGAATCGACGTAGGCGAGCTCGTTTTCGCCCTTCTCGATCAGCTCTTTCAGGATTTTTTCGGCGTTGTCCGCCTTGCGGTATTCGTTGTAATACCGCTGGGCGTTCTGCACCGGCGTGAGCCTTGGGTCAAGCTTAATGGCGAGCGGGCGGTTCTCGTCGTAATAATTTTCCACCGTCGCCGAGGTCATGCCCTTTTGGAGCGCGTAAAGATTCGTGTGGATCAGCTCGCCGCAGACGCGCAGGCTCTCCCGCTCCGCGGATTGGGCGAGCTCCTGCCGCTGCACCTCGAGCTTTCGCGCGAGCCGATCCCGCAAGTTTGCGATGAAGCGAAACAGGTCGCCGGAGCGCTGCTTCATGCGGTCGGCGCCGGTCCGGTCGGCGTAATACCGATCGAGCAGCTCGCTGAAAGACGCGCAGGACTTCGTCTCGGCCCCGTCCTCGTATTGCCGGACGTCGAGAAACGTGAAATCCAGCGGGCGGCCGTCCGGGTCGCAGACCATGTATGGCTTAACGGAGCCCTCGCGGAGGGCCTCGCCCACGGAGAAGATCGCCTCGCGCAGGCGCTCTTTCTGCGCGGCGGAGAGCTCGTCACAGACGGGATCGAGGTCGCCGGCGGCCCGGAAGGAGAGCTCCCGGCAGACGATCGGCGAGACGCCGTCCAGATGCTCGAGCAGCGCCTTGGAGAGCGGGCGGGTCGCTCCCTCGGCGAGGCGGCGCTCGAGCTCCGTGAAATCCAGCGTCCGCGGGTCCAGTTTGTCCTGCGCGGGCGGAAAGACGTAGCGCATGCCGGGCAAGACCTGCCGGACGCTCGACATCTCCTCGGTGACGCGCTTGATGGAGTCGACGATAGAGCCGTCGTCCCCGATCAGGATGATGTTGCTGTGCCGGCCCATGATCTCGACCGCGAGCTTCAGAATCACGGGGTCGCCGAGCTCGTTATAGGTCGAAAAAGAGAGGTGCAGGATGCGCTCCAAGCCGAACTGCTCGATCCCGGCGAGCTTCGCGCCGCTCAGATGTTTCCGCATGAGCATGCAGAACATCGGCGGCGCCTTCGGATTGTCAAAGCCTTTTTCCGTGAAATGGATGCGCGGCGCGGACGCGGCGGCGGAGAGCATCAGCTTGCCGCTCCCGCCGTTCCACCGCAGCGCGAGGACCAGCTCCTCCTTCGAGGGCTGGTGGATCTTGTCGATCCGCGCGCCGAGCGCCTTCTCTTCGATTTCGTTTTTTAATAGATGCAGCGTGATGCCGTCAAGGGCCGTAACGCACGCCTCCCAACTTTATTTTATCCAGTAGAGCGCCGGGTCTTTGCAGCGCTCGGAAATGAAAACCTCCGCCTCCGGGAACCGCTTTGCGAGACGCCGCGACAGCGGCGCGATCACCGTGTTCTCGGTGCAGTGGTGGCCGGCGTCCAAGACGCAGAACCCCGCGCGCCGGATCTCGATCCAAAAACTATGTTTTACGTTCGCCGTCACATAGGCGTCCGCGCTCGCGGCCACGGCGTCCGGATAGAATTCCGCGCCACTCCCGCCGCAGACCGCGACGGTCCGGATCGGCTTTTTCGCCGGCGTGTATTTGACGCCGCCGCTGCCAAGCTTCTCGGAAACGTGGGCGAGGAACGCCGGCAGCTCCATCGCCTCCGGCAGCTCGCCGACGCGGAGCATCCCGGCCTCGTCGCCGCATTTGCGGACGTTTTGCAGGCCGAGCGCCGCCGCGAGGCAGTCGTTGACG
Organism: Oscillospiraceae bacterium; assembly: GCA_017991935.1. Classification (GTDB taxonomy): domain Bacteria; phylum Bacillota; class Clostridia; order Oscillospirales; family Ruminococcaceae; genus UMGS1668. The sequence goes on from JAGOPP010000002.1 coordinate 82,928, forward strand.
CCGCCGTCGGCGACGTCGAGCGACGTGTGTGAGCAGAGAACCGCGATCCCCTTTTGCGCCGCAAAATAGGCCATGCTGGAGGGATGCAGGCTTTTGAGCGGAGTAAAAATCACCGGGTGGTGCGTGATCACGAGCTCGGCTCCCCTCTCCGCGGCCTCCTTGAGCACGTCCTCCGTCGCGTCCAGCGCGACCAAGACTTTCGTCACGTCCGCGTCCCAATCGCCAACCAAAAAGCCGGAATTGTCCCACGCCTCCTGCGCGGAAAACGGCGCGATCTCATCCATATACCTGTAAAAGTCAGATACTTTACACATCGTTGTTTTCCCCTATTTGTTCCCCGATCTTATCTTCGATCATGTCCGCGAGCGAGTCGTGCCAGACCGCGCTCTCGGCGCTGCCCGGTGAGCGCTCAAGGCCCCTCGCGACGGCGCGCTGGATCGCGGCCTGACGGCGCAGATACTTCGCGGCGGCTTTGGACGGGTCCCCCGGGAGCTCGCCGGTATAGCAGTAAAGCAGGTCCGGGGTCCATTTGTCCCCGCTATAATAGACGCTCATGACGCTGTAAACGTGCCCCTCGGCCTCGGCCGCCGCCTCCGCGTCGATGCGAAAACCGTGCTCGCAGAGCCATTTGCGCAGGTATTCCGGCCTCGTCATCGCCTGTAAGATCAGGTGCACCGTCTCGCGCTTTACCCACGCGCCTTTTTCGAGAATCCCGGCGATCGTCTCCCCGCCCATGCCGCAGAGGATCACCTCGTCGATGCCGTGCTCCGGCAGCTTTTCGAGGCCGTCGGCGCGCACAAGCGCGATCCGGTCCGAGAGGCCGCGGGCTTCGATCTCCGCGCGGGCGTTCTCAAGCGGGCCCTCGTTGATGTCGCAGGCGTAGCCCCTCTCGCAGATTTTCTTTTCGATCAGGTGGCAGATGAGGTAGGCGTGATCGGCGCCGACATCGGCGGCCACCGTGCCTTTTCTGACAAAACGGGCCGCCGCCCTGAGCCTTGCATCCAGCTTTTCCATCGTTTCCGCTCCGTTTTCCTATTGGGAAGGAAAGCAGCCGTGAAGAATCCCCCGCGGCTGCGATTCGTTTATTTTTTTTCGCTGAAATACTCGTTGAGGTTCTTTAGCAGCTCGGCACAGTCGATGCCGTGCACCATGCTGGCCTCCTCGACGGTCTCGCCCCGCGCCGCCGGGCAGTCGAAGCAAAACATGCCCATCGCGAAGAAAATCTGCGCCGCGCCCTTATCTTTGGCGATCACGTCGCCGATCAGCATATCCTTCGTCACTTCAAAATCCACGTTTTCACCCTCCGTTTTCTACGATCATTATACCGGTTCCCCGGCCTTTTTTCAAGATCCGTCACTGCAAAAGGCCGCTCTCTTTGAGCAGCTTGTATTCGATGGAATCGACCAGCGCCTGCCAAGAGGCGTCGATGATGTCCGTGGAGGCGCCGACCGTCGTCCAGACGGCGTCGCCGTCCGTGCTCTCGATCAGCACGCGGACCATGGCCGCGGCCCCTTTGCCGCTGTCGATGACGCGCACCTTGTAATCGACAAGATGAATGCCGCCGACCTCCGGGTAAAAGACCGCGAGCGCCTTTTTGAGGGCCTTGTCGAGGGCGTGAACCGGGCCGTCCCCCTCCTCCGCCGTGATCTCGTAGCTCTCCCCGACCTTGATTTTTACCACGGCCGCCGAGCTGCGGTCGGTGTCGGGCGCGGGCTGCTCGCCGATCGTTTTGAAATGGCAGAGCGTGAAAAAGGGCCGGTAGCCGCCGAAATATTTGAGCGCGCGGATCTCCATGCTCGCCCCCGCCGACTCGAACTGAAAGCCCTCGTATTCGAGCTCCTTTATATTCTGCGCAAAATCGGCGAGCTTTTCGCTGTCGCGGGCGAGTCCTCCGTCGATTTTCGCAAGTTTTTCCGCGAGGGCGCTCCGGCCCGCCACGTCGGAGAGCAGGATGTTGCGGTCGTTGCCGACGCTCTCGGGCGGGACATGCTCAAAACTGCGGCTATTTTTCATCACGCCGTCGATGTGCATGCCGCCTTTGTGACTAAACGCGGATTTCCCGACGTAGGGCATGATGTTGCTCAGGCGGATGTTGCTGATCTCGGCGAGATACCGCGCGGTGGGGGTCAGATTTTGCATCTTGTCCTCCGGGATGCAGACGTAGCCCTTTTTGAGCTGAAGGTCGCCGATCACCGTCGAAAGGTTGGCGTTGCCGCAGCGCTCGCCGATGCCGAGGAAGGTGCCCTGCACCTGCGCGGCGCCCGCCTCCACCGCGGCGATCGACGCCGCGACCGCGCAGCCGGTGTCGTTGTGGCAGTGGATGCCCAGCGGCACGGCGGTCTTTTCCGCCACGCCGCGGACGATCCCGGAGACCGTGTCCGGGAAGCAGCCGCCGTTGGTGTCGCAGAGGATCAGGCGCTCCGCGCCCGCCTCCTCCGCGGCCTTGAGCGTGGCAAGCGCGTAATCCGGGTCGTCCAGATAACCGTCAAAGAAATGCTCCGCGTCATAAAAGACGTGTTTCCCTTTTTGGGCAAAAAAGGCGACCGTGTCCCGGATCATGGCGAGATTCTCCTCCGGCGTCGCGTGGAGCACGTCCCGCACGTGGAAGAGCCAGCTCTTCCCGAAGATCGAGACGTAGTCCGTGTCCGCCTCCAAGAGAGCGAGGCAGTTCGCGTCCTCCTCGGCCCGGCTGCTCCGCCTCCTTGTGGAGCCGAAGGCCACGATCTTCGTCCCAAACTCCCCTCCCCGGACGGCGCGGAAAAACTCCGCGTCCCGCGGGTTGCTGCCCGGATTCCCGGCCTCGACATACGGGATGCCGATCGCGGCGAGCGCCTTCAAAATATTGAGCTTGTCCGCGACGGAGAAGCTGAGGTTTTCCCCCTGCGCGCCGTCCCGGAGCGTGGTGTCAAAAATCTCGATCTCTCTCATTCGCTCTCCCCTTCCGTCTTTTTCAGGCTTTGGTAATAGGCGCAAATCTCCTTGAGCACGCAGCGTTCGCACTGCGGCCGCCTCGCGACGCAGACCGCCCGGCCGTGGAGCACAAGGCGGTGGCAAAACATGTTGGATTCTGCCGGGTCGAGCACGGCGCGCAGCTCCGTCTCGCACTTGGCGGGGTCCTTCGTCGCGGTGAGGCCCAGCAGGTTTGTGATGCGGATGCAGTGGGTGTCGCAGACAACCGCGGGCTTCTTATAGACGTCGCCGACAACGAGGTTGGCGGTCTTTCTGCCGACGCCCGGCAGCTTCGTCAGCTCCTCCACCGTGTCCGGCACGACGCCGTTATATTCGTCGCGCAGCATCCGGCACATCTCCACGATGTCGTGCGATTTCGTCTTATAAAACCCGCAGGAGTAGATGATTTCGCCGATGTCGGACTCCTCCGCCTCGGCGAGCGCCCCTACGGTCGGATATTTATCAAACAGGACCGGCGTAATCAAGTTGACGCGCGCGTCCGTGCACTGGGCGGCGAGGCGCGTCGCGATCAAAAGCTCGTGCGGCTTTATGTAATCGAGCGAACACAGCGCGTCCGGGTATTCCTCTTTGAGCAGCGCGGTGGCTTTTTGGGCCTTCTCCAGATTCGTCATTTCTTATCCCTCTCCATGCGGTTGATCGCGGAAACCAAGGCGTTGACCGAGGCGGCCATGATGTCCCCGTGGAGGCCGATCCCCCAGATCGTCTCGCGGCCGCCGCTGCTGATGCCCACATAGGCCGCGGCCAGAGAGCTCGTGCCCTTCTCATCCTCCAAGGCGTGCTCGGAGTAGCTCGTCAGGTGGAACTGATAGCCGAGATTCTCCTTGAGCGCGTTCGCCACGGCGTTCAGGTGGCCGTTTCCCGTGGAGGAGAGCTCCCGCCGCTCTCCGTTTATCATCACAATGATGCGGGCGGCGATGCGCTTCTCCGGGAGGTTGGTGAAATACGCCTCCGTGATGTCCAGCGGGTCGAAGTAATTGACATATTCTTTCCGGAAGATCTCGAAGACCTGCTCGGGCAGCAGCTCTTTTTGAAGCTCGTCGGATGCGGATTTGACCGTCTTGCCGACGTCTGGCATCATCTTCGGCGGGAGGTGGTAGCCGTAATTTTGGGAGATCAGATAGCCGATGCCGCCCTTGCCGCTCTGGCTGTTGATGCGGATTACGCTGTCCTCAAGCTTCCGGCCGATGTCCTCCGGGTCGATCGGGAGATACGGGACGTTCCAGTGAGGGCTTCTGCCCTCTTTATACCATTCGATGCCCTTGGCGATCGCGTCCTGATGCGTCCCGGAAAAAGCCGTGAACACGAGCTCGCCGCTGTAAGGCTGACGGTCTGGGACCGACATGCCGGTGCTCTCCTCGCTCATGCGCACAAGCGTCGGCAGATCGGAGAGATCAAGCCCGGGGTCGACGCCCTGCGAATAGAGGTTGAGCGCGAGCGTGACGAGATCGACGTTGCCGGTCCGCTCGCCGTTGCCGAAGAGCGTCCCCTCCACGCGTTCGCCGCCGGCGAGCAGCCCCATCTCCGCGTCCGCGACGCCGCAGCCGCGGTCGTTGTGCGGGTGGAGGGAGAGGACGACGCCGTCCCGGTAGGGCAGGTTTTGGTTCATGTAGGCGATCTGGGCGCCGTAGACGTGCGGCATCGAGAGCGAGACCGTCGACGGCAGGTTGACGATCGCCTTTCGCTCCGGCGTGGGCCGCCAGACGTCCAGCACGGCGGTGCAGATTTCAAGCGCGAAGTCCGGCTCCGTGCCGGTGAAGGCCTCCGGCGAATACTCAAACCGGAGATTGCCCTCAAAATGCTCGGCCTCCCCTTGGATCCAGCGCGCGCCGTCTTGCGCGAGCGCCAGAACCTCCTCCTTGGTCTTATGAAAGACCTGCTCCCGGTGCGCGGCGGAGGTGGCGTTATAGAGGTGCACGACGACGTTTTTCGCCCCTTGGACACAGGCGAACGTCTTTTGGATCAGTTCCCGTTTCGCGGGCGTCAGCACCTGAATCCAGACGTCGTCGGGGATCAGATCTTCGTCGATCAGGCGGCGGATGAAGCGGTACTCCGTCTCCGAGGCGGCCGGAAAGCCCACCTCGATCTCCTTGAAGCCGATCTTCAGCAGAGACTCGAAGAAAATCCGCTTTTCGCTGATGCTCATCGGGACGACGAGCGCCTGATTGCCGTCGCGGAGGTCGACGCTGCACCAGTCCGGGGCCCTATCGAGATAGAGTTTCTCGGTCCAGCTCATGTCCGGACACTCCGGCGCGATAAAATTTCTCGTATATTTCTCAAAATTCTTCATACGATCTCCCCAAATCCCCTAAGATAGATATTCTAAGAATATCCGTTTTTTTGACAATGTCAAGGTTTCGCTTTTCTAAAGCGAAAAACCGCTCTTGCAAACGGCCCCGGAAAAAGATATAATGAATTCATCGACAGGAGGGGGTATTTTTATGGCGGAAATCACAATGAAGGTGGAAAACAACCGGAACGACGCCTGCGCGGTGCGCATGGCCGTCTTTGTCGCGGAACAGGGCTACCAAAACGAGTTTGACGACATCGACAATGTCGCCCGCTTCGCGACGATCTATTTCGGCGGCAAATGCGTCGGGGCCGGCCGCGTCTACCCGGATCCTAAGGGCGAGGAAGGCGCCTACCAGATCGGCCGGATCGCCGTGCTGAAGGAGTACCGGAAACACCGCCTCGGCGCCGCGGTCATCACCGCCCTTGAAGTCATCGCAAAATCCGAGGGCGCAAAGAAGATCAAGCTGCTCGCGCAGGAGTGCGCCGTCGGTTTCTATGAGAAATGCGGATACATAACATCCGACGCGCCCGTCACCTATGACGAGGGGCATCCCCACCACTGGATGGAAAAGGCCATCTAAAAACCGAAAGATAGCATAAGCGGCCGCGGCTCCGTACGGAGCCGCGGCCGTTTATTATGATGCCTAATTCAGTTCCTATGCCGGAGTCCTCCGCTCGCCGCGGAAAACGGAAACTCTTTGCGCCGTCTCCGGCCGCGGCCAACCGTTTTTGCGGGCGGCCCGAGATTTCAGGGATGGCGCCGGGGCGTTTTCCGGAAAAGTTCCCATCCGGGTTTTGGGCCTTCCGGGTCCCATTTTAAACGGTTCCGCGCCGCCTCCAAATTTATTATATTCTCGCGACGCCGGAATCCCTCGCCGCTTTCGCCACCGCAGCAGCCACCGCCTTGCAGACGCGCGGATCGAACGGGCGCGGGATGATATAGTCGGCGGAGAGCGCCTCCCCGACCAGCTCCGCCAGCGCGCGCGCGGCGGCGAGCTTCATCTCGTCGTTGATGTCGGAGGCGCGCACGTCGAGCGCCCCGCGGAAGATTCCGGGGAACGCCAGCACGTTGTTGATCTGGTTTTGCAGGTCGCTCCTGCCGGTCGCCGTGACCGCCGCGCCGTGCGCCTTGGCCTCCTCGGGAAAGATCTCCGGGACCGGGTTCGCGCAGGCGAAAACGATCGGGTCTCTGGCCATCGTCTCCACCATCTCCCCGGTCAGCGCGCCGGGCGCGGAGACGCCGATGAAGACGTCCGCGCCTCTGAGCGCGTCGGCAAGGGTGCCGGCGATACGGGCGGGGTTTGTGATTGCCGCGAGCTCGGCCTTCGCGGGGTTTAAATCCCCGCGGCCGGCGTAGATCGCGCCGCTGCGGTCGCAGACGACGCCCTCCTTGGCCCCCGCGCGGAGCAAAAGCTTTGTGATCGCGGTCCCGGCGGCGCCGGCCCCGTTGACGACAAGACGGATCTCCTCGAGCCGTTTCCCGACGATTTTCAGTGCGTTGACGAGCCCCGCGAGCGTGATGACCGCGGTGCCGTGCTGGTCGTCGTGAAAGATCGGGATGTCGCAGATCTCCTTGAGCCTGCGCTCGACCTCGAAGCAGCGCGGCGCGGAGATGTCCTCGAGGTTGATCCCGCCGAAGCTGCCCGCGAGCAGCGAAACGGTCCTCACGATGTCGTCCGGGTCCTTGGAGCGGACGCAGAGCGGGATCGCGTCCACGCCGCCGAATTCCTTAAAGAGCACGCATTTGCCCTCCATGACCGGCATCCCGGCCTCCGGCCCGATGTCGCCGAGGCCGAGCACGGCGGTGCCGTCGGTGACGACCGCGATCGTGTTCCAGCGGCCGGTCAGCTCGTAGCTCTTGGACGGGTCCTTTTGGATCTCAAGGCAGGGCGCGGCGACGCCCGGCGTATAGGCCAAAGACAGCGCCTCCGGCGAGTCGACGGCCACCTTGGAGCCGACCGTCAGCTTTCCGCGCCATTCGTAATGTGCTTTGAGGGATTCTTTCTGATAATCCAAAAAACTTACCTCCCGTTAAGGCCCCGGGCGGGATCGCCGCCGGAGATTTTTTATGAAATGGTTATTTCCATATGGCCGGGTTCCTCTGTGCCGATGTCGGCGACTGCCGATCCGGCCGTCTTGCCCGGCTTGGCAGGATGACGGAAACGGTCTCGCATGGGCGAGCCAAATTTTCGGATTAGTTCCGAGAGAGCTTGATGCTCAAACCATTTTATTCGGGTCTAAGGCCTCCATGGCCTCCTCTTTTTTCAGGAAACCGAGCGCCTCCGCGGCCTCGGCGAGCGTGCAGTTTTCCGCGAAGGCGCAGTGCGCGACCTTCGCCGCGTTCTCATAGCCGATCAGCGGGTTCAGGGCCGTGACGTTCATCAGCGAGCGGCGCAGATTCTCCGCCATCTTCTCCGCGTTCGGCCGGATGCCGCGGACGCAGTTTTTTTCAAAGGAACGCATCGCGTCGGCAAGCAGCCGCGCGGACTGGAGGAAATTGTAGATCGTGACCGGCAGGAACACGTTGAGCTGGAAGTTGCCCTGCGAGGCCGCGATCCCGACGGCCATGTCGTTCCCCATCACCTGCACGGAGACCATCGTGACCGCCTCGCACTGGGTGGGGTTGACTTTGCCCGGCATGATCGAGCTGCCCGGCTCGTTCGCGGGGATCGTGAGCTCGCCGAGCCCGCAGCGCGGCCCGGAGGCGAGCCAGCGGACGTCGTTCGCGATCTTCATCAGATCCGCCGCGAGGGCCTTCAGCGCCCCGTGTTCGGCCACAAAGGCGTCGAGGCTCGTCAGCGCGTGAAATTTATTTTCCGCCGTGACGAACGGAAGGCCGGTCAGCTTCGCCGTCTTTTCGGCCGCGAGGGCGTCAAATCCCTTCGGCGCGTTGAGCCCGGTGCCGACGGCCGTCCCGCCCAGCGGCAGCTCGTAGAGATCGGCAAGCCCCGCAAGGAGCATTCCGCGGTCTTTTTGCAGCATGACCCTCCAAGCGCCGACCTCCTGCGAAAAGCGGATCGGCACCGCGTCCTGAAGGTGCGTGCGGCCGACCGTAATTACGTCCGGGTACTCGTTTTCCAGCCGCAGAAAGGCGGACGCGAGCGCGTCCAGCGCGGGCAGCAGCTCCCCCGTGACCGACTGCGCCGCGGCGATCCGCATCGCGGTCGGGAACGTGTCGTTGGAGCTCTGGGAACGGTTGACGTCGTCGTTCGGGTGGAGGACCGCCCGTCCGGCAAGCTCGTTCCCGCGGCGCGCGATGACCTCGTTGAGGTTCATGTTCGTCTGGGTGCCGCTCCCGGTCTGCCAGACGCGCAGCGGGAATTCGCCTCCGAGCTTCCCCTCCAAGATCTCGTCGCAGACGGCGCAAATCAGCCCGCATTTCTCCTCATCCAAAACGGAAAGCCCGGCGTTTGCCTCCGCCGCGGCCTTTTTGAGCAGCGCGAAGGCGCGGATCACCTCCGCCGGCATCGTCTCCGTGCCGATCGCGAAATTCTGAAGGCTCCGCTGGGTCTGGGCGCCCCAATACTTTTCGTCCTCCACAAGCACTTCCCCAAGGGAATCGTGTTCTTTTCTGTACATCCCATGGCCTCCCGTCGGCGTCGGCCAGGCCTTTGTCTCCCGTTTAAAAAGGCCCCGCAGCGACATTCTGTGGGGCCTTCCGGTTGCAGTCGCGTGTTTTCTCCAAAAATCAGAGGGCGCTCCCGCGCCGGAAAACGCAGGCCGGCATTTATTCTGCTTTGGTATCTTCTTTGTTTTTACGGAACCTGTCCTTCATCCGCAGGTCGTTGTCGAGGATCTTTTTGCGGATCCGCACGCTCTTGGGCGTGATCTCGAGCAGCTCGTCGTCCTTGATAAACTCGATGGAGGCCTCGAGGCTCATGCGTTTGGGCGGCGTCAGGCGCAGGGCGTCGTCGGAGCCCGAGGCGCGCGTGTTCGTCAGGTGCTTCGTCTTGCAGATGTTGACGACGATGTCATCCGTCTTCGGCGATTCGCCGATGACCATGCCTTCGTAGACCGGCACGCCCGCCCCGATAAAGAGCTGGCCGCGCTCCTGCGCGTTATAAAGGCCGTAGGTGATCGAGACGCCCGTCTCGTAGGAAATCAGGCTCCCGCTGCTGCGGCGCTGAATATCGCCCTTGTAGGGCTGGTAGCCGTCAAAGATCGTGCTCATAATGCCCTCGCCGCGCGTCTCCGTCAGAAACTCGTTGCGGTAGCCGAAGAGCCCCCTCGCCGGGACGAGGAATTCCAGCCGCATACGGCTGTTGAACGGGGCCATTTTAATCAGCTCGCCCTTCCTTGTCCCCATCGCGGACATGACGGTGCCGACGCAGTCCTCCGGCAGGTCGATCGAGACGCGCTCGATCGGCTCGTAGAGCTTATTTTCAATCGTTTTATAGAGCACGCGCGGCGTGGAGACCGCAAACTCGTATCCCTCGCGGCGCATGGTTTCGATCAGGATCGAAAGGTGCATCTCTCCCCTGCCGCGGATGTTGAACTTATCCGTGGTGTCCGTATCCGAAACTTGGAGGGAGACGTCCTTCATAAGTTCTTTATAAAGGCGCTCGCGCAGCTGGCGGCTCGTGACAAACTTGCCCTCCCTGCCGGCGAACGGGCTGTCGTTGACGCAGAACGTCATCTCGACGGTCGGCTCGCTGATCTTGACGAAGGGCAGAGGCTCGACCGCCTCCGGCGCGCAGACCGTGTCGCCGATCGTGATGCCGGTGATGCCGCTGATGCAGACGATGTCGCCGACGCCCGCCTCGTCGCACGGGACGCGGGTCAGGCCCTCGATCTGGTAGAGGCTCACCACTTTTGATTTATAGGGCTGCTTTTGGTTGTGATAGTCGCAGACGACGATGTCTTCGTTGACATGGATCTTGCCGCGCTCGATGCGGCCGATGCCGATCCTGCCGACGTAGTCGTTGTAGTCGATGGAGGAGACGAGGGCCTGAAGCGGGCCGCTTTCGTCGCCCCCCGGCGCCGGGATATGGTCAAGGATCGTGTCAAAGAGCGGTTTCAGATCCCCGCCCCGCTGATACGGGTCAAAGGACGCGGTGCCCTCCCTGCCGGAGCAGAAGATCATAGGGCTGTCAAGCTGCTCCTCCGAGGCGTCCAGATCGAGCAGCAGCTCCAGAATCTCATCGCCGATCTCGCCCAGACGGGCGTCGGGCCGGTCGATCTTGTTGACGACGACGATGACCGGATGGCCGAGATCCAGCGCCCTTTGCAGGACGAATCTCGTCTGCGGCATCGGCCCCTCGGCGGCGTCAACCAGCAGGATGACGCCGTTGACCATCTTGAGCACGCGCTCGACTTCCCCGCCGAAATCCGCGTGTCCCGGAGTGTCGATGACGTTGATCTTCACGCCGTTGTAGTGAATCGAGGTGTTTTTCGCGAGGATGGTGATGCCGCGCTCCCGTTCCAGATCCCCGGAATCCATGACGCGGTCCTCGACCACCTGGTTTTCGCGGAACGTGCCGCTCTGTTTGAGCATCTCGTCCACAAGCGTGGTTTTACCGTGGTCGACGTGAGCGATGATGGCGACGTTCCTTAAATCTTCTCTTACCAAAAATTATTCTTCCTTCCGATTTCGGTATCAGTGCTCTGCGACAGGAAAAAACGGGCAGTCCTCCGGTTTTGGCCGGAAGAAATGCCCGCTGCATACAGAGCATAAAAGGCAAGCGCTCAGTCCGGTAATTCCTCCACGGGGAGGTCCAATCCCGCGAGCATCCGGCGCAGTTCGCCCAATTCTTCCGCGGTGAAGGTCAGTCCCTTCGCCATGCGGCTGTGATCGGGCGCCCACTCGCGGATGTCGTACTTCGGGTCGCGGTCGTTCCAGCTGACCATGTTGAGCTCTTTGGTCCAGCCCCGGGGGTTCTCGGAAATGACGCCGATTTCTTTTGTAATCTTATAAGTGATCTCCGGCATTGCAAATCCCTCCATTAGGTCTATATTATTATATTTTATGTTAAATATTATATGTTGCCTTTTTCTATAATGCAAGGTACTTTTGAAAAATTCCCATTCTTTTCTTTATTTTTTATACCCAAAGCGGCCTTTTTTCTCATTTTCAGGCAGGATCGCCCGTTTATCGGTACTTTTTCGTATACTGGAATGCACGGAGAAGAAGTTTTTGCCCGTGCAAATGATTTTCTGGAGAGTCTATTATGGATAATCTGTTCGAACAAACCCAGATGCCCTGCCCGCTCTGCAGAAGAGGCAGCCCGCAGGTGCTGGCGATGGCGTATGTGCCGATGCAAACTTGGGGAAATCTCTATGAACCGGAAAAGGCGCTGAGCCGGGCCACCCTTTTCGTCGATCTGGATCTCCCCTACCTTGGAAGGAAGATTTAGCGATGGATGAGAGAAACACCTTGCTCGCAAGGATCATGATCACGGATTTTGTGCTCCTCGAAACCGCCCTTTTCCTCGACACGCACCCCAACAATGAGGACGCACTCGCCTATTACAGGCAATATTTAAAGATGAGAAAAGAGGCCGCCGCGCAGTACGCGGAGAAATTCGCCATGCTGTCGCCGTTTGATCTCGGCGAGACCGGCAACTGGCAGTGGGTGGAAAGCCCTTGGCCTTGGGATATTGAGGAGGCCTGAAGCGTATGTGGATGTATCAGAAAAAATTGCAGTATCCGATCAAAATTCTAAACCCGGATCCGGGCCTCGCAAAGATCGTCATCACCCAGGTCGGGGGGACGGACGGTGAAACGGGAGCGGCCATGCGGTATCTCTCTCAGAGATACGCCATGCCGAATGATCAGGTGAGAGCGGTGCTGACCGATATCGGCACGGAGGAACTCGGCCATATGGAAATGGTCAGTACCATCGTACATCAACTGACGAGGAATCTCAAAATGTCGGAAATCGAAAACAGCGGCTTCGCGCCGTATTTTGTCGACCATACCGTCGGCATCTATCCGGTGGACGCGAGCGGCGTGCCGTTTAACGCGGCCACCTTCCAATCCGCCGGCGACCCCTTCGCCGATCTGCATGAAGACATGGCGGCCGAGCAAAAGGCAAGGCTCACCTACGACAACATTCTGAAACTGGCCGACGACCCCGACGTGCGGGACGTGATCGCGTTCCTGCGGCAGCGGGAAATTGTCCATTATCAGCGTTTCGGCGAGTGCCTTGAAAAGATCCGCGAGGGTCTAAACAGCAAAAACTACTATGCCTACAACCCGGCGTTCATCCCCAGGCCGGAAACGATGTAGCCAAAAAAGAGCGGAGATTGTGCCCCGCTCTTTTTTATATTTTTTAAAACGCCTGTATTGCTGTTTTGCTTTACAGGCATTTTTATATCTCTCTGTTTTTTGGGGGCGGATGTCTCCCCCGCGCAAAGCGCCGCCCATACGACCGCGTTACCGGATTTCGGCTTCCCGGCGGACTCTTTTCAGGCGATCCCCTGCTCTTTTTCCCGGGAAAACGCCCCGTTTTCCCAGCGGTTTCGCCAGTTCCCAAAGCGGTAATAGAGGAAATTCGCCGTGGAGGAGGCAAGCCAAGACGCCGGGTAGCAGATCCCGATGAGCCGGATGTCGTGCCAGAGCGGCATGACGGCAAGCATCAGGAAGACCCGCAGGCCGCAGTAAAACACAAGGTTAAACAGCATCGGCGGGGCGGTGTACCCTGCCCCGCGCAGCGAGCCCGCAATAGATACCTCAACGGCGTAGAACGCATAAAACGGCACGGAGACGGAGAGAAAGACGACCGCGGCGCCGACGGCATACGGCTCCTGCGTAAAGATCCGGATGAGCGGCTCCATCCCGATCCAGACAAGCCCGCTCAGCAGCAGCGCACCCCCGGACGTCAGCGCGGCGCAGGCTCTCGTGCTCCGGTAAGCGCGGGCGGGCTTGCCCGCGCCAAAGTTTTGCCCGGTGAAGGTGGAGAGGGCAAGCCCCACCGCCTCGATCGGCAGCAGGATAAAATTATTGATCTTGCTTCCGGCGCCGATCCCGGCCATCGCCCCGGAACCGAACGAGTTGATTTGCGTCTGCATAATCAGGTGGGCGAACTGCCCGATCACCATCTGCATCCCGGCCGGCACGCCGATCCGCAGGATCTGCTTCAAAGATTCGGCATGGAAGCGAAGTTTTCCGGGGAAAAGCCGCCACGCCTCGTCCGTCCGGAGCAGGCGGCGCAGGATCAGAAAAGCGGAGACGCTCTGGGAGAGGACGGTCGCCCATGCCGCGCCCGCGACGCCCTGATGGAAACCCGCGACAAACAGAAGATCGAGCGCCACGTTTAAGAGGCTCGAGACGACAAGATAATAAAACGGGCGCTTGGAGTCGCCGATCCCGCGCAGGATGCTCCCGCCGAGGTTATAAATCATGACCGGGACGGTGCCGATAAAATAGATCCGCAGATAGGTCACGCCGTAATCCATCACGTCCGCCGGCGTGTCGATGAGTCTCAGCATCCATGGGGAGATCCAGATTCCCACAAACGTCATCGCCGCGCCCGCGCAGAGGCAGAGCGCGATACAGGTGTGGACGGCTTTGGAAAGCCCTTCCCGATCCCCCGCTCCGGCGCGCTGGGAGATCAGGATGCCCGCGCCGACCCCGAGGCCGAGAAAAAAGCCGATGAGAATATTGACGACATAGCCCGTCTCGCTGACGGCGGCCAGCGCGCCCTCCCCGACGAAATTGCCGAGCACGGCCGCGTCGGCGATGTTGTACATCTGCTGAAAGAAGTTGCTGGCGAAGATCGGAAACGCAAACAGCAGCAGGCGTTTCACAATCGGCCCCTCCGTGATGGAACGGTCCATGGCGCTTTCTCCTTTCGGCAGGATCTTATATTCCGCATTTTATCCTAAAATCCGCGGCAGCGCAAGCAAGAATTCCCGGATTGACGGGCGGGCTGCAGTTTTTCCCGATAAAATATCCCCGGCCATATCCCGTTTCGATAGAGCCGGGGGGAAAACTTGCGGCGTTTCCGGGCCGCGGCCGATTTGCAAAAAGCACGCATCCCGCGCCGGAGAAAACGGCAAGCCATGTCTCCGGTTTTATTGTAAAGTGATTTGCCTTTCCACTAAGTAAACAGCCTTGGTCGGCCGATTTTAAGATAATACGCCAAAAACGCCGCGCCCGTCACCGACCAAGTCAGGCCGTAGCTGTAAGCGATCATCTCGATGGAGGGGTTCAGCCGGACAGCCGTATAGACCCATACGATCCGAAGTACGCAGATGCCGAGCACCGTGATCACCATCGGGGCAAATGCGTTGCCGGAGCCGCGGAGCGCGCCGGAGAGGATCTCGATGAACACCCACATGAAATAGAACGGCACCAGATGCCGCATGGCGCGGAAGCCGACCTCGAGGACGGCCGGGTCCGAAGTAAAAATGCCCAGCAGGATCTTCCCGTTAAAGAAAATCAGCGTGCTGAGGATCAGAGCGGTCGTCATCGTGATTTTGAAGCAGACCTTGATGCCCTGCTGCGCGCGCGCCTTGTTTCCCGCGCCGATGTTCTGGCCGACAAAGGTCAGAATCGTCACGCCGAAGGCGTTCATAATCATCCAGAACAGGCTGTCCGCCTTGCCGCAGGCCGTCCACCCCGCCACCGTGTCGGTGCCGAGGCTGTTGACGGAGGTCTGGATAAACAGGTTCGAGATCGAATACATGGAGGCTTGGATGCCGGAGGGCAGGCCGATCCGCAGGATATGCCGCAGTTCGGTCCCGTTGACGGCGATTTCCTTATAGCGGAAGCGGTAGGAATCGTCGAGGCGGCTAAGCGCGCGCATCACAAGCATGGCGCTGAGGGCCTGAGAGAGGATCGTCGCGAACGCGGCGCCCGCGACCTCCCAATGAAATACCCCGACAAAAAGCAGATCGAGCACGATATTGGCGGTGCAGCAGAAGATCAGGTAATAGAGCGGACGCCGCGAGTCGCCGAGGGCGCGCAGGATCCCGCTTCCCATATTATAAAGCATGCTCGGCAAAATGCCCGCGAAGATGATCTGCACATACTGGGTGGAATAGGTCATGATGTCGGCCGGGGTATCCATCCAGACCATCATCGGCTTGGAGACGGCGATCCCCGCGACCGTGATGCCCGCGCCGCTGATCAGCGCGAACGCGATGGTCGTCTGGATCGCGATATGTAGGTTTTGCGCGTTCTTCGCGCCGAAATACTGGGCGATCACGACCGTCGCGCCGGAGGACAGGCCGACAAAAAACTCCACCATCAGGTTGATGATCTGGGACGAGGAGCCGCCGACCGCGGCCAGCGCCTCCTTGCCCACAAAGTTGCCCACGACGATGGCGTCCACCGTGTTATAGAGCTGCTGAAAAAAGGCGCCGAGCAGGATCGGGAAAAAATAGGTCATCAGGCCCTTCCAGATCACGCCCTCCGTCAAATCCAGCCGTTTTCCCATTCCACCTCACCGCCTTCCTAAAACGAATCAAACATATTCCCGCCGTCTTTTCTTAAAAAAGCGGATAAAGGCATCCCCGCCGCCTTCTTAAAACAAGCAAAAAAGCGCGTGCTCATCCTCTTTTATAAAAGAAGCGAAACGAAGCGCGCTCGCTTTCTTTTTACCATAAGCAAAAGAGGGTGACTATCCTTTTTTGAAACGAGCGAAAGAAATTATAACAAAATTCGCAAAATAATACAAGACGGGGCCGCAAAAATATTCGCCCCTCATTCCCTTCTTTCTGAATCCTTCGGGGAAAAATCGGAAATACTTTAAAAAAGACCGGACGAAACGGAGGAACTTTATGAAACCGACGCCGAAAATTTTCACCATTCCGAATCTGATCTCCCTGCTGCGGCTGATCCTGATCCCGGGGATCGTGCTGCTCTATTTTTATGAGGAGAGCCCGCTGCCCGCCTTCGGGCTGCTGCTCTTTTCCACCGTCACCGACCTCGCAGACGGCAGGATCGCCCGAAAATATCACATGGTCAGCGACCTTGGAAAGACCCTCGACCCGATCGCGGACAAGGCCACGCTCGTCGCCGTGCTCGTCTGCCTGCTCTCCGTCTACCCGCCCATGCGGAAGCTGCTCTACCTTCTGGTTTTGAGAGAGATCTTTATGGGGATCGCCGGGACGGCCGCCTATCTTGAGACCGGGACCTTCTTCGGCGCCGGCTGGCACGGGAAGGCCGCGACCTTCCTCATCAACCTGACGCTGCTCGCGCACATGCTCCATAAGAGCATCCCCGCCGCCGTCACGGAGATTTCCATCGCGGCCTGCTCCGGCATGGCGGTGCTCTCCTTTCTCCTCTACTGCGCCCAATACGCGCGCGCGGTCGGCGCGCCGGCGCAAAAGAGGGAGCCCGGCGTCTGACCGCGCCCCAAAGCGGCGGAGATCCTCTTTCCCCCGGCGGCGGAACTCTTTTTTGGGGAGCCCGCCGCTTTTTTGCGGGAGCCCATGGGCGTCCGCGCTCGCCGGAGGGCGTCTCCGCCGGGGCCTTTTCCCCGCCGGTTTCGCGAAAAAGCCGGACCTTGCGCGCCGCGCGGGACAATCCCGCGGAAAGGCCGCCTCTTGCGCGATTGGCAAGATAATGCTTGCGAAAGATCTTTTTTTGGTGTAAACTAAATACAGAATTGGAACCGCCGAAAAGAGAGGAGCATTTCCATGAACGAACCTACGATTTCATTTTCTCTTCACGAGGACAAAGAAAAGGAGATCAAGGCCATCCTGACCACCGTTTATGATGCCCTGCGTCAGAAAGGCTACAATCCGATCAACCAGATTGTAGGATACATCCTTTCCGAGGACCCCACCTACATCACCACCCACAACAACGCCCGGAGCCTGATCCGCAAGATCGACCGCGACGAGCTGCTGCAGATCCTCGTAAAAAACTATCTCAACGACTAACGGAGGAAAACCCATGGCAGAAGAGAAAAAAGAATTTCTTATTTATAAAGGCCGCCCCCTCGTCCGCAGCAAAAACATTCTTTATTATGGGGACATGCGCGACGCCTACGTCGTGATGCTTCAGATTATGGAAACCAAGCCGGCCGGGGAGGAGGAGGCCGCGGGCCGCATCGTCATGCAGATGATCTCCACAAACCCCAAAGCCGACCCGAGCGAAATGGTCCTCAAGCGCAGCGAGCGCGTCGGCCTTTACAATTCGCTCGACCTCGCCGCCGCGTGGCTCGACCGGCAGCTCGGCCCCGTCGAAGAAGAATAACATCGGAGCCAAAAAATCCCCGGCAAAAGCTGGGGATTTTTTTGACGGAAACTTTTTCTTTGTTTGGGTTTTCGCAGAGCGTATAATGGCTTTGTATAAGTATGGTCTTCGGAGTCCGATCATGAAAAAACTGCTTGCCGCTCTGCTTGTTTTCCTCACAATATGCCTTTCGGGATGCGTAACCATCAACATCTATTATAATGGCGCGGAAAAAGAGCCGGAAAATGTTTCCTCCGCGCCCAGCGAAGGCTCCTCCGAAGAGGAATCTTCTTCCTCGGAGGAATCCGCCCCGTCCGGCTCGGAGAGCGGCGGGGAGGATTCGGAAGGCCCGCAGGAGGAGCCCTCCGGCGCCGAAAGCGGGGATGAACAGAAGCCCTACGACGCAAAATACGGGAAATCCGGCACGTTCGACTACGAGCAGTCCCTCAACACCGTCACGATCCAAGCCGGAGACGTCGTGCTGAAAAACAAGACCGTCTTAAAGCGCCTCTATGTCCGCAGCGGCTCGGTCACGCTCGAAAACTGCATCGTATCGGGGACTTTGATTTTCTCCGGCGGCGGGTCGCTCGTGCTCAAAAACTGCACGGTCGCGTCGGCCGAGGTAGAATCCGGGGAAAACGCCGTGCTCAAGCTCTCCGGCAGCAGGATCGACGCCCTTTCGCTCCGCGCCGACTGCGCGGTCGAGGCCTCCGGCGGCGGCAGCTCGGTCGGGAGCGTCACCGTCGCGAAAGCGGGCGTCTCCGCGACGGCGGACGCGCTCGCCGTCGGCTCCGCCGTGATGGAGGAGGCCGGGGTCTTCCGTCTGCAAAACGGGAGCTCCGTCGACGGGGCGGAGGTCTACGCCTCCTGTACCCTCTCCTCCGACAAGGACGCGGACTGCGTCTACAAAAAAGTCTCCGTCCTGCCCGGGCGCGGCTACGTTAAAATCAAACTTCGCGTCGAGGACGCCCGGATCGGCGAGCTTTACGTGGAGGAGTCGGTGTATCCGGAGCTCGTCGGCGAGGCGAAGATCGACGCCTACTCCGGCGACGGGAATATCTACACGAGCTGACGCCGGCCGCGGCTCTGATTGTTTTTTACGAAGAAGAACATCCGGTGCGGAAACCCAAACCCGTCTAATCCATCGCATTGTAAGCGCCAAAAACCGTGCCGTGCCGAAGCGTCCGCGATTCTTGTCCCTCCCGCGAGGGCCGCACCGGAGGCCGCACAAAAAGCAGTGCGTTTCGGATATCCCCCGCCGGGCCGGGATTTTCGCCTCATGATTTTTCCCGGCGATCTTCGCGGCCGCGTCCGCCATCCGGCCGTGACGGCCGGTTTTATGCAAAAAAAGAGCCCTCCGAAAGGAGGGCTCTTTTGAATGAAAAACCGATCAGTACATCTGGGGCGCGCCGCCGCCGGGCATCTTGCCCGCGGTGCCGGGTTCCTCCGGGATGTCGGTGACGAGGCTCTCGGTGGTCAGTACCATGGCCGCAACGGAGGCGGCGTTCTGGAGGGCGGAGCGGGAGACCTTGGCCGGGTCGACGACGCCGCTCTCGATCAGGTCGCAATATTCCTCGGTGAAGACGTTGAAGCCATAGCCGGTCTTGCGGCTGCGGTTGATTTTATCGATGACGACGGAACCGTCGAGCCCCGCGTTGATCGCGATCTGGCGGGTCGGCTCCTCGAGCGCCCGCAGGACGATCTGGACGCCGGTCTTCTCGTCCCCGTGGACGGTCGGAAGCAGCTTTTCGACCGCCGGGAGGATGTTGAGGAAGATGACGCCGCCGCCGGCGACGATGCCCTCTTCCACCGCGGCCTTGGTCGCGTTCAGGGCGTCCTCGATGCGCAGCTTCTTCTCCTTGGCCTCCGTCTCGGTCGCGGCGCCGCATTTGAGCACGGCAACGCCGCCGACGAGCTTGGCGAGGCGCTCCTGAAGCTTCTCGCGGTCGTAATCGCTGTGGGTGCTCTCGATGGAGTTCTTAATCGTGACGATGCGGCCCTTAATGGCGTCCTTGTTGCCGCCGCCGTCCACGATCAGAGTCGCGTCTTTGGTAACTTTGACTTTCTTGGCGGTGCCGAGGTGGCTGAGCTGGATGTCGGCGAGCGTCATGCCGATGTCCTCGGAAATCAGCGTCGCGCCGGTCAGCGCGGAGATATCGAGCAGCATCTCTTTTCTTCTGTCGCCGAAGCCCGGGCCCTTGACGCAGACGACGGAGAGCGTGCCGCGCAGTTTATTGAGAATCAGGTTGGTCAGCGCCTCGCCTTCGATGTCTTCGGCGATGATGAGCAGCGGCCTGCCGGAGCGCATGACCTGCTCGAGGCAGGGCACCATGTCCTGAAAGACGGCGATCTTCTTCTCATAGACCATAATATAAGGATCTTCGAGGACGGCTTCCATCTTCTCGGTATCCGTGACCATGTAGGGGGTCAGGTAGCCGCGGTCGAATTCCATGCCCTCAACGATCTCGATATACGTCTCGGCGGTCTTGCTGTCCTCGACGGTGATGATGCCGTCGGCGGAGACCTTCTCCATCGCGTCGGCGATCAGGTCGCCGATGAACTCGTCGCCGCAGGAGATCGTGGCGACGCGGGCGATGTCCTTGGAGCCGGTGACTTTCTTCGCGTTGGCGTGGATCGCTCCCACCGCGGCGTCGACGGCCTTCTGGATGCCGTGCTTGAGCAGCATCGGGTTGGCGCCGGCGGTGACGTTCTTCATGCCCTCGCGGACCAGCGCCTGCGCGAACAGCGTGGCCGTGGTCGTGCCGTCGCCCGCGGAATCGTTGGTTTTCGTGGCGACTTCCTTGACGATCTGGGCGCCCATATTTTCAAAAGGATCCGAGAGCGTGATGTCTTTCGCGATGGTGACGCCATCGTTGCAGATCATCGGGGTCCCGAATTTCTTATCGAGGACGACGTTGCGGCCCTTCGGTCCGAGCGTGATTTTGACCGTGTTGGCAAGCTGGTCGATGCCGGACTGAAGCGCCTTGCGCGCGTCGTCTCCGTATTTAATCTGTTTGGCCATAGTGATTCCCTCCAAATTCTATTTTTCCTTAAATGAAATCAAAAAGAGAAATTATTCCTCAACAATGGCAAGGATCTCGTTTTGAGATAAGATGATCAGTTCCTCGCCGTTGATCTTGACGGTCGTGCCCGCGTATTTGCTCATCAGAACGCGGTCCCCGGGTTTAAGCTCCATCTTGACTTCTTTTCCGTCAACCATGCCGCCCGGCCCAACCGCGACGACTTCGGCCACTTCC
This sequence comes from Oscillospiraceae bacterium, assembly GCA_017991935.1. Classification (GTDB taxonomy): domain Bacteria; phylum Bacillota; class Clostridia; order Oscillospirales; family Ruminococcaceae; genus UMGS1668. The sequence goes on from JAGOPP010000002.1 coordinate 103,570, forward strand.
GGCTTCTCTTTCGCCGCGCCGGCGAGGTACAAGCCGCCTTTGGTCTGCTCTTCGGTTTCGATCATTTTGATCACGACTCTGTCGCCAAGGGGTTTCACGTTCATAAGAGTGCCTCCGTTATAAAAATTTATTTTGATGATAGTGTTAGCACTCCTTAATCCTGAGTGCCAGCATTATTTTAAACTATCCGTCCGTAAAAATCAAGACTTTTTTCTGAAATTTTCAAATTATTCACAGGTTTCCTTCCGTCTTTCCGGAATTTCGCGGGTTTCCGGCAGTTTTCGCGCGATCAAAAACTTGATCGGGACGCCCTGCTCGGAAAACATGCGCTCGTGCTCGGTCGGAAGGCTGCCCTCGTACCCGGAATGATGAAGGTCGCTGGTCTCGTAGGCGATCTCAAAGCCGGCCTCGGTGAAATAGCGCTTTGAGGCGCAAAAGAGATCGTCGTTGTCGGTCTTGAAGTGGATCTCTCCCCCGTCGCGCAGGAACGCCCGGTATTTCATCAGGAGGCCGGTGTGCGTCAGGCGCTTTTTATGGTCGTGAGCCTTCGGCCACGGGTTGCAGAAGTTGATGTAGATGCGCTCGCAGACGTCCTCCGGCGCGAAAACCTGCTCGATCAGCATGATCTCGTGGCTAAAAAGGAGCACGTTGTCCGGCTCCCTGCCCGCCTCGGCGTAAACTTGCTTGATGTTGCGCATGGCGAGCCCGAGCATCTCGCTCTTGATGTCGACGGCGAGGAAGTTGATTTCCGGGTGCGAGACCGCCATCCGCGCGACGAATCCGCCCTTGCCGCAGCCGAGCTCGAGCATCAGCGGCCGCTCTTCCGGGAAAGCCTGACGCCATTTCCCGCGATAGTCCTTCGGCTCGCCGACGCAGTTGTTCCACGCGGCGAGCTCCGGCCTCGCCCAAGGTTTCCTGCGTATCCTCATACCGTCGTCTCCTCGATGCCGTAGACCCGGCGGCCGTTTTCGCGCGCTTGGTCGATCAAGGTCTGCGCGTCCGTGCCGCGAAGCTCCGCCAAGCGCTCGGCGATCAGCGGGATCCGGCTGCTGTCGTTGCGAAGGCCGCGATACGGCAATGGCGAGAGATAGGGGCTGTCCGTTTCGAGCAGGATCCGGTCGTCCGGCACCGCCTTCGCGGCAAGCAGCAGCTTTTTCGCGTTTGGAAACGTGACGGAGCCCGTGAAACCGATGTAGAGCCCCAGCTTCACCAGCTCCTGTGCCATCTCGGCGGAGCCGGAATAGCAGTGGACAATCCCCCTCGGCCGGTATTTTTTCAGCAGCTCGTAGACGTCGCCGTGCGCCTCGCGGTCGTGGACGACCACCGGCAGGCGCAGATCGTTTGCGAGGGCGAGCTGCTCCTCAAAGACGCGGCGCTGGGTGTCCCTCGGGATGTCGTAATAATAATCGAGGCCGATCTCGCCGATCGCGACGACCTTTTTTGCCGCCGCATAGCCCGCGACCGCGGAGAGGTAGTCCCCGTTCCCATCCTCGACGGCGGCCTCGGGGTGGACGCCGACCGCCGCATAGAGAAACGCATAGCGGCGCGCGAGCTCGAGCACGGCTGCGCAGCTCTCAAGATCGCAGGCCGGGTTGACGATCAGGGAAATGCCGTGCTCAGGGCTTGCTTTGAGCACGGCATCCCGGTCCTCGTCAAATTTGTGGTCATCATAGTGCGCGTGGGTATCAAAAATCCCGTGATATGGCATGGTGTCTTCCCTTTTTTCGATGATCGTTTCCTGAGCCTCCCCGGATGCCCGGAAAAGCGCGGGGCGGCAGGGTTCCCTCGCGGGGATGTAAAAAAGCGAGTTGCCGCGGGTTCCGGCCGATGTCAGTGAAGCCTCGTCCCCACCGGGACGGCGTCGTCGACGAACGTGACGGCGATCGAGCCGTCCGCGCGCTCGCCGGCGACCAGCATGCCGCAGGAGTCCACGCCGCAGAGCGTGGCGGGCCTCAGGTTTGCGACAAGGATGATCTTCTTGCCGACGAGGTCCTCCGGCTCGTAAGATTGGGCGATGCCGGAGACGATCTGGCGCCCTTCGGCGCCGTCGTCGAGCTGGAGGCGCAGGAGCTTTTTCGCCTTCGGGATTTTTTCGGCGGAGAGGATTTTGGCAACGCGTAGCTCGATCTTGAAAAAGTCGTCGACCGTGATCTCCTGCGTCGGCGGATCGGCCGCCTTTTTGGGCTTCTCCTCCTCCTCCGGCTGCCGGGGAGCTTCGCCCGCCGGCGTCTGTGCGGCGTCAAGCTCGGCGATCTCCTTGGCGGCGTCGATGCGGGGAAACAGCGTCTCCCCGCGCGCGACGCTCACGTCGGCGGGCAGCGCGCCGAAACGATCGGCGCTCTCGTAGGTGCGGCAGCTTTCCGGCGCGCCGATCTGCTCGAAGATCTTCTCGGCGGTGACCGGCATGAACGGAGAGAGCAGGATCGTGCAGACGCGGACGGCCTCGAGCAGGTTATAGAGCACCGAGGCGAGGCGGTCCCGCTTCGCCGGGTCCTTCCCGAGCGCCCACGGCGCGGTCTCGTCGATATATTTGTTGGAGCGGGAGATCACTTTGAAAATTTCGACGAGCGCGTTTTGGAACGCGTAGACCTCCATCTGCTCCTCGTATTTTTGTTTCAGTTCCTTCGTCATGGCGATCAGCTCGCCGTCGGCCGGGTCGGCCTCCCTGCCCGCGGAGAGCGGGCCGCCGAAGTATTTCTCGGCCATCGCGACCGTGCGGGAGACGAGGTTGCCCAGATCGTTCGCGAGATCGCTGTTGATCCGGCTGATCAGGATTTCATTGGTAAAAACGCCGTCGCTGCCGAACGGGAATTCCCGCAGCAGGAAATAGCGCAGGGCGTCGCTGCCGTAGCGGTTGCACAGGATCACCGGATCGACGACGTTGCCCTTGGATTTGGACATCTTGCCCCCGTCGATCAGGAGCCACCCGTGGCCGTAGACGCGCTTCGGGAGCGGCAGATCGAGCGCCATCAGCATCGCGGGCCAGATGATTGTGTGGAAGCGGACGATCTCCTTGCCGACGAAGTGGACGTCCGCCGGCCAGTATGTTTCAAAATCATGATAGGTTTCGTTGCCGTAGCCGAGCGCGGTGATATAGTTTGAGAGCGCGTCGACCCAGACATAGACGACGTGCTTCGGGTCGAACTCAACCGGTACGCCCCAGTTAAAGCTCGTGCGCGAGACGCAGAGATCCTCGAGGCCGGGCCTAATGAAATTGTTGACCATCTCGTTGAGGCGGCTCGTCGGCAGCAGGAAATCGGGGTGTTCCTCATAATATTTAACAAGCTTATCGGAATAATCGGAGAGGCGGAAGAAATAGGCCTCCTCCTCGGCGTCGATGACGTCGCGCCCGCAGTCGGGGCACTTGCCGTCGACGAGCTGCGTCTCGGTCCAAAAGGACTCGCAGGGCGTGCAGTATTTGCCGCGGTAGGTACCCTTATAGATCGCGCCGCGGTCGTAAAGCTCTTTAAAAATCTTCTTAACGCTCTCGACGTGGTAATCGTCGGTGGTGCGGACGAAACGGTCGTTGGAGATGTTCATCAGTTTCCAGAGATCAAGGATTCCGGCAACGATATGGTCGACATACTGCTGCGGCGTGACGCCGGCGGCCTCGGCCTTCTGCTGGATCTTCTGTCCGTGCTCATCGGTCCCGGTCAGGAACATGACGTCGCAGCCCTGAAGCCGTTTGTAGCGCGCCATGACGTCGGCGGCGACGGTGCAATAGCTGTGGCCGATGTGGAGCTTGTCCGACGGATAATAGATCGGGGTCGTGATGTAAAATTTTTGCCTGTCCATTTCGTTGTCTCCTTACCAGAACATATTATTGCATCTCTTTGGCGGATTCGTTCATCTTGTTGATGAAGGTGTCCGCGTCCGTCTCGCCCTTGAATACGGAGACGAGGAGCGCCGCGAACTCGTCCGACAGCGTCTCGTTTTCGCCCGATTTGATCGCGAAATCGCCGGCGCAGACCCGTTCTCCCAAGGTGGCGTACGCCTGAAGACGGGAGCCCGTGACGCCGGACGCGGCGGCGAGGTCCGCCGCCTTGCGCACGGGAGTCACTTCGTCCAGCTTCTCCGCGCAGAGCGAGGCCGCGGCGTCGCTGTACTGGAAGATCAGGAATTTCTCCGCGAGATCCACCTGTTTTGCCTCGATCGGGATATACATCTCCGTGAAGGTGATGGCGGAGACCTTCTTATCGCCCGCGCCAAAGGTCGGATATCCGATGAAGCCCAGCTCGAAGGTCGGCTCCGCCACGACGGTCTCCGACTCCGCGGCGCTGCCGGAGCCCTCCTCCTCTTCCCGCTTCTCGCCGGAGAGTTTTGCGAGCAATTCGGAGTCCCCGCTGATAAACAGCACGTTTCCGGCCAAAAATGTATCTAAGGCCTCTTTCTCCGTCTTTGTGGAGCTGCCGGACGCCACCAGATAGCTCAGTTTGTCGATCTCGCTAAGGAACGTGCGCACGGCGGCGCTGTCCCACGCGCCCTCCGCATAGCGGAAGAGCTTCTCCGCCTCCTCCGTGCCGGCGAAAGAGGCGATGCCGGAGGCGAACATCCCGGTCAGGGTCCCCGTATCCCGGCCCGCGTAGGTGAACAGGCTGATCTTCTTCGCCTTGGCCAGATCGCCGAGGGCTACGAATTCCGCCCACGTCGACGGGACGGTCCAGCCGTTGCCCGTCATCAGGCTCTTGTTATAAATCAGGCCCTCCACCTCAAAAAAAACCGGGGCGAGGTAGGTCTCGCCGTCGTCGTAGGGCCTGCAGTGGATGTTGTCAAACGCGCCGTCGAGTAAGAGCGAGGAGGCCACCTGCTCGAGCGAGGTGATCGGATGCATCGCACGGTCCTTAACGAGCGCGGCCGTGACGCCGGTCTCCTCGTCGGAGGGCAGCACGACAAAATCCGGGGAATCGCCGGAGAGGATCCGGTCGCGCAGGACATAGCCCGCGTCCTTGCCGATATAGGCCTCCACCTTCACCCCCGCGTTCGCCGCCTCAAAAGCGTCGATCACGGCCTGCCAATAGTCCTCGTCGCCGCCGCGGTCGTGGATGACGACGTCGAGCGTCTGCGTATAGACGGGCTGCTCCTCCGTCTCCGAGGAGGGAGCCTCCTCCCCTGTCCCCTTTGCGGCGCATCCGGAAGAGAGCGCCAAAATCATCGCGAGAGAAAGAAGCGTCGAGATCGTTTTTCTCATAGAACCCTCCAAGGTCGAAAAAATACATTGTAATATTAGCATAAAGGATCAGATTAGTAAAACATTATTTCCATAATAGAGGAAGATTATTTCTATTGTGGTATTTTATGTGATCCGATATAATAAAAATAACCAAATCCGGAGGCGAAAATGTCGCGGCGGGCGCGCCCTCGGCCTCTTTGCGGTTTCCCATCCTCCCGGCGGGAGCGCCGCTCTATAAGAGCGGAGGGAGAAACTTCCCCGGTCCGCCGGGCTTATTAAATAAAAGAAGGTGCATTCCATGCTGTTTATCAATGAGGAAAATAACCCAAGCGTGCTGTCGGGAATCGCGGCCGCCGAGTCCCCGCAAAGTCTCCAGATCGACCTGATGCGCAAGCAGCTGCTCTGGATCAAGATCCTCACCGGCATGATGGCCGTTTTGATCCTGTTTCTCGTGGTCTCCATCACGTCCCTCTCCTCCAAGATCATGCAGACGATCGGGAGCTTCAATTCCGTGCTCTCGGACCTCGAGGTGATCACCACCGACCTCAAAGCCACGCTCGAGAGCACGGACCTGTCCGGCATGCTCACGAACGCGAACGGCATGATCGAGGAGGTCGGCGGCAACCTCACGAAGTCCGTCGAGGGAATCCAAGAGGCGCTGAAAAAAATCAACTCCATCGACTTCAAATCCCTCAACAGCGCGATCGCCGACCTGCAAAAGGTGGTTTCCCCGCTCGCAAAGCTCTTCAGCGGGAAGAGCACCTGACGGAGGCCCGCGCCGGAGTTTCCCGGCGCGGCGGCGTTCCCGATCGAAAAAACGGGGCTCCGGATCTCTCCGGGGCCCCGTTTTATGATGCTCCGGGGTTGTCCCCCATAAAACAGAGAAACCTACGCGTCTCTCTCGCACGGAAAAAGGAGTTCTCAGCGAGCCGGCGGATTCGATTATCGCCACCTTGCCGCGTCTCTCTCGCACGGAGAAAGGAGTTCATCTGCGCACGGCGGAGAAATCCCGGCGGACGCGCGGGTTTGCCGAAACGTTTGCCCTCCGCAAAACGGCCTCCCGGCCGCCGCTCAGAGCCCGAGGTAGGCGTTGAGCACGTCGATCCGGTTCGTTAGGACGCCGTCCGCGCCCATGCCGAAGATCCGGTCCATGTCCTCCTCCGTGTCGACGGTCCATGGATAGACGCGGACGCCGTGGGCGTGGAAATCGTCGATCAGCTCCTTCGTCATCGCCAGATGATAGGGGATGCTCATCGCGACGCCGTGCTTTTCGCAGTACTCCCCGTAGCCGAAAATCCAGTTGTCGAACGAGAAGACGACCGCCACGTCCGGGGCCATCTCCCGGAATTTCATGACGGAGTAGTGGTTGGCCGAATAGACGAGCGACGTCTCCCGCCGGCCGTACCGGTCGAGGATCTCCAAAACCTTTTCCTCGAGGCCGGGGTACGGGACGAAGCTGTTTTTGAGCTCGACAAACGTCTTGACCGGATTCCCGGCGATCAGATCGAAATACTCGCAAAGCGTCGGGATCTCCTGACGCGGGAGATCCGGCCGGGTGTAAGAGGCGCTAAAGCGCTTGAGCTCCGGCAAGGTAAAGTCCTTTACATATCCTTTCGCGTCGGTCGTGCGGCCAAATTCCTCGTCGTGATGGATCACGACCCCCCCGTCGGCGGAGAGCTGGACATCCAGCTCTATGGCGTCGGGGCGGTAGTCCAAGCTCTTTTCAAACGAAAGGAGCGTATTCTCGGGGTAAAGCCCCGCGAGCCCCCTGTGGGCGATCCGCGTCACTTCCCGCATACGTCTCTCCTTATGGCAAGGAAGCGGTCCGGATGGTTCGTGATGCCGATTTCGAGCCCAAGGCTCAGGCAGCGGCGCATATCCTCCGGGCTGTCGATGGTCCACGCGTTGATCTCAATGTGGTTGCTCCGCAGGTCCATCATGCTGTCGTGGTTCAGCGAGTTAAAGAACGGATGGTAGCACTCGGCTCCGCGGTTTCTCGTATACGCGCCGGGATGGACGAGCCAGCTCTCCTCCAAGAAGCCGACCTTCACGTCCGGGGCGAGCTCCTTGAAGCGGCAGACCGAGAAATGGTTGAAGGAGCTGATGATGACCTTTTGGCGCAGGCCGAACCGGTCGATCAGCGCGAGGGTCTTGCGCTCGATGTTCGGGTAGTCGTAGACGCCGGTCTTGAGCTCGATGTTGGTGACAAGGCCGGTGTCTTTCACAAGCTCAAAATACGCTTCCAAGGTCGAGGGATGGACGACGCCGTGCCGCCCGCCCGCGACGAAGCCGGCGTCCAGCGCCAGAAACTCCTCCGCCGAAAGGTCGCGGATCAGGTGGTCCTCCCCGCAGGTGCGCAGGGTGTTTTCGTCGTGCATGATCACGGCGACGCCGTCGGAGGTCAGGTGCACGTCGAGCTCGATGCCCTCCGCGCCGCATTCAATCGCCTTTTGGAAGGCAAGCATCGTGTTTTCCGGGTACTCGGCGGAGAAGCCGCGATGCGCAAAAATTTTTGTCATGGATGTTCCCGCTCCTTTCAAAAATCATACCGGAAAGCGAAACGCCTTCCGGTACGCCTCCCATATTTTACTCGGTTTACAGCTCGATGACAAGGGATTTGTCGATCGAGAGGTAAACTTCGTCCCCCTCCGCGTACTCCATCTCGCGCTCAAAGAGCACGTCGGAGTTGACGCGGACGCAGCCGCAGTTGGCCGCGAAGCGGATGATGTTGCCGTGGGAGATATGCCCGGCCACGGTGCCTTTCATATGATAGCATTCCTCGGCGTCCAGCGGGTGCTTGCTCATGACGACGATCTCCGGGCGGATGGCAACGTCCTTGCAGCAGAGCTTCTCGCCGCAGGCGGCGCCGAAACTCTCCGCGCTGAAGATGTTGTAGTTGCCGATGAAGGTCGCGGCGAACCTCGTCGCCGGCGCGGAATAGAGCTCGACCGGGCTGCCGGACTGCTCGATCCTGCCGTCGTTAAACAGATGGATCGTGTCGGACATGACCATCGCCTCGTCCTGATCGTGGGTGACGAAGATCGTGGTGATGTTGAGCTTCTGCTGGATGCGGCGGATCTCGATCTGGAGGTTGTGGCGCAGCAGGGCGTCGATGGCGGAGAGCGGCTCGTCCAGAAGCAAGACCTTCGGCTCGGTGACGATGGCCCGCGCCAAGGCGACGCGCTGCTGCTGGCCGCCGGAGAGCTGCATCGGGAACTGATTGATCTTCTCCGAGAGGCCGACGATGTCGAGGATGTTCTTGACCCGCTCGCCGACTTCCTCCTTCGGCGTCTTTTTCATCCGGAGGCCGAAGGCGACGTTGTCCGCGACGTCCATATTCGGAAACAGCGAGTACTGCTGGAAGACCATGCCGATGCCGCGCTCGCGGGCGTTCACGTCCGTGATGTCCTGCCCGTCGAGATAGACCCGGCCGCTGGTGACCTGCTCAAGGCCCGAGAGGCAGCGCAGCAGCGTCGATTTGCCGCAGCCGGACGGCCCCAGCAGCGTGACGAGCTGGCCCTTCTCCACGCCGAGGTTGATATCCTTCAAGACGTGGTTGCTGCCGAAACATTTATTCAAATCCTTAAATTCAATATAAGACATCCCCGTTATCTCCCCTCTTTTTGGATCTGTTCGAGCTTATTTTTGCTTTGGAAGTAAAGCACGAGCGCCGTGATCAGGAACGTCATCAGCATGATGACCACGAAAACGGCGGAGGCCTCGGTGCTCGAATGCTTCATCGTCTGATACAGGAACACCTGAACGTTGGTCACGGCGCTTCCGGAGAGGTTCCGGATGATGACATAATCGCCGAAAAGGATTCCGACCGCGAGGAGGGAGGAGACGGTGATGCCGGTGATGATGTTCGGCACGATGACCCGGAAAAACGCGTACAGCTTGCTGGCGCCGAGCATCTCGGCCGCCTCGAGCAGCATCGGCATGTTGACCGCGTGCATGCTGTTGCGGATCCCCTGATAGATGTAGGGTAGGATGATCACGCAGTATGTACCGAGCAGCATCACCATCCGGTTGCTCAGGAAGGTCCCGTTCTTGGCGTAGAGGGCCAAGATGGAGACGGAGAGGATGACGCCCTGAATGGTATAGGGGATCATGCAGAGGATCTGGACGTATTTTTCGAGGTGCGGAAAGTAGATCGTGACCACGAAGAGCGCCAGCAGCACCACGAGGATCGTCAGCACGATCGGGATGATGCAGATCAAAACCGTCTGGTAGATGGCTTTGAGGAAGGAGGCGTTGCCGAAGATCGTCGCGTAGTTTTTGAGGGAGAAGCCGTAGGGGATGATGCCCGTCCAGTTGTCGAAGATGGAGTAAACGAGCGTGGCGGCCAGCGGGATCAGAAGCCAGAGGATCACGCAGGTCATTACGATATTCGCGGAAAGCTTGCTCATCTTATTCATACCGCTCACCTCGCATTCCAGCGCGTTGTCGCTTTGATAATGTAATTATCAATCAGGATCGCCGCGCACATCAAGAGCATCATCACGACGGAGAGCGCCGCGCCGAGGTGCGGCTTCGAGGCGATGTCGCCGGTAAACATCGCGGAGATGTTGACCGGCAGAAGGCTGAAGTTGTTCATCAAGAGCGCGTAGGCGGTCGCGTAGGCGCACAGCGCGTTGGCAAACAGGACGCTGATCGTGCCGAAGATGCTCGGGATCAGCACCGGGATGCCGACTTTGAACCAGAACGTGCTGTTGCGGCCGCCGAGCAGGAGATTCGCCTCCTGCCACTCCCTGCGGATGCCGTTAAAAGCCGGGATCAGCAGCAGCGTGGAGAGCGGGATCTGGAAATATACATACATCAAAATTAGGCCCTTACTTGTGTAAAGGTCGAAATTCTGGATCCATTCGATTCCATAAACATTTGCGATCTGGCGCACGACGCCGGACGTCCCCAAAACGATCATGTAGGCAAACGCCAGCGGGACGCCCGCAAAGTTTGAGGTCATGTTGAGCACCGTCATAAAGGCGTTGCGGAAGCGGCCCCTCGAGGTGTGCGCGGCTTTCGCGCCCATAAACGCGACGAAAATCCCGATCGCGGTGGAGAGCAGCGTGATCTCAAGGCTGTTCGTAATGGCCTTTTTATAGCTCAGGGTGCTGAAAATCTTGGAGTAATTTTGCAGCGTAAAAAGGACGCTTTTATCCTCGTCAAGGCCGAAGCTGTCGAGGATCAGCATGGAAAGGGGCAAAAGCTCATAGAGAAACACGACAACAAGAAAAGGGAGCAGCACAAGCAGATAGATCTTTTTGTTCGTCATCTTTCTGACGGCCGCCGGAGCGTTATGTTCCATGGAGGTTCACCTCAATTTCAAGAAATGGGGCGTACTTTTGAGCACGCCCCATTTCCTATGGTACTTACGGGAAGCTTAGGCCCGCGGGCGAAATTCGGCTCAGCCCATCAGCGGGATGATGTTCTCGTTCCACCAAGCGGAGATGCCGGAGCAGACCTCTTTGTAATGCACGCCGTCGGAGATGCCGACCGCGTTGGCATAGGTCTCGGGCTGGAAGGTGGTGTCAATGATTTCCTGCGGAACCGCGACGTCGGTTCTGGTCGGGATGGCGCCCGCCTTGGCGAGGTTGATCTGGCCCTGATCGGAGAAGATGTACTCTCTGGCAAGGGCGGCGGCAAACGGGGTATCGGATTTGGAGTTGATGACGGAAGCGTATCCGACAAGGATCGCGCCGTCGGACGGGATGCCGACCGTGAAGCTGTAGTTCGGGGTCTGATCGCGGTAGCCCAGAACGTTGTAGGACCACGACACGCCGAGCTCGACTTCGCCGGCCTGAATTCTGGCAAGCAGGATGTCGCCGCTGTCGATACGGCCGGCTTCGGCCATCTCGGTCCAGAAGTCATACGCGGGCTGCAGGTTGTCGAGATCGCCGCCGAACGCGTAGGCGGTGGCAACGACGACGCCCTGTCCGGTGGCGCCGCCGACGACGTCGCCGATGGTCAGCTTATAGGTGCCGTTTTTGACGTCGGCCCAAGAGGTCGGGGCCGGGTCGGTCGTGATGTCGTTGTTATAAATAAATGCGGTGCAGCCGGTGTAGGCGATCATCCAGAGGCCCTCTTCGTCTTTCGCCCAATCCGGGACGGAATCCCAATAAGAGGTCTTATAGCTCTGGACAAGGCCCTCTTCCACGGCCTGCGTCGTGAAGGCAAGACCGACGTCGCCGATGTCTCTGGTCGCATCGTTGGCGAACATATTCAGCTCTTCGGCGGAGCTCATATCTTCGTCCGTATGCTCAATCCCATAGGTCTCGGTCAGGCCGACCCAGCTCTCGCCCCAGTTGGCCCAAGAATCCGGCATGCCGACGGATTCGACATGGCCCTCTTCCTGCGCTTTGGCGATGATTTCATCAAGCGTATAAGAGTTGAGATCTGTCGTTTCCTCTTCTCCCGCGTTTCCGGTGCATCCGACCAGAAGAAGGCTGAGGCAAGCGACAACAGCAATCAGTTTGAACACTGTGGTTTTACGCATGTTGTTCCTTCTCTCTAAAATTTTTGGGGTCCGCGGTTTCCGCTGCTCCCGGTGATATTATAACGAATAACTAATAATTTGTAAAGGGAAACTTATCCTTTTATAAGAATTGAATAAAGAATAGGAAAATCTTGCAAGATTAGAAAATGCCCGGGTTCCCGCCGCGATCGGTTGTAAAAACGTGTCGTTTCTGCTAAAATGGCGGTATCAGATTGACGGAGGTTTGGATTATGAAAGCATACGAGCGTCTATTAAAATACGTCTCCTACCCGACCGCCTCGGACGAGACGAGCGATACCTGCCCCAGCACCTCGGAACAAAACACGTTCGGCCTCGCCCTCTGCGAGGAGATGAAAGAGATCGGCATTGAGCAGGTGCGGATCGACGGCAACGGCTATGTCTACGGCACCGTTCCCGCCTCGCCGGGCAAGGATGACGCGCCGGTGGTCGGGTTCATCGCCCACATGGACGTGGTGCGGGAAGTCCCTTACTGGGGCATCCGGCCGAAGGTGGTCGATTATCAGGGCGGCGACGTGACGCTGAGCGAAGAGCTCGGCATTTTGCTCTCCCCGCGGGAGTTTCCGGAGATGAAGGCCTGCGTGGGCAGGCATCTGGTCGTCACGGACGGCACAACCCTGCTCGGCGCGGACGATAAGGCCGGCATCGCGGAGATCCTCACCGCCGCCGAGTCCCTGATCGGGCATCCGGAGATCCCCCATGGGAAGATTCAGATCGCCTTTACGCCGGACGAGGAGATCGGCCGGGGTGCGGACCGCTTCGATCTTACTTTTTTCGCCGCGGATTTCGCTTATACGATGGACGGCGGCGCTTTCGGCGGCGTGGAGTCCGAGACGTTTAATGCAGCCCACGCGCACATCAAAATTCATGGCCGCAGCGTCCATCCGGGCTCCGCGAAGAATGTGATGAAAAACGCCTCGCTGATCGCGATGGAATTTCACTCCCTGCTGCCCGCCTTAGAGCGCCCGGAAAACACGGAGGGCTACGAGGGCTATTATCATCTTATCCATTTAAATGGGGCGTGCGAGGAGGCCGGGATGGATTATATCTTGCGCGACCACGACGAAGCGAAGCTCGAGCGGAAGGTCGAAGTGATCCGCAAGGCCGCGGAGGAGATCAACCGCCGCTACGGGGCGGGCACCGCCGTCGCCGACACCGGCTACGATTATAAAAACATGCGCGTCGTCATCGAGCGGTACCCGCACCTGATCGACACCGCATATGAAGCCATCCGCGAGGTCGGCGGCGAGCCGGAATCCGTCGCGGTCCGGGGCGGGACGGACGGCTGCGTGCTCTCTTTTAAAGGGCTCCCCTGCCCGAATCTCGGCACCGGCGGCTACAACTTCCATGGGAAATACGAGTTTGCCTGCGTGGAGGAGATGGATCTCGCCGTGGAAACCATCCTCAAGATCGCGGAAAAATACGCGGATTTTAAGAAATAAGCCGCGCGGAGACGCCCGGATTTCGAAAATCGCCTCCGCCTAAAACGGCATGGGCATGACCGTTTACGGCCCTTCCCCGCCGCGTCGGCATAAAAAAGCACCGCTCTCCCGGCGATTGCCGGGAAGCGGTGCTTTTTTCATAAAACGGCGCGGGCAGCGGAGAATAATATCCCCGCTTTGCCACGCGGCGGGCGCGCCGGTTAGAGATGATAAAGCTCGGAAAACTTTTTCGTGAGATAGTCGACGTAATAATGCGGGTCGAACGGCGCGCCGCACACCATGCGGAACAGGCGCTCCGGGTCGTAGAGGCTCCCGAACCCGTAGATTTTCACGTTCAGCCAGTCCACCAGCGGCTTTAGGCTCCCGGAGGCGATCGCGGCGTCCACGTCCACGTCCTCTTTCATGGTTTCAAACATCTGCGCACCGTAGGCGCTGCCCAATGCGTAGGACGGGAAATACCCGACGCTGCCGCCGCTCCAGTGGGAATCCTGAAGGCAGCCGCGCGTGTCGTCCGGCACGTCGACGCCGAGGTATTCCTTGTAGAGTCGATTCCACTCCGCCGGAATGGAGCCATAGGAGAGCTCCCCGGCGAAGAGCTTCTTCTCGATCTCGTAACGGACCATGACGTGCAACGGATAGGTCAGCTCGTCGGCCTCGATGCGGATCAGCGAGGGCTCCGACCGGTTGATCATCTCATAGAATTGCCGCGGCGTGACCGTTGCGAAATTTTCCGGGAAAAGCTCTTGGATTTTTGGAAAAACCGCGTTAATAAACGGCTCGCTGCGGCCGATGATATTCTCGAAGAAACGGGACTGACTCTCGTGGATCCCCATGGAGACGCCGCCCGCCACCGCCGTGTAGCGGTGCTCATCCGAGCCGCCCAGCTCGTAAAGCGCGTGGCCGCCCTCGTGGATGACCGAATACATCGAGGCCGCGAAATTGTTTTCGTAATAATGGGTCGTGATCCGCACGTCCTCGTTGGTAAACTCCAGCGTGAACGGGTGCTCCGTCTCGCTGCAGTTGCAGTGCGAGAGGTCGATCCCCATAAAATCCATCAGGTAATTCGTGAGCTGCTTCTGCTTTTCGACCGGGTACACGCCGAGCAGCGGCGTATCGTCGATCCGCGACGCTTTCGCGATCTTTTGGATCAGCGGGACGATGCCCTCCCGCAGCACCGCGAAAAACCGGTCCGCCTTCTCCATCGTGAGCCCGCGCTCATAGAGATCGAGCTGCGTGTCGTAGGGCGCCTGATCCGGCTTATAATATTTCGCGAACCGAATGTTGTCGTCGAAAATCCGTTCGAGGTAGGGCCTAAACGCGGCGAAATCGTTCGCGGACTTCGCCTTGCGCCAAGCGGATTCCGCCTTGGAGAGCATCTTCTGGTAATCGACATACTCCTGCTGCGGGATGCTCTGGATATACGCCTGATCGCGCAGCAAGAGCTCCACTTCCCTCGCCTGATGGGCGGTCAGATCCTCCTTGTGGGCGCGGAGCCAGTTTAGCAGCCCGACCGTCTCCGGGCAGGTGGAGAGCAGATACTGAAACCCGGAGAGGACGCCCAGCGCCTCGGAGCGGCCCTCGACGGTGTCCGGCGGCGCGACGGTGAGGCTGTCCAGCTCGACGGCGGAACAGGCGTATTTATAGGCAAACAGCTGTTTTTGCAGCAGCGCGAGTTTCTCGAGATTCTCTTTCAGCTCGGGGGATTCCTCCATCTCGCGGCCTCCTTTTATAAAATCAATATGAATACTGTGCCCCGGCCGGGCCCGGATTATCAGCTTTTTTGCGGATAAAACCGACGGGCCTTCCGGCGCGCGCGGTTCCGGGGATCGGCCGCCGTCGGGGATTTTTCCGCCCATCGGCCGGGGTTCGACCGGCGATTTCCGTTTGGATTCCGGAGACAATCCCGCGCCCGCCGCCCTATCCCGTTTCGGAGGATCAGCCGCGGAAGATGACGTCCTCGCGTTTGGGGCCGTTGCAGACGATCTTGATCGGGACTTCGATCTCTTTTTCAATGAATTCGATATAGTCCCGGCACTCCTGCGGGAGCTCGCCGTATTTGCGGATGCCGCGGATGTCGCATTTCCAGCCGGGGAAAACTTTCAGAATGGGCTTCGCCTCGAGCAGGACCGGATAGGTCGGGAAGTCGCGCAGCGTTTCGCCCTTATACTCGTAGCCGACGCAGACCGGGATCTCGTCGAGATACCCCAGCGCGTCCACGACCGTGAAGGCGACGTCCGTCGCGCCCTGCACCAGACACCCGTAGCGGGTGGCCACGCAGTCGAACCACCCCATGCGGCGCGGGCGCCCGGTGGTGGCGCCGTATTCGCCCTTGTCGCCGCCGCGCTCGCGCAGCTCGCCCGCCTCGTCGCCGAAGATCTCGCTGACGAACGGGCCAGCGCCGACCGCGCTGGAATATGCCTTCACAACGGCGGTGACCCGGGCGATCATGGCCGGCGGCACGGAGACGCCGACCGCGCCGTATCCCGAAATCGTGTTGGAGGAGGTGGACATCGGGTAGATGCCGAAATCCGGGTCGCGCAGCGATCCGAGCTGGCCCTCGAGCAGGATGTTTTTGCCCTCGCGGAGGGCGTCGCGCATAAAGCGGACGGAGTCGCAGAGATACGGCTTCATGATCTCGGCGTACTCGGCGAGATCGTCCATGATTTGATCGAGGTCGTAAGGCTCCTTGTGATAGACGGCCTGCGCGATCTGATTTTTGAGCTCCAAAATCTCCGAAACCCTGTCGCGCAGGAAGTCGCGGTAATAGAGCGAGTCGACCGTGATCCCGATCTTGGCGTATTTATCGGAATAAAACGGGGCGATCCCGGATTTGGTGGAGCCGTAGGATCTCGCGCCGAGGCGCTCCTCCTCCCATTTGTCGAAATCGACGTGATAGGGCATCAGGATCTGCGCGCGGTTGGAGACGAGCACCTTCGGGTTGAAGCCCGAGGCGCGGACGTTTTCGATCTCTTTTTGGAATTTGCGGACGTCCAGCGCGACGCCGTTTCCGATGAGGTTTTCCGTCTTTTCATAGCAGGAGCCGGAAGGAAGAATGTGCAGGACAACCTTCCCTTTGTCGGTGATGATCGTATGGCCGGCGTTCGCTCCGCCTTGGAATCTCGCGACGACGTCCGCGTCCTGCGCGAACATGTCCGTGATCTTGCCTTTGCCTTCATCTCCCCAGTTCGCTCCAACGATTGCGTGTACCATAACTTTCTTCCTTTTCAAGATATTTTTTCATGGAAGCCGTTCGGTTTTCCCCATGAGCGGCCTCCGGTTAGGACCAAAAACGTTTTGGATCGGGCAATTCCCGCCCGGCTTAGAAAGGATCTTCGCCGCTCCCGGCGCGCGGAAGTTTCCCCCGCGCCGCCGCAAAAAGCCGATGCTTTTAGGAAAGGATTACACGCCGACCTCGTCCTTCATGCCGAGCAGCGCCCGGTTCGGCTCGATAACGGTCTTTCGCAGCTCGGCCACATACTCCTCCGTCTGTGCGGCCGCGAGGCCGGTGTATTTCTCCGGGAGCAGGCTCGCCTTGAGGCTCTCCTCGTCGAGGCCGAATCGGCTGTCCGCGGCGAGCGCGTCGAGCAGGTCGTTCTCCCCGCCTTCCTCCCGGATTTTGCGAAATTCCTCCATGGAATATGCGCGGATCGCCTCGTGCAGCTCCTGACGGTCCCCGCCTTTTTTCACGGCGTCCATCAGGATGTTTTCCGTCGCCATAAAAGGCAGCTCCCGCCGGACGCGCAGCGCGATCACCTTCGGAAACACGCGGAGCCCGCCCGCGATGTTGGCGACCAGATTCAGGATGCCGTCCGCCGCGAGAAAGCTCTCGGAGATCGCGAGGCGGCGGTTCGCGGAGTCGTCGAGCGTGCGCTCGAACCACTGCTCGGAGGCGGTCTGCGCCGGATTCAGCACCAGATTCGAAAGGTAGCGGCTGAGGCCCGCGCACCGCTCGCTGCGCATCGGGTTCTGCTTATAGGCCATCGCGGAGGAGCCCACCTGCTTGCCGCCGAAGGGCTCGCAAATCTCGCCGAAACTCTGCAAAAGGCGGATGTCGTTCGTAAATTTGTGCGCGCTCTGCGCGATTCCGGCGACGGCGGTCAAAATGCGGTAATCCTGCTTCCGCGGGTAGGTCTGGCCCGCGACGGGATAGGTCTTTTGGAAGCCCATTTTTTCGGCGATCATGCCGTCAAGCTCTTTTACTTTACCGGCGTCCCCGCCGAAAAGCTCAAGGAAAGAGGCCTGCGTCCCGGTCGTGCCCTTCGCGCCGAGGAGCTTGATTTTTTCGATCGCGCCGCAGATCTCCTCGTAATCCTCCGCGAAATCCTGCGCCCAGAGGCAGGCGCGCTTGCCGACCGTCGTGAGCTGGGCGGGCTGGCAGTGTGTGTAGGCGAGGCACGGCAGATCCTTCTCCCGCTCGGCGAAATCGGAGAGCAGGGCGACGACGTTGACGAGCTTTTTCTTCAAAATCTCAAGCCCGTCCCGCATGACGATCAGATCGGCGTTGTCCCCGACGTAGCACGAGGTGGCGCCGAGGTGGAGGATCGGCTTCGCCTCCGGGCACTGCAACCCGTAGGCCTGCACGTGGCTCATCACATCGTGGCGGATCTCGGCCTCGATCGCCTCGGCGTCCTCAAAGTTGATGTCGTCGAGGTGGCGGCGCATCTCGTCGAGCTGGCGGTTCGTGATCGGGAGGCCGAGCGCCTGCTCCGATTCCGCGAGCGCGAGCCAGAGCCGGCGCCACGTGGAAAATTTCTTCTGATCGGAGAAATTCCGTTTCATCTCCTCGCCGGCATACCGGTTTTCCAGCGGACTCTCATAGGAATCATGCATATCCATCACCCTTTCCATGCAAAAAAGAAAAAAAGAGCGCCGAAAATGGTGCTCTTATCTTGTCGGTTGGCGCTTATGGTTGTGGTCGTCCTTCCCGTAGTACCTGCTGCGCACCGCGGAAGGACTACAGGATTCGGTTCTTTTTGCGGAACTTTGGGGCTGCATCTTTCTTCGCTCCATCTATTTAAATAATGAAAAGAACACAATCATGGTATCATGTTCTGCCGGAAAAACAAGCCCGTTCCATATTTTTCTCCGTTTTATAGTAAATTACCCCTGCAAACTCGGCTCCAGTTAGGTATTATAGATAATCGCTATTTTGTCCTGATCTGTTTAGAATCCGGCGCTCCCGCCGCCCGCGCCTCTGTTTTTCGGGAGGCTTTGCCTCCCGTGCTCAACGGGAATGAATCAGTAAATACGCATGCTCACCATATTATCTTCGTTTTAATGGCCGTCTTTGCCGGACACAAACGGAAGCAGCCGCCGCAAGAAAACGTGGCGGCCCGCGCGATTTTTTTATGCCCGCGGTCGTTCGCGGTTTTCGCTTGCGCATGGCCCGCCGGCCGGCCCCGATTTGCGTGTTCCTCAGAGCGCGCCCTGGTGGTCGGGCGTATACCGTCGGCCTCCCCCTCGGGGGTATCATAGAAAGAATAAACTATGGCTCAACCTCCCCGCCGGAGGCCGAAGAGGGCCCACGGGGGAGCTGGTTCCCCCGTGAGACGCTTCGCGTCTTTTTTGGCAAAAAAACGCCTGCATTTTCCGCAGAAAATGCAGGCGCCTTTGGTGGGAGCGGGTGGGTTCGAACCACCGTAGTCGTCAGACAACAGATTTACAGTCTGCCCCCTTTAGCCACTTGGGTACGCTCCCCCATCTCTATTCTTTTCGTCGGAACGGTGGAGCTGGTGGACGGATTCGAACCCCCGACCTGCTGATTACAAATCAGCTGCTCTACCGACTGAGCTACACCAGCATCTCAGCGACGGGAATGATAATATCACAGAAAAACCGATTTGTCAACATCTTCCCCGGCAAAAAATCGAGCGGCCCCGCGCCGCGCTTTTTTCCGCTTCGGGCCGCCGCCTCGCAATCATCTGCATCAATAAAATCTTTGCATTGCAGGAAAAAATATGATAGTATTAAAAAAATATACATGGGAGGGACTGCGCTTGTTTTATTTGAATAAATTTGACAGCCATGTCCACAGCGACTGCTCTCCCGAGGGGCGTGATCCGGTGATGGCACTCTGTGAGCAGGCGGTCCGCAAAGGCCTCACCGGGATCGCTATCACCGACTGCTGCGACTTCGACCGATATGCGGAAAAACAGTTCGGCGAGCGCGTCAGGGCCTCCATTTACAGCGTATATAAGGCGAGGGCCGCTTTTGGCGACAGCCTGATCCTCTCCTGCGGCGTGGAGCTGAGCGAGCCTCTCGCCCAGCCCGAGCACGCGGAAAAAATCGTGGCGCTCCACCCCTTCGATCTCGTGCTCGCTTCTATAAAAACCTTCGCGGACGGCGGCAGGCCCTCCCGCATCAAGGAGTCCGAACTCTCGGAGCGGGAACTCTCCGCCCTCATCGCCGGCTATTTTGAGCGGGTGCGCCAAATGGTTCTTTGGGGCAAATTCGACGTGCTCTCCCAGCTCACCTTCCCCATGCGCTACCTTGCGCGCGCCGACGCGGAAGACGTCTTTCTGCGGCCCTGCGACGACCTGATCGAGGAGATCCTGCGCTTGGCGGCGCAAAAAGGGATCGCTCTGGAGATCAACACCTCCGCCCTGCGCGGACGGGCGCGCTCGGTGCAGCCCCCCGTGCGCTACGTCAGGCGCTTCCGTGAGCTCGGCGGCGAATTCGTCACCATCGGCTCCGGCGCGCATGAGGCCGAGACGCTCGGCGCCGACATCGCGGAGGGCATGGACTGCGCCCGCGAAGCGGGATACCGTTTTTTCACTCGTTATATAAACCGCCGGCCGCTGCCGACCGAACTGAAATAACATGCCGAAGGAGATTTTAATCATGAAAGATTTACTCAAACTTCTGGAAACAAACGCAAAGCTCACGGACTCCCAGCTCTCGGCCCTCTTGGATCTGCCGGAGGAGGAGATCCGGAAGGAGATTGAAGCGTACGAGAAGAGCCGCGTCATCCTCGGATATAACGCGCTGATCAACTGGGAAAAGATCGACGCGGACGACTGCACCGCCTACATCGAGGTGAAAGTGCGCCCCAAGCGCGACCGCGGCTACGAGGAGATCGCGGACGAGATCGCCCGCTTTGACGAGGTCGAGGCCGTCTGGCTGATGAGCAGCTCGAGCTATGACCTCGCCGTGGTCGTGCGCGGCCGGAATTTCCGCGAAGTCTCGATGTTTGTGGCAAAGCGTCTCGCCCCGCTGGATTCCGTCACCTCCACCGCGACCAACTTCGTGCTCCGCCGCTACAAGGAGCGCAACCTGCTGATCGAGGACCCGGAGAAGGACGAAAGGAGGCTCTACGGCCTTGATTGATTATAACGACTTTTTGTCGGAAAGGGTCCTTTCGCTGAAACCCTCCGGCATCCGACGTTTTTTTGACCTTGCCGCCGAGATGGAGGACGTCCTGTCGCTCGGCGTGGGCGAGCCGGATTTCCGCACGCCGTGGCTGATCCGCGAGGCCGGTATCGACTCTCTGAAAAAGGGCCGCACCTGGTACACCGCGAACGCCGGCCTCGCCGAGCTGCGCGGCGAAGTCTCCAACTACCTGCGGCGGCGCTTTGAGCTGGAATATAGCCCGAAAGACGAAATTTTCATCACGGTGGGCGGCTCGGAGGCGATCGACCTGTGCATCCGCGCGCTGATCGAGCCCGGCGACGAGATGCTGCTGCCGGAGCCCTCCTTTGTCTGCTACGACCCGATTTGCAGGATGTCCGGCGGGACGGTTGTCCCGATCGTGACGAAGGAAGAGGACGAGTTCCGCCTGACGCCCGAGGAGCTGGAGGCCGCCGTCACGCCGAAATCGAAGCTGCTGGTCCTCCCCTTCCCCAATAACCCGACCGGCGGGATCATGCGGCGGGAACATCTGGAGGCCATCGCCGAGATCGTCAAGAAGCACAACCTCTTTGTGCTCTCCGACGAAATCTACGCGGAGCTCACATACGGCGGCGAGCGCCACGTCTCCATCGCACAGCTTGAGGGCATGCGGGAACGCACCGTCGTGGTCAACGGGTTCTCCAAGGCCTACGCGATGACCGGATGGAGGCTCGGCTATGCCGCGGGCCCCGCCCCGGTCATCTCCCAGATGCTCAAAATCCACCAGTTCGCGATCATGAGCTCCCCGACCACCAGCCAGTACGCGGCGATCGCCGCCATGCGGGACTGCGACGAGGAGGTCGCCGCGATGGTCAAGGAATACGACATGCGCAGGCGCTTTCTCGTGGATGGCCTCAACAACATCGGCCTGCACACGTTTGAGCCGCAGGGCGCTTTCTATGTGTTTCCGTGCATCAGATCCACGGGGCTCGGCTCCGCGCAGTTCTGCGAGCAGCTTTTGCAAAGCCAGCATGTGGCCGTTGTGCCCGGCGACGCCTTCGGCGGCTGCGGGGAGGGCTACGTCCGGATCTCCTATTCCTATTCGCTGGACCACCTGATGGAGGCCCTTCAGCGCATCAGCCGGTTTGTGGCGGAATGCCGGGCCGCCGGGACGGCCATCTGACGATTTTTCCCCCCCGCGGCGTTCCGCCGGTTGATCACCGGAGGCGCGGGCTACGGGGCGGAAAGCGGACGACGGAATGTGCTGGAAAGACTAAACGCGTCCGCGGACCGCGCGACCAGCTTTGCCGATCCTTCTGTAAACCACTCCGAAGCTGAAAACGCCGGGCCTTTTGCGAGGAAGCCGGGAATGGAAAACAGGCGGCGAAAAGCGGACAAGCCCGTAATCTGAAACTGATTTTTTTGATTTTCCGGGAAAGGGGGACGCGCGATGGAATTTCCCCTGTGCAAGTCGTGCGAGCTGAGGGCCTTTGCGAAGCTGAATCTGACGCTCGAGATCACCGGGAAGCGCGGGGACGGCTACCATCTTTTGCGGATGGTCACGCAGTCCGTCGGCCTCTTCGACCGGGTCGCGCTCTCCATAGACGCCGGGGAATCCCACGGCGGCGAGATCCGCCTCCTCTGTGCGGAACCCGCGATCGACCCCATGCATAACACGGCCCTCCTTGCGGCGGAGGCGTTTTTCCGCGCGACGGAGATCCCGAACCACGGCCTTGAGATCCGTATCGAAAAACGGATCCCGACCGCCGCGGGCATGGCGGGAGGCAGCGCGGACGCCGCGGCCGTGCTCCTCGGCCTGAATCACATGTTCGGCGGGCCGCTCTCCGAGGAGGAGCTCAGCG
Organism: Oscillospiraceae bacterium; assembly: GCA_017991935.1. Classification (GTDB taxonomy): domain Bacteria; phylum Bacillota; class Clostridia; order Oscillospirales; family Ruminococcaceae; genus UMGS1668. The sequence goes on from JAGOPP010000002.1 coordinate 125,884, forward strand.
GGCTGGGCCTTGGGATCGGCGCGGACGTCCCGTTTTGCCTTCGCGGCTCCACGATGCTCGTGGAGGGCGTCGGCGAGATCCTGACCCCCCTGTCCCCGATTCCCGAATGCTTTTTCGTGATCGCGAAGCCGGAGGACGGCATGTCCACCGCCGAAAGTTACCGGCTGTACGACCTGCTCGCGCCCCCTCCCGCCGCCCGTCCGGACGACGCGGGGATGCTCGCCGCCATAGCCGACGGCAGCCTGCGGGGGATCGCCGCGAACCTCCACAACGCGCTGGAAGCCGCCGCGCCGCCGGAACAGATCGCGGAGATCAAGCGGGCGCTGCTCGAAAACGGCGCGCTGGGCGCCTCCATGACCGGCAGCGGGACCGCGGTGTTCGGCCTTTTCGACTGCGAAGATACGGCGAGACGCGCCTGCCGGACGCTTGCCGCCCGGTATCGCCAAATCTACCTGACCGGGCCTGCGAGGAGAGGCGTGGAGATCGCCGAATGAGCCCGGGGACGCAGAAGGCCATGTTCGGCCGGGATTTCCTCGGCCGCTCCTCGACCTGCGTCCGCCCGCCCGGCAGCGCCGGCGGGCCCCGATCTCCTTTTAGGATTCGGCGCGCTTCATTTAGGCAAACGGTGCTCCATCCTTCCGCCGCCCCGCAAAACTGTATATTGTTTAGAAAAGCCGCCCATACTTTAGAAAAAAAGGAAAGGCGGCTTTTTCCTTGCGGCTTAGCAATTTTAAAACGTTTCACAGCAGCGGGAAGCTGCGCGGGTTTGAGCTTGTCGTCCTTGCGGGGCTGATGATCACAGCGATGACCAGCTACGCGAAACGCGCGGTGGCGCAGAGCGACGAGATCCGCGACGAGACGCTGCGCCTTCATATCATCGCAAATTCCGACAGCGACGCGGATCAGGCTTTAAAACTCAAGATCCGCGACCGCATCCTTGAAGGAACCGGCGAGCTCTTCGCGGAGGTGAGCGGCAAATCCGACGCCGTCGCCCTGACAAAAATCAGCCTGAACGAGATCGAGGCGCTCGCCAAGGATGTGATCGCCGAGGAGGGCTCGGAGTACGGCGTGGCCGTCGCTCTGGCGAAGGACTGGTTCGAGACCCGCAGCTACGGCGATTTCACCCTGCCCGCCGGCGAATACGACACGGTGCGCATCGTGATCGGCGCCGGGGAGGGCGCCAACTGGTGGTGCGTCATGTATCCACCGCTCTGCGTCTCCTCCGCCACGGAGGCGGCGGAAGCGTACGGGGAGGACGAGAAATTTGTCACCGGCTCCAAATACGAGGTCCGCTTTGCCGTCGTGGAATTCTACGAGCGCATCAAAAAAGTGTTTTCCGATTCGTAAGCATATCGAAACGCCTTGAGCACCGGGTTTCTCTCCCGGTGTTTTTTTATATTCTTTATGAACTTTTCTTTACTAAATACTTGCAGGTTCTTTAACTTTTTTTATTGACTGTTGCCCCTCACTTCTATATAATTAGAATGTTGTTACTCAACAAGGGGACTTGTCCCCAAAAGAAAATTCACAAACAGGAGTGAATCCAAACATGGGTAATTTGTTTTATGCAGTCCCGTTTGCGGCGGTCCTCGCGCTTGTGGTCGCGTTCGCGTTCAAGGCTTGGATCGGCAAACAGGAAGAGGGCACCGACCGAATGAAGGAGATCGCCGGTTATATCCGCGAGGGCGCGATGGCGTTCCTGAGACGCGAATATAAGACCATCGTCATTTTCGGCGCGGCCATGGTCCTGCTTCTTGGGTTTGTCATCAGCTGGTACGCCGCCGGCGCGTTCGTGATCGGCGCGGCGTTCTCCGTCCTTGCCGGATACATCGGCATGAGAACCGCCACCCTCGCCAACGTCCGCACCGCCAACCAAGCCCGCGTCAAGGGCATGGCCCCGGCTCTGAAGATCGCGTTCCGCGGCGGAGCGGTCATGGGACTGTGCGTCGTGGGCCTCGGCCTCTTGGGCGTTTCCGCCCTTTTCTGCCTGTTTAACGCCACGATCGGCGTCACGGAAGGAAATGCCGCGCTGATCTCCGAGGTCGTCACCGGCTACTCCCTCGGCGCCTCCTCCATGGCCCTGTTCGGCCGTGTCGGCGGCGGCATCTACACGAAAGCGGCCGACGTCGGCGCCGATCTGGTCGGCAAAGTCGAGGCCGGCATCCCCGAGGACGACCCCCGCAACCCCGCCGTCATCGCGGATAACGTCGGCGACAACGTCGGCGACGTCGCGGGCATGGGCTCCGACCTGTTCGAGTCCTATGTCGGCTCCATCGTCTCCGCCATCACGCTCGCGGTGACGATCCCGAGCGTCTCCTCCTTCTTCTTCGGCAACGTCGAGCTTCCGCCGATCGAAGGCTCTCTGTTCCCGCTGCTGCTCGCGGCAATCGGCATCTGCGCCTCCGTGATCGCCGCCTTCATGGTCGGCGGCAAAGAGGGCAAGAATCCGGCCAAGCAGCTCAACCTCGGCACCTACATCTCCAGCGGGATCGTGATCGTCGCCTCTTTCTTCCTCTCCCGCTATATGTTTGAAGGCCTCGGCGCTTTCGTCGCGGTTGTCGTCGGCTTAGTGATCGGCGTCGCGATCGGAGCCCTGACGGAGGTCTACACGTCCGCGGATTATAAGACGGTCAAGGAGATCGCCCACCAGAGCGAGACCGGCGCCGCCACCGTCATCATCAGCGGCTTTGCCTCCGGGCTCAACTCCACCGTCTTCCCGATCCTGCTGATCGCCGTGGGCATCATCCTCTCCTACCTGAGCTTCGGCCTCTACGGCATCGCGATCGCCGCGGTCGGCATGCTCTCCACCACCGGCACCGTCGTCGCCGTCGACGCCTACGGCCCGATCTCCGACAACGCCGGCGGCATCGCCGAAATGTCCGATCTGCCCGAAAACGTCCGCGACATCACCGACACGCTCGACTCCGTGGGCAACACCACCGCCGCGGTCGGCAAGGGCTTCGCCATCGGCTCCGCCGCTCTGACCGCCCTCGCGCTGTTCGTCTCCTACTCCACCGTCGCGGGCCTCACCACAATCGACCTGCTCGACCCGATGGTCGTCGCCGGGCTCTTTATCGGCGGCATGCTGCCGATGCTCTTCGGCGCGATCACCATGAATTCCGTCGGCAAGGCCGCGTATCAGATGATCGAGGAAGTCCGCCGCCAGTTCCATGCCGACGCCGGGATCCTTGCCGGGACCTCCAAGCCGGACTACGCGAAATGCGTGGACATCTCCACCCGCTCCGCGATCAAAGAGATGCTCTTCCCGGGAATCCTCGCGATCGCCAGCCCGATTGCCTGCGGCCTGATTCTTGGACCGGAGGCCCTCGGCGGACTGCTGGGCGGCGCTCTTGTGACCGGCGTGCTACTGGCCATCACGATGTCCAACGCCGGCGGCGCATGGGACAACGCGAAGAAGTATATTGAAAACGGCAACTTTGGCGGAAAAGGCTCCGAATGCCACAAGGCCGCCATCGTCGGCGACACGGTCGGGGATCCGTTCAAGGATACCTCCGGCCCGTCCATGAACATCCTCATCAAGCTGATGACGATCGTCGCCCTCGTGTTTGTGCCGCTTTTCCTGTAATTATCACGCTTTAAGCTTAAAAAGAGACGCCGGAAAATCCGGCGTCCCTTTTATTTTGCCCCTTTGTGCGCCCGCCGCCCGAGGCAAAGGTGGGAGCGGCGTCTATGCGCAAATCGAAAGCAAAAAGCCGGGGAACCCGATCGGGCCCTCCGGCTTTTTTATCGTCCTATGCGGGAACCGTTTTGCGTTTTGCGTTTTGCGTTTTGCGTTTTGCGTTACGCCTCGTCCTCCTCGAGGATCTTTGCCGTGGAGGAGGTGCCGATCCGGCTCGCGCCGGCCTCGACCATCGCGCAAGCGGCCTCAAAATCCCGGATTCCGCCGGAGGCCTTGACGCCCATGCCCTCGCCCACGGTCTCCCGCAGCAGGCGAACGTCCTCCGCCGTGGCCCCGCCCTTTGAAAAGCCGGTCGAGGTCTTGACAAAGTCGGCCCCGGCCTCCTTCGCGACGAGGCAGGCCTTCCGCTTTTCCTCGTCGGTCAGCAGGCAGCACTCGAGAATCACTTTGAGCACCGCGCCGCCGCTCTCCTCGCAGGCGTCGAGCACGTCCTCGATGTCCTCCTGCACCTTGCGCCAGTTTCCGGCCTTCGCGGAGGCGATGTCCATCACCATGTCGATCTCTTCCGCGCCGTCCTCGACCGCGCACGAGGCCTCGAACGCCTTCGCGGCGGACGCCGTCGCGCCGAGCGGGAACCCGACCACGGAGCAGGTCCGTATCCCGGTCCCCCGCAGCTCTTTATGGACGAAATAGACGTTTAACGAGTTGACGCAGACCGACGCGACGCCATATTTTTTGGCCTCTTCGCAGAACGCCTGAAGCTCCGCGTGGGTGGCGTCCGGCTTGAGCATCGTGTGGTCAATCAGCTTGGCGAGCTGCGCGCGTTCCATCAGTGGCAGCCTCCGCAGGAATCGCAGGAGCCGCAGGAACCGCAGTCGCCGCATTCGCCGCCGCACTGCTCCATGGACTCCTTCGTGACCGCCATGGGATCTTCGCCGGCGGCGGACATCTGAAGAATGTGCATCAGGAAGCCGTAACCCTCGTTGAACTCGTCCTGCGCGTCGTTGTAGGCCGCGAGCTTTGCGTCCTCCATCAGCTCGTCGTACAGGTCGCGAACCTTTTTATCGAGCGCGTTGATCTTCTCCTGATCGCGGCGTTCCTTCGTCGCCTCCTGACCGAGCGCGGCGCGCTGCAAGTTGAATTCGGAGATCCGGTCCTGAAGCTGCCCGTCGTCCTCGACGGCCTGCTGCGCGGTCCGAAGGCGGAGATAGGTCTCCTCCTCCTGAAGTTTCTTTCCAAGTTCCCGTGCCATTTCAATGAGATCCATTGCGATTCCTCCGTATAAAAATTATTTTTTTGGCTATTTAATCAGTTCGCCTTCGAGCGCCCATCCGAGCGTCTCCTTGAGATAGACGTTTGCGAATCCCTGCGGCGCATCCCCTCTCGGGATACGCACCACGAGGTTTTCGGAGCTGCGGCCGCTCAGATACCCCTCCCCGGCGTCCGCCTCGTCGTCGAAGAGCACCGCCGCCGTCTTTCCGACATAGGAGGCGTTGATCTCGCGGCTGATCGAGGTCTGGAGGTCAAGGAGTTGCCGGAATCTCCGCGAGGAGACCTCCGGCGGGACCTGATCCTCCATCTCCGCGGCGCGGGTGCCCTCGCGTTTGGAGTAGATGAAATTGTAGGTCATCAGCCAGCGGGCTTTTTCGCAGAGCGCCATCGTCGCCTCGAAATCCTCCTCCGTCTCACCCGGAAAGCCGACGATGAGATCGCTCGTGACCGTGACGCCCGGGACGATCTCGCGCGCCGCCGCGAGCAGGTCGAGATACTGCCCGGCCGTATAGCGGCGGTTCATCTCGCGCAAAATACGGTCGGAACCGCTCTGCACCGGCAGGTGGATCGAGCGGCAGACTTTTTTGCAGTCCGCGATCGCCTCGAGCAGCTCCCGCGTGCAGTCCTTCGGGTGGGAGGTCATGAACCGGATGCGGAAATCGCCCTCAATCCCGTTGATCTCCCGCAGGAGCTTTGCGAAGTTAATCGGATGCTCAAGCCCCTTTCCATAGGAATTGACGTTTTGGCCGAGCAGCGTGATCTCTTTGTATCCGGCCCCGACGATCGCCCGCGCCTCGGCAAGGATGTCCTCCGGCTCGCGGCTCTTTTCCCTGCCCCGGACCAGCGGCACGACGCAGTAGGTGCAGAAGTTGTCGCAGCCGTGCATGATCGGCAGATTCGCCTTCAGCGGGTCGTCCCGGTGAACCGGCAGATATTCCGCCATGCAGCCCTCCCCTTCTCCGATGTCGCAGAGGCGCTTCCTCTCCGTCAGGTGACGGTAGACGAGCTCCGGCATCCGCTCCGAGGCGTGCGTGCCGAACACGAGATCCACAAACGGGTAGCTGCGGCGGAATTTCTCCGCGATGTGCTCCTGCTGAACCATGCAGCCGCAGACCGCGACGATCATCTCCGGGTTTTCGCGATGCGCTTTTTTGACGATGCCGACGTTGCCGAAGACGCGCCGCTCGGCGTTTTCCCGGATGGCGCAGGTGTTGAAGATCACAAATTCCGCGTCCTCCGCGCTCTTTGCGAGGGAATAGCCCATCTCCAGCAGCATGCCCTCGAGCTTCTCGCCGTCGGCGAAATTCTGCTGGCAGCCGTAGGTGCGGACGAATGCCCGATGGTCGCCGCCCTTCTCGTTGAGCAGCGCGCGCACTTTTGCGGCGTATTCTTCCATTCCGGTCACGGGCGGACCTCCTTTCGGACAGTACTCACATTTTATCACGGTGAGGCCGTTTTGACAATAGGATGGAATGCGCCGAAATCCGCCCACGCCTGCGCGGGCCGCTTTCCGCGCGCGCGGGCAATGCTCATCGGATAATTTCACTGCCGACGTGATTATCCGTTCCCCCGCGCGGCAATACTATCCCTGAAAAGAAGAGGGAAGATTGCCCTAAAAATGGGAAAGGAAGGATAGAATCGTGACTGTTAAACGGGGAGACATTTTTTACGCCGACCTGAGCCCGGTGGTCGGATCGGAACAGGGTGGCATCCGTCCGGTTCTCATTGTGCAGAACGACGTCGGCAACAAATACAGCCCCACCGTCATCGCCGCGGCGATCACGAGCCAGAAGGAAAAGACGAAACTTCCGACGCATATCGAAGTGGAGCCGAAAAACTGCGGTCTGGCAAAGGATTCGATCGTGTTGCTCGAGCAGATCCGCACGATCGACAAGCAGCGGCTGAAAGAAAAAATGGGCCGCTTAGACGATGGCGCGATGGGGAAAATCGACGAAGCCCTGTCGATCAGTTTCGGCCTTGCGGACAGCGCGGTTACTACATAATTTTGTAGTGGCGCGCGCCTGTGGAAATGCATGACCTGAAAAAAAGAAACCCGCCTGTCTCCGGCCGGAGACGGGCGGGTGTTTTGATAAAAAGGCCCTTTTGCAACAAAAAGTCGTGGGCCTGCGGCGTTTTTTCGCTTGGGCGCGCGTTTTTTAAAAAAAGAGCGCCGCGCCGCGACCGGCTTTTTCCCCATCCTTCGCGGCGGTTTCGGAGTACGCTTTCGCCGCGGCAAACGCGCGCTCCCCGATCGCGCGGCGGACGCTCTCCGGGCCCACGACCTCCAGCTCCTCCACGCGGAAGCCGCAGAGCCAGCGAAGCGTGCCCTCGCCCTCCACCGCGTGGACGGTCGCCTTGGATCTGCCGTCGGGCAGGACCACGAAGCGAACCTCGTTGCCGAACCGCTTGACCACGTCCTTGATGACCGAAGGGTCGACCAGCATCTCGATGTCCACGTCCGGCCCGGTGAACATACTGACGTTTCGCCGCAGATAGTCGCAGATGGAAAAGCCGCCGCGAAACTCCTCGATCTCCGCGCAGGGCCTCGCCGGCAGGTCGCCGATTTCGGCGTTCGTGATCATGTCCGCGTGGAAATGCGTCAGATGGTTGTGGCTCTTGCTGTTTCCGATCAGGTAGTATTCGTCCTCCGACCAGACGAGATAATAAGGGGAAATTTCATAGACGTGGCCGTCCCTTTTAAGCTTGAGGCTCCCGTCCTTCGTCCGCTCGTAATAGCAAAAGGAAATACGGCGGCGCTGTTTGATCGCGGTGATGATTTTATCGATATTATAGCGCGGCGTCAGGTTGGAGGTCTTGATCTCCGGGTCGATTACGGTCTGCTCTTTTAAAATTTCCTCGCCGGTCGGCGTCGCGAGCTGGATCAGCTTTTCAAGCAGATTCTCCGTATCCCGCTCCGTCAGGAATTTGGCCCCGGCGATCGCGTCCGCGAGCATCTTGAGCTCGTAGTCCTCGAAGAGCTGGTCGGTCATATAAAACCCTTTTTTCAGCTCGTCGCAGGAGATGATCGAATAGCCGGCCTCCTTGAGAACCGAAATGTCGCGCGCGATGGATTTTCGCTCCGCGAAAAGGCCCCTGTCCTCGAGTTTTTTCAGAATCTCCACGGTGTTGATCGGGTGCTGCTCGTCGGTCTTTTTGAGAATGTCAAGGATGTAGAGCAGCTTCTCCTTCGTCTGTCCTGCCAATGCTGTCGTCCCCTTTCCGTGGTTAATTATACCAGAAAATTTTATCAAAAGGTAGGAAATCACAATATTCGGCAGGTTTTTTAACGATTTTTTTATTTATATATGAGAACACCCCCTCGTTTTCCGCCCGTTTATGAAAATAAGGGATAATATTTGTCGGGGCGGGCCGCCGGCCGCGGGGATTTTTGCGGGTTCGGCGGGCGCGGAAAGTTTTTTTTCGGGGGCCTTCCCCCCGGGGGACAAAAAAACATCCCGCCTTACGGCGGGATGTTTTTTATCGTCACTGATGAATGAACCGCTTTAAGAATTCCTTCGTGGAGTCGCGCTGCGGGTGTACGAAGATGTCCTCCGACGACCCCTCCTCGCAGATGACGCCTTCCGCCATATAGACGACATGGCTCGAGACGTCGCGCGCGAACGCCATCTCGTGCGTCACGATCACCATGGTGGAGCCCTCCGCCGCGAGCATCCGCATGACCTCGAGCACCTCGCCGACCATCTGCGGGTCTAAGGCGGAGGTCGGCTCGTCGAAGAGCAGCACCTCCGGCTCCATGCACAGGGCGCGGGCGATCGCGACTCTCTGCTTCTGCCCGCCGGAGATCTGCTTGGGTTTGGCGTTGATGTAGGGATCCATGCCGACTTTGTTGAGGAAAAAGAGCGCCTTTTCCCTCGCCTCGGCCGGGCTCTTTTTGAGCACCCGCGTCATGCCGATCACGCAGTTTTCGAGCACGGTCATGTTGCTGAAAAGGTTGAAGCTCTGGAACACCATGCCGACCTTCGCGCGGTACGTGGAGAGGCGAAAGCCGGGCTGGAGCACGCTCTCCCCGTGAAAGACGATGTCGCCGGAGGTGGGCGTCTCCAAGAGGTTGATGCAGCGCAAGAGCGTGGATTTCCCGGAGCCGGAGGCCCCGATCACCGTGGTCACGTCGCCGGGGCGGACGGAGAAATCGATGTCCTTGAGAACCGGCGTCTTGCCGAAGTTTTTGCTCAGATGCCTGACTTCCAAAACGGATTCGCTCATATCCCGTCCTCCCCTCTCCGGCGCCGCTTATCCGGGACATGGACCAGCCCGCTCGTGAACATCAGCGGGTCGGTCGTGGCGAGGTCGTATTCCTCCGGGCCGTCGAGCTTTTTCTCCCACCAGTACAGCAGTTTGGAGGCCGTGACCGTCATGACGAGATAGATCACCATCGCGATGGTCATGGATTCAAAATAGGTGTAGTAGGTGCCCGCCACGGATTTGGAGGCGAAAAATAGCTCCACCGTGCCGATCACGGAGAGGACGCAGGTGTCCTTGATGTTGATGATCAGGTTGTTGCCGATCTGCGGCAGGATATTGCGCAGCGCCTGCGGAAAGACGACGTACATCATGGTCTGGAAATGCGTCATGCCGATGGCCGAGGCGCCCTCCGTCTGTCCGATGTCGATCGAGACGATGCCGCCGCGGACCGTTTCGGCCATGTAGGCGCCGGTGTTGATCGAGACGATGAACAGGGCCGCGACCCACATATTCATCCTCAGGCTCAAAATCTGCGCCGCGCCGTAATAAATAAACATGGCCTGCACCATCATCGGCGTCCCGCGGAAGAGCTCGACATAGATTTTTAGAATCGCGTTGACGATTCCCAAAAACACGCGTTTGGCCGCCTTGTCGTGTTTCCCGACCGGGATGGTCTGGATGATGCCGACGATGAATCCGATCACGCAGCCGAAGAAGGTGGAAACCACCGCGATCAGCAGCGTGGTCCCGGCGCCTTTCAGATAGGACGCGCCGTACTGCTCGAACAGGAATACGATCCTGCCCCAGAAATCAGAAGGCAAAGACATGATCTTGCTCCCTTGTTATAGTTTGCTCAGTTCGTGAGCGGCTGAGCGGCAATGGCCTCGTTCATCATCTCGTTGTAGTCCTCGACGGTCAGCGTGGCGAGCGCCTCGTTGATCTTCTCGACGAGCTCGGTGTTGCCTTTCTGGATGGAGACGCCGATGTTGATCTCCTCCTCGGAGACCTCAAAATTGTCCTCCGTGCCGGTGAAGTCCAGCATTTGCAGGTTCGAATAGGCTTCGCAGGCGGCCATCGCGGTCGGCATATCGGTGACGACCACGTCGCAGACGCCGGAATTCAGCGCCACCAGCATGGCCGGGGCGTTTTCCTGCGCGGTCAGGATGTTGGCGTCCGGGATCTGCGGCAGGCAGACGTCATACCAGACGGTGTTGAGCTGGGAAGTGCAGGAAGCCCCGGCGAGAGCGGAGAGGCCCTGCGCGCCAGCGTACGCGCCGCCCGCGTCGACCAAGGCGACGATGGAGGCGTAGTAATACGGGCTGGAGAAATCCATCGTCTCAAGGCGCTCGGCGGTGATCGACTGGCCGGCAATGCCGCAGTCGACCGTCCCGGACTGGACGGCGAGCGGGATGGAATCCCAATCGAGCTTGACGATCTCCAGATCCATGTCAAGGTAATCGGCGATGTATTTCGCCATGATGACGTCGTAGCCGTAGGCGTACTCGTTGCTGTCTTTGATCGGCACGGCGCCGTTTTCGTCGCCGGCCTGCGACCAGTTATAGGGCGCATAGCCGCACTCCATGGTGACGGTCAGCACGTTGTCGCGGAGGATGTCTTTCTCCCCGGTGGAGCAGGCCGCAAACGCGAACACCATCGCAAGGGACAGGAGCAGAGCAAAAATTCTTCTTGCCATTGTTATTTTCCCCTTTCAATCGTTAAGTTTTCGTTTTGAAGCATCAATTTCTTCGACGGGGCGCGGGCAAAAAAGAATCGCCATACCCACTTCCCCTTTTTGGAGAAGCACGCATGGCGAAAACATACAAAAATCATGTTTCTGACCAATGATAGCGCTCCACCTAAAAAGGTGACAGTCCCGGAGATCTTCTCTCCGGCCCCAACGGAAACACAGGCGGCCCCGTGCGTCCATTTCGGCGAAAAGCCCTTTCCCCATCGGCGGCAGCCGCGCCTTGCCGACAGATACTCTTACTTTCCGCGCCTCTATCATTGTTTGGGAGGATGACCTCCGAAACAACGTTATGAAATTGTTGTGACTACCTTAGCACGCTTTCGCGCCGCTGTCAACGCTTTTCTGAAAATTTATGCACTTGCGGCAAGTTCGCCAATTTATCCCGGCGGTTTTCGTCAAAGCCGATAAAAATCCGCCCAAAACGGGCCTCGCGGGGAAAATCCCCCTCCCGGCGAACGCTCAGTTATACCCGCGGAACCCCTTGCCGATGATCTCGCTCGAGTTGGTGATCATCAGGAAGGCGGTCGGCTCGACCTCCTTCATGAAGCGCCGCAGGCGCACGGCTTGGCTGCGCCGCATCACGGCGAGGATCACATATTTCTGCTGGTGGCTATAAGTACCCTCCGCGCCGAAGATCGTGGCGCTCCGGTGCAGCTGGTCGTGGATATAATCGCAGATCGGCTCCGGCTTCGTGCAGACGATCGTGAAATACTTGCAGAGGTTGATATTCTCGATCGCGCTGTCGATCACGAGCGTCTTGCACAGCAGGCCCGTGATGGAAAAAAGGCCGGTCTCGATGTCGAACACGACGAAAGACAACAGCGTGATGACCAGATCGACGATAAAGAGCCCCACGGTCACGTCGAGCGTCGTGTATTTGCGGATGATCATCGCCGGGATGTCCGTGCCGCCGCTCGACGCCTCCATGTTAAACAGGATGGCCGCCGCGACGCCCGGGATCACGATCGCGAAGATCAGCTCGAGCATCGGCTGGGTGGTCAGCGGGGCGTCCATCGGGTAGATCTTCTCCATCAGGGAGAGGCCGAGCGCCGACGTCACGCAGACATAGACGGTCCTTTTGACGAAGTCCTTGCCGAGCACGGCGACCCCGATGACCAGCAGCGCGACGTTGATGATCAGGTTGTAGCTCGCGGTGCTCAGGGCGAAAAGCCTATTTAGAATAATAGAAACGCCGGTCACCCCGCCGAACACGAAGTTGTTCGGATATTTAAAAAAGTAGTTGCCGAGGATGATCAGCAGCGACGACACCGTGAGCAGGGCGTATTCGTTCAGCTTCTCTTTTGTGAGTCTGTATTTTGCCATGAGGGATCCTTTCTTCCGGCTCAGACGATCTGAAACAGGTAAAATTTCAGGTAGTCGGTCTCCGGGACGTTCCATAATATCGGGTGATCGGGCGCCTGCTGGCGGGCCTCGATCTGGCGCAGGCTCACCGCGGCGTCCCTCGCGGCCGAGCGCAGCATCCTGACAAACAGCTCATCCGGCATGAAGTGGGAGCAGGAGCAGGTCGCGAGGTATCCGCCTCGCGGCAGCAGCTTCATCGCCCGGTAATTGATCTCTTTATATCCGCGCTCGGCCCCGGCGACGGTTTTTCTCGATTTGGTGAAGGCCGGCGGGTCAAGAATAATAAAGTCGTAGCTCTCCGCCGAATTTTCGAGCGAGGGCAGGAGGTCGAACACGTCCGCCGCCACAAAATCGACCCGGTCCGAGAGCCCGTTGCGCTTCGCGTTTTCCCGCGCCGTCCCGAGCGCGGCCTCCGAGATGTCGACCGCCTTGACGTAGGCGGCTCCCCCTTTCGCCGCGTTGAGGGCGAAGGAGCCGGTGTGGGTGAAGCAGTCGAGCACGCGCCTGCCCTTCGAAAGCCTCGAGACGGCGAGGCAGTTGTATTTTTGATCGAGAAAAAAGCCGGTCTTCTGGCCGTTTTCAAAATCGACGAGATACTCGATGCCGTTCTCCGTGACGGTGGCGACCGTCTCCCGCGGGTTCGCGACGCCCGGAAGCGGGAACCAGCCCTTGTTCTCCTCAAGCCCCTCGAGCCGCCGCAGCGCGACGTCGTTGCGCTCGTAGAGGCCGGAGATCCGTTCCCCATCCTCCTCGAGGACGTCGTAGATCAGCGGGAAGAGCGTGGGCTTGAGCCGCTCGATGCCGACCGAGAGCGTCTGCGCGACGAGGATGTCATGGAACCGGTCCACCGTCAGGCCCGGGAACTGATCCGCCTCGCCGAAGATAACCCGGCAGCAGTCCGTATCCCCGCCCATGACGGCCTTGCGGTACTCCCACGCGTACCGGATTCTCCTGCGGAAGAAGGCCTCGTCGAAGCGGTCGTTGGCGTTGCGGGAGATCAGGCGGATACGGATCTTGCTCTCCACGCTGAGAAAGCCGGTGCCGAGGTAGCGGCCCTTCTCCGTCACCGCGTCCACGAGCCCCCCGTTCACGAAACCGTCACTTACGGACAGCACTTCCGTGTCGTAGATCCACGGATGGCCCTCCAAAACGGAGGCCTCCGCCTTTTTTGTCACGACCGCGCGGGGAAATTCTCTCTCATCCTTCATCGGCCAAAACCCCCGGCTACTTTAAATTATAATAATATTATCAAACAGATTCCGGTTTCTGTCAAATAGAATTTTGCCGCCGCGGGATTTTCTCCGCTTCGCTCAAAAAATCTTAACAATCCGGCCTTATCCTTGAAATAAATCTATTGTATATTACCCTTAATTTCAAAAAGGAGGCATTTTATGAAAAAACTTCTTTCTGTTTTGCTGGTTTTTTGCATGACGGCGGCCCTGTTTGCCGGATGTTCCTCCGGGGAGGAGGCCGGTTCCGCGGGCGGCGAGCCCTCCGGCGCGGCCGACGCCTACGCCGACGCCGTGCAAATCCTCCTCAGCGACGACGGCGTCACGGTAGACGGGAACGCGGTCTCCACGGACCCGGAGGACGCGGTCTACGCGGGCGCGCCGATCGTCTATTACGAGGCCGGCCATGACGCGGCTTACGGCGAGGGCGGCGAGTCCGACGGGCACACCGCCGAGGAGGCCGCGGAGCACACCGTGCTCACGATCACGGAGCCGGGCAGCTACCGCCTCTCCGGCACGCTCTCCCATGGCCAGATCGCCGTGGACCTCGGCGAGAACGCCGAAAAGGACGCCAACGCGGTCGTGCGGCTGATCCTCGACGGCGCAAACGTCACCTGCACGGTCGCGCCCGCCGTCCTTTTCTATAATATATATGAAACCGAGAGCACGGAGACGGCCGGCGCGCAGGTGATTCTCGCCGACGGCAGCGAAAACACGATCACCGGCTCCCACGTCGCAAAAATCTACAAAGAGGGCACCGACGAGAAGCTCTATAAATTCGACGGCGCGTTTTACAGCAGGATGTCCATGTCCATCGACGGTGGCGGCTCCCTTGCGATCGACGCCGACAACGAGGGCCTCGGCAGCGAACTGCACCTGACGATCAACGGCGGCGCGATCGACATCTCCTCGATGGACGACGGCATCAACGCCAACGAGGACGACGTGTCGGTCTGCACGGTCAACGGCGGCTCCCTGACGATCAACGCCGGGCAGGGCTCCGAGGGCGACGGCATCGACTCCAACGGCGATCTTATTATCAACGGCGGGACGATCGTCGCGATGGCGAACCCGCGCACCGGCGACGGCGGCATCGACGCGGAAGGCAAGATCCTCATCAACGGCGGCGTCGTGATCGCCTCCGGCAGCCGCAACGACGCGGTGGGCGCGGATTCCGCCCAGCCCTATATGGAACTGAGCTTCGCCTCCACGCAGAAGGCCGGGACGACCGTCCGCATCGAGGACGAAAACGGCGGCGTGCTGCTCGATACGGCCGTGGAAAAGGCCTTCCAGAGCTTCACTTTCAGCTCGGCCGACCTCGCGGAGGACACGACCTATCACGTCTACGCAAACGGCGTCCGGCAGCAGTACACCGGGAACCTCAGCGGACGCGCGGCCGGGGACGGCGGCATGCGTCCGGGCGACCAAATGCCGGGAGGCGGCTTCGATTCGCAGGAGCCTCCGCAGGGATTCGACGCGCAGATTCCGCAGGACGGAGAGACGCCCAAGCTCGCGGAGGGCAGCCTCGGCGGCGCCCTTCCGGCCCAACCCGGCGGGGAGAGCGCCGCCTCCGGCGAGACATCCCCGGCTCCGGAAAATTGGGAGATCCCCGACCCGCCGGAGGGCGGGCAGTTTCCGGCCCGGCCCGGCGGAAACCCGTTCGGCGGGGTCGGAGAACCCTCCGCGGACTTCACGATCACGTCCGCCGTCCATAGCTTCAGCGGTGTCGGCGACTTGGCCGACGCGTCCGGGAAAAGCGTGCTCACCTTCCATATCAACGAGGATGATACGATCCCCTCCGGCGACCCGGTGAGCATCGTTTATCATGGCGCGACCGGCGCGGACGGCAACAAGGCGGAGATCGGCGGCAAGTACGTCCAGCTCACGATTGTGGACGTCCCCTCCGAGCGCTACGCTGAAACCATCCTGCTTTCGGAGGGCGGCGTCGCCGATATTCTCCCCACGGATGTGGGCGTCTATTGCCTGACGATCGCGGTCACCCCGGATTGCCCGGATTACACCGGGAGCAGCCAGTGGGTCTTCACCGTCGGCGGCGCGGCGGATTCCTGAGGCGGGCATAGAAAGACAGCCGCGGGACAGAATGCCCCGCGGCCGCTTTTTCTCTCTATGATCGGCAAAAGGAACGCCCCGCCGGTTGTGCGAGGTCGCGTCCCCTGCCCTATTCCCCCCGAAGCAGCTCCTCCGCGGACACCGGGCGAAAAAGGAACGCCCCGCCGGTTGTGCGAGGCCGCGTCCCCTACCCTATCCCCCCCGAAGCAGCTCCTCCGCCGAGATCAGGCGAAAACGGATCTCCCCAATCTCCTCCTTGGAGGCGAGCGCCACGGCGTAGCCGTCGTATTCCGCCCCGGCCAGATGATACCGGCTCCCGCCGGCCGCGCAGGGGTTTTCGAGCACGCTAAACGACGCCGGGGACAGCGCAAAGCCTACGCCGGCGGCCTTCATGACGGCTTCTTTTTTTGTCCAGACGAGGCAAAACCCGTTTTCGCGCGATTCGGCGAATACCCGCTCCTCCGGGGTGAAGCACCGCATGGCGATCCGGCTGCGATAGGCCGCGGGAGCCTCGAGGTCGACCCCGAGCGGGGCCTCCCCCGCCGCCAAAACGGCGTAAAATCCGCTGTGGGAAAGGCAGAATTCCGGCCCGTGCTCAAAGAACGGTTTCCCGTGCTCATTTTGGAGCAGGGCCTCCGCCCGCGCCTCGCCGAAGACGAACCGGAGCAGCAGCCCGGCCGCGGCGGATCGGAGCCGCTCCTCCTGCCCCCGGATGCGGAGCGTCTTTTCCCTCCTGCTCTCCGGGAGTCTTTCATAGACCGCGGGGCCGTAAGGGACGAGCTGCCGGATATCCGCGACATAGAGTTCAGCCATCTTTTCCGCCGCCTTTTAAGCTTTTGAGCACCGCGAGCCCCATCGGCAGCGAGCAGCAAAATGTGATCACGTCGGCGATCGACTGGCTGACCTGAATGCCGCTCTCCCCGAAAAGGCCCGGCATGATGAGGATCACCGGGATGAAGAAAAGCCCTTGCCGCGCGAGGGCGAGGAAGGTCGCCTCCACCGCCCGGCCGATATTCTGTAACAGCATGTTGCAGATCACCACCCATGAAATCAGCGTAAAGGTCGCGCACTGAAACCGCAGCGCCCGCGCCCCAAAGGCGATCACCGCCGGGTCGTCCCGAAACAGCCCGATGATCTGCGGGGCAAAGAGCACGCCGGCCATGGAGAGGACGGCCAGCACGCCCGCGCTGACCTTGACGCAGAACCAGAAGGCCCTGCGGACCCGCTTATAAAGCCCCGCCCCGTAATTGAAGCCGCAGACCGGCTGAAACCCCTGACCGAAGCCGAGGACGGAGGCCAAAGCGAAGCCCATCACCTTGGTCACGACGGACATGGCCGCGACCGCCGCGTCGCCGTAGAGGCCCGCGGAGGTGTTGAGCGCGGCGGTCGCGGTGGCGGCGAGCGCCTGACGGCAGAAGGACGGCAGGCCGCCGCGGACAATTTCGGCAAAGTAGCGCCCTTTCAGGCGGACGTCCCGGAGACGGACACGGAGATTGCCGCCGCGCGTGCAGCCGACAAGCAAAATCGAAAAGCTGACGATCTGGCTCAGGGTCGTGGCGAGCGCCGCGCCCCCGGTGCCCATATGAAACGTAAAAATAAACAGCGGGTCGAGGCCCACGTTGAGCGCCGCGCCGGAGACCATGCCCGCCATCGCGTAGACGGCGCTGCCCTGAAACCGGAGCTCGTTGTTGAGCACCAAGGAGGACGCCATAAACGGCACGCCGTAGAGGATATACCGCAGATAGTCCTTCGCGTAAGGGAGGATCGTCTCCGTCGAGCCGAGCAGCACCGCCAGCGGCTCAAGGAACACGACGCCCAAAACGGCGAGCGCGACGCCGAACCCAAAGGAGAGAAAAAAGCCCGTGGACGCCATATGGGAGGCCTCCTCCCGGTCCTGCTCGCCAAGCTTCCGGGAGATATAGTTCCCGGCGCCTTGGCCGAAAAAGAAGCCGATGGCCTGCACGAGCGCCTGAAACGAATACGCGATTCCGACCGCGCCGGTCGCGCTGGTACCGATCTTTCCCACAAAAAAGGTGTCCGCCATGTTGTAGAGGTTCGTGACCAGCATGGTGAGAATGGTGGGGACGGCGAGCCTCGCGACCAGCTTCTCCACGGGATCGTGGGTCATGTGGTAAAACTTATCGGTGTTTTCCATATGCAAACGCTTCAGTCCCATCCATTTTTTCTTTTCCCGCGCGAGACAACGACCGCGGCGGCGGCGGGCGTCTCGGATAGATTGAATTATATCAAAATTTATGGTATGTTTCAAGAAGCCTGTAATTTGGAGGCGCTTTATGGAATCAAACTACCGGGCGGCGGTCTGCTCGCTCAACTCAAAATTCATCCACTCCTCGCTCGCGGCGTGGTATCTCGCCGCAGCCGTCCGGGAGAGCTGCGGGGACGCGGTCTCCTGCCGCGTCGTCGAGGGCACGATCAACGAGAGCGACGAGGTTATCCTTGACCGCCTATCGGCGGAGATGCCGGATCTGCTCGGTTTCTCCTGCTACATCTGGAATATCACGAAGATCATGGAAATCGGGCCGGAGCTGAGGCGCCGCTTCCCGGCGGCGAAGTTCGCGCTCGGCGGGCCGGAGGTCTCCTACCGCGCGGCGGAGCTGCTCAAATCCTGCCCGTGGATCGACTATGTGTTGTCCGGGGAGGGCGAGCTGCCGTTCGCGAAGCTCGCGGAGGCGCTCTCGCGCGGCAGCGAGCCCGAGGGCATCCCCGGCCTGTGTCGCCGCAAGGGGGGATCCGTGATCGAGGCCGCCCCGTTTCTCCCGGAGACGGAGCCGCCCTGCCCCTATTCGGAGGAATACCTGCGCGCCCTCGACGGGCGCATCGCCTACCTCGAGACGAGCCGCGGGTGCCCGTTCTCCTGCGCGTTTTGTCTCTCCGGCAGGTGCGGCGGCGTCCGCTTCTTCCCCGTCGCCCGCGCGAAACGCGAGATCCTGTTTCTCGCGAACAGCGGTGCGCAGACCGTTAAGCTTGTGGACCGCACCTTTAACGCCAACAAGGCCCGCGCGATGGAACTCTGGCGCTTCGTGATCGAGCAGCAGGGCGTCGGCATCCCGCGTGGCGTCTGCTTCCACTTTGAGATCGCCGGCGACCTCTTGGACGACGAGGCGATCGCGCTGCTCGGCGCCGCGCCGAAGGGCTCCATCCAGCTCGAGATCGGCTTGCAGTCCTTCAACCGCCAGACGCTCTCCGCCGTGACGCGGAGGACCGACCTCGAGAAATTAAAGGAGAACATCCTCGCCCTGCTCGCGCCGCGCAACATCCACGTCCACATCGACCTGATCGCGGGGCTCCCCTACGAGGACACGGCCTCCTTCATCGACAGCTTCAACCGCGCGTTCGCTCTGCGGCCCGATATGTTGCAGCTCGGCTTCTTAAAGCTGCTCCACGGCGCGCCGATGCGCGAAAACCCGGTCGATTACCCCTGCCGCTTCGACAAGCGCCCGCCCTACGAGGTGATCGAGACGCCGTGGATGTCCGAGCGGGCGCTGCAAAGCCTGCGCCGGACCGAGGACGCCTTGGAGCGCCTCTACAACAGCGGGCGGTTTCGCAGGACCGTCGAATACCTGCTCGCCGAGGCGGACGAGATGGACGCCTACGGCCTCTTCCGCTGGTTTGGCGAGGAGGCGGCCGGCCATGGGCTCGCGAACATCCCGCTCGACGATTTCACCGAGCTCGCCTACGCCCATTTTTCCGGCCTGCCCGGGACGGACCCCGACCGCCTGAAGGACGCCATGCTGATCGACCGGCTCGCCGCGGTCTCCGGCGCGAAACTGCCGGACTTCTTGAAAAAGAGGGACCCGGATCTCAAGAAGATCCTCCGCGCGGTCGAGCTGCGGCCGGGGCTTGAGCGAAAAGACGGCGTCCGGCGGCAGTTCGCGCTGCTCTTCTCCGAGCCGTGCGCCGCGCTCGTCGATTACGCCGACCGGGACCCGGTCACCGGCGAATATCCGGTGAAGATCGTCCCCTGCGAATAACCCCGCCGCCCGAGGCGCGTTTCCCGAGAATGGGGAACGCGCTTTCTTTTTCCGGATGAGGCGGCCTCTGATTTTTGCGCAAATTTTGTAATTATTATACTAATAATGTCTAAAAAGCTGCGGCCGTCTACGCCCGGACCTGCATGATCCTTGTCATTTAAATTCATGACGGACGCCCGTTTTGTATAAAGTGCCGGAGATTGGCGGCGTTTTACCGCCCGCTCTTCTCTCTGCGGCGACATTCTTGCAGTTTAGAAGAAAATGAAATTCATGAATTCCCGGTTTGCTCTTTACTTTCAAAATGCATGGTGTTATAATGTAGAAAATTTGAATCCCGTGTGGATTCTTTTAAGGAGGAGGTCATTCGCATGAGAAAATCTTTGCGCTTTGTTTCCCTTTTCTTGGGGGTCCTGATGCTCGTTGCCTGCATTTCGGGGTGCGGACGACAGCCTGCGAACGAAAAATACCTGATCGCCACCGACACCACCTTCGCCCCGTTTGAGTTCACCGACGGCTCCGGCAATTTTGTCGGCGTCGACGTCGACATTCTGGCCGCGGTGGCCGAAGATCAGGGGTTTGCGTATGAGCTCCAGTCGCTTGGATTCGACGCCTCCCTCACCGCGCTGCAAGCCGGCGAGGTCGACGGCATGATCGCCGGAATGAGCATCACCGACGTGCGCAAGGAGACCTACGATTTCTCCACCGCCTACTATGACAGCGGCGTGGTCGTCGCGGTCAAGGCCGATTCCGCCATCGCCTCCTACGAGGATCTCGCGGGCCTCTCCGTCGCCGTCAAAAACGGCACCGAGGGCGCCTCCTTCGCGGAGTCCATCAAGGATCAGTACAGCCTGACGCTCGTCTATTACGACGACTCCGCCTACATGTACGAGGCCGTCAAGACCGGAGACGCCGACGCCTGCGTCGAGGATTACCCGGTCATGGGCTACGGCATCAGCCAAGGCAACGGGCTCAAGATGGTGGGCGACATGGTGCAGGGCTCCTCCTACGGTTTCGCCGTGCTCAAGGGCCAGAACGCCGAGCTGCTCCAGATGTTTAACGACGGGCTCGCCAACATCATCGAGAACGGCAAATATCAGGAGATCCTCGACAAATATATCTCCGAGGGCTGATCGTTTTTCAGTAAAACAAAATTCCATGTTTTTCAGAATGCGGGTAAGTCCTTATCCGCATTCTCTTTATATGGGAAATCAAGGTATTGGGGTTGTTGAATTATGGACTTTTATGGCGTGTTTCTCGACATCTGGCCGATGCTGCTCGAAGGCCTCGCCATGACGTTGAAAGTCTCCGCAATCGCCCTTTTCATCGCCTTTTTTCTGGGGCTCGCGTCCTGCCTGATGGGGATGTCGAAGATCTTCTTTCTGAAGTGGCTCTCCAAGGCGTATGTTTGGGTCATTCGCGGAACGCCATTCATCGTGCAGCTTTTTATCGTGAAGTACGGGTTTCCCCAGCTCGTGAAGATCTGGATCCCGGAATTTAACATCGGCATCACCATCGCCGCGATCGCCACGCTCGCGCTGAACGCCGGCGCCTATCTGAGCGAGATCTTCCGCGGGGGCATTCAGGCGGTCGACGTCGGCCAGATGGAGGCCGCGCGCAGCCTCGGCCTGCCCAAGGGCCACGCCATGCGCAAGGTGATCCTGCCGCAGGCGATCCGGATCTGCATCCCCTCCCTCGGCAACCAGTTCATCATCACGCTCAAGGACTCCTCGCTCGCGCAGGTCATCGGGCTCAACGAGCTGTTTTATCAGGGGAAAATCTACGTGGGCTACTCCTTCAAGAGTTTTGAAACCTACATACTGGTCGGCTGCGTCTACTTGCTGGTGATCGCGGCCCTCTCGTACCTCATGAACCGGATCGAAAGGAGGCTCGACTGTGGCACGAAAAGTTAAAGTCCGAAACTTATATAAAAGCTTCGGCAGCCTCTCGGTGCTCGAGGGCCTCGATCTCGACGTCGAGGAGGGCGAGGTCGTCTGCATGATCGGCCCGTCCGGGTCCGGGAAATCCACGTTTCTGCGCTGCCTCAACCGCCTCGAGGAGCCGACCTCCGGCGAGATCGAGATCAACGGCCGCCAGATCTCCGAAAAAGGGATCGACATCAACAAGATCCGCGAAAACATCGGCATGGTGTTCCAGCAGTTCAACCTCTTCCCCCACCTCTCCGTGACGGAGAACATCATGATGGCCCCGGTCGATCTCAAAAAGATGACCAAGGAGGAGGCAAAAAGACGGGCGCTGGAGCTTCTGGACCGCGTGGGCCTGCGCGATAAAGCGGACGTCTACCCGCGGCAGCTCTCGGGTGGGCAGCAGCAGCGCGTCGCGATCGCCCGCGCGCTCGCGATGAATCCCGCGATCATGCTCTTCGACGAGCCGACCTCGGCCCTCGACCCGGAGATGGTCGGCGAGGTGCTGGCGGTCATGCGGGAGCTCGCGGAGGGCGGCATGACCATGATCGTCGTCACGCACGAGATGGGCTTCGCCCGCGACGTCGCGGACCGGGTCATCTTCATGTCCGACGGGCGCATCGTGGAGGAGGGGCCTCCAAGGGAGATCATCCTCCACCCCAAAGAGCAGCGCACCAAGGACTTCCTGAGCTGCGTATTATGATTCTCAAAAAGATGCCTCCGGCGGCGACCCGCCCGGAGGCATCTTTTTGGGTTGAATTCATTACTAATAAAAGGTAGAATGAGTTTGGAAGAAAAGACGGCGCGTCCGACGGAGGTATGATATGAGACGAATTTTCGCATGGATTTTGGCGCTCGCGGTTCTATTTAGCGGGTGCGCGCGGACGGAAGAGGCCGGGCCGGGGATCCCCTCCGGAGCGGAAACCTCCTCCGAGGCGGAGTCCCCCTCCGGGGCGGACCTTCCCCCCGAGGTGACCGGGCCGGATGAGAACGGCTTTTTCCCCGCGATCTCCAGCGAGGATTTCGACCGCTGGGTCACAAACGGCGCGCCGGACACGGAGAAGCCCGCCGAGGCGGTCACCCCGTTCCTCAAAATGAAAGCCTGCCTCGACTATTTGGATCAGACGTTCCCCGGGATCACGGACTGGCGGGTCCTTTATGAGGAGGACCGCTACCTCTACCGGACCGGGACATACGACCCCTACACCTACTCGTGGCGCGACCAGTGGATGCCCTACCGCTTTGTCGTGCTCGGAACCGAGCAATCCGGCGCCTGCGACCGCGCGGCCTTCGTCTGCATCGACGAATACATCGTGACCTCCGGCGTCGACGGTAAATTTTATCCACAAAAGAGCCCGCTGATCTATCATTGCCACGGCTGGGAATCCGAGCTTCGCTTCGGCACCGAGGAGGACTACGCGCGGGCGCAGAGCGTCTTTCGTCTCGAAACCGACTTCTACCCCAGCCTTGTGAATTCCGAAACCGGGCGCACGCTGCTCTTGGATTTTTGGCTGCGAAACGAGATCATCCCGGTGCGCGAGATCCCCGAAGGGTTCGGGCACACGATTTTTTACGTCGAAAAGCTGAAAACCTACGGACTGAACGGCGTCCCCGACGACCGCATCGTTTACCTCTACCGCGACAACGACTGGGACGACCGGATCGATGTCGCTTATTACGACGTCTCCGCGGAGGAGCTGCATCCGCTCGCGTACGGGGGAAGCCGAATTTATTCCCCGCAGTTTTTTATGCTGAACGCGGGCTGTTTCGCGATGATCAGCGGGGAAGCCGATGAAATGTTCCTCTATCATACCGAAACCGAAACCCCGTGGGAGCCGGCCGCGGTCCTCGGCGGAAACGGAAAAGGCCTCTCCGACGGCGGCGTCTATATTCCCAACCTGTCGCTGACGCTGACCGATAAAAAGGACCCGGTCCTGCATGTCCTCCCCTATATCAATTTGGAGGAACAGATCCTCTATTTTTGCACCTTCCGGGACGACGGGAGCGTCGTCACGAACCTCTCCACCGGCCTCCACGCCTCGGAGGAGGGCTGGTACCTCGATTTTCAAAACTTCACCGACGGGAT
This sequence comes from Oscillospiraceae bacterium, assembly GCA_017991935.1. Classification (GTDB taxonomy): domain Bacteria; phylum Bacillota; class Clostridia; order Oscillospirales; family Ruminococcaceae; genus UMGS1668. The sequence continues at coordinate 149,407 of JAGOPP010000002.1, forward strand.
CGTTTATTTTCTCTATTATCCCGACGGCGGCGCTTACGGCGGCACGCACCTCGCGATGAATCTCCGCTCCGGGAAATCCCACGCCCTCCAGATCTGGAAGGGCGCCTTCCCCGCCGCCTGCACCGCCGAGGGCGGCCTCAACCTCCGCTCCGGCCCCGGCGCGGACTATGAGAAGCTCGCCGTCATCCCGGAAAACGCCAAGGTCATCCTGTTTCGGGAGCAGGACGGCTGGAGCTACGTCGCCTACGGCGAGACGGTCGGCTGGGCCTCCTCGGAATACCTCGACGCGGGCGAGCACGGCTGAGCCTTCCCCGCGCGCCGACTCCCCCCTCCCGGCTCCGGCCCGGAGGGGGTTTTTGATCCGGCGGGGCCTTTCCCCCGCCTTTTCCGGTTTCTTTTTTGACGCAAAAAAACGCCTCTTTGCATCTCCTTGCATCTTTTCAGACATTTTGATTCCAAAAAGGACGGAATTCCCGCTATTTTGACGTGAATTATGAAATTCTTTTATTCGTCTTATTCAAAAAGCCTTGATTATTTCCCGTGATATGCTAAAATGAAAAATACATTACTTTCTTCCCGTGCAGAAATCGTTTTCAAAGGAGTGAATCGGATGGATCGGGTGTACAATTTCTCCGCAGGGCCGTCGATGCTGCCGCTGCCTGTGCTTGAGCAGGCGCAGCGGGATCTGGTCTGCTATCCCGGCGCCGGATGCAGCGTCATGGAGATGAGCCACCGATCCCGCCCCTATGAGGCGATCATCGGCCGCGCGGAAGAATCTCTGCGGAAGCTGATGCGGATCCCGGAGGACTACGCGGTGCTTTTTTTACAGGGGGGCGCCTCCTTACAGTTCTCCATGGTCCCGATGAACCTCGCGAAACGCGGCCAGACCGCGGATTACGCCGTCACCGGGATCTTCGCAAAAAAAGCCTTCGCCGAGGCGAAAAGGTGGTGTTGTGCCAATGCCGTTTCCGACGGCTCGTTGTCTCATTACACCGCGATCCCCGATCTGACGCCCGAGATGCTCTCCCCGGACGCGGCCTACCTGCACATCACCGGGAACAATACCATCTACGGCACCGCCTACCGGACGGAGCCCGAGACAAACGGCGTCCCGCTGGTGGCGGACTGGTCCTCCGCGATCCTCGGCCGCGTGATCGACGTGGAGAAATACGCGCTGATCTACGCGGGCGCCCAGAAAAATATGGGCCCGGCCGGCGTCACGATCGTGATTATCAAAAAATCGGCAATCCCGGATGAGGTCGACCCCGTCGTCCCATCCATGCTGCAATATAAAATTATGGCAGAGACGGGCTCCATGTACAACACGCCGCCGGCTTTTGCGATCTACGTCGCCGGGCTGGTGTTCCAGTGGGCGCTCGATCAGGGCGGCGTCGCCGCCCTCGAGGAGCGCAACGCCGCCAAAGCCGCCGTCCTCTATTCCGCGCTCGACGAGTCGAAGCTCTTTCATCCGGTCGCCGCGAGGGAATTCCGTTCCGACATGAACGTCACCTTCACGCTGCCCGACGAGAAGCTCTCCGCCGATTTTCTCCGCATGGCACAGGAGCGGGGCCTTGTCAACCTCAAAGGCCACCGCGACGTCGGCGGCTTCCGAGCCTCGATCTATAACGCCATGCCCGCCGAGGGCGTGGAGATGCTCGCGGACTGTATGCGCGGCTTTGAAAAACAAGTTTTGTAACCCCCTTCTGCCATATCCCGCCCCCGCCTCCCCGCGAGAAAGAGGCCACATAATTCGATAGAAGGAGATCATGGAAATGTATATCGTACATACTTATAACAAAATCGGCCAGGCGGGCCTTGATCTTTATGACAAAAAGAAATTCGCCGTCACCGACGTGCTCGACAACCCGGACGCGATCATGGTCCACTCCGCCCCGCTGCACGACCTCGTCTTCGGCGACAAGCTCAAGGCCATCGTCCGCGTCGGCGCGGGCGTCAACACCATCCCGGTCGACCGCTGCACCGAAAACGGCATCGTCGTCTTCAACACGCCCGGCGGCAACGCCAACGCCGTGAAGGAGCTTGTGATCTCGGCGATGGTCGCCATCACCCGCAACGTGGTGGCCGCCTCCTCTTGGGTCAAGACGCTCAAGGACAGCGACAGCGAGCCGGGCAAAGAGGTCGAAAAAGGCAAGGAGGTCTTCCGCGGGCCGGAGATCATGGGCAAGCGCATCGGCGTCATCGGCGTCGGCGCGATCGGCTCCCGGATGGCGAAGGTCTGCTCCGATCTCGGCATGGACGTGATCGGCTACGACCCCTACCTGCTGCCGGCCCGCAAAAAGGAGCTCCGCGCGTACCTGAGCTTCACCGACGACGTGACGGAGATCTATAAGACCTGCGACTATATCACCGTGCATGTGCCGCTCGACGACGAGACCCGCGACTACATCGGCGCCGCACAGCTCGACATGATGAAGCCCGGCGTCTACCTCATCAACTACGCCCGCGGCCCGATCCTCAACGAGGAGGCGGTCAACGCGGCGCTCGTCAGCGGAAAAGTCAAGGCCTTCGCGACCGACTTCCCGACCAAAGCGCAGCTCCGGCTCGACAACGTCTTCAGCACCCCGCACCTTGGGGCCGGGACGCCGGAGGCCGACGAAAACTGCGCGGTCATGGGCGCAAAGGAGATCATCGACTACCTCGAGAACGGCAACATCACGAACTCCGTGAATCTCCCGGCGGTCAGCTTCCCCAGAGCGGCCGGGGCCCGCGTCACCCTGATCCACAGCAACGTGCCCGGCATGCTCGGCATGATCACCGAAAAGATCGCCGCGGCCGGCCTTAATATCGAAAATCTGGTCAACAAGTCCCTCGGGGGGATCGCGTACACCCTTCTGGATTTCAACACGGATTTCCCGGATTCCCTCTCCGGCGAGCTTGCGGCGCTCGAAAACGTCAAGCGCGTCCGGGTCATTTAACGTTCATCCCAAAAACACAGCGGTCCGGAGACGGGCCGCTGCGTTTTTCAAGGATTTTTGGAGGAAACTATGAATTTGCAGGAGCGGTTTGCGGCCCTCGGCATCAAAGTCCCGGAGATCTTTTTGCCGGGCCGCGCGGTGGATTACCAAAAATACGCGGTGCTCGCCTGCGACCAGTACGCGGCCCAGCCCGAATACTGGGACCGCGTGCGGGAATTTGTCGGGGACGCGCCGTCGGCGCTCCATATGGTCCTGCCGGAGGCCTTTCTGCTTCGCGGGGACCATGATTACGCGGCGCGCGCCGAGGCGATGGAGCGCTACCTTTTCGACGGCACGCTCGAAAATAAGGGCGAGACGATGGTCTTTTGCCGCAGAAAGACGCCGGATGGCGAGCGCCGGGGCCTTGTCGCCGCCTTCGACATGGAGCAGTACGATTTTAACCCGGACTCCAAGCTCCTGATCCGCGCAACCGAGGAGACCGACATCGGCCGGGTCCCGCCGCGCGTGGAGATTCGGAGGCAGTCCCCGCTCGAGCTGCCGCACGTGCTCGTGCTCATCGACGACCGTGAGAACCTGCTGATGAGCATGCTCGACGCGGAAATCGAAAATCTGCCGCTCCTCTACGACTTCGATCTGATGGAGGGCGGCGGACATCTCGCCGGCTACCGCGTCGACGCGCCGGACCTCCTTGACCGGGTGGCCCGTGCCCTCGAGACGCTCCGCGACCGGAGCGGCGACGGCTTCCTCTTCGCCATGGGCGACGGCAACCACTCCTTCGCCGCCGCGAAAACCTACTGGGAGGCGCTGAAACCCACGCTCTCCCCCGCCGATCGGGAAACTCACCCGGCCCGCTACGCGCTCGCCGAGATCATCAACCTCCACGACCCGGCGATGCCCTACGAGGGCATGAACCGGCTCCTGACGAACGTCGACCCCGGCGCGGCGCTCGCCGAGATGGGGCTTGACCCTTCGGCCCTGCCGGATTTGCAGGCGCTGCAGCCGATCCTTGACCGGTGGCTCGAATCCCACCCCGAGGCGCGGCTCGAATATGTGCACGACGCGGCGACCTGCCGGGAACTCGGCGAAGCCCCGCGCAGCCTCGCCTTCACCTACGAGACGTTCGACAAGGAGAGCCTCTTCGACGTGGTGCGGAAGAACGGCCGTTTTGTCCGCAAAAGCTTCGCGATGGGACATCCTTTTGAAAAGCGGTATTATCTGGAAGCCAGAAAAATAAAATGATTCATGGAAACGCCGCGGATCCCCAACCGGATCCGTGGATAAAAAATAGGTTCGACGGGGGGTGTCTCATGGAAAAAAGCAGCCGTATGTCTTCTTCTCCGTTCCGACGCCCAAGGCGTGGAAAAGCAGCCGGTTTTTGTAAAATGTCCCTTGTTTTTTCAACAGTTTCACAAAATTTCGTACATTTGCTTGCGCATTTTTGGAAAAAAGGTTATACTGAATGAGTAATATTAAGTAAACGGGGTGAAAAGATGGAAAAGGAAAATCAGTTCCTGCTCTGGTTTGACGAGCTGGAACGAAAAGATGTATCGATTGTCGGCGGCAAATCCTCCTCCCTCGGCGAAATGACCTCCAAAACGAACGTCCCCGTCCCCTACGGTTTCGCGACGACCGCCTACGCCTACCGATATTTTTTGGAATCCACCGGCCTCAAGGATGAGATGTACGCCATGCTCAGGGGCCTTGACGTCGACAATTCCGTAAAACTTCACGAGGTTTGCTCCGCCATCCGGGCGAAATTCGTGGAGAAGCAGATGCCGGCCGATCTCGAAAAAGCCATCAAAGACGCTTACTTGGAGCTGGCCGCGCGCATCCGCCGCGACTGCCCCGAGCTGATCGGCGACGATCTGCCGCTCGTGGCCGTGCGCTCCAGCGCGACGGCCGAGGACCTGCCGGACGCCTCCTTCGCGGGCCAGCAGGATACATACCTCAACGTGGTCGGCGGCGACGAGGTCGTCAGGAAAGTCAAGGAGTGCTACGCCTCCTGCTTCACCGACCGCGCCACCTTCTACCGCGAAAAACAGGGCTACGATCACATGAATCTCGCCCTCTCCGCCGCCATCCAGATGATGGTCTTTTCCAAGGCCTCCGGCGTTATGTTCTCGGTGAACATCTCCAACGGCGACGACAGCAAGATCATCATCGAGGCCGCCTACGGCCTCGGCGAATACGTCGTGCAGGGCATCGTCACGCCGGATAACTACATCGTGGACAAGGAGACATTGCAGATCGTCTCCAGAGACGTGCACGTCCAGAACATCATGTACGCCTGCAAGGCCGGCGGCGACTGCGAGGAGCGCGAGGTTGCCCCCGAGGACGCGATCCAGCAAAAGCTCTCCAACAAGCAGATTTTGGAGCTCGCCGGGTACGCGAAGGGCCTCGAGGAGCACTACGGCTGCTACATGGATATGGAGTGGGGCATCGACGAGCGCACCAACAAGATCTGGCTGCTGCAGGCGCGCCCCGAGACCGTTTGGAGCCGTAAAAACAAAAAGAGCAGCGAATCCGCCGCCCGCGAAGTCATCGTAAAAGGGCTTCCCGCGAGCCCGGGCCTGATCTCCGGGAAGGCACACGTGATCCTGAGCCCGGAGCACATCGATCTCTTTAACGACGGCGAGATCCTCGTCACCGAGATGACCGCGCCGGACTGGGTGCCCGCCATGAAGAAGGCCAAGGCCATCGTCACCAACTCCGGCGGCATGACCTGCCACGCCTCCATCGTCAGCCGCGAGCTCGGCATCCCCTGCATCGTCGGCACCAAGAGCCGCGGCAACGCCTGCACCGAGGTCATCACCGACGGCATGGAGATCACCGTCGACGCGAACAACGGCGTCGTTTATAGGGGCATCATCGAGGAAAAGAAACCCGAGGCCGCCCCCGCCGCCGGATCTGTCGTCGCGGAAACCTTCCCGGTCACCGGCACCAAGATCTATATGAATCTCGGCGACCCGGATCTGGCCGAGAAATACGCCCCGCTCCCCTGCGACGGCATCGGCCTGATGCGCGAGGAATTCATCTGGACCACCTACATTCACGAGCATCCGCTCTATCTGATCAAATCCGGCCATCCGGAAAAGGTTGTCGACCAACTGGCCGAGGGCTTCCGCACGGTCTGCCAAGCGATGGGCGAGCGCCCGGTGGTGCTGCGCTTCTCCGACTTCAAATCCAGCGAATACCGCGACCTCAAGGGCGGCGACGAATTTGAGCCGAACGAGCCCTCCGCCCTGCTCGGCTGGAGAGGCGCCTCCCGGTACTACGACCCCAAATACATCGAGGGCTTCCGCCTCGAGTGTCAGGCGGTGCGCAAGGTGCGGGAGGAATACGGCCTCAAGAACCTGCACGTGATGATCCCGTTCTGCCGCAGCGTCGCGGAGTGCGAAAAGGTCGTCAACATCATGGCCGAGGAGGGACTCCGCCGCGGGCCCGACTTCAAGGTCTGGCTGATGGCCGAGATCCCCGCCAACATCATCCTCGCCGACCAGTTCAACCGCTTCGTGGACGGATACTCCATCGGCTCCAACGACCTGACCATGCTCGTGCTCGGCTGCGACCGCGACAACGACACGGTCTCCCACATCTTCGACGAGCGCAACCTCGCCGTCCGCCGCGCGGTCAAGCACCTGATCGAGGCCGCCCACAAGGACGGCAAGACCGTCTCCATCTGCGGGCAGGCGCCGAGCGTCTATCCGGAATTCGCCGAGTTCCTCGTGCGCTCCGGCATCGACAGCATCTCCGTCAACCCGGACCGCGTCAAATTCACCCGCAAGATGGTCGCGCAGGTCGAGCAGCGCATCCTGCTCGACGCCCTCACCAACCGCGGCCGCGTGCTCGACACCGACGTGATCTGGTAACTGTTTTCCCTGATAGCAAAAAGAAAGAGACCGTCGCAAAATCGGTTGTAAAAAGTCGGAGCAGGCATCCCGAAAAGGTTGGCTGTCCCGACTTTTTACTTTAAAATTTAATTATAAAACAAGCCAAAGAGCTCTTAACGCATAACAAGTATGAGTGAAATTTCAACAGCCGCAGTTGAGGTACTTACGGCCGATTCCCTATAATGTCCCCAACGATTGCTCCTAGCGCAGGTACCCTCCGCTTTTCAAAGCAGCGTATGCAAAGTACGAAATACTTCCGCGCTGCAGTCATATAAATCTCTACGTTTTTTGCGGCAAGATGGATGATAAAAGCTCAGAAAAACGCTGTTGTCTGTCTGGAAATAGTTCGCCTTGAAAGCGCCGGTAATGGGAAGCTCTTGCTCTTCACCGCCGAAAATTTTTTTTGCAAAATCAAAAACTTTCTTGCCGCCGCAAATTACAACGTCAGGGTTTATATATGTAATTTCTTTGCGAAGCACCTCAAGAACTTTTTCGTTTTGCAAATAGTTATTTAACGCTTTCCATTCGGTCGAGCCACCTCCCCATGTTTTTTTGAGGTTGATAATCGCTGTTTTTCTGAGGTTTTTTCGCAGTATTTCTGTGTTGAACCGTCCGCTTGCCATATATTCTTCATATGGGATGCATTTGTCTGCCAACACATCATAGAAAACATCCAAATACATACAGACATTATAAAATGTTTTATAAAATGTATTGCTGTTCTCTTCATCTCCGAGCTCGCTATTTGCCTGCTGGTGTTGGAGCCACCCTCTGTAATCCCAGTTATTATAGCTTTCCCTGGCCTTCCCTCTGCTATCATTCCCGTTTGTTTCTTTAAGCAGAAAGATGGCCCTTTGAGGTTGTATATAGAAACATTCCTCGTCGACGATTCCGTCAGAGCATATGCCGTTCTGTGTTTCGCTTATTGAAGTATCCGCCTGTAATAAGGCCTCACGATTACTAATTAACAGTTCTTCTATTCGTTTGGTTACTGATTGCATATTAATCTCTCCTTTGCATTTTTTACGATAATCGTACGGCATTGATTTAACTTTACGAAACAAGTGTTGGCTAGGACTAAATCCGTTCTCCGTCACGCCTATAATTTCCCAAGGGAAAGCAACTTATCGCAGTCAAAATAAATTGCGGTGCCATTTACACAGGTTTTTACTATCCGAATCATCCCTTAAATTTTAAGAATTATCATCCATATCATTGTCGGTGATTAAAACGGCAGGGTCTATCCCCCAAGAAAACTCCTTATCATTTTTTAAATACGCCCAGCCGTCTTTATCGCCAATGCCAAAATTGTAAGTATCCCAAAAGCAGATTCTTTTAAATAAGATTTTATCTGTATTTGGGTCATAAGTAAAATAAAATAGTAGGTCACTTTTTTTAAGCTGTCGATTCGGATTCTCATATTGATAGACAAGCTGGACGATGTATCTGTTGTACCCATCGGTTTCAACTTTACTACTTTCATACATTAAATTGAACACACTCTCCATATTTAGATTGTATTCTTCATTTAACTGTTTTGCGTTCGCGACAGCCTGCTCATCGGTCAGAGTAAAAGGTTCCTGCTCATGATTAGCATTGATACCGTCGTTGTCGTTTGTAGGTACATTACCACAACCTATAAACGATAAAAGGCTGAATATAATGAGGCACTCAACTAATATTCGTTTCAAAAAATCTCCTCCTCAAAATCAGATCAATCATTTTAAATTGTTATATACTTCGTAATAAAATCTGAAATCACTCTTTTTTTATAAGATCATTTTTAAATTTCAGCAGATTTAACAATTTAGTGTTGACTGTTTTGTACTACACCCACAGCTCTACCCAAAGAAATCGCTCGCCGAAGAACAGCACGTGGATGACCGCGAAGCCGGCAAACTCCCTGAACACGCCCGCCGGTGCAGACAGAGGGACAACTACTCTGCGCGCGCAAAAAAGCGGGCGGCCCCGTCCGGGCCGCCCGCTTCGTTTTGCTATTGGATCAATAATTCTCGGCGCGGAGCTGGAAATAGGACTGCGGATGGCTGCACACCGGGCAGATCTCCGGGGCGTTCTCGCCGACATGGATATGGCCGCAGTTGGAGCATTTCCAGATCACGATGGAGCCTTTTTTGAAGACTTCGCCGTTCTTGACGTTCTCCAGAAGCTTGAGATAGCGCTCCTCGTGGGTCTTTTCGATCGCGGCGACGCCCTCGAATTTGGCGGCGATCTCAAAGAAGCCCTCTTCCCTCGCCTCTTTGGCAAAGGTCGCGTACATCTCGTACCACTCGTAATGCTCGCCGGTGGCGGCGGTGAGAAGGTTCTCGGTCGTGGATTTGATCTCCCCGCCCACCAGATATTTGTACCAGAGTTTGGCGTGCTCCTTCTCGTTGCCGGCCGTCTCCTCAAAGATGTCCGCGATCTGGTTGAAGCCCTCTTTTCTCGCTTTGCCGCTGAAATAGGTGTACTTGTTTCTGGCCTCGGATTCGCCCGCGAACGCGGTCATGAGATTTTTCTCGGTTTTGCTGCCTTTGAGTTCCATAACAATCTCTCCTTTTTTTATAATGATCGGTTTATTCTTCCATGATTGGAACAAAATCAACGGCGCCGTGCTTGCAGACCGGGCAGATGAAGTCCGGCGGGAGCACCTCGCCCTCGTAAATATATCCGCAGACGACGCACCGCCAGCCCTTGATGCCCTTGGCCGGCTTGAATTTCGGCTTGATGTTCTCCTGATAATAAGTATAGGTGACGGAATCGGCGTCTCCCACGACTTCGGCGTCGTCGATGTCCGCGATGAACATAACGTGGGTGCCGAGATCAATTTCCTGCACGACCGTCCCGGAAAACACGGCGCTCACATGCTCCGTCAGCTGGAGGATTCCGTTGTCGCCGCGTTTGACGGCCTCAAAATCCGCGAATTTGTCGGCGTCCTTGCCGCTCTGAAAACCGAAGCGCTTGAATAATTCAAACGGCGCGGTGACGTCCAGCGCGGATACGCTGAACTTTCCAGTCTTTTGGATCATCTGGCACGTCAGATTCAGTTTATTGATCGCGATGCTCGCGCGCAGCGGCGTGCTCGTCACTTGGGAAAAGGTATTGATGATGCAGCCGTTGTCCTTTTCGCCGTCCCTCGCGGTCAGCACGAAAAGGCCGTAGCTGATTTTAAATAACGCTCTGTTATCCATGATCCCTCTCCTCTCTCGGTTCTTCTATTTCGGTCCCGCCGCATTCCGCGCAGATCCCCGTGAACATCAGCTCATATCCGAGGATCCGGAATCCGGCGGTGTCGCTGACTTTTTCCTCGATGCCGCAAAGCTCCGGCATCATGACGTCCCGCACTTTGCCGCACCTGAGGCAGATGATGTGATAATGCTTCATGGGGTTGTAATCGTAATGCGCGGGGCCGCCCGCCACCCTGAGATCCAGAATTTCCCCCTCCTCCGAGAGCTTGCCGAGGATCCGGTAGACCGTCGCCTTGCTGACGCCGGGAAACGACCGGTGGATCCACAGGTAAGCCTCCTCGGCGGTTGGGTGATCCAGCGCATGGAGGGCCTGAAGAACGATGTCTTTTTGCAGCGTATTCTTCATTTTTAAAACGCCTCCCCAATTAGGAATTGTTCTTATTTGATTATACCGAGATCCGAAGAAAAGTCAACCTCTTTCGGTCACATTTTCATATTTTTTTCTCTTTCGCAGATACTAAACACAATCCATGATGGGGAGGGAAAAAATAATGAGAAACGCGGATACCGTCAATCTGCTCAAAGAATGCGACGCCGGGACCAAAATGGGAGTCACCTCCATCGACGAGGTGCTGCCGACCGTAAAAAGCCCGGGACTGAAGACGATGCTTTCCAACTGCCGGGAAAACCACAAAAAGCTGGGATGCGAGGCCCGCGGCCTATTGGAACAGCACAACGCCGAGGGCAAGGACCCAAGCCCGATCGCCGAGGGCATGAGCTGGTTTAAAACGAACGTCAAGCTGGCGGTGGACGCCGGCGACGACACTGTGGCCGATCTGATGATCGACGGCTGCAACACGGGCGTCAAATCGCTGAACCGTTACCTGAATCAATATCAGGACGCGGACGAGCAGGCGAAAAGCGTCGTCCGGCGCTTGGCCGAGGTCGAGGACCGTCTTGCGAAAGACATTCGCCCTTACCTCTGAGCGCGGCGCCAAGAAAGCGCCCGTTTTCGGATGTCCCGCTTCGCCGGGGCCCGGGGACGGGCGCCGCTGTTTTTTTAAGAGGCGAGCTTCTCCCGCAGGCTGCTTTGCAGGCTGACGGCCGCCTGCACGTTGTTGACAATCACCGCGTCGGTGATGCCGTACTCGCCGATGAGCTTGCCCGTGCCTTTGCAGGATTTGCGGATGTCGACGACGACGATCTCCTCAAAGTAGTCGATCATATAGGGCACAAAGGCGTTGCCGTAGGATTCCTTGAAGATCAGGAGCTTCCGGCCGTTGTGATTTTCCGTCCGGATGACGGTCAGGGGCTGGTCGCCGCAGACGAACATCGAGGCGTAGCTTTTCGCGCCGCCGTTGATCGCGCTGCCGGAATAGGCCTCGCCGCCGCTGTAATAAGTCATGCTGTAAGTGGTCTTGGGGTAATGGCCGACCGTGTAATCCGGGTTCGCAAGCAGGCAGGCCGGGTGCGGCTCGGCCGTGTAGCCGTAGAGCGTGCCGATAAACCCGGTGTTGACGACGGTCGCGTAATCGGAGATCTCGCGCGGCGTGATGCCGAGGGCGTCGCACATCGCCGCGGAGGCGTAGTAAGCGCCGAGGCTGGTCCAGTGGTGGTCGGTGCGGTAATAGAGGTACTCGCCGCTGTGCCGCTTCATCAGGCCCGCCGCGTCGACCGTGACGACGCCGGACATCATGGAATAGGTGTTCTCGATGAACGCGGACTGGCTGTCGTACGTGTTCGCGTAGCCGGAGGGCGCGTTGAAGGCGCAGCTCTTGGGCACCAGCAGGCTGGCGACCCGGACGGAGGGGTACTTCGCGGCGAAATCCGTCAGGATCGAGGCGTAGGAGCCGCTGCCGGAGGAATTGGAGCTGAAATATTCGAGCGCGTAGTCGCCGCAGACCAGCACGTTGCCGGAATAATAGGCGTTGATCGTGTTGTGGTAATGGACGCCGCTCGCCGTCTCGTCGCAGAGTTCCACGGTCTGCGGCGCGGTGACGGGCTCCGCGGCGACCTGCCGCGGGGTCTCCGCGGTCCCGGCGGTCCCGGCGGTCCCGGCGGGATCAGCGGTTCCGGCGGGCTCGGCGGCGGCGCTGCCGGCGATCTTTTCGGAATAGCCGCAGACGGCGCAGGCGCGGGCCTCCCCTTTTATCACAAACGCGTGGCCCCTTGCCTCCGCGAGGACCGCCCCGCAGACCGAGCAAATCTGCGGCTCCGTGCAGGTGGCCTCCGGCCCCGGCGCGTGGCCCTTCGCCTCCGCGAGGACCGCCCCGCAGACCAAGCAGACCTGCGGCTCCGTGCAGGTGGCCTCGGGGCCCGGCGTATGGCCCTTCGCCTCCGCAAGGACTTCCCCGCAGACAAGGCAGACCCGCTGCCCCGTACAGGTGGCGGCGGGCCCCGGCGTGTGGCCCTTGGCTTCCTCGAGGATCTCCCCGCAGACAAGGCAGACCTGCGGCTCCGTGCAGGCGGCCTCCGGGCCCGGCCGGTGCGTATGGATCTGGCTCCCGATCAGGCCGGCGGTCACGAGGAGCGCTCCCCCCGCCGCGGCGATCATCCTTTTGGGCACGCTGATCATCAAACAAAGCTCCCTTTCCGTTTTTGTCCAGTTTATTATACTTGACTTTTCCATATTTTGAAAGGGGCGGCGTGGGAAAGCCGCGTTTTTTTTCAGTTCCGTTTTTTCGTTTCTTGGGTTCCGTGTCGAGAATTGCCTTTACTTTCTTTGGGGCATACGATATAATTTAGCTATGCTTTTTCGTCTTTCGGATGGAGGCGGATTTGCAGTGGAGTGGAGAAAACATATAGAAAAGGATGTTACTTATGAAGCTAACTGACAACGCGATCGCCGTGCTCGAACGCAGATACCTCGTCAAAAATGAACAAGGGGAATGCGTGGAGACTCCTGAGGATCTCTTCCGGAGAGTCGCGTCCGCCGTCGCCTCCGCCGATAGAAACTACGATACGGAAGCCGATACCGGCGCGCTTGCGGAGCAATTCTATCAGAGGATGGTCAACCTCGAATTTCTGCCCAACAGCCCCACGCTGATGAACGCGGGCCGCCCGCTCGGCCAGCTTTCCGCCTGTTTTGTCCTTCCGGTCGAGGACAGCATGATCGACATTTTTGATTCCCTCAAAAATGCGGCGCTGATCCATCAGTCCGGCGGCGGCACCGGTTTTAGTTTCTCCAGACTCCGCCCAAAAGGCAGCACCGTCCGTTCCACCGGCGGGGTCGCCTCCGGCCCGATCAGCTTCATGAAGGTTTTTAACATGGCCACCGAGGCCGTGAAGCAGGGCGGCACCCGCCGCGGCGCCAACATGGGCATCCTGCGCGTCGACCATCCGGACATTCTTGAGTTTATCGACTGCAAAAAGAACAACAGCGAGCTCAACAACTTTAATATCTCCGTCGGCGTGACGGAAAAATTCATGGAGGCCGCCCAGAAGGGCGAGCCCTATGACCTTGTGGACCCGCACACCAAAAAGGCCGTCAGCCAGCTCAGCGCCTCCGAGGTCTACCAGAAGATCGTCGAGGGCGCTTGGAGAAACGGCGAGCCGGGCATCCTTTTCCTTGACCGGCTCAACCGGGACAACGTCGTCCCGGCGCAGGGCGAGATCGAGAGCACGAACCCCTGCGGCGAGCAGCCGCTGCTGCCCTACGAGTCCTGCAACCTCGGCTCCATCAATCTCTCCGTCCTCGCCAAGGAGACGGAGGACGGCGTCGAGATCGACTACGACCTCCTCAGCGAGATCGTTCGGGACGCCGTCCACTTCCTCGACAACGTCATCGACATCAACCGCTACCCGCTCGAGCAGATCGACAGGACCACGAAGGCCACCAGAAAGATCGGCCTCGGCGTCATGGGCTGGGCGGATTTGCTGCTCAAGCTCGGCATCCCTTACTGCTCCGACGAGGCCGTCGAGCTCGCCGAGAGCCTGATGGGCTTCCTCACGGAGACCGGCCGCGCGGAGAGCGCGAGGCTTGCGAAAATCCGCGGCGCTTTCCCGCTTTTTGAGGAAAGCATCTACAAAGACGGCCAGCCGCTGCGCAACGCGACCGTCACCACCATCGCCCCGACCGGCACCCTCTCCATCCTCGCGGGGTGCTCCTCCGGCGTCGAGCCGGTCTTCGCCTACGCCTATATCCGCAACATCATGGACAACACCAAGATGGTCGAGGTGAGCCCCGTGCTCAAATCCCTGCTCGAGGAGCGGGGCCTCGCCACCGAGGAGCTGATGGGCCGGATCGCCGAGCACGGCTCCCTCGTGCACATTCTCGAAATCCCGGAGGACATCCGCCGCGTCTACATCTCCGCGCACGACGTCAGCCCCGAGTACCACATCCGGATGCAGGCCGCCTTCCAGAAGCACACCGATAACGCCGTCTCCAAGACCGTCAACTTTAAGCACGAGGCCACGCAGGAGGAGGTTCGCCACGTCTTTGATCTGGCGTACCGCCTCGGCTGCAAGGGCGTGACGATCTACCGCGACGGCAGCCGGGATTCCCAAGTGCTGAACATCGGCAAGGAGGAGAAAAAAGAGGAGACCCCCGTCGTCACGGTCGTTGAGCACGCGATCGTCCCGAGGCCGAGGCCCGACACCGTCTTCGGCATCACAGAGCGCATGCGGATCGGCTGCGGCAACCTCTATGTCACCGTCAACTACGATAAGGACGGCATCTGCGAAATCTTCACCAACACCGGCAAGGAGGGCGGCTGCCCGAGCCAGTCCGAGGCGACCGCGAGGCTGATTTCCGTCGCCCTGCGCAGCGGCATCAGCATCGACGAGATCATCAAGCAGATCCGCGGCATCCGCTGCCCGTCCACCGTCCGCCAGCCCGGCCTCAAGTGCACGAGCTGCCCGGACGCGATCGCGAGGGTCATAAAGAAAGTCTACGACATGCAGATCAAAGGGGACACGAACGTCTCCGCCGAGAGCATGACTGCCGACCCGCCGCAGGCGGAGCTGGAAGCCTCCGGCCCGCGCCCGCTGAGACGCTGCCCGGAGTGCGGCGAGGTTTTGGAGCACGAGGGCGGCTGCGTCTCCTGCCGCTCCTGCGGATGGTCGAAATGTAACTGATCGCAAACCAAAAATGCCGGCGGGGGCCTTCCCCTCCCGGCATTTTTTATTGAAAAATTTTGCCGCCTAAAAGTTCAAATTGAGTTCATAAAACAGATATGTTATACTGGAGCCGCAAAGGGAGGCGGGCGTATGACGAACATTCTGATCGTGGAGGACAACGCGGAGCTGCGCAGGCTGATGCAGATCTATCTCCGGCGCGCCGGCTACGGGGTCTATGAGGCCGAAAACGGCGCGGCCGCGCTCGACGTGATGGAGCACACCAGCGTCCATCTGATCGTCGTGGACCTCATGATGCCCGTGATGGACGGCTACGAGCTGACCGCGGAGATCCGCGGGGCGAATCTCACCGTCCCGGTGCTGATCGTCTCGGCGAAGGACGCGCTTTGCGACAAGCGCGAGGGATTCCGCCGCGGGGCCGACGACTACATGACCAAGCCCGTCAACATGGAGGAGCTGCTGCTCCGCATCGAGGCCCTGCTCCGGCGCTGCAACATGATGCGGGAATCCGTCACGGAGATCGGCGGCTGCACGCTCGACTCGGACGCGCTTTCCGTCTCGGATAAGGAAAACGCCGTCCCGCTGCGCCAAAAGGAATATCTGCTGCTGCGGATGCTGCTCTCCTACCCGAACAAGATCTTTTCGCGGCAGAACCTGATGGATGAGATTTGGGGCTACGACAGCGACTCCGACCCCCGGACCGTGGACACGCACATCAAGCGCCTTCGTGAAAAGCTGTTAAACTTTACAGGGTTTGAAATCCAGACCGTCCGCGGGCTGGGATACCGGGCGGTGCTCAAATGAAGGGGGCCTTGATATGAAACGGATCCGGTTCCGGCTGGCTCTGACCTTTTTTATCGTCGTCGCGCTCAGCTCCGCCTACACGCTGAGCCTGTCGGCGCTGATCCGAAACGGCGAAATCCTCAATCGGGAGGATCTCGAGCACCTGATCTCCGAATACGCGGTCAAGGACGTCATTTTGCTCCTGATCTCCGCCTGTTTTGTGATCGGCATGGTCGTTTTGATGTCGCGCCGCACGTCGAACCCGATCGTGGAGCTCTCCAAGGCGGCGGAGCAGATCGCCGCGGGCAATTTCGACGTCCGCCTCAACTTCAAGGAGCGCGCGGCCGGCAGGACGCTCGAGTATCAAGAGCTCCAGCGGAACTTCAACCTGATGGTCAGGGAGCTCAAAAGCAACGACTACCTCCGCAGGGACTTCATCTCCAACGTCTCCCACGAATTTAAAACGCCGCTCTCGATCATCGGCGGCTACGCGAGGCTGCTCCAAAGCGGCGGTCTCACCGAGGCGGAGCAGCGCGAATACGCCGGCTTCATCGCCGAGGAGACCGAGCGCCTCTCGGAGATGACCGGGAATCTCTTGCGCATCTCGCGCCTCGACAACCAGAAAATCACCGAAAAAAAGCGGACGTTCTCTCTCGACGAGCAGATCCGGCAGTCCATCCTCCAGCTCGAGCCGAAATGGCGCGCGAAGGAGCTCCGCCTCGACGTGAGCCTGCCGGAGATCCCCTTCACCGGCGACGAGGACCTGCTCTCCTGCGTCTGGTTCAATCTGCTCGACAACGCGGTTAAATTTTCGCCCGCCGGCGGCGGCGTATCCGTCTCCCTGCGAAAGGAGAATTCCACGGTCGCCGCGGTCTTCGTAAACGATAGCGCCGGCGTCTCGGAGGAGACGACCGTCCGGGCGTTCGAGCTCTTTTATCAGCAGGAGGGCGAACACCGGAAGGAGGGCTTCGGTCTGGGGCTCGCGCTGGCGAAGCGGATCGCAGAGCTCCACGGCGGCAAAATCGCCGTCGAGACGACGCCCGGCGGCCGGGTCGCCTTCACGGTGAGGCTCCCCTGCTGATTTTTCTCCCGAATCAGAAACGCTCGTCCGGCAAGCGAATCGCCTTTACATGCAGATTCCCTTGCGTTTTTTCAGAAGCAAGAGCGCTTCGCCCGGAGACGGGCGGAGCGCTCTTTTTGCCGGGCGGTCCCGCGCGCGGGACCATGGATGATCTCATGATATCCGGCCTTTTAAAAGATTCCAGAGAACGGCGGCCGTGAAGTTATCCCATAGCGATCGGCTTTCCGAAGGGCCTTTCGCTCATTCAAGTCCGCCGCCACCCGGGACGTTTTTTTGCGGTTCAAACATAGTTCACACGGAGGATTAGTATAGAGGTATCACAGTAACGAAAGGCGGTGCCTTTATGACAACCGGAATCAACCTCTGGGATAAGGAAGTATGGTCCTTCGTCGTGACATTGACCCTGCTCTTTTTCGCGATGATGACGGCAAACACGCTGCGAAACATGATCCCCGCCCTGCGCAAGCTGATGATTCCAAGCTCCGTCCTCGGCGGTTTTCTGATTTTATTTCTCGGGTATTTTTATAGACAAATCACGGGCGAGCCCCTCCTGCGGACCGCCACGCTGGAGATGCTCACCTACCATGGGCTGGGGCTGGGGTTTGTGGCGATGTCCTTACGCAACACGGAGCCGCAGAAGGACCGCACGATGAAGACCGGTGGGTTTGATTCGGGCGTCACCGTCGTCGCGACCTATTTGATGCAGGCCGTGCTCGGCATGGCGATTTCCATCGCCTGCTATTATTCTCTGGGCAGCTTTTTCGCCTCCGGCATGCTGCTGCCGCTCGGCTACGGGCAGGGCCCGGGCAATGCCTACACGTGGGGCCGCACCTACGAAAACAGCTACGGCTTCACGGACGGCACCAGCTTCGGCCTGACCGTCGCGGCCATGGGATTTATCGCGGCGAGCGTCGGCGGGGTTATCTACCTGAACATTTTGCGCAAAAAAGGCCGTTTCTCCGGGGAAATCGGCTCCTCCTCCGAATCAGAGCACGTCACGCTGGGCGATATTCTGGGAGAAAAAGAGATCCCGATGACCGAGGCGATGGACAAATTCACCGTCCAAGTCGCGCTGGTGTTTTTGGCTTACAGCATGGCGTATCTCTTCCTGCTCGGCGTCAACCTGCTGACGGATTCCGGGGCGCTCGGGGGCTTCGGCACGATCCTAAAAACGACGCTCTGGCCGTTTAACTTCCTGCTCGGCACGCTGTTCGCGCTGCTGCTCAAGGCCGTGCTCAACGCGCTGAAAAAGAAAGGCGTGATCCACCGCGAGTACACAAACAACTTCATGCAAAACCGGATCTCCGGCTTCATGTTCGATATCATGGTGGTGGCCTCCATCGCCGCGATCGACCTCTCCGCCTTCAAGCATCAGAGTTTTGTGGTCCCTCTGGCGCTGCTGTGCCTGCTGGGCGGCGTGACCACCTATTTCTACTTGGATATCGTCTGCAAAAAGGTGTTTCATCTCTACCGGGACGAGGCGTTTCTGTCCCTTTACGGCATGCTGACCGGCACCGCCAGCACCGGAATCATCCTGCTGCGCGAGACCGACCCGAGATTTGAGACCCAAGCCGCCAGCAACCTCGTCTATCACCAGCCGTGGGCGATCCTGTTCGGGTTTCCGATGCTTTTGCTGCTGAGCGTCGCGCCGTCCAGCATCGGCAAGGCGTGGCTCACGCTCGGCGTCGTGACGCTTTTGTTTCTCGCCATGAACGTCATCTCCTTCCGAAATTATCTTTTCAAAAGACAGAAAAAGACGGTGCGGTAAGCCAAAATGATAAAACGCCCGCAGGATTCGCCTGAATCCCGCGGGCGTTTTTTGCGTGCTTTTTTCGGCGGGCCGGGACCCGGCCGCCGGCCCTTCCCGGATGAAGATCCCCCGAGGTTTCGGCGGTCGAAAGCTTGCCCGGACGTTTCGGCAAGCGGAAGCCCTGCCGAAGCCCCCGGCTGGCGGATCTCTACTCACCGGCCCTTCCCGGATGAAGATCCCCCGAGGTTTCGGCGGTCAAAAGCTTGCCCGGACGTTTCGGCAAGCGGAAGCCCTGCCGAAGCCCCCGGCGGGCGGATCTCCACTCACCGGCCCTTCCCGGACGAAAATCCCCCGAAACTCCAATGGTTGAAAGCTTGCCCGGACGTTTCGGCAAAGGAAAACCGGCCCGGATGTTTCAATGGGCATAAAAAAACGGCATCCCGCGATGTCGTAAAAGCGATTCTTATTAAAACGCGGACGGAACCGCGTATAAATCCGGATAGACGGCCGCGAACTCCTCCGCCGTCCGGCGGACACGACCGAAATAGGCGCCGCTCCCGCAGAGCGCGTCCAGCAGCGGGAGCATCGCCCCGCCCTTGTCCGCGACGACGCGGACATACTCAAACGGCTCGGCCGCGTCGAGCGCCTCCCCGAGCTTTTCCAGCGCAAGCTCCCGCCTCCCCAGCGCCTCCAGCGCCAAAGCCATGCAGGAGAGGGCGTCGGCATGGTCGAGCACACGGTTGTCCCTCAAGATCGCCTGCTCGAGCTGCTCGAGCAGGGAGAGCGCCTCCTGATACCGGCCAAGGCTCAGATAGGCATGGGCTTTCGTCATCATCCGGTAAAAATTTTCCGGCGTGATCCCATCCCACTCGTTCTCCGAGGCATCCAGCCAGAGCCGCACCGCGTCCATGTTGCCGGAGAGCGCCTCCATGCGGACCCGGAACGCCTCGAAGTTCGGGATGAGCCAATCCGCATGCCGCTCCTCCAAAATATGGGCAAGGTGCTCCACGGCGTCTTGCCAGCCCGGGCCGCTCGGCTTCAGCGCGCGCAGGCGGGCCATGAGCGCATAGGTGACAAACAGGATCTCCGGCTCCTGCGCGCGCAGCGCGGAGGCGATCTCCAGCGAAGCCGAGGTCGGATCGTTTTGCTCATAAAACATCTCGGCGCGCGCGCACTCGACCAGCCCGCTTCCATCCCCGCAGTAGAGCGCCGACAGCATCGGGCGGACGATGGAGCTCACCGCGCCCGCGTAGATCGTCAGATCGGAGAGATCTCTCGCGCCGCGCAGCACGCTCGGCATGCGGCAGGTCGGCAGGATCGGGTAGGGCGAGCGGCCCCTGCCGCCGTTATATAAAATCCCGAGCATCAGCAGCAGGCGGGAATTTTCCTTCGGCACGCGCAGCAGATTTGCGGAGCAGATATAAATTTCAAGCTGGGCTCTTGCCGGGGAATCCTCGTGGAATTTGCCCCTGCGGGCGGTCAGCGCGCCATACCAGCGGTCCATCTCGGAAAAACGGCCCTCCAGCCAGCGGAGCCTCATCTCCTGAAGGCAATGGACCATCGAGTTTTTTCGCTCCTGCTCCGGGATCAAATCAAAAAATTCCCGAAGCTGCCGCAGCTCCTGCTTCGTCAGGCGGTCCACCCAGACGGACTCCAAGACGGCGACCGCGGCGCTGTTTCTGCCGGAAGCGCGCAGTTTTTCCGCTTTTTTTAGATCGTCGGCAAACGCCATATGGTCACCTCCCGAAACGCGAATTTCCTCTAATATCTTATTATAAAGAGATATTCCAGTAATTTCAACTGTTTCCAGCCGAATCCGGCTTTAAAAATAGCAAAAAAGCAGAAAAAAAGACGAAAACGGCATAAAAACCGGGCGGCTATGCTTGATTTCCTCAAAAAAAGGAGCCGGCGTTCATCCGGCTCCGCGATCCGCCAAAGGCCGGATCACTTATGCATTCATGTTGTTTTCATAGGACTCGATCATCTTTTTGACCATCTGTCCACCGACGGAACCGGCCTGACGGGAAGTGAGATCGCCGTTATAACCCTGTTTCAGATTGACACCGACGTCGCTCGCAGCCTGCTGTTTGAACTGTTCGAGAGAACTTTTCGCCTGCTTGTTAGCCATCAATTTTTCACTCCTTGTTTTGCTTGTGATTTGCGTTTGCAAGAATATTGTTTTCCTATCGCGAAAATTTATGATCGGTAATTATTAGCGATAAAGGAAAGTGCTCTCTTTTTGCTCATCCGCCCGACATGGCCGCGGCGGGATTTTTTAAAAAATTTGTAAAATCCGTCCCGCGAGCGGCGGCCGCGCCGAAAACGAGACGCGGGCTCCCGGCCGCGAAAGCAACCGCCGCGCGGACAAGGCCGCCTCGAAGATAAAAAACGCGCCCCGCCTCCGGAGATTCCGCGTTTTTACGTGGAAATCCTCCCGAAAGACGGGGCGCGTTTCGTTTTTATGGAACCGGCGCGGACTCGCGAAGCCGCTTACTTCACGTCGCCGCCGTCAAAGGGATCCCCGCACTGCGGACAGAATTTCGGCGGGTGCGCCGGATCCGCGGGCTCCCAGCCGCATTTGTCGCATTTATAAAGAGGCTCGCCCTCCGGTTTTTTCGCGCCGCAGTCCATGCAGAACTTTCCTTTGTTGACGGCTCCGCACTGCGGGCAGGCCCAGCCCTCCGGCTTCGCTTCCGGCTTTTTCGCGCCGCACTCGAGGCAGAATTTCCCGGCGTTGCCCTTATGCCCGCAGGCCGGGCAGTCCCAGTTTCCCTCGGCGGGTTTCGGCTCCGGCTTTTTCGCGCCGCACTCGAGGCAGAATTTCCCGGCGTTGCCTTTATTCCCGCAGGCCGGGCAGTCCCAGCCGTCCGCGGCCGGCGCCGCCTGCTGGCCCATCCCGTAGAGGGCGTTCGCGTTGACGCCGCCCGCGTTCGCCGCCATATTCATGCCCGCGAAGGCCATAAACGCGCCGCCGCCGCCCTGATTTTTCGCGGCGTCCTGCATCGCCTGCGCCTGCGCGCCCGCGAGATTCGCCGCCGCCATCGTCGGATTGCGGAGCACCGCGTTCCTCTGCAGCTCCTTGATCATCGCCTCGTCCTCCTCGGGGGCCTTGACCGAGCTGACGCCGAAGCTCACGACCTTGAGGCCGCGCAGCTTCCCCCATTTCTCGGAGAGGACCTCGTTGAGGGCGTCCGCCAGATCGTCCGTATGCCCCGGAAGCGCGCTGTAACGAATCCCCATCGCGCTGATCTTCGCGAACGCGGGCTGCAGGGCCGTCATCAGCTCGGTCTTGAGCTGGCTGTCGATCGTCGCGCGCAGGAAATCCCCGGTCATGTTGCCGCAGACGTTGGTGTAAAACAGCATCGGATCGACGATCCGGTAGGAATATTCGCCGAAGCATTTGATCGCGATGTCGATATCGAGCCCGATATTCTGATCCACGACGCGGAACGGGACCGCGTTCGCGGTGCCGTATTTGTTCCCGAGGATCTCCTTGGTGTTGAAATAATAGACGCGCTGATCCTTGCCGGTGTCGCCGCCGAACGTGAAGCGCTTGCCGATGGTTTTGAAGGTGTTAATGATGCCCTCTCCGAGCGGGCCGTAGAAAAGGCTCGGCTCCGTGGAGGTGTCGTAGGTGAACTGTCCCGGCTCCGCGCAGAAATCCACGACCTTGCCCTGCTCCACAATGATCATGCACTGGCCGTCGTTGACCGCGATGGCGGAGCCGTTGGAAATGATATTGTCCTCCCCTTTGGTGTTGGAGCTTCTGGCGCTGGTGCGTTTTATGCCCTTTGTCGCCAAGACATCCTCTTCGAGCGAATCGCAATAGAAATATTCGCGCCACTGATCCGCCAGCGTGCCGCCCGTCGCTCCAAAGAGCGCTTTGATCAGACCCATCCCGCATTCTCCTTTGTGATTGATTTTTATTTATAATGTATGATTCCCGACTTTTAGAAACGGCTTGAGCACGGTGTTTTATTAGCCATCCGGCCCGTGCTCATCGAGCGCCGCGAAAAAACGAACGGCGGCCGTCCCCCGCGCGGGGCGCGTAAGGTTATGTTTTTATTATTATACCTCAAAAAAATCGGACTGTATAGATCGAACTTTGCGCCGCCCGCCTTTTTGATCGTCCGGGGAAAAAAACTCACCCGCGCGGCGCGGGGACTTTTCTTCCGTGGCGCGGCCTTCGGCTATGCGAAAATGGTCTCGGGCGGCTTCTTCCCCATTCCAACAAAATAGGAAAAGGCCCCCGGCCATAGAATATGACCGGGGGCCTCCGAAAATCCATATTGGGCGGACGCCGGGCGGAGACGGGACGGGGTTTTTCCCCTTTCGGAAAGCCGTCCTCTCAAGGCAAGGCACCGCCGCTTCAATCGGCTTTCTTATAGCTCGATGGCGAACCGGGCGTCGCCCTCGAGCGGGATGACCACGCAGTCCCGCGCGTATTCCCGCTCCGGCAGGACGACCACAGTGCTGACGGTCTCCCGGTCGACCGGGAACGGCGCCTTATGCCACACGCCGGGCCTAAACGCGACCATGGTCCCCTTCGGCACGACGAACGCCTCCTCTTTTCCGGCGGGATAGACGCGGTCGGTGGCCGGCGCCGCGAAGACGACGATGTCGCCGTCGAGCGGGATCAGCACCTCCGTCCCGGCGACATGCTGCTCCGCGTCCTCGGGGACCATCGCCCGCTTTGACGTAAGCACGACGGAGAAGGAGGTCACCTGCTCCCCGGTAAAGACGCTGACCATGTCGCGGTAAAACGCGACCGGCAGCTCGCCGATTTTCTCACCCTCCGGGTGCAGAAGATCGGCGAATTGCCCGTAGGGCGAAAACGATTCCAAGGTCAGCGGCCGCGCCTTGACGGTTCTCATAGAAATCCCCTCACTTTTTCGGCGGATAGCAGATCGCGAGCTTGCAGAAAAGATCCTCCAGCACGACGCGGAGATCCATCTCTTGGTAAACCTTGATCATTTTCGCGTTTTCGCGCGGAAAATAGAACATCTCCTCGGAGATCGCGGGCGCGGGCGTCCACTTAACGTTGAAGGGCTGCTCGTCGAGCAGCGCGCCGATGACCGTCTCGTCACAGATGGAAAACACCTCGCTCATCGGCCAGCCGTTCGCGTCCGCCATGGTCAAAAACTCGATCAGCTGACGGAAAAGATAATGCCCGATCTCGCCGCAGGGCTCCAGTTTCACTTGCAGCTCCGCGAGGCTGACCCGCGGCATGTCGTAGACCTTGGTCGGGATCTGCCAGACCTCGGCGTCGGACTGCAGGACGACGTTCGCCGCGGCGATGTCGTTGACGAGGTTAAACTCCCGCCCGCCCGCGGGGTAGGTCGCGCCGCCGTTCCAGACGACGACGAGCTTTTTGCCGATGTCCGGGCGTTTGAGCAGCGCGGAGGCGACGTTGGTCATCGGGCCGAGCACGCCGATCCAGAGCTTCTCGTTGAGGCACCGGTCGGCCTCCTCGATGATGAGCTCGACGCCGTCGCTCTCCTCCGGTTTGTACCACTTAAAGAAGGACGGCTCGGCGCTCATCTTGATGTTGGTCCGGCAGCCCTTGACCGCGCGGACTTTCCCTTGAAGCCCCATGTAGCCGAGAATGCGGTTCAGCTCCTCCCAGCTCGCCTCCATGGAGTCCTCGATGCGCGCGTGGCCGAAATGGGTGGCGATCACGCCCCGGATATCGAAGCTCGGCGAGAGCAGCGCGTGGGTGATCGCGAACTGGTCGTCCGCCTCGTTCTTCGCGTCCGTGTCGATGATCACTTTTTTGATCCGGGTCCCGGGGATCCGGTAATGATAATTTTCGAAATTCAAAAGAAACCCCTCCCTGTCGGAAAATGTTCAGCCTTTGATGGCTCCGGCGGAAAGGCCCTCTACAAAGCCCTTCTGCGCGATCAGATAGACGATGATGATCGGGATGGAGATGATCACCAGCGCCGCGAAAAGCACCGTGTAATCCACGCCGTGGCGGCCGATGAAGTTCGCGGCCGCGACCGGCAGCGTGCGCATGCTGTCCTCGGTGAGCATCAGGTTGGCAAAATAATATTCGTTCCAGTATCCGAGGCCGCTAAAAATGACCTGCGTCACGATGCCCGGCTTCGCGAGCGGCAGGATGATGCGCGTGAAGCTCTGGAATCGCGTCGCGCCGTCGATCATCGCCGCCTCCTCGAGCCCCTTGGGCAGCGAAATGAAGAACGCCCGCATGATGAAGACGCCCATCGCGATGGAGCCGGAGGCGTAGAGCAGGATCAGGCCGATCCGCGTGTTATTTAAATTGAGGAACAGCGCGACCTGATAGGTCGGGATGCCGAGCACGCCGCTCGGGATC
Organism: Oscillospiraceae bacterium; assembly: GCA_017991935.1. GTDB lineage: Bacteria > Bacillota > Clostridia > Oscillospirales > Ruminococcaceae > UMGS1668. The sequence goes on from JAGOPP010000002.1 coordinate 174,442, forward strand.
ATGATGCCGAGCAGCAGGAACGAATAGATCAGCTTCCGGAAGCGGAAGTTGATCCGTCCGATCGCGTAGGCCGCGCAGCAGTTGACCGGGATCATGATGGCGACCGCGCCGGCGGTGACGAGGAAGCTGTTGAGAAATTTCTGCCCGAGCTCCCCCTGCTTCCACGCGTTCCTATAATTTTCAAGCTGCGGGGCCTGCGGCAGGCCCCAGATGTTCGTATAAAACTCGCCCTCCGCTTTGAGCGAGCCGAGGATCATCCAGACCAGCGGGTAGACGCACACGACAAAGAAGAACGCGACAAAGAAAAACCAGAGCAGCCCCGGCAAAAACCGTTTGAGTTTCGTCATAGCCATCCCCCCTTAATCGTAGCTGCTTTCCTTGGTCATGATCTTGAGCTGCAAGAAGCCGAAGAGGAAGGTCATGACGAAAAGGATCATGCTCATCGCGTTTGCCTTCCCCATGTTGCTGTACTGGAAGGCTGTTCGCAGGATATAGGTGGCCGAGACCTCCGTCGCGTGGAAGGGGCCGCCGTCGGTCATGATATGGACGATGTCGTAGTTGGAGACGAGCCCGCCCGTGACGGACATCAGCACGTTGACAACGATCGTGCTGTTGAGCTGCGGGATCGTGATGTAGCGCAGTTTCTGCCAGCCGCTCGCGCCGTCGATGGACGCGGCCTCGTAATAATCCTTGGAGATCGCCTGAAGGCCCGCGATGTAGAGCACCATGTGGTAGCCGGTCCATTTCCAGATGTCGACCCAGATCACGCTGACGAGCGCGTAGGTCGAATCGCTGAGCCAGCCGACGATCAGATGCTCCAGCCCGACCGCTTTCAAAAACGCGTTGAGCAGGCCGAACGTGGGGTTGTAGATCCACGTCCACAGGATGCCGATCACGACATAGGACATCATCACCGGCATGTAGATGCCCGCCCGCAGGTAATCCCTGCCCGGGATCTTTTTTACGAGGACGAACGCGAGCGCGAGCGCGATGATGTTCTTAAAAACCGTGACCAGCGCGGCGTAGGCAAAGGTGTTTTTGATCGCCTGCCAGAAGACGTCGTCCTTGAACACATAAAAATAGTTCAAGATCCCGTTCCAGCTCATGGAGCCGTAGCCGTCCCACTTAAAAAAGCTGACGGAGAGGCCGGTCAGGAACGGGCAGATCGTAAAGACGGAGAACAGGATCACGGCGGGCGCGCACATGAAGTACGGAAACCCTTTTTCATTCCACACGGCCAGTTTTTTCCGCAAAGGACTCACCCCCAAGAGAAGGCCGGGCCGGCTTTTTGCCGGACCGCCGCGAGCTATAAAAACCGTGGATTTCGCATTTTGGAAACGGCGGTACCGGCCTTAAATCAGGAAGATACCGCCGTTTTTTCTTTTACCTGTAACGGAGAGGATCAGCCGGGATAGACGAGCTTCGCCTCTTCCTCCGTGAAGTTGTTCCACCACTGATAGATATAGTTGTCCTCCTGCACGATGGTGTCGTAGGCGTCCTGCACAAGCCCGCAGGCCTGCTCGGACGTGATCGTGCCGGAGACCAGCGCCGGAATGCCTTGGCAGAACGCGTCGTTGATCTCCGCCGGCCAGATCCAGTCGAGGTAGGTGACCGCGTGCGGCGTGACGACTTCGTTCATCTCGGCGACGAATTCGGACGGGTCGGTGTCGATGTCTTTAAAGATCTTGAATTTGGTCGGGCCGTCGCAGGTGAGGATCTTCTCCGCCTCCTCGGGCCTCGTGACGAACTCGATGAAATCGACGGCCATGGCGATCCGATCATCCTCGATGAAGGACGGGATGCACAGGCTCCCGTCGCCGATGCCGTAGCCGTAATAGTAATCGGTGGCGCCCTCCATGACCGGGTACGGCATCACGCCGACCTCCAGATCGGGGTTGGCGGCCTCGCAGTAGGTGACGTAGCTGTCGAGCGTGAAGAGCATCGCGCATTTCTCCTGCGCGAACGCGGCGATCAGGCCGGTGGAGTCGGTATCGAGGCTGTCGGCCTTCATGATGCCCGCCTCAAAGAGATCGGAGATCCAGTCGAAGGCCTGAATTTCGGCCTCGCCGTTAAAGGTCTTTTCGCCGCTCAGGAAGGCCTCGACGTTCTCGATGGACTGGCCGCCCGTCGCCTCGCCGTAGGTGGACATATAGATGCCCGGCCACGACCAAGATTCCTTGCCGTTGATCATCATCGGGGTGATGCCGAGCTCGGTGTTGATGACGTCGGCGCAGTGCGCGAGCTCCTCGAACGTGGAGGGGATCTCCAAGCCGAGCTCGTTAAAGATCGCCTTGTTGTAGACGATGCACCAGCATCCGCCGTCCGCGAGCGGCAGGCACCACAGGTGGTCGCCCATGTAGCAGCTGTCGAGGACGCCCTCCTCGTACCGGCCGATGATGTCGTCGCCGACCAGCGTGGTCAGGTCCTTGACCATCGCGCCCGGCCCGAGCGGGGACTGAATCAGGCCCACGCCGTTGATGAAAATGTCGATCGGCGTGCCGGCAAGCTTGGCCGCCGTCAGCAGCTCCGGGGTCTCCGACCACGTGCCCTGATAGGTGGCCTCCACCTTGATGCCGGTCTCCGCCTCATAGTCCGCGAAGACCTCCGACCACGCGGCCTCCTGCGCCTCGTCGGAAAGCGTGTACGTAAAGAGATAAAGGGTATTCGGGTCGGTCTTCTCGCTCCCCTTCGAGCCGCATGCGGATAGCAGGAGAACCATCAGCAGCGCAAGAAACAGAGCCGCCATTTTTTGAAATTTCATGCGATTTCCTCCTCCGTTATTTCTTTTTCTCAATCTTCATTATTATACGGATCTGCATCAGCGATACAGGGCCATATACAAAAACAGGACGCCGGCGGCGTACAGAAGCACGCCGGCCGCGAGCAGGCCTTTCACCTTCCGGGAGGTTCCCTCAAACTCGCCGTAAAGGATGCCCCAGAAATAGGCCCAGATGTTGCTCGTCGTGGTGATCGGCCACGCCACGGAGAGGCTCAGCAGCGGGGCCGCCATCATGTTGGTGACGTTGCCGCCGAAATGCCCGATCGCGGACAAAAAGGAAAACAGGACGACCTTCGGCGGCGTATGAAAGAACCGGCCGAGCTCCCGCGTATGTACCAAGCGGACGGACGACAAGATCAAAGTCCCCGCGAGCGCGCCCAAGCAGATGATCGCGCAGCACAGCATCGGCGGGAGCGCGTCCGGGTTGGTCACGGACGCCATGCCGTAGGAGACGCCCAGCGTGTATCCGAAGCCGAGCAGGATGTTGATCCCAAACAAGAGGTAGATTTTGGCGTCGGGGCGGGCCGTCCCGTCCCGCGCGCGAAGATCCCCCCGCGCCCTGCGCTCCCTGTCGCGCAGGGCCCCGGAGAGCTGGCTCAGCAGCGTGCCGCCGAGAAAGACGAGCGAGATCAGGATTAAAGTCGCCGGCGTGATCCCCTCCGGCAGGCCGCTCACCAGCATCGGGATGATCGTGCCGGAAAGAATGCCGAGCGGGGACATGATGGAGATGGAGAGGATCAGCCCCACCTTTTTCATAATCATCATGCCGATCTGGATCCCGACGCCGAACGGGATCCCGCAGAGGAAACAAAACAGCGAGAGGCCCGGCTTTTCGGCGACCGCGGCGAAGATCCCCTGCGGCACGAAAACCGACCGGAAAAGGACCGCCGCGCCCCAGATGATGGCGTTGGAGAAAAGATAGAGCCAGATCATGAAGGCCGGAATGGGATAATCCCCGATCCGCTTGATCACCTGATACCAAGATCCCCACAAAAACGCGGTCAGCAGTTCAAGGCAGATCGCGGAGCCCAACGAAAGTTCCAGCAAGCGGACGCTCCTCCCATCCAGCAGATAAAGCGTTTAACCATGCAAAGTATAGCACCATCTAAATAATGTTGTCAATATATATATAATTTTCACCCGGGCTTTCCTTTAATTTATGCAAGGTTATTTATAAATGATAAATAAAACTAACAGATTTACTGGTTTTTTTCAAGATTGGGAAATGAAAATAGAAAATATGTTGGAAAACGACGCCCCGGCGCGCCCGAATTCCCTTGACGAAACGAAATCTCTGCAATATAATGAATTTATATTTGATAAATATTTATCACAAGGGGCTGGCAGTATGAAAGTGACCATCAAAGACATCGCGGAGAAGCTCGGCGTCTCGACCACCGCGGTGTCTCTCGTCCTCAACAATCGGGAAAACCGCATCTCCCCGGAGAAGAAAGAGCTGATCGTCCGCACCGCCAAAGAGATGAATTACCATCCGAATCAGGCCGCGGTCACCCTTGTGAAGAAGAACAGCCGAACGATCGGGCTCATCATCCCCGACCCCAGCAACATGTTTTTCGCCGATCTCACGAAGGGCGTCGGCGACGCCGTGGCGCGGGACAAGATGAGCCTTATCATCGCGAGCACGAACGACATCGCCAAAAACGACCTGAGCTATCTCGACATGTTCATCGCCGCGGGCGCGGACGCGATCATCATGACGATCGCGTCGGATTCCTCCTCCGGGCTGATCCCCCTTTACCAGAGCGCGATCGAGGCCTACGGCAAACCCGTCGTCATGGTGGACCGCTATGTGATGTCGATCGGCTGCTCGGCCGTCACCCTCAATCACCGCAAGGGCGCGTACGTCGCGCTGCAGCATCTTTTTTCTCTGGGCCACCGGAAGATCGCCTGCCTGACCGGGCCAAGGTATCTGCTCAACACATCGGAGCTCTTGGAGGGCGTGCGCGCCGCGTACCGCGACAACGAGGTCCCGTTCAGCGAAAAATCCGTGATCGAGGGGAATTATCAGGTCTCCGGCGGGATGAAAGCCGCGGAACAGATCATCAAAGAGGGCTACACGGCGGTCTTTTCTTTCAACGACATGATGGCCTACGGCCTCTATAAAAAATTCGGGGAATCCGGTGTGCGGGTCCCGGAGGACATTTCCGTCGTGGGATTCGACGACGTCTTTTTCTCCGAGCTGCTCGACCCGCCGCTGACCACGATCAAGCAGCCCGCCTATCTGATCGGCGAGGGCGCCGCGATGCGCGCGCTCTACGAGATCCAGCATCCCGAGGAGGAAAAACAGACCACCTTTTTTGAACCCGCTTTGAAAATCAGGAAAAGCACCCGGGCCATATAATTTTTCATCGGCAAATTTTATCATTGTCTGAGGTGAACGTCATATGAATCTGTTGAGCTTCGGTTCCGCAAACAGGGATCTTGTCTATCATGTCGATCACATCGTCCGGGAAAAGGAGACGATCTCCTGCCGGGATGTGACGACCGGGATCGGCGGAAAGGGTCTGAATCAGTCCATCGCGCTGAGCCGTGCGGGCGGCGGGGCCTACCTTGCGGCAAGGATCTGCGAAAAGGACGGCGACATCCTCGATTTTCTCCATACGCAAAACGTCGACACCCGCTTTGTGGAGATCTGCGCGGAGGAGACCGGCCACGCGATCATTCAGGTGGATAAAAACGGGCAAAACAGCATCATCGTGGTCCCCGGCGCGAACGCCGGGTTTACCCAAAGCTATGTCGACCGGGTCTTCGCCGAATTCCACGGCGGGGCCGTCGTCCTCCAAAACGAGATCAACCTGATCCCCGAGATTATGAAAAAAGCGAGCGAGGCCGGGAACATGATTTTGTTTAACCCCTCCCCCTTCTCCGGCGAGATCCTCGCGAAATACCCTCTGGAGCTCGTGGACATTTTCGTTGTCAACGAGGTGGAGGGCGGCGCGATGACCGGCGAAACGGGGCCGGAGGAGATCCTCCGCGCCCTGCTGGATGCCTACCCCGCCGCCAAAATCGTGCTCACCGTGGGGGCGGACGGCTCTTGGTTCGCCGACCGGCATGGCGCGTTGTTTCAGCCGATCTTCCCGGCCGAAGTGGTCGATACGACCGCGGCCGGCGACACGTTTCTCGGCTATTTCCTCAGCAGCTACGCGGAATCGCCCGACCCGGAGCGCGCCCTGCGCCTCGCGTCCAGAGCCTCCGCGATCACCGTCTCAAGGCCCGGCGCGGCGGCGTCCATCCCGTTCCCCGGGGAGCTCGCCTGACCCGCCGGAACCGCGGCCGATTGTCCCGCGGCGAAATCTCCGCGCATATAATTCAAAAATAAAAAGAGAAACGGGCGCAGCCCGTTTCTCTTTTTTATATGCGCCGGAGGCGGGGCCGCTCCCCTGCCCGGCGCTTTTATTTTCATCCCGGCGGTGGGCGGAATCCACGCATGCCCGGCCGGCCGGCCATCAGCTCAGCCTCTCGTAGGCGGCGACGCCGCCTGTCAGGATCCAGCGGTAAAGGAGCCAGCAAATGAGAAGCAGCGCCATGGTCACAACCCCCGTCGCCGCGCCGAGCGGCATCAGCAGGGACAGCCCGTACCCGGCGGCGACCATCGCCATGACCGCGGCCGTGCTCACGCACAGCGCGATCAGGACGGCGACCCCGTTTTTCACCGCCTGCGTCTCGTTGACCCAGTCGAGATTCGGATGCCGCAGGTTCGCCACGAGCCCGGAGAGCGCCGTAAACGCCGTAAACGCGAGCGGCGTAAGCAGGCACCAGATCAGATTTTGCCACGACGGGCCGACCGCGAAGATCACGCCCGCCTGTGCGATCACGGTCGCCGGGCCGGCGATGCTCAGGTGCAGCAGCAGCTTCGCCTTTAGCAGATCGGCCGTGTCGACCGGCACGGACCGGGCGATCCAGAGCGCGCTGCCCTCGATGGACACGGCGGCCGCCGTGATGTTCGTCATCCCGGAGATCATGCAGATGATAAGGATCAGGATTGGGCAATAGAGCTCCTGCGGAAGCGGAAGTTTTTCCGTAATGCCCAGAAACGGCAGCGCCGCGCCGCCGACCGCGAGGATGATCGCCCCGAATCCCGCGTTGATCATGTACGCGGAGCTGGACGTAAACCGGCGCAGCTCCCGCTGATACAGGGCGGAAAAGACGCCGGAGACTTTCTGCATATTTTCTTTATAGACCGCCGTCTTGAAGCCGAATTTCGCGGTTACGGCGCGGATAAACGTCTTGGAGACGAGCCAGTACGCGAGCGCGAACGGCAGCGTCATGCAGATCACGGAAAGAAGCAGCGCGAGCGGGTTGCCGTCCGCGACCGCCGTGCCAATCCAGTAAAGGACGGAGACGCCGCCGAGCCGCGCGGCGACGGCCTCCCCGTTTTGGGCGAGTTTCGCGACCACGGTCTGCGCCTGCGTGACCAGCGCGAAATACGCGCCCAGAAACGCCAGCGAAAAGGCCGTGGAGAGCAGGGCTTTCTTCTGAATCCTGCGGGTCAGCAGCGAAAGCAGCCACGCAAACAGGATGGACAGCGAGAGCGAGAACAGCGGCAGCAGCAGGACGATCACGACAAACGCCGCCGCGCCGATCGGGTCGACCGGGCAGAACCGCGCCCACGCGATGCCCGCCGGGATCGCCGTGATAAGATCGAACACAAGGTTAATCAGCAGCAGGGTCAGCATCCGGCTCGCCAGAATGACCGACGGCGGGATCGGCATCGAGAGGAGCAGTTCGTTGTCCTTCGCCTCATAGAGCTGCGCTTTCGCCGCAAAAATGCTTCCGGCGAACATCAGCGCGAAATTCGTGATCGCGAACATGGCAAAATAGGTCCAGCCGATCCCGGCCTCATAGTACGGGCGGCTGATCGCGGAAAAATAGCTGTAAAACAGAAAGGCATAGGCCGCGCCCGCGTAGAGCATCAGAAAGGCGAAGCCGATCATTTTGGCCTTCGTCTGCCTCTGTTTGTAGCGCGACGCGCCCGTGAGCCAGCTGCGCAGCGACGCGAAGCGGACCCGCATCAACGCTTTAAGCATGGTCCCCCTCCAGTTCCAAAAAGACGGCCTCGAGCGAGGCGTCGCCCTTGACTTCCTCCATGCTCCCGCTGACGACCAGCCGCCCGTTGCGGATGATCGCGACCTTGTCGCAGAGCTTCTCGGCCACCTCGAGCACGTGCGTCGAGAAAAAGATCGAGCCTCCGGTGCCGCAGTGCGCGCGCATCATCTCCTTGAGCGAATGGGAGGCGATCGGGTCGAGGCCCACAAACGGCTCGTCCATGATGATCATCTTCGGCGCGTGCAGCCACGCGGAGACGATCGCGAGCTTCTGCTTCATGCCGTGGGAGTACGCGGAAATCTGCTGGGCGAGGTCGCCCGTCAACCCGAATTTCTCGGCGTATTCGCGGACGCGCTCCCTGCGGTCCGCCGCGCTTACCTTGTAAACGTCGGCGATAAAATTCAGGTACTGGATTCCGGTCAGGTAGTCGTAAAGATCCGGGTTGTCCGGAATATACGCGAGCATCCGCTTGCACTCGAGCGGCTCCTCTTTGATGGAGCGCCCGCCGATCAGGATCTCGCCCGCGTCGAACTGCAAAATCCCGCAGCAGGCTTTGATCGTCGTCGTCTTTCCGGCGCCGTTGTGGCCGATGAAGCCGTAGATCTCCCCCGGCGCGATCGAAAGGGTGAGGTCGTCCACCGCGACCTTGTCCCCGAATTTTTTGGTAAGGTGTTCGATTTTCAGCATGGTTTCTCCTTCGATTGATTCGCTTTTCCGTCCGGCCCCGCCTCTCAAGGCCCGCGCGCCGGAGCGCGGCGGAGCCTTGGGCGATCACCCTTATTTTAGGCCGAACGGAAAATAAATATGAACGATACCGGCCTTTAGAAAAGATTATACCGCCGATCCGGGGTCGGTTCAATGCTTTGAGAAGGATTTACCGGAGGGGTTTTCGCAAAAAAGGCCCCGCCGCCGGGCGGCGGCGCTCCGCGCCATCACGGAAGAGGCATCCGCCGCGTTGCCGATCGATTTCGTTTTTTCCCCCGCAGCCCGCCGACCGCTCTTCCTCGCCCGGGATCATCCGCCGCGCCCCGGGGCGGATCGCTCTCATGTCGCATCGCTTTGTAAGGCCGTTTTCGGCGGCGGCGCGGGGCGGCTCCGTCGCGAAAACTCACCCGAACAGCATATCCTCCACATAGCGTTCCATAAAAAAGGCGTCCGTGGAGAGGTCGACCGTCTCGGCCGCCGCCGCGAGCTCCTCCGAGCGGCGGCGCTCCGCAGCGCTTTGCAGCAGCATCGAGGCGCCGGAGCCCGCCGCGTTGCCGACCGCCCTTGTCCTTCCCCCGCAGCCCGCCGGCAAAAGCCCGGTCGCGGCGGCGTTCCCGGCGGGCAAAAAGCTGCCGAAGCCGCCGGCCAACAGGGTCTCCGACAGCTCCTCCGCCGCGAGGCCCGAATGATGGAGCAGCGTCTCCGCGCCCGCGCAGACCGCCGCCTTCGCGAGCTGAAATTTCCGCAGATCTTTCTGCGTGAGCACGATCTTGTTTTTGAGCACGACAGCGGACGTGTCCTCCGCCCGCGTGAGCACGCCGAACGACGCCGCGCGCTCCTCGTCGATCCGGCCGGTCTCGTCCAAAATCCCGGCCCCGAGCAGGGCGGCCGCCGCGTCGATCAGGCCGGAGCCGCAGATCCCGCAGGGCTCCCCGCCGCCGATCGTCCGGACAAAGAAGCCGCCGTCCCGAAACTCCACGCCGGAGACCGCTCCCGGGACCGCCTGCGTGCCGCAGTAGATGCCCGCGCCCTCGAACGCCGGCCCCGCCGCCGTGGAGCAGACGCGGATCTTCCCATCCTTCGCGAGCGCCATCTCGCCGTTCGTGCCGATGTCCATCAGCAGCACCGGCTTTTTCGCCTCGTCCAGCCGCGAGGCCAGCATCGCCGCCGTGATGTCCGCCCCGACAAAGGCGGAGACGCACCGGCCAAGGTAGACCTCGGCGTCCCGCAAAAGGCCCGCAAGGCCGAGCGAGGCGGCGGGGACCGTCTCCCCAAACAGGCGCTCCGGCAGAAACGGCGAGGCGCAGAGCCGCGCCGCGTCGCCCTCGGTCAAAAGGCAGAGCATGGCCGTGTTTCCGACAAAGGCGGCCTTTTGGACGGACGCCCCGGCGAGGCCCGCTCCTTCCGCGACCCGGTCGGCGAGACCGGAGATACCGGAGCGGACGGCCATCGCGAGATCGGCGGCACGCCCGTCCCGCGCGGCGCCAAGCCGCGTCATCACGTCCGCGCCGAAAGCGGCCTGCGGATTGGGCATGGTGCCGGAGGAGAGGAGCCTCCCCTCCGCGAGATCCCATAGATACGCCGCGAGCGTCGTCGTGCCGATGTCGACGGCGAGGCCGTACCCCTCCCCCCGGTCCGGCAGAAAATCCGGCAGGATGCCGTCGGAGAGGGCCTCGAGCCCCGACGCCTTGGGCAGGCGGACGAGGGCGTCGCCCCATACCTCCGTTTCGCAGGCGAGGCGCGTCCCTAAGCTCAGCTCCTCCCTCGTCAGCAGCAGGCGCTCCTGCGCCGTGACCGGGGAGAGCGTCCCCTCCGCGTGGACGCGGCATTTCCCGCAGCGCCCGCAGCCGCCGCACGGCATGGGGACGGAATACCCCGCCTCCCGCAGCAGATCGGATAGTTTTCCGCCGGAGGAGATCTCTCGGCGGCTCTCTTGTCCGCAGACGACCGTCAGCTTCATGCGCGCGCCCCTTTTCCTAAAAAGAATAAGGAAATCATAGCGCGGAAACGCCCCCGTGTCAAACCCGCCGCGCGTTTTTTTCACGCGGCGTCTGTGGCTCTTTTCGCTTCGCTTTCCATAAAAAAACGAGGCCCGTCTGAAAACAGGCCCCCGTCTTTTTCTTTCTCCGGTCACGTATTGGAATTGCAGGCGCAGTTATAGTTGCAGTTGCCGCTTGTGTCCGCATTTTCAAGCCGCGGCGGGAAAAATTCGTTGGTCGGGAATTTGATATGTTTGAATACCTCGCAGGGATCGTCCGTCGTGGTGACGCATTCCTTGCCCGGGACGCAGAAATCGTAGGCCGGGATGAGCATCTGCACCGGGCGTTCGAGCTGGACAATCGTAAATAGGCCCAGCGTAATGAGCACGTGGCGGCAGCTTCCGGAAACAAAACTGCCCTCGAACAACGAGGCGATATTGTTTGGGAAGTTGATCTCCGAAACGCAGTCGCATTCGTTGCCCTCGGCCAGGCGGGAATGTAAACAGATCGGATCGACCACTTGTACAACCGCTCTGGGGCTGTTGGTGGCGCGGTTCACTTCGCCAAAACCCGTTTCGGAGTCGTACACTTTGACGCTGCCTTCACTGCCGTAAAGGATGACTTTCTTTGAGAAAATCGCGATGCCGCGAACGGTGTCTGCCGTGGAAACCGGCGTATAATAGGCCGACAACCGAACGAGGAAATAGAAGGTCATGTCCACGGAATAGAATCCCCGGTTGAACGGGATGGGCTCAACCTCCAAAAAAACGTTCAATACTTCCACGCTCTTGGCTTTGACCGTCAGAGCGCGTTCGATCTTCGCCTGTTCCGTCTCAGTAAAATAAACCGGAAGGTCTTCCAAGCAATCTTTGTCTCTACGGTTCCCATCATTAACAACGAAGTGAGAAATCGCGAAGCCGCCCTCCCCCTCCAAGACCGCCGACGCGGCCTTTTTTTTGCGAAAACGGACGGCGCGGGCCGCAAAATTTAAAAAAAGCCGGGATGGATCCATCGGAGGCTCCGCGCCGTATGCTGGTGTGTCCGCCCGCCGCGGCTCGCCGCGCCGCGGCCCCGGCGAACGAAACGGCGTTCCTAAAATAGGTAATTTTGAATTTTTTTTGAAATTTCCAAAAAGGTATTGACCGCCGTACGTTTCATGATAGAATATGGTGCAGAATTCATGCAGCGAACGGAGCCCCCCGGGACCCGTCCGGGCAGAAAGAGGGATGAATATGGGAGACGACTCCGCCATCCAAAACGATGAAGCGGGTTTTCCGAGCGACAGCGAAGACGATTACGATTTCCCTTCCCGGAGATCGGACGAAGACGACGCCTCATGCGGATCGGAACTCCGGCGGACGGAGCTCAGCGAAACGGTCGCCTCGGCAAGAGAAAAGAAGGAAGCCGTTTCGATCTGGCAGCATGAACTTGATATTTTCCGCCGCTCGATGGAGAGAGAGAACGCGCATCTTTTCCATAACAAGTCGGACGCATAACCTTACGATAAAAGAAGCCCGGCCGGAAGGCCGGGCTTCTTTTATCGGCGGGGCGCTTAAACGATCCTTTTTCGGATATGCTAAACCCGAGGTGAACGGCATGGACAAAAAGGGAAAGTGGTCCCTCTTACATGAGAAAAAAGAGAAATCCATCCCCGAGGAGATCTACCCGGCGATCGACACCGACCTCGCGCGGGACAATGTGGAAAACGACATCCCCGCCGCCGATTTGCAGGATTTATAATCCCCTCTCTGCCCGGAGGGGCGGTTTTTTCCGGCGTTTTTTCCGCGCGCCCGGCGGCGTGTTTTTTTCGCCCGGCCCGTCCCTTGTGTTTTTTGGAAGAATCTGATACAATGCGATTGAGGTGATTGTTGTGGAGTTTCAGCATGAGCAAGACTGTATTTACGCGAACGACCCGTCCGGAAACCGCATCGCGGAGGTGACGTTCCCGACCGCCAATGGCGTCGCCGAGATCAACCACACCTACGTGGATCCCGCTCTGCGCGGCCAAGGCATCGCCGACAAGCTGCTCGCCGCCGCGGTGGAGCAGATCCGCTCCGCCGGGCTCAAGGCGCACCCGACCTGCTCCTACGCGGTCCGGTGGTTCGCCGAGCATCCCGAATATCTGTATCTGCTCTGACACGCCGCCCTCTCAGGAGGGCGGTTTTTTATGTTCCCCCGCACTCCGGCGCGAGCCTTTGCGCCGCGTTTTTGAGCGCGCTTTGCGCTTCCGCCGACCGCTTTTCGTCGGGCTCGAAGGCGTACCCGGCCGCCCCCCCGCCCTCCAGCGGCCGGAACGCGTCCGCCCTCATCCATCCGGCCCACGCGCCCATATACATCCACGTCTGCCCTTTCCATGTAAAAACGTCTTTCCCAAGCCAGTTTTTCTCCGCCTCCGGGATCGCCCCGATGTTGCCCATGCCGCCTCTCCCCCTCGCGAAATGCTATGCGGGCCCGGCTTGTCTCACGGCTTGTCCCATGGGGGGATATTTGAGGGCGGGATGGCACGCGCGGCTTTTGAGCCGCTTTTTCCCGTATAAAAAACGCCGCCCTCCGCCGCACCCGGCCTTTTTGCCGACGGTTGGGGGCGTTTTTGCGAGAAAAAGCGCCCTCCTTTCGGCTCTGGCCGGAGGCGGGCGGCGCGGCGGGGCGAACAAAATGGCAAAACGGCGGTGGGGTGGGACAGACAGAGATGTGGCACGGCGAGTGGCAAAGCGACGGCGCGGACGACCCAGCAGCACGGACGACACGGCAGCAATGTGACAGAGCGGCGGCGCAGTAAAACGGCATGGGCCGAGCAACAGCGCAGTGGCAAGGCCGTCATATCGAGAGCCGCCCGCATCTATAATGATAGCAAGATATTTCATGACGCCGCCGTGAAACCGGCGGCGCGTGTTTATGGCGCAAAGCCTTTTTGAAGGGGGGAACCCGTGTGGACTGCCTGATGTACCTGCGCAAAAGCCGCGCCGACCCGGCGGAGGAGACGGTCGAGGGCACGCTCCGCCGCCACCGGGAGCAGCTCGAGGACCTCGCCGCGCGCCACGGCTGCCATATCGCCAAAATCTACAAGGAGGTCGTCTCCGGCGGCTCCCTCTATGCCCGGCCGCAGATGCTCAAGCTGCTCGACGACGTGAGCACCGGCGAGTACGACGCCGTGCTCTGCATGGACATCGACCGGCTGGGCCGCTCGAGCATGGCGGAGCAGGGCGTCATCCTCGACACGCTCAAATATTCGCGCACACGCATTATTACTATGGATAAGATCTATGACCTCGCCGACGAGGCGGACGACGAGGCCTCCGATTTCAAATCCTTCATGGCGCGGATGGAGCTCCGCATTTATAAAAAGCGGTTCCGCCGCTCGCTCGAAAAGACCGTCTCGGACGGCGGCACAATCTCCGAGGCGCCGTTCGGCTACGCCAAGGTGCGGGTCAACCGCCTCCCGACTTTGCGGCCGGACCCGGTCGAGTCGGAGTTCGTCAAGATGATCTTCGACCTCTACACCGAGCGCGGCGTCGGCACCGAGCGGATCGCCCGCGAGCTCAACGCCTTGGGCGCGAAGCCGCGGCGCGGCGGCGCGGAGTTTGGCCGCGCCGCCGTGCGGTACATCCTGCGCAACCCGGTCTACCTCGGCACGGTCATCTGGAACAAAAAGCACTATATCCGCAAAGGCACCTGCGGCAGCGACAAACACCTCGCGGAGCCGAACCCGCGGGAGGAATGGATCGTGCGCGAGCACGTCCACCCCGCCCTTATTGCGCGGGAGCAGTTCGACCGGGCGCAGGAGATCATGCAAAAAAACTGGCATGCCAAATCCTTCACCGGCGAGATCAAAAACCCGCTGGCCTCGCTGGTCTTCTGCGGCAACTGCGGCCGGAAGATGGCGCGCCACCCGAGCGGCAAGCGCGTGAAGGAGGACTTCCTGATGTGCCCGCAAAAGGGCTGCATCCCCACCACGCGCGCCGGGGACGTCGAGCGCGCCGTGCTCGACAGCCTGCGCAAAAGGCTGCGGGAGCTGGACATCGGGGCCGAACCGAGCGCCCCGCCCGATCTCTCCGTGCCGGAGCGCGAGATCTCCATGGCGGCGGAGGAGCTGCGCAGGGCGGGCCGGCAGCTCGAGCGGCTGCACGATCTGCTGGAGCGGGGCGTCTACGACGCGGACACGTTTTTGCAGCGCCGCGACGCCCTGAACGCGAAGGCCGGGGAGCTGCGGCGGCTGATCTCCGAGAGGAAAAAGCTCCTCGAAAAGCCGCGCTCCGCCGACCCCCCCGCCGACCGCGAGAGGCTTTTAACCGCGCTCGACCTGTACGAGGCGGGCGGCCCCGCCGTCCGCAACGCGCTTTTGAAAGCCCTCGTCGAGCGCATAATATATTATAAGACGGAAAAAGGCAGCAGGGCGCCCTTTTCCGTCTTCGTTGAGCTCAAATTCTCTTCTTTTTAGGTGGGTTTCAGGGCCGGAAGAGGCTCCGCCGACCAAAAGGCGGGCGGGGTCGCCCCCGCCGGCCCTCTCCCCGTTGTCAACGATGGGAGCCGTCTATCGGAGCAACTATCATATACCCTCCCGGCATCGATGCAGACGGCCTCCTTAAAACAGGCAGAGCTTGCCGCTGACATCGTGCTGTTTGCCTTTTGTTCTGCCATAACTATCCTCCTATCGAAATGTTAGCTGCATGAAGCCGCTTGGTAACATTTTATGTAAGAAGGAACGTTTTGTGCACAAAATCAGCTTCTCAGGTCCTCAATCACGTCGGCGACGTGAATCGGACGAACCGCGCCCTCCGCAAGGCGGCACGCGATCCGCTCCGCTTCCTCCAAGCTCTCCGCAACAGCCGGACAGCGGACGCTCCGGATCGAATGGCCGGCGGCGGGACCCTCCTGCGCGCACTCGATTCCATATCGGCCGTTTTCCTCAAACACAAAATACCGGATCAAATAGGGACTTTCGTTTGGAACATCCGCCGAAAAACAGGAACAATACATCTGTTGTTTCACCTCGTATCAAATCACTCTCAGGTGATTTCAGTATAAGGCCCCCTATGAGGCCATACAACCGGAAAACGCTGGGAAACCCCATTCAGAATAGGTTTCCTGCAACAAAATCCGGATTGCCCCCGTATCGCGCCGCCCCGGGCCGCGATTTTTATCTTTTTTCGCATGATAAAGCGGTTTTCTATTTTTTCCACAAAATGATTGTAATCCTTAAACGGTTATGTTAAAATAAAATTTAATATTCCAAAAACCGGACTGGAGACGAAAGGAGCTGTACCCATGAACGTAGAAAACGGTATTCCCGGCAGAATCAGGGAACTTCGCGAAGTCTGCGGCTACTCTGTAAAAGAATTTGCCGAGGCCTTCGGCATCGACGCGGAAAAATACGCCGGCTATGAAAAAGATGGGGCGGATATTCCGATCAGCGTGATTTTCCAGATCGCCAACAAGTGCGGCGTCGATTTCAACGAAATCGTCACCGGCACCAGCGCCAAGCTCGACACCTATCATATCGTAAAACGCGGCGAGGGCAAACCCGTGAGCCGGTATCCCGGCTATTTCTACGAGGATCTCGCCTACCGTTACAGCAAGAAGGTGATGCAGCCGCTACTGGTCACGCTCAACCCCTCGGACGAACCGGCGGCCCTCGTATGCCACAGCGGACAGGAATTCAATATGGTATTGGAGGGGCAGGTCGCGATCGTCTTTGACGATAAGGAATTCATCCTTTCTCCCGGCGACACGATCTATTTCAATCCGACGCATCTGCACGGCCAGCGCTGCGTGGGGGATAAAAAAGCCCGCTTCCTGACCGTTATCGCCGAATAAAGCCCCAAAGGACGATCTCTTTCGGGGCCGGAATCCGTTTTCCGCATCCGCCGGCGCGGGCCCTGCCGCATGGAGCCGGAAGGCGCGGCGGCCTTCGCGAAGCCGGGGATGCCGGAACATTCAACTTTTGGGAAGAGGAATCAAATTATGCTTCTGGATCAATTTCTTCCGCGTATCGAGTTTGACTCCTACGAGGATTTTAAAGAAAATTACCGGGTCAACGTCCCGGAGGATTTCAATTTCGGCTTTGACGTCGTGGACGCGTGGGCAAAACAGGAGCCGGACAAACAGGCCCTTCTCTGGATCGACGACCACGGCGGGGAAAAAGCCTTCACCTTTTCCGAGATCAGCCGGATGTCGAACCGCGTCGCAAACTTTTTTTGCGATCTCGGCATCCAAAAGGGCGACGTCGTCCTGCTGGTCCTGCGGCAGAGGTGGGAATACTGGATCTGCGCCGTCGCGCTCCACAAGCTCGGCGCCATCCTCGTCCCGGGCTCGATGCAGCTCACAAAAAAGGACATCGTCTACCGCGCCGAGGCCGCGAAGATCAAGGCCGTCGTCTGCATCGACGACGCCTCCGCCGTCGCGCAGGCCGAGGCGGCCTTCGGGGAGGCCCCGTCGATTGAGCACCGCGTGCTCGTCGGCGGCGAGCGGGAGGGCTGGCTCTCCTTCGACCGGGCGCTCGCCGAGTACCCGGATACGTTTGAGCGCCCCTCGGGCGATCAGGCGACCCGCTGGGACGACAACATGCTCATCTACTTTACGAGCGGCACCACGGGCATGCCGAAGATGGTGCAGCAGAATTTCTCCTATCCGCTGGGGCACATCGTCACGGCGAAATACTGGCAGCGGGTGCAGGAAAACAAGCTCCACATGAGCGTCAGCGACTCCGGCTGGGCAAAATTCGGCTGGGGCAAGATCTACGGGCAGTGGATCTGCGGCGCGACCATCTTCGCCTACGACTGGGACAAATTCGTGCCCAAAAAGCTGCTCGAAGTCATCTCCAAATACAAGATCACGACGTTTTGCGCGCCGCCGACCATGTTCCGCTTCATGCTTCAGGAGGACGTGGCCTCCTACGACCTCTCCGCGACCGAGCAGTACTGCATCGCCGGAGAGCCGCTCAACCCCGAGGTCTTCCGCAAATGGGAGAAGCTGACCGGCCACAAGATGTACGAGGGCTTCGGTCAGAGCGAATCCTCCGTGATGATCGCGAATTTCCAGTGGTTCGAGCCGATCCCCGGCTCCACCGGCAAGCCCGCCCCGCTCTACCGCATCCAGCTGATGGACGCAAGCGGCAACCTCTGTGAGGACGGCGACGAGGGGCACATCGTGATCGCCGGGGTGGACAAGGAGTCCCCCGCCGGCCTGTTTACCGGCTATTACCACGACCCGGAGCGCACCGCCGTCGCGTTTGCGGGCGGCAACTATGACACCGGGGACGTGGCGTGGCGCGACAGCAACGGCTACTACTGGTTCATCGGCCGGTGCGACGACGTCATCAAATGCTCGGGCTACCGCATCGGGCCGTTTGAGGTGGAGAGCGCGCTGCTCGAGCACCCGGCGGTCGTGGAGTGCGCCGTCACCGCCGCCCCGGACCCGATCCGCGGTCAGGTCGTCAAGGCGACCGTCGTGCTCGCGGAGGGCTATCAGGGCTCGCCGGAGCTGACGAAGGAGCTTCAGGACCACGTCAAAAAAGTCACGGCCCCCTATAAATATCCGCGCATCGTCGAATACGTGAAAGAGCTCCCCAAAACCATCGGCGGGAAGATCAAGCGCGCGCAGATCCGCGAAAAGGACCTCGAGGCCAAGTCGGAATCCTGAGCGGGCGCATGGCCCGCCCCGGATAAACAGCATAAAAAAGCTCCGGAGATCCCTTTCGCGGGAACCCCGGAGCTTTTTTTCGTTTTTTCAGCGGGCGGTATGGCTGAGCAGATAATCCCGCAGGGTTTCATATGCCGCGGCCTCCAGTGTGACGCCGTCGCCCGCGGCCTCCTCGGGAAGGCCGCCCGACTCATCCTTGAGCGCCTCGGCGGCGTTCACATACCAGAAGCCCTTTTCCTTTGCCATGGCGAGGAATTTCTCGTTGATCGCGTCGATCTCCGCGTTCAGGAGGTCGTCTCCGCGCTCGGCGCAGAGGCCCTCGTTGACCGGAGGCATCGAGACGAGGTATAGATCGCACTCCGGTTTCGCGGCGATCACCGCGTCCAGAAACGCGGAAAATTTCTTGGTATAGGTCGGCACGTCCATCCAGCTCATGCTGTCCGCGCCCATCAGTATGTAGATTTTTTCGGCGGTTTCTTCGGCGGCCAGCGCCTCCGGGATCGAAAGGCTCTCCCCCTCGGAACGGACGACCTTTTTGGAGAGAACGGTGTCCGCGTTGACGGCCGTGCTCGCGAGGAACAAGGCGTCCCCGAAGCTCCGGCTCTCCTTGGCGCCGGAGGCCATCGCGTCGCCGATCAGGACGGCATGCTCAAAATGGGAGAGCTCCTTCGGCGCGCTCTCCGCCAAAAGGCCCCACGCCGGCAGCGCGGTTTCCTCCGCCTGCCCCCCGGAAGACGGTTCGCCCGCCTGTGCGCTCTCGCTCCCCGCTTCGGATCCCTCCGGCTGGGAGGACGCGGCCTCCGGCGCGGATTCGCCCGCCCCGTCCTTATGCGCGAGGTCGGTTAAAAGATTCACGAAGCCGAAGACCGCCTCGGCAAACTTGGAGCTCTGCCCTTCTCCGGCGGAGATCCGCTCGTTTTCGGCCTTTTGCCACGCCGCCGTGATGCCGGCGGCAAGAAGAAGCACTGCCGCAACCACCGCGGCAATGCGGAGAATCCGATGTTGTTTTTTATTCCTAAGGACCGCGTTGCCGTTTCCGCTCATCCGGGTGACGCACCTTCCAATATCGTTTAAGTGGCTTCAGTATAGCATGAAAACCTACCGAATTCATTAGAAAATTATGAATTTCCGCTTTTTTCTTTTTATGGGAAAACGCTTGACGGAAGGGCCGCTTTCCGTTATAATGTAGTACGTTCGCGAAGCGATACGTAGCGTTCGCGGGCCGGCCTTTCCCCGGGAAATTTTTAAAAAGAAGATAGACGCTGGCATAGCTCAGTCGGTAGAGCAGCTGATTCGTAATCAGCAGGTCGTGTGTTCGAGTCACATTGCCAGCTCCAAAAGATCCGCACCGGTAAGCCCTTTTAGGCTCGCCTGTGCGGATCTTTTTCGCCTTATTTTCGAGGTTGGTAGATATGCGGTAGTTACCCGGTAGATGCGGCGGTTATGAAGCCTCCCCCCCGGCCAGCTCCTCCATGCTGATGCAGAGGGCGCGCGCGAGGCGGCCGCCCGCCCCTCCCGTCATGTGCAGAATGCCAAGGCTACGCCGTTGCTCGTGTTGGCGTCGCGTTCTGAGGAGCTTGCGGTGCCGCCGCCATTCACATAAACTGTGCGAAAGTTGCCGCTGTCGGTAAGCGCCGGAGACCGCACAGACCAAGAACCGCCCGTGACTTTCGCCTTGCTGCCTCCCGCGGCATAATAGGAATATTGCGTGCCCTCTCCGCTTGCGGAATCCAGATTGTATCCCCAGATCTCGATTTCGGAGGTTAAAAACAGGCTGTCGCCGGTCGTATAGAGAGTGCCGCTTCCTCCGCCTTTCCCCGTTTTTTTATTGGCTGCGACAATGACGTTTTGTAACTGACTTTCCAGCATTCCCATGAATGTCGGCATACGGCTTGTCCTCATAACGCAGTCCCTCCAGCCGCCGGCATTCGTAGCCGTTCCATTCATTGCGTAGTTGGTCGCGTAGCAGCCGTGCATCTGCCAAGTGATGCCGGCGTAGGCGCCGCCGTAGGCCGCGGAATTCGTCGCCTCGTCGTGATGGAAACCGATGATGTCCACCCGATAATTGACGCCGCCGATGGAAATGTTGAGGTAGTCCCCGACGCCGAGTACCAGATTGTCCGAAAACGCGACCGACCGGACGGCGTTGGTATAGGTATGCTCCGCATCCTGCGAGATCGCCTTGCTGTATTCCGAGAGCTCCGCCCATGTGAGCGAGGAAACGCTTGCCCCTGTGTGCGCCGCCGTGCTCACGGAGGCCACGCGAAGGCTGCCGGCGGCGCACAGCGCCGCCCTTTTGCACATCCTCATCGCCCGTCCCCTCCCTTCCCGGCCGCTTTCCGGGGCGCGGCGCTCTTTGCCGTCCCTGTATATAATTTCATGCGCGTCATCCTTTCCTTTTTTTGACGGGACGTCCCCGTTTGAGCAAAGGATAGCGCCCGGAAACCGCCGATTCTGATCGCTTTCCGGCCCAAAGATATGGAGAAACTCCGGCGGCCGCGCCGTTCTTTGGCGATTTCGGCACACGGGGCAAAGCGGCCCGAAGGCGGCGGGCACAGCGGCTCGGATTCCGCGCGGAGGGAGGCCCTTTCCGCGCGGAATTTTTATGGAAAAGGAAAATAGTTCCGAGGGGCGGTGAATATATATATTAAAAGAAAGCGGCCGTTTTTTATGGTTTTTCGTTTTCGCATCGGGCCCCGTGCCGGCAGAAAATAAAACAGAAATGGATAAGGAGAGGGCGCTATGTCTCAGTTTCCGTTCACAAATGACCGAGCAAAGATGAAGCATCCGGATGACCCCGCGCGGAATAACTTAAATCCGGAGTTTCTCGTTGTAAATATCCCGCAGGCCGCGTGGCAAAACCAGAATTTCCGCGTCGCGTTATGGACGGGAGACCATATGCAGCTGACGCTGATGAGCATCCCGGTCAACGAGACCGCCGGCGCGGAGGTGCACCTCCAAATGGATCAGATGACCCGGGTGGAGGATGGGCAGGCCGCCATCCAGACCGGGATCGATCAAAACCATCTCGGCGCTCAGAAACGCCTCGGCCGGGGCGATACGGTCTTTGTGCCGGCGGGCATGTGGCACGAGGTTTTTAACATCGGGCCCAATCCTTTGAAGCTCTCCAACATCTACGCGCCGCCCGTCCACCCGATCGGAGACGTCCAGCACACCAAAGCGGAGGCGGAGGCCGCGCGCGCCGCCAGATCCCAATAAAAAGAAGCGCCGCACGGCGGTTTTATGGCCGCACGGCGCTTTTTCTACGCCGAAGCGGGCGTCGAAGCTCTCTTATCGCAAAACAAAAGGCCCCCGGTGCGGCGAAACTCCGCCGCACCGGGGGCCTTTTTATCCGATTACTGCACTTGGTACATGCCGTGGCTGTTCATATAGTTGAAAAGCTGCTCCCCGTGGTGCTGCTCCTCCTGCTGGATATGCTGAAGCGTCTGCCGGACCGTCGGGTTGGCCGCCTCAAAGATGCCCGTGTCGTAGGTGCTGGAGACAAACTTTTCGGTCGCCAGCAGGTCGTTGCAGAGGATTTTGTCCCCGGTGCTGCCCATCGCGCCCTGATAGTTCGACTGCGGCGCCTGCGCGGCGTCCTGCTGCTTGGACGGCGGCGCCTGATATCCCTGACCCTGACCCTGACCCTGCTGCGGCGCGTGGGCCATATCGGGCTGCTTCCCCTGAAGCATCTGGTCCAGCATATCGTAATGATGCTGCTCCTCGGAGGAAAGCGTCGTGAAAAGCTGCTTCAGCATGGGGTCTTTCGCCTGCTCCGCGTAGTTTTTATACTTGATGATGCAAAGGTCCTCCTGCTTTTTTTCGTCCTCGAGCAGCATCCTCTCCTTTTGGCTCAGCTGTATCTGTGTCTGCATAGCGCTCCTTTCAGCGCGTCTCCCCTTCCCGGCGGCCGGTTTGGGGATTCCGCGTTTTCCGCTCTCTTTCGGCGAAGCGGCGGCCGAATTTTGCAAAGATTGGTCTCTTTCATTTACTATTCTGACCAGCGCGGGCGGAATTATGTATCATAAAAAACGTCCCTTTCCAAGAAAAACGATCCCCCGCGCGGCGCGCCGGACGAAGGCAAAGAGCCGCCGGTTTTTACCGGCGGCTCTTTGCCTTTAATATAAAATTCCTTTAAAAATACGCGTGCTCAAGCGGAAAACAGCGTCGCTCCCGTAAAATCGGTCTTTAGCGTCTCGCCCTCGTCGAGGGTGACCTTCCCGGAATCATACGGCTTGCCCTCCACCGTCAGCGTCACCTTGCCCGCGCCGAAATAGTACCCGACGGTATCGGCGATGCTTTGGAGAATATCCTCCTCGCTCTCGGGCAGTTTTTTGATCTCCGTGAGGAACGCCTGACTCAGGTCGATCTTCGCCACGCCGTCGTCGCCGAGGGCGAGGCTTTTGATCTCCGTGTCGCCCAAAAGGACCGCCATCGTCCCGGCCGGGGCCTCTTTGTAGGCCGCCGCGAGGACGTCGCCGGTGCTGTCGTTCGTGCGGAACTCGACCGACCTGTCCTCGTATACGATCTTTTTGCCCTCCGCGTCGGGATAAAAGAGCCGGACGGTCTGCGTCAGCGGCACATTCTTTTGGATCGAGCCGAGCGTGGAGGAGACTTCGGTGTCCCCCGTCGGGTAGACGGCCCTGACGAGCCCCACGCCTTTGGCGTAATATTCCTTGGCCGCGTTATCCGTCCCCTCCGTGGTGACCTCGATCGCGTCGTAGTCCCCGGAAGGCGTGGAAACCGGCACCGAGAGATCGGTGATCGTCCTTGTGCTGCCGTCCTCCAGCGTCCATGTGGTGCCCTTCACGATCGGCTCCATCAAGAGGATCTCTTCCCCGCCGGTCTCCCCCATATAGTTTTGCCGGTGATAGGTCTCCCCGCGCGAAAACGTCTGCACCAGTTTCCCGTCCGAAATGGAGATCACCTTCGCGATGACCGTGCCGCCGTTGTCGATCCTCTGCTGGACCTGCGTCGACGAGGTGTAGTCGTTATAGACTTTATAGGAGGCATACTCGCTCCCCGCGCCCTGATAGACGTAATTTGTGTCGTTCATAATTGGAAAATAGTCGCCTACCGCGGCGGCTCCCTGCGACTCCGCGGAGGTTTCGGGAGCCGAGGACGAGGAGCCGGGCGTCGGGGTTCCCCCGTTGCGGCAGCCCGCCAAGGCCGCCAAACAAGAGCAGACCATCAAAAGAGCGATAGCTTTCTTCATCCGTTTTTTCCTCCGTTCATACGGTTCCCGAGGTGGCCGGCAGCGTCCCGGCCGAGCTTTCCGGAGCCGAGGACGACGCGCCGGGCGCCGAAGACGAGCCGGGCGTCGGGGTCCCCCCGTTCCAGCAGCCCGTCAGGGCCGCCAAAAAAGAGCAGACCATCAAAAGAGCGATGGCTTTTTTCATCCGTTTTTCCCTCCTTTTACGCGGTCCCGGAGGCGCTCGTCTCGGGCCCCATGGGATTCTCAGGGGCCGAGGACGACGCGCCGGGCGCCGAAGATGAGCCGGGAGCCGGGGTTCCCCCGTTCCCGCAGCCCGTCAGGGCCGCCAAAAAGGAGCAGATCATCAAAAGGGCGACGGCTTTCTTCATCCGTTTTCCCCTCCGCTCACGCAGTCCCGGAGGTAGCCGGCAGCGGCGCGGCCGAGCTCTCCGCGACCGCGGACGAGGAGCCGGGCGTCGGAGTTCCCCCGTTTCCGCAGCCCGCGAGGGCCATCAAAAAAGAGCAGACCATCAAAAGAGCGATTGTTTTTTTCATTCGTTTTTTCCTCCATTCCTATGATTCCCGTTTCCGGAAAACGACAAGGTTTTTTGCATCGATATTCCATGCACGCTTAGTCTGTACCGGAAACAGGAATTTTATGTATGGGGAGGAAATTTGGTTTCGCCGTCGGGCGGCGGAGATTTTAAAGGGCGGATTTCGCTCGGCCTTCGGCCGCGGCGGGCGGTCGGCCTCCCTTTCGGAAACCGAATCCGGGCCAAAAAACGGATACAAACGCCGCGCGTTTCGCCCCGATAAGCGGGGGCCCCGAAAACCGGGCGGGGAAAAACCGGCGGGCGGCTTTACTGCGCCCGCGCGATCACGCCTTTGTTTTCAAGTTTCCGCGCCGCGAGATCGTACCTGTACCGGTCGACCTCGCCGTCCGCGATGCGGGAGACGTAAAACCAGACGGCGCCGTCCTCCAGCGCAAAGCCGGGGTGGTCGTAATTCCACTGCTTGCCCGCCCACTCGTTGCCGAGCGCCTGCCCGCCGACGGTGTTATATTCCCCATCCAGCTCGTAAAAAACATCCGTGAAGATCCCGATCACCTCGTCCGCCGCCGGGTCGTAGAAATAGAGGCCGCTCGCGGAGGGGGTTTGGTCGTCCTTTCCCGGGATTGTCCGCAGAAACACCACCGCGCCCTCGGCGGCGGCGACGACGCCCATGGCGTCGTCGGCCACGAGCCGCTCCCCAGAGAGGCTGAGCTCGAACAGGCTGCCGTTTCGATTCAGCAGCTCCGGGTCGCGAAAGCCTGTGTAATAGGCCTTCCCTCCGGCGGCGTAAACCTCGTTGACCGGCTGCAAATAGGCCCGGTCGAGGCCGGTCGCCTGCGAGTAGATCTCCCACGCGTCGCGGCTCGCCGACACGAGTTCCCCGGTATCGCTGTCAAAAATCCCGATATTCGCCGTCGACGAGATATAGAAATACCGCTGGTCCAGCCACTCGATCTGCCACACCTCCGGCACGATGGCGCGGCTCTCCTCGTCCCGGATGTAGTCCAGCCCGACCGTCTGCGCCCCCCGGTAGGGCAGATAGATATCCCCGTCCGGGCCGCTGTCCGCGATGGTGACGGTCAGGGCATGGTTCCACTCCGCATCCGTGGTCAGGATGCCGGTCAGATGGCGAGTATCGCCGTTTGCGAGGGCGATGTCGCGGAAAAACACCTTCTGGTTGTTGGGGTACCAGACGACGCCCTCCGTCTCCATCTCCGGCTCCAGACCCGGCAGGTTGGCCTCCACCTCGGAGGCGCGCAGTTCCGCGATGGTGATGCCGCTCGGTTCCCGGCCGCTCTCCGCTTCCCCCGTGGACGAGCTTTCGCCGCCCGAGGCCGACGACGGCGTCTCCGGCTCCCCCGTGTCCTCCGGCCCCCGCCATGACATGCACCCCGCGAGCGCAATCAGCGCCGCGGCGAGCATGGCCGCAAACCGTCCCGTTTTTCTCAACGGATGATTCCCCCTATCCATTCTCTCGTTTCGGTCGCGGGCATTTTTCGCCCTTTACAAAGGTTATTTTATCACAAAAAAGGCCGTTTTTAAAGGAGGCCGCGGGCATCCGCATTTTTTCTCCCGGTGGCTCCGGCGGCGCGTGAGCCGAAATCCCAAAGAGCGCGCCGACATTTCCAAGAGCCTCCGGAAAGCCGCGCTCACCCGGCGGGCGGCGTTTCGAGGTTTTTGAGGATCTCCCGATACCGCGCGGTCGCCGGCGCGCTGGGCTCCCCCACCCGGCAAAACGCGAGTTTCGCGAGCTTCGGGACCGCGCGCTCCACGACGATCCGCCCGTCGGCCAGCTTCGATTCCAGTGTCCGGAACGCCTCCAGAAACCGCGGGTCCCTCTTCGCCCGATCGTAAAACGACAGGACATAGACGTACAAAAACAGATTGTAATTCCGGAAAGGGTATTCCACCCGCATAAACAGTGTGCCGATGCCGTAATGGCAGGGGCCGATCGGCCTCCGGATCGTCCAGTGCTCAAGCAAAAAATCCACGGCGCGGTCGAGCGCGGGCTCCCCGCGGAATTCCTCGCTGAAACGGAACGCATCTAAGGCGACCAGCGTGGGGTGCGGATTGGAATACTCCGTCTCCGGCCCGCGGCCGAAAATGAATTTGTTGCAGCGCCAGCCGCCGTCCGCGTACTGCGTCTCCAGCAGGTGCCGAAAGGTCCGCCGCAGCCGCTCGTCCTGCGCGTAGCCCATATGGCAGAGCACGTCGGCGGTGATCGCGGTCTGGCAGGGGTAGATCGCGCCCTGCGGAGATAATTTGAAGCGTCCGTCCTCCCTCCACACGCTGAAGATCAGCTCCGCGGCCTCTTGCATCAGCGGATCGTCCGGCTCCACGCCCAGCTCCAATAGATAGGACACGCACTCCAGCGTTTGGAACGGCGACCCTTTCATGAGGCGCTTGTCCGGCGTGGTCCAGAGATCGGCCCCGTTGTCGTGCCGATGCGAGAGGATCGCCTCTACGTCCGAAAGATATTGTTTCTCCACCGCCACCCTGTTTTCCCCCTCCCGGCTGTCATTTCCTCATATAAAAAGCGGGCTTCAGCACCGGACGCTTTTGCGTTTAAAACCCAGCCGTCCTTTGGCCGCCGCTTTTTCGATCTCCTGCGCCGCCGAGGCGATGCGGCACCTTGTTTTGCCCTTGGAAACCTCCACGGCCCCGATCTCCTTCGCGGCCGCGAGCGCCTCCTCGTGCAGCGGGAGATAGGAGATCCCCACGGTGGCGACGAAATTATTCATCGCGTACTTGGCACGGTCGGGGCTGCCGTGGATCGTATCTTTCACCGTCTCAAGCATGGCGGCGAGCTTTTTTTTATCAAATTCCTGATCCTTGCGGTTGCCGAGCAGCCAGCAGTAGCAGCTGTACCCGGCGGAGAGATACAGCTCCCCGCCGCGCGCGATCCAGCGGTCGGAGACCTCCTGCGCGATGTCGGATTCCGCGAGCGTGACGGCGACGATGTAATCGGAAATCATGTGGAAATAGGCGCTCTCCATCCACCGGTCGAAGTCCGCCCCGGTCATCGCCTTGGGATCCGCGATCATGCCCGCGAGATACATGGCGTCATAGTTGCCGGTCGCGTAAAGCTCCTCCGCGAGCGCCTGATCGATCCCGGCCTTTTTGAGGATCGGCTTCATCGGGCCGGTCGCGGCCCCAAAGAGCGGCTCACGCGCGCCCTGCTGCATATAGATTTTTTTGGTCCGCTCCGTGCCCAAGGCTTCCAGCTCCCGCAGCGCCTCCTGAACGTCCATGGGGATCCCTCCTCGATTAAAATTCCGACGGATTTCATTTTTTGCATAGAAATCCGGTCATGCTCAAGACGATTATATCATTTTTTCCGTATGGATGGTATTCCGTTTTATAAATATCGCAGACCGGGGTTTGCCGCGTCGTTCCACGGTTTTTAGGGCACCGCAAACCCGGAAAATCCCTCCGGGCCGCGTCGTTTTTTCCATCCGGCGCCGGCGGATGCCCGGGGCGCGGGGGCCCGCTCCCGTCAATGACTGCGTTCGCCGGTCGGCGGCTTCTACGCGGGCGAAACCGGGATGTCGGGGGCCCGCTCCC
>JAGOPP010000002.1:202018-226631 GCA_017991935.1 Oscillospiraceae bacterium
CGGGGGCCCGCTCCCGTCAATGACTGCGTTCGCCGGTCGGCGGCTTCTACGCGGGCGAAACCGGGATGTCGGGGGCCCGCTCCCTTGGCGGGGAGAAATCCGCTAAAAAATACGGGCGGCGGAAAATTCGTTTCCTCCAAACAAAAAAAGCGCAGGCCCGCGCCGAAAAGGCGCGCCTGCGCGGCGCGGGGATCACTGGGTGTCGGAGGGCAGACTGCCCAAATTGTTTCCTTCGTTTTCGTCCGGCAGGGATTTCAAATACTCGCTCCCGTTTCTCGCCGCGATGCCGACCCCGCGGATGCCTCCCCGCCTTGCGAGCTCGACCCCCTCCTCTTTGCTCAAAACCCGGCCGTCCGACAGCCGGTAACCGGTGATCCGCCCGCTTTCCTTGACCAGCGCGGCGATCCGCTCGGCGTCCGCGTTCGGCTCCGGGATCTCCCGAAACGTCTGCAGCGGCAGTTTGGATAAATCGTTGTTCTTTTCAGACATGCTCCATTCGCCTCCTGTTTGCTCCATGGCCTCAAACGATCCTTTTGCAGATAGTTTTTTCAGGAAAGCGCGGGATTATTCCGAGGCCGGAGCTTCCGAATTTGCGGGCGGGAATATTTCTATACGAGTTAAAAAAAGGAGGGCGCGCCGGATTTGATACGAAACATAGAAAGACCGGTCCCGGCGTCCGTTTTTTTGAATATGGGCGCGCGCAAGCATCCCCCGCCGTTTTATGAAGATTTAAAAAACGGTTCCGATCCTTCTTTTATGCTGGAAACGCTTGACATTTTACGGTTACAGGCGCAGGTTATACATGTCTCATCGTATCGCTCAGAAAGGGGCTTCAAAACATGTTGCGAAAAAGAATCCGCATGATCTGGACAGCCGCCCTGCTTTGCGCCGCTTTGGCCGGGTGCGCCGTCCCCGCCTCCACCCCGGGCGGAGAGCAGGGAGAAAGCGCCCCGCAGGAGATTCCCCTCGCGTACACGCAGGACTATGTCCTGTTTTCGGGCGGGACCGACGCCGACGGCAACCCGCTGGTGGGGCTAATGGACCGGGACCGCCGGGAGATCCTGCCCGCCGTCTACCGCGAAATCAGCGTGGCGGAAAACGGGGTTATCTTTGCCAGCGGTGTGGAGGACGGCGCCTATGCGTATCAGATTTTTACCTCCGAAGGCGAGCAGATGGGCGGGGATTATGCCTTTATCGAATGCGCTTCCCCCGGAGGGGACGGCGTCTGGGTCTACCGCCAAGCCTCGTATATGGAGATGCGGCCGGTTCCCCCTTACATCGCCTATACGCAAGATGATTCCGAGAAACGCAGCTACTGGCTGCTGGATGAAAACGCCCTGCCCACCGAGGCGGAGCCCTACGACGATATGGCGCTTTACGACGACGGCGGCATGGCGAAATGCCGGGACGGCATTCTCTATCATCAGGCGGCCGACGGCACGGTGACCCAATCCGGCGGCGAAGTACAAACATATTTCGGCGGAAAATATCAAGTAAAGCTCTATTATCCGGGCGTACACGGTATGCTGTTCAGCCTGTGGGATCAGGGGGGAAACCAGATCGCCCCGCCCGAATATTCCACGATTCAGGTGCCGTTTGAGGACCGGTATGTGCTCTATCAAGGCTCCCGCGATTGTTTGGGCGGCGAGCAGGCCTTTCTTTACGACGACACGGGCAGGCTGCTGGCCGACAACAGCAACCGTTTTTCTTTTGAACTTCAGCCGGACGGCCGCTACTTCGGGATTTCTTATATCGGAAACCCTTATGACGAATACGCGGAAGTGCTGATTTTTGACGAAGCGGGGAATCCCGAGCCGCAGGGCGCCTTCTTTGTCGATAAAAACGGCCAGCGCCTCAGCGAACGCTATAAGGAGATCCAATTATATGAGAATGAAGCGCAGCTTCAAGAGACGGCCGCGGATACCGACAACGGCAGTTTTATTCTAAAACGGATCGGCGGCGCGGCGAATATCGCCGGGGCCGAAGGGCTGCGCCCGGAGGAGCCGTTTTTCCTCGTCCTGACCACCAATGGGGACGCTTTTAGGCTGCCGCTAAAGAGTGTGCTATTGGATGAAAAAACTACCGAAGCCGGGTGAGCGGCGCTCTTTTCCCCGCCGCCCGCGTGAAAAAGAAAAACCGTTTTGGGGTCCCGCCGTGGCGGTCCGCAAAGCGGCGAGGTAAGGACGGCGCGGTTTCTTATGGAAAGCCCGCGGGGAGAGCCGATGCTCTCCCCTTTTTTTGGGCTTTTCCATCCGGGCCTCCGGCTTCAAGCGGCCCTTTCAAAACACAAACTGTACCAGCAGCATATAGACCGCCGTGCCCCCGGCGATGGAGAGAAGCATCTGCCTTTTCCAGAGATGGAGCGCGATCACGGCCGCGACGGCAAGCAGTTCCGGGGCCCCGTGATTCCCGGCAAGGAGCGTCACATCCTTTAAACTATAAACGACCAGCATCCCGAGGACCGCGGAGGGGAGCACCGCGCCGAGATACCGGATAAACTTCGGCGTCTGATGATTGGGTGGAAAAAGAAGAAACGGCAAAAACCGTGTCAGCACCGTCCCCAGCGCCACCGCGCCGATCGTGATAAGCTGTTGGCCCACCGTCATCGTCATTGTCCCTCCCCCGCCTTCTCCAAAGGACGCCTCAGCAGCGTGAGCGCGCCGAAAATCGAGCACATGGACGGCAGGATGAAATTCGCGCCTTTAAATAAAATAAGGCAAATCAGAGACAGCCCCAAGCCCAAAAGAGAGCTGCCGTGATTTTTCTCTTTCCTCCACTGCTCGAGGAAAATGACCACAAACAGCGCGGTCATCACAAATTCGAGCCCCGTGGTATCAAAGCGGACGAGCGAGCCGAACAGCCCGCCGGCGGTCGCGCCGGCGACCCAGTAGATTTGATTGAGCAGGGTGACGAAGAACATAAACCAGCCCTTGTCCACCCCTTGGGGTATCTTCGCCGTGCAGTTGATGGAAAAGGACTCGTCGCACATGCCGAAGATTAAGTAATATTTCTTTTTCCCCGGCACGTTGTATTTGTCGAGCAGGGACAGGCCGTAAAACAGGTGCCTCGCGTTGATCATCAGCGTGAGCAAAAGCGCGCTCACCGGCGCGAAAGCGCCCAGAAGCCAGCCCACCGCCACAAACTCCACCGACCCGGCAAAAATGATCAGGCTCATAAGCATCGGATACCAAAACGCGAACCCCGAGACGTTCATGTAGATTCCGTAGGCGAGCCCCAAAAAGAGAAACCCCGCCATAATCGGTATGGTCAGGGGGAAGGCCGCCTTAAAGGCCGTTTTGATCGTCTTCTCTTTTTCGCTCATGTCTGTTCCCTCTTTCCGGATATGGATTCCGTCTTGGGACCCGGCGCGGGACGCCGCCTTTCGTTTCGTGGCCGGCAAATTGTTTCCGGACGCCCGCGTATCCCCATTCACCCAGTTTATATAATTTTCATTCGCCGCGCAACTTTTATTTTTGTAAGGCCAAACCGCGGCGGCAAACCGGCAAGGCCTGCCGCGTAACCCGCCGGAATTTCATGCGGCGGGAAACAAAAAATCCCCGGTTTCCGGGGATTTTTTGTAAGACTCGTCTCTCGGAACAGGATCTCTTTGGCGCCCGCCGCCGCGGTCAGCTTCTCTTTCTTATAAGAGCGCGGCGCGGGAGCGGTATCATGGGGGGCCCGTAATAATTCTTTGCGCCGAGCGCGATAAAGCCCGCGGGGTTGCCGGTCTTGACACCGGCATAATCGCCAAGATGCGGGGGCTTTGCCGCGCATATCGCCGTTGACCGGCGGTTTTCTTCCTATTTTCTTGAAAGGCGAGCGCCGCTTACGAACCCTCGGATATCATGTCGATCGCTTGGGAATCAACCAGCGACGCGACGTCTTTTACGATGAGCATCCCATTTTCCACCCACAACACCCTTTCCCCGTCCGGAGAAACGGTCGGAGAGACGATGTAATTCTCTGTCTCATAGACGGAGGAAACCCGATCTTGCCCGATATCATACAGGGCCAGTCCGGTTACGCCGTCTTTTTCGTAGCCAAACGCATACAGGTCCGTATCCGGATAAACTCTTCGCTGGCAGCTCAGAGCGACACATTCCAAGACCGTTCTTCCGGTTTGCCGGCATTCCGCGTCATACCGGGTAAAAATGGTGGCGTGTCCCGACGGGGTGCCGTCGAAAGCGTCCGTAATCTCCAAGGTGAAAAAGCCGTCATGATACCACAAAAAATCCAAGAAATCCGCATAGATCGGCAGCGTATCCGTTTGGGCAAGGATTTCCCCGCCGGTATCGCAGAGGATCACGTTTTGGTAAAAGCTCGCTTCATCTATGGCAACGCCAAATAAGATTTTATCTCCCCGATCGTTGAATTTCGGATGGTATGGAAATAGCGTGCGTGCGTCTCCGTTTTCATCTGTTATCGTGGAGGACGCGTATATTATTCTCGATTGGATATCGTCGCTATCGTTCAGCGCCCGGAAATAAAGGTTTAAATCGTCCTCCCCGACAAAGACTATCTGGTTGTTTGCGAGATCTAAATACGCCTCTCGTTTATACTCTTCGTTTAAATCCTGAGAGGAGAGAAGCTTCGCGTCCTTTGCCGTTAAAATCTTTTGACCGGTGAAGACGGTATCTTTTCCGGTGTCGTCTTGATATACCGACATATTCCATGCGCCGTCTATCGGAGAAAAGTCTCTGTAAATGACCTCCACCTTTTCCGTATCCAGATCGCATATCGCATAGATCAGCTCTCTCTGCGGTTTGCTTTTGTCCCGTTTTGCGCCGATGATATATACGCGATTGCCGTGGGGCTCCATGTACTCGATTCCGGTTGCGTCCATCTGCTCCACTAAATTGATCTGCAGATCGGTTTTAGGAGATTCCGGGCGGGAAGTGTCCGTACTACACGCGGTAAATGCGATCGTCACCGCGAAGGCCGCGAGCAGCAACTTTTTTTTCATAATCCGTGCCTCCTTCATTCTTTTATGCAGCGTAACGCCAAACAGCCAAAACCCTTTTTAAAATTATTTTCATCATTCGCTCCTCCAAGCCTTGATACCCGTCTACGGCAAATCCGGCCGATATTCGCGGAATGAGAGGAGCAAGAACCTTACGGTTTTTTAAAAATATTTTTTGCGATCCGGATCGTTTCTTCATAGAAGGCGTCTTGGGGAGGATCCGCGGCAAGCCCCTGAATGCCGCCGGTAAAATCCGCGGCAGAAGGCTTTTTTACGCGGGAGGACGGTGGAAACGTTTCTGAATTATAAAGCATATTTGACGGCGCAAAGCGCCTGATCTTCCGCTTGATTTTTAGACAGATGCACGTAAATATAATTTTCTGAAATTTCTTCGATATAGGCGCTGGTCTCCTCATCCGTAACGGAAAACAGCGGGCGGCTTTCATCCCAAAGGTCGTCCCTGAAGCAGAGATACGTCCTGAGCCCGGTGTTCTCTATGGAAGACCATTTTACGATAAGGAAGGCCGCGCAGTCCTCCGTGAGCGGAATCGCGCCGGTTCCTCGGCTATCAAAGGCAAAATCCTCGCTTTCGCCGGTCTCGGCGTCGGTGATCTTCAGAATTCCCGCCTCCCGAACATTGGTACGAAGGAAAACGTATCTATCGAAGATCGGGTAGCCGGGCGACCAATTTTCCAGATAGGAGAAGCCGGTTTCGATTTTATCCTGCGCGAGATCGTATACGACAAAGGCCCAATAGAGATAATCCGAGGACGTCGCCTGCGCGACGACTTTTGTGCCGCCGCAGATCAGCCGGGGCTCGAAATAAAAAAACGGAGCGCTCCCTTTTATGGTGGAGTGCGAAAACAGAGCTTTTTTCACGGTTTTCACAACTTCGGTTTCTATATCGGCGTTGTCGAGAATCCGTCTGGACTCGCCGGTTTTTCTGTCCATCAGCATGATTCCCTTTTTGTTCGCCCATACGAAATAGGCCTCGTTTTCCGAATAATGCGGGAAAAAGTCTACGGAAGAAAGGTCGTTTTTCATTTCGTCCGGCAGCTCTTCCACCAGCGTTTTCGAGGGTACGTCGCTGTTGTAATAGACGATGCGGTCATCGAATAACCGGCAATAGTCGAAGCCTTCTTTTTCGCTGCTTTTGTACATCTGCTCGCCTTCATCGGAGATGCCGGTATAAAAAGAATAGAGCTGTTCGCCGGTTTCGGGGCTGTATGCCGAGATGTTTCCGTCCTGCGTGGAAACCAGCACTTTATCGCCGATCTCAAAAATTCCCCCGTGGCGGACGGCGCCCGCGTCAAGATCGAGCGGCACATACTCACAGTCCAGCGGAAGCTCCCAGACCTCGGAGCCGCCCTCCGTCCCGGCTTGCGTTTCGCCGCTCTCCGGCGCCGAAGCGGAGCTTTCCGAGCGCTCCTCCCGCGCCGAAACGGGGTTTTCCATGCTTTCCCCGGGCGGCGGCGTTTCGTTTGAGCACGCGGCAAGCGGCGCGAGCACGGCGATGAGCATAAGACAGATCGCTTTTTTCAGTCCGAGCACCGGTAAATGAAAGGGGTTCGGTATGTAAAACCTTTTGCGCGCGCCTAACGATTTCCGGTTCTTCGCAAAAAGATCTGGGGCATCACGGGCAATATCGGTTGGTTCCATCGAAATCCCCTCTTTTCCAATTATTCTGCGCCCTCCGCTTGCATGGATTTGGCAATCTTGCGGCGCATGCCAAACCTCCGCCGCACTTGAGCGGCAGCGGTTAACCTAATTATAGGTTATCTTATCATCCGTTTCAACAAAAGATCTTTTGCTGGTGCGCTTGTGTCTTAATATAAGTTTTTAGATATCTGCCGCCTTTTTTGTATAGCCATGGGCGCTCCCCGACGGGCCGCGCGGGATACAAAAAGAGCCGGAAAGCCTTGTATGGTCAAGGTTTTTCGGCTTCTTCGCATAAAAATAGGGACGGCGTCTTTGTAGCAAAGATCCCGTCCTTTTTTTGCCGGATGGCGGCGCTTTTATGGATTGTGAAAAACTTTTAACAGACCTTCGGGCCGCCGCGCGGCTACTCGATTTCATCGAGCGCCTCGGGGCGTAAAATGCGGATTTTTTTGCCGCTTCGCTCCAAAAGGCCCTCCTCCTCAAGTCTCCCCATCCTGCGGGACAGGGTCTCGGGGGTCGTCCCCAAAAACGCGGCCAACTCCTTCATGGATAGCGGAAGCGTCACTTCGCTCGACTCGGCCACCTTCACCAAGTCCAGCAGATACCCGGCCAGACGGGACGCGACGGATTCGGTCGCCGTGCTGGTGACAAGGCGGTCCGCCGCGGCCAGACGCCGGTTATACTCCTCCAGCAGTTTGATGCTGATCGACGGATACTGCGCCAAAAGATTCATGAAATCTTCCCGCCCGATGGTGCAGACCTCGAGGGCCGTCAGCGCCTCGCCGAAATCGGCCGGATTCTCGGAGCCGAACAGGGTCCCTTCCCCAAAGAAATCGCCGGGCTCCAAGACGCGCAGCAGCTGCTCTTTCCCCGACCCGGAAAGCTGATAGACCTTGACCCTGCCGCGGGAAAGAATGATCAGCCCGCTTTGCCGTCCGGGAGAAAACACCGTCTCCCCCCGGCGGAAATGCCGGTGCTGCGTGATCCCGCTGATTTTTACCAAGCTCTCATGATCCAGATGATTGAAAATAGGCACCAGTTCCGCGCATACGTGATCTGGCAAGACGTTCCCCTCCCCTGATGAGATAGCATCGAGCGGCCGGCCGGCAAACTTATGCCAGTCGGCCGCTTATTTCGTCATTCCGCTTCCGCGCGGATGCCGGCGTCAATCTGCGAAAGCAGCCGGTATTCCTTTTGGTAACCGCCGCAGGCGTCGGCGGGGATGGCGTATCCGCCGGTCACGTTGCGCAGCTCGTCGAGAATCCCGCGCAGCTCGCCGCGGCCGGCCCCCTCGGACAGCCCCGTTTTCAGCTCGCCGACCAGCCGGCCGACCTCCTCGAGCTCGGGATGCGCGCCTCCGTGCACGCGCCGCACCACCGGCAGGACGACTTCCAGCTCGCTGAAAGCGGCGCGAACGGACGGCGGGCAGGTTTCAAAAGAATCTTTTTTGTCGGACATGATTTCCCCTCCTCTTTTCCTTATATCAGTTTCAGCACGTCGTAACCGAGATCGCGCACCATCGCGGCGAGCGTCTCCGGCTCCGTTGTCTCTTCATTGTACTGCACTTTCGCCTTGCTGGAATTAAACAGGACCGTGACCGATTCCACGCCGGGCGCGTTCTTCAAGGCGGTCTCAATCTTCTGGGCGCAGGTGGGGCAAACGAGCTGTTCCAGCTGTATCGTCACTTTTTTCATGAGGATCCCTCCCTCTCTTTTAGACTGCAATGTTATTCTATCACCATTTTAAGCAATTTCCTTGACCTGCGTCAAGTTTTTGGCTCTATTTTATCTTTTCGCGCGGGACTTAGCAGGCGCATGGCGTTGAGAATCACGAGCAGGACGCTCGCCTCGTGGACAAACATGCCGCTCGCCATATGGATATAGCCCGCGAAGAGGCCCGCGAGCAGCAGAAACACCGTGCCGACCGCGATGACGATATTCTGGCGCGTGAGTCCCACGGTGCGCTTGGCGAGCCGCAGCGCGGCCGGGATGCTCTCGAGATTCGACCGAATCAGCACCACGTCGGACGTCTCCACGGCCACGTCGGTGCCGCCGCCCATGGCGATACCGATGTCCGCGGCGGCCAGCGCGGGGCTGTCGTTCACGCCGTCGCCCACAAAGGCCACGATATGCCCCTCCCGCTGCATCGCCTTTACCGCGGCCAGCTTATCTTGGGGCAAAAGCTCCGCCCGTACCTCGCCAAGCCCGATCTGCGCCGCCACCGCCTCGGCGGTTTTGCGGTTGTCTCCGGTGAGCATCACCGTGCGCCTGACGCCGAGCTTATATAGATCGGAGATCATCTGCGCCGCGCCCGGTTTGATCGCGTCGGAAATCGCGAACAGCAGCAGGATTTCCCCGTCTGCGGCCAGCAAAACCGTGCTGGCGCCGCGGCGCTGCGCCTCCTCAAGGTCGCGGCGCTGCCCCTCCGTCAGCGAAATCCCGTTCTCCTCCATCATGCGGACGCTGCCCGCCAGCACCGATCTGCCGCTTAGCTCGGCGCGGAGCCCAAGCCCCTTTACCGCTTCGCTGTGCACGGTCTCCGAAGGGGTCGCGCCCCGCTCCTTTGCGTAGCTCACGATGGCGGCGGCGAGCGGATGGTCGCTCGCGCTTTCCACGGCCGCCGCGAGCGCCAGCGCCTCCGGGACATGGTCCGTATAGGAATAGAGCGCCGTCACGCCGGGGTGCCCCGCCGTCA
This sequence comes from Oscillospiraceae bacterium, assembly GCA_017991935.1. Lineage (GTDB taxonomy): Bacteria > Bacillota > Clostridia > Oscillospirales > Ruminococcaceae > UMGS1668. The sequence goes on from JAGOPP010000002.1 coordinate 211,332, forward strand.
GCGTCCCGGTCTTATCAAAGACCATCGTGTCCACCTTGGCGAATGTGTGGACGCTGTCGCCGCCCTTGAGCAGCGTCCCGTTTTGGGCGCCGCGCCCGATCCCCGCCACATTGGCCACGGGAGCGCCGATGACCAGAGCGCCGGGGCAGGCCAGCACCAAAACCGTGATCGCCGTGTCGAGGTCTCGGGCGATCAGCCACGTGACAAGCGCGAGAACCGCCACCGCGGGCGTATACCATCTCGCAAAGCGGTCGATGAAGCGTTCCGCGGGGGATTTCGCGTCCTGCGCCTCCTCCACCAGCGCGATAATTTTGGCAAAGGTGGTGTCCTCCCCAACCTTGGTCGCCCGCATCTCCAGCGTGCCGCCGTCCAAAATCGTGCCCGCGAAGACCGCATCGCCAGGGCCTTTGTGCGCGGGAGCGGATTCCCCGTTGATGCTGGATTCGTCGAGATACCCCTCCCCCGACTCGACCACGCCGTCCGCCGCAACCTTGCCGCCCGTCTTCACGAGCAGCCGGTCGTCCCCCTCCACTTCGTCCGCGGGGATCTCCGCCGCGCCGGAGGAATCGAGCCGCCAAGCGGTGGCCGGGGCCATCTCGGTAAGCGCCCGGATGGCGCTCTTCGTCTTGTTGAGGGTCCGCTGCTCAAGATAGGAGCCGAACTGGAACAGAAAGGTCACGATCGCGGCCTCGCTGTATTCCCCGATGTATAGCGCGCCGATCACCGCGACGCTCAGCAGAAGCTCGATGCCGACCGTTTTCATCCGGAGCCCCGTAAGAGCCCGAAACAGAATCGGCAGGCCCGCCAAAACCGTAGCGGCAAGATACGCCGTAAGAACGGGAGCTCTCCAATCGGTGAGCCTCTCGGCGGCATATCCGGCGATCGTGAGCGCCCCGGCCGCAAAGGTGAGCGGCGCGGCGTACCGTTTCGTCAGGCCGAGAAGTTTCCTTTCAAATGAGTTCATTTTCATCGCCTCCATTCTTTCTTTGCTCTCATTATGCCTCAAGCGAGCCGGAAGAAAATTGACGCAGGTCAAGAATTTAAAGTTTTTATGGCCGCCGATAAATAACCGAATCCGGAAAAAGAAAGTTTCCGCATTTGGTTCTCCGCATAGGGGCGCGATGCTCGGCGGCAAGCCGCCGGACATAAAATTCACGCGCTTTTGGGCCGCGCGGATAAGAAAAGACGCCGCCTTTTTATCAAAGACAGCGTCTTTCGCGCGCGCTTTTATAAGGGCGAACCCGGAAAGCGGCGTCCCGTTTTCATTTTGAGCATCCCTATTCTTTCGGTTTGGGTGAATCTTTCAAACCGAAAACAGCCCTCGCGCTCTCCGCGCTCGGATCGTGCTTCACGTGCTTGGAGCGAAACGAACGGTCGGTGTTTTTGCCGTTTTCCGTGCTCTTCATCTGATTGTCGTTTCCCATGGAAATCCCCTACTCATATATAATTTTAAATCCGGTGTTCTCGATACAGGTTTTCAGCTCGTTTTCGGTCGCGGGGGGATTGTACTCCACCTCTATGGTGCCCGTCACGAGATTCACGCCGACTTTATTGACCCCGTCTATCTTATTTAACGCGTTTTTGATCTGCGTCTTATTGTCTTTATTTTGAATGCCCGAAACGCCGCAAAGCATTCTATTCATCCCTTATCCCCCATCCCTTTTTTCCCGTCCATTATTCTGCCGCCCCGTCTTTTCGCCCTCTATGATCCCGACGTCCGCGTTCTCCTTGGGCTTCATTTTTCTGAGCTCCGGGTTGCTTTTGGGCCTGTCTTTCATCCTGTTTTTGTTGTTGTCCATAGGCTACCTCTCCTTGCGCATCCGCGGTTTGCTGATCGGTTTTTTATTATTATTCGTGCCGTACGTTCTGAATATGCGGCGTCTTTGGGCCGATGAAAAAAGAACGGGGAAGCTTAAATTTAGACATCGTCGGGCATGGCGATTCCTTTTTAGCGGGCAGAAAAGCGGGCTTATTTGCAGAATGACGGCGGGGTTGGCATAAAAAACGATGGTTGGGATAAATGGGAATTTTCGTTTCGTTATTCGGCAAATGGTTTTAAAATATCGGCGCGTACCCATGCGCTCGGTTCATAGGGTCGTCACGAACCGTAGGATTTTTATTTTAAATAAAGTCAAATACAATAGTGGAAATCTGGCAATTCCTTTTATTTATGGTAAAATAAAGGTGTCCTCGTAGGCTATGCGCCGCGGCGGTATGGAAAATTCACTTGGGAGGCGATCGTATGAAAAAAGGGATAGCCTGTATTTTGATTTTGCTGATGTCGTTTTCCGGCTGCGCCCCCATGGCACAACCGGAGAGCGTTTGGGATTCCTCCGGAGATCTTTCTTCGGCCCCGTCTGAAAGCCCGTCCGAAACGAGTGCGGCCGACCCGTTTTTAGAGCGTTGGGGCGGCTTTACGGATCTCAGCGGCAAGCCCATCGACCTCAACGGGACGGTCATCCAAAGTTTTGATCTGAATTACGCGCTTGGCTGGAACTTTGACGAGGAGGGCTACCAAAGGATCGTCATCGACAGCGAGGTGGGCGGATACGCCGTTAGAATGGCATCCAGCAGATATTCCATATGGTATCAACAGAATCGCGTGGACTGCGTCGCAAACGGTTATTCTCTGGGCCGCGGCCAGCTGATGAAAGGCGTCCTCAAAGTCCATGATTACGGATCTGATTTTTACCCATATCCGAGCGAAAAAGGAAACAACTTTTTGTTTTTGTGCGAGCGTACGGAAGACGCGGAACAATGGTTTAAAAAAGAAAGCGCGATCGTTCTGGCCGATGGAAGAGAAGTTTCGGTGCAGCCGATCCCCATTAAAGTCACCATATTGGCGGAAGACGGACGGGGGCGAGTTCTGTCAACCTCCATGCTGGAGGAGTTGACGGGGAAAGCCTTGGCTCCTATCGATCACACAGACGCCGTTTATTTAGAGGCGGAGGTTCGGTTTGATCCGGGCTCCATAGAATTTCATCCGATTTATGAGGGTTATGGCGATGTCATCCACCGCACAGAGGCGAGCGGGGTTGTGGAAAATATGGAGGAGGATATCCTTATCACGGATTTCTTCTAATAAAGCCGTTTTTGCTTTTGGCGGCGATAGATGTACCGTCATGGCATAGATAACTGGATTGCGTGGAGGCTGCTATGAAAAAACTGATTTTTATGTTGATTATTATAAGTTTCCTTTTTTCCTCCTGCGGCCGGAATCCGCCCGCCGATGGAAAAGAGGCGCTTTCTCCTCAATCGCAGGAGCAGGAGGAGGATCCCGGCTCAAGCGAGGCGGGAAACAGCGCCGCTTTGTATTCCGAAGCGTCCCAGAAGCTTATCAGCCGCCGCGAGGCCGTGCTCAAAATGCTTGAGGAAACCCCCGACCCGCTTTCGCGCATAGAAAATCCATCGCATAACGCTCCGCTGGAGACGGTCTATGACGAAAACTGCGCAAACGGAATCCCAAAGTTCGTCTACGATTTTGTTTATGCCTATTACAACGCCTTCGTGACCCTTGAGCCTCCGGAGCTTGCCTCTCTCGGCGGGAACACGGAGCTCCGGCAGGAGCTCCGTCTCCGTGTCGCAAAGCTCCGCAGAAAGAATATCGTGCTCAAGAGCTTCGCCGTCGAGCTTCATCCTTATGAAATGGACATCAACGACGCGAAAACATACTTCGGCGGCCTTTTGAAATGCTCCGTGAGCTGGGAGGCGGAGGGCAAGGGCTCCGGCAAAGAAGTGGTTCTCCTTTCGCTCAGCGCCTTTCATGAGGACGGTGAAACAACGGTGGAGGGCTTCGGAACCATGCAGCTTGGCTGCGGCGGAGTGTATAGCCTTCTTGACACGGAATTTGCGGAGGTCACGGGCCGCTGGCCGGAATTTGCCGGAGACTCCGAAAAAATCGCCTCGGCGGGAATCTGCGAATATGTGTTAGGCTGACGGCAACCGCAACCGGCTGTGATACAGGCATTCCAAAAACGGTCGGGGAAACCTCTGCGCACAAGAAAACGAAAGCATTTCTAAAGAAGATTACGAAAAGGGATATGGGCCGACAAATGAGCACGACCGGAGGACTGGAAAAAATCAAAAACACGGATGAATACGAACGCGCGGCGATAGATTTTCTTTCAAATGACGCGCCCGCCGCCACCGTTTACGGAACGCTGACGAACTGGGATTCCGGCAAATTTGTCCCCGTTTTAACCGGCGGCGGTTATTATTACGGCGGGTTTCAAGGATGGCTGACGGAGGAAGGCGTATCCCGGTTTTACGCGGACCGCTCTTGCGGAGTGACCGCCGCGTCGAATATGTTTCTTTATATGGCGAAAAACGTCCCCGGGAAATCAAAATTGTATGAGAAGCCGGAAATAACAAAGGCCGATTTCAGTGCCTTCCAAAAAGATGTCCACGGCTGTCTTTCGCCCGCGATTTGGGGCGTTCCCACGCTCGACACAATGATTCGCCGCGTCGAGTCGTTCGCCTCCGCAAGGGGCGTTTCTCTAAAAGCGGCAAAATGTTCCGCGCCGTGGACGGAGACCAATGTCAGAAACTATGTGGCGGGTGGCTTAAACAAAGAAAGCCCCGTACTGCTCCTCACTTGGAATTCCCCCATCCCCGGCTTGGGGATGCATTGGGTTACCGTCACGCGTCTATACGACGGCGGCTCCGGCACAAAGATGGTGACGTCCAACTGGGCGGGCATGAAAACCTATGACTTTTCGGCATGGGTGAACCGGTCCGGCGTTTATAAGGGCGTTATTTATTTTGAATAACCTGTAAAAGAAATTTAACGATAGATTCATGGAACAGAAACCCCCGGCTCGGCCGGCGGTTTCTTTCGCCCCCTTAAAACAAACGGCAAAACGGCGCAGTCCAAACCGACTGCGCCGTTTTGCCGTATAACTACTTCTTTATCGGGGGCGCCTCTTCCGGCGGGCCCCCTTTTATTTCGCGCGGGTGTCGCAGTAGATGCAGCGGTAGACCCCGGCGGGCCCGCCGGTGAGGCGGAAAATATGGGGCAGCTCCCGCTCCGTGGAGGTGATGCAGCGCGGATTCTGGCAGGAGATCAGATCCGTGACCAGCTCCGGCATGGGCGGGTTGGTCTTGCTGATCCTCACGCCTCCCCTGATGATATTCACCGTGATCTTGGGGTCCACAAAGCCTAAGATGTCCAGATTGAGGTCGATGAGCGTGTTGATTTTTAAAATGTCCTTTTTCCCACGCTTTTCGCTATGGGCGTTTTTGATGAGGGCCACCTCACAGTCCAAGCTGTCAAGGCCCAGATCCCGGTAGAGATCCATGCCCCGGCCCGCGGGGATGTGGTCAATGACGATTCCGTCCACAATGGTGCCGATGATCATTCAGTCCACCTCCAGCAGCATGAGAATCAGAGCCATGCGAATATATTTTCCATACAGGGTTTGCTTAAAGTAACAGGCCCGGGGGTCGTCGTCCACGGCCACGGAGATCTCGTTCACCCGGGGCAGGGGGTGCAGGATGCGCATATCCTCCTTGGCGGCGGCGAGTTTCTGGGGCGTTAAGATATAGCTGTCCTTGAGGCGGATATAGTCCGCCTCGTTGAAAAAGCGCTCCCGCTGCACTCTGGTCATGTAGAGGATGTCCAGCTCCGGCATGACGGCCTCCAAGTCTCCCGTCTCCTGATAGGGGATGCTCATGCGGTCCAGAACCTCTTCTTTCACATAGTCGGGCAGGCGCAGCTCCTCCGGGGAGATGAGCACAAAGCGCACGCCCTCGTATCGGGAAAGGGCCTCGATGAGGGAGTGCACCGTCCGGCCGAACTTGAGATCGCCGCACAGCCCCACGGTGAGGCCCTCAAAGCCCCCCTTCTCCCGCCGGATGGTGAGGAGATCGGCCAAGGTCTGCGTGGGGTGGTTGTGCCCGCCGTCCCCGGCGTTGATTACGGGAATCCCGGCCCGCATGGAGGCCACCAGAGGCGCGCCCTCTTTTGGGTGGCGCATGGCGATGATGTCGGCGTAGCCGGCCACCACTTTTACCGTGTCGGAGACGCTCTCCCCTTTGGAGGCGGAGGAACTCGCCGCCTCGGAAAAGCCCAGCACATTGCCCCCAAGGTCATACATGGCCGCCTCAAAGCTCAGGCGGGTGCGGGTGGAGGGCTCAAAAAACAGGGTGGCCAGCTTTTTCCCCCGGCACTTCTCCCGGTAGGCGTCGGGATGATCGATGATGTCCCCCGCCACTTGGATCAGCCGGTCGATCTCCTCCTTGGAGAGGTCCAAAATATCAATTAAGTGCCGCATCCGACGCCTCCGATCCAGCTCTCGTCCGAAGGATTGTCCCGGAAGGCCAAAAGACGCTTGATGTCCTCCTCCGGGATGTCTCCCCGCTCCGCCGCCACTTGGGTGATGACGTCAAAACTGCACAGGCTCACATTGCGGATTTGGGCGGCCTCCAAGCGGTCCAAGCCCTTCTTCATCCCGTAGGTGAAGATGCTGACGATGCCCAAAACCTCAGCCCCGGCCTCCCGCAGGGCCTCCACCACCTCGATGACGCTGCCGCCGGTGGAGATCAGGTCCTCAATGACCACAACCTTCTGGCCCGGCTCTAAGCGGCCCTCGATGCGGTTGCCTCTGCCGTGATCTTTGTTGCCGCCGCGCACATAGCCCATGGGCAGGTCCAGAAGATAGGCGGCGATGGCCGCGTGGGCGATCCCCGCCGTGCTGGTGCCCATGAGCGCCTCGCAATCGGGAAACTCCCGGGCGACGGTCTCGGCGATGGCCTTTTCCACCAGATCCCGGGCCTCGGGGGCGGTGAGAATCAGGCGGTTGTCGCAGTAGATGGGGCTTTTAATGCCGCTGGCCCAGATGAAAGGCTCCTCCGGCCGCAGGAATACCGCGCCGATGGAGAGCAGGGCGCTCGCAATCTCTCGTTCCATTCTGATGATCCTCCTTTATTCCGTAAACTCTTTGAGACAGCGCGTATAGGCCGCCACGGGGTCCGCGGCCTCCGTGATGGGCCTGCCCACCACGATGTAGTCCGAGCCGAGGGCCTTGGCCCCCTCGGGGGTGGTGATCCGCACCTGATCCCCGGCCTCCCCGTCGGCAAAGCGGACGCCGGGGGTCACCGTGAGAAAGGCCGCGCCGCAGGTCTCCTTCACCTTCCCGGCCTCCAAGGGAGAGCAGACCACGCCGTCCAGACCCGCGTCCCGGGCTACGACGGCGTAGTGGCTCACCACCGCCTCCAAGGGATGGGGGATGAGCAGGTCCGCCCGCATCCGCTCCTCGCTGGTGGAGGTCAGTTGGGTCACCGCGACGAGCAGGGGCCGGGTGCCGTCCGGCCGGGTCAGACCCCGCAGAGCCGCTTTCATCATGGCGGAGGTGCCGGCGGCGTGGACGTTGCACATATCCACATCCAAGCGCGAGAGCACCGCCATGCTTTTTTCCACGGTGTTGGGAATGTCGTGGAGTTTTAAATCCAAAAAGATCTTATGGCCCCGGGCCTTGAGCTCCCGCACGATCTCGGGCCCCTCCGCGTAGAAAAGCTCCATCCCGATCTTCACAAAGGGTTTTCTCCCGGTAAACCGGTCCAAAAAGTTCAGGCAGGCCTGCTTGTTTGCAAAATCGCAGGCGATGATCACATCCTTGCCCATTAGTGCGCGCCTCCTATAATCTCTTCTAAAGTTTTTATGCCCATGCGTTCCATTACGCGGGGCAGATCCTCCACAATCTGCTTGGAGGCGTAGGGATTGACCAAATTCGCGGCCCCCACCTGTACGGCGGCGGCCCCGGCCAGCATCATCTCCACCGCGTCCTCCGCCGTGGAGACGCCCCCCATGCCGATGAGCGGGATCTTCACCGCCTCGTAGACTTGATAGACCATCCGCAGAGCCACGGGGAAGATGGCGCTGCCGGAGAAGCCGCCCATCTTGTTGGCAATCACGGGTTTTCTGGTCTTTAGGTCGATCCGCATTCCCAGCAGGGTGTTGATGAGGCTGATCCCGTCGGCGCCGGCCTCCTCGCAAGCTTGGGCGATCTCGGCGATATCCGTCACGTTGGGGCTGAGCTTCATATAGACGGGTTTTGTGGTCACGGCCTTCACCGCCCTTGTGACCTCCGCCGCGGATTGGGCGCTGGTGCCGAAGGCCATGCCCCCGTTGTGGACGTTGGGGCAGCTGACATTCACTTCGATGAGGCCCACCTGCTCCTCCCGGTCGATTTTCTCACAGCAGCGCACATACTCCTCTACGGAGAAGCCGCTGATGTTGGCGATCACGGGCTTGTGAAAGCAAGCTTTCAGCTTCGGGAGCTCTTGGGAGATCACGGCGTCGATGCCGGGATTTTGCAGGCCCACGGAGTTGATCATGCCGGCGGTACACTCGGCGATTCTGTGAGGGGGGTTGCCGAAGCGGGGGGCCTCCGTGGTTCCCTTAAAGGAGAAGGAACCTAAAATATTGATGTCGTACAGCTCGGCAAACTCGTAGCCGAAGCCGAAGGTCCCGCTGGCGGGGATGATGGGGTTATCTAAAGTCAGGCCGCTGAGAGTCACCTTCGTATTCACCACAAAATCTCCTCCCTTTCCAGCACGGGGCCGTCCCGGCAGATGCGCTTGCTGCCGTATTTCGTCTCACAGGAGCAGCCCATGCAGGCGCCGAAGCCGCAGGCCATGCGCTCCTCAAAGCTGAACTGTCCGGGCAGATCTGTGGTCTCATAGAGGGCCCGCAGCATGGCTTCCGGTCCGCAGGCGTAGAGGTAGTCGGCGGGAATCCGCCGTAAGGCGTCGGTGACCAATCCCCGCTCCCCCAGACTGCCGTCCACCGTGGTGACGGCCGTTTGCACCCCCAGAGCCTCGAATTCTTGGAGGTAGAAAGCGTCCTCCGCGCTGTTGAAGCCCAGCACCGCGGACACCCGCCTGCCCCTCGCCAACAGGCCCTTGGCCAGAGCGTACAGGGGCGGGACGCCCGCGCCTCCCCCCACAAGGACGGGGGCGGCGCCGCTCTTTTCCAGATCAAAGCCATTCCCCAGCCCGGTGAGCAGATCCAGACGCGCGCCGGGGAGCAGCCCCGCCATATAGGCCGTGCCCCGGCCTACCACTTTATAGATCAGCGTAAGCTCCCCGGGTTTCCAGTCGCAGACGGACATGGGGCGGCGCAGATAGAAGCCATCCAAGGCGATATTCACAAACTGGCCGGGGGCCTTGATGTCCCCTGTGTCTCCTTCGAGGATCATGCGGTAGACATCCTTCGCAAGCTTGCGGTTTTCCAGAATCGTAAACAGGCTCTGCTTCATAGCGGCCTCCTTTTTTTAAGAATCAATGGTGGAGATGCACAGGGTGGTCTCCTCCAGCACATCCAGCAGGACGCGCACCGTATCCAGAGAGGTGAAGAGCGCCACGCCGTTCTCCGTGGCGCAGCGGCGGATCTCGTGTCCGTCGGAGTCTTGGCTCGGGGTAGAGTTTAGGCCCCGGGTGTTGATGACATAGGTGACATATCCGCTCCTGATGGAATTCAAGATGTCCTGACTCCCCTCGTTGAGCTTATCCCGCACCCGGGTGCGGATGCCGTAGCCTTTCAGGAAGGCGGCGGTGCCGCTGGTGGCCTCGATGTTAAAGCCCAGATTATAGAAGCGGCGGATGAGGGGCAGGGCCTCCTCCTTGTCCTCCTCGGCGATGGTGGCGAACACGGTGCCGTAATTCATCACGTTGAGGCCGGAGGCTTGGAGCGCTTTATACAGGGCGCGGTTGAGCTGCTTATCGTAGCCGATGGCCTCGCCCGTGGATTTCATCTCCGGGGAGAGGTAGGTGTCCATCCCTTGGAGCTTGGAGAAGGAGAACGCGGGCACCTTTACATACCAGCGCTTCTTCTCCGTGGGGTAGATGTCGAAGATGCCCTGCTCCTTTAAGCTCCTGCCCAGAATGATGTAAGTGGCGATGTCCGCCAACGGATAGCCCGTGGCTTTGGAGAGGAAGGGCACCGTCCGGCTGGAGCGGGGGTTCACCTCGATGACATAGACGTTGCCCCCGGCGTCCACGATGAACTGGATATTAAAAAGCCCGATGATGCCGATCCGCAGGCCCATGCGCTTGGTATATTCCAAAATCTTCCCCTTGGAGGCGTTGGATACGCTGAAGGTGGGGTAGACGCTGATGCTGTCCCCGGAGTGAATGCCCGTGCGCTCCACATGCTCCATGATGCCGGGGACAAACACGTCCTGCCCGTCGCAGACGGCGTCCACTTCCAGCTCCCGGCCTTGGATATACTTATCCACCAGCACCGGCTGATCCTCGTTGATCTCCACGGCGCTCTTGAGGTAGCCGCGCAGGGCGGCCTCGTTGTTGACGATCTGCATGGCGCGGCCGCCCAGCACATAGCTGGGGCGCACCAGCACGGGGTAGCCGATCTCATGGGCGGCTTCCACGCCGGCTTCAATGTCGGTGACCGCCCGGCCTCTGGGCTGAGGGATGCCCAGCTCCGCCAGAATCTTCTCAAAGCTGTCCCGGTTCTCGGCCCGCTCAATGGCCGCCACGCCGGTGCCGATGAGCCGGACGCCGCGCCGCTCCAGCGGCGCGGCCAGATTGATGGCCGTCTGCCCGCCCAGAGTGGCAATGACCCCCAAGGGGCGCTCCCACTCCAAAATGTTCATCACATCCTCGGCGGTGAGGGGCTCAAAGTAAAGCTTATCCCCGGTGTTGGGGTCGGTGGATACCGTCTCCGGGTTGTTGTTGATGATGATGGACTCGTAGCCGCACTCCTTGATGGTCTTCACCGCGTGGACGGTGGAGTAGTCAAACTCCACCCCCTGCCCGATGCGGATGGGGCCGGAGCCCAGAACGATGATCTTTTTGCGCCGGCTGACGCCGTGTCTGCCGGTCCCGTTATAGGAGGAATAGAAGTAAGGGATGTAGCTGTCCGGCCCGGCGGCGCAGGTGTCGATCATCAGGTAGTCGGGGAAAATGCCCTCCCGCTTCCGCAGGGCGAAGACCTCGTCCTCGGGCATGCCCCAGAGCTTTGCGATATAGTAGTCGGAGATGCCGGATTTTTTGGCCTCCCGCAGTACCGCCGGATCCCCGGGCGCCGCCGCGACGACCTTTTCCTGCTGGGTGACCTCCAAAAGAACCTGAAGGAAGGTCTTCTCGATCATGGTGGCCCGGCGGACCTCCTCCAGATCGGCCCCCAGACGGAAGAGCTGGGCCAGCGCGTAGATCCGGTCGTCGGTGCCGTCTTTCACATAGTCCAGCAGCTCCTCGCGGCTCAGCTTGTCAAACTTGGGCATATGGATATGGATGGCGCCGTTTTCCAGCGAGCGCACCGCCTTCATCATGCTCTCCTTGAGGGTTTTGCCGATGCTCATCACCTCGCCGGTGGCCTTCATCTGGGTGCCCAGCTTGTTGGAGGCGGAGGCGAACTTATCAAAGGGGAAGCGCGACATCTTGGTGACCACATAGCCTAAGGAGGGGTTAAAGAGGGCGTGGCGGTCGGCGACGACGATCTCATCCAGATTCATGCCCACGGCGATCTTCGCGGTGACCCGGGCGATGGGATAGCCCGAGGCCTTGGAGGCCAGCGCCGAGGAGCGGGACACTCTTGGGTTTACCTCAATGAGGAAGTATTCCGAGGAGGTGGGAGACAGGGCGTACTGGACATTGCAGCCCCCCGCGATTTTAAGGCCCCGGATGATTTTTAACGCGCTCTCCCGGAGCATGGAGAGATCCTCTTCGCTGAGGGTCTGGCAGGGGGCCACCACCATAGAATCTCCGGTGTGGATGCCCACAGGGTCGATGTTCTCCATGTCGCAGATGGCGATGGCCGCGTCATTGCCGTCGCGCATGACCTCGAACTCGATCTCCTTCCAGCCCTTTACGCTTTTCTCCACCAGCACCTGCCCCACCGGGGAGAGGGCAAGGGCGTTCTTCATGATCTCGCGCAGCTCGCTCTCGTCCTCCGCGAAGCCGCCGCCGGTGCCGCCCAAAGTAAAGGCGGGGCGCAGCACCACGGGGTAGCCGATCTCCAAAGCCGCCCGGACTCCCTCCTCCACGGTATGGGCGACCACGGACTGCAAAACAGGCTCGCCGATGGACTGGCAAAACTCTTTAAAGAGCTCCCGGTCCTCCGCCTTCTCGATGCTTTCCGCCGGGGTGCCCAGAAGCTCCACTTGGCATTCCTCTAAAATGCCTTTTTTCTTCAGCTGCATGGCCAGATTCAGGCCCGTCTGCCCGCCGATGCCGGGGACAATGGCGTCCGGCCGCTCAAAGCGCAGGATCTTGGCGACATATTCCAAGGTCAGGGGTTCCATATAGACCTTATCCGCCATGGAGGTATCCGTCATGATGGTGGCCGGGTTTGAGTTCACGAGGATGACCTCATAGCCCTCCTCTTTGAGGGCGATGCAGGCTTGAGTTCCGGCGTAGTCAAATTCCGCCGCCTGACCGATGATAATCGGGCCGGAGCCTATGACGAGCACCTTGTGAATATCCGTTCTTTTTGGCATAATTATACTTCCTTCCACACAATCGTTCCGTCTACCATGGTCAGCCGGCAGCGGCCCCGGACGGGCAGGCCGGCAAAGGGGGTGCTTCTCCCCAAGGATTGAAATTCCGCCGGGTCTATGAGATAGTCCCGGTTCAGGTCGAAGAGGGTCAGATCCGCGGGCTGGCCGACCTCCAGCCGGGCGCCGATTCCGAAGCGCCGGGCCGGGTTTTCGCTCAGCCAGCGGATCAGTTGGGGCAGGGTCGCGCGCCCCTCTCCCACCAGCTTGGTGTAGAGTACGGGAAAGGCGGTCTCCAGCCCCACCACGCCCATCAGGCTGTCCCTCAGGCCCCGGGCTTTCTCCTGTGCCGCGTGGGGGGCGTGATCCGTGGCGATCATGTCCACGGTGCCGTCCAGCAGCCCCTCTATGAGGGCCTCCCGGTCCTCCCTGCCCCGCAGGGGCGGATTCATCTTGAAGCGCCCGTCCTCTTGAAGGTCCTCCTCGGTGAGGACCAAGTAGTGGGGGGCCGTCTCGCAGGTCACATCCAAGCCTTGGGCCTTGGCTTGGCGCAGCAGAGCCACGCTCTCCTTGGTGGAAACATGGCAGACGTGGTAGGCGCAGCCCGTCTTCTTTACTAAGGCGAGATCCCGCTCCACCTGCCGCCATTCGCTCTCCGAGGAAATCCCCGGATAGCCCCTTGCCTTGGCGTAGGCTCCGTCGTGGATGCAGCCCCCACGCACCAAGGTCTCATCCTCGCAGTGGGCGGCGATGATCTTGCCCAGCGCCTTGGCTTTTTCCATGGCTGCCTCCATCATGCCGTTGTCCTGCACGCCCCGGCCGTCGTCGGAGAAGCCCGCCACCAGAGGGGCCATGCCTTGCAGATCCGCAAGGGTTTCCCCTCCCTCCCCCACGGTGATGGCGCCGTAGGGGATCACATGGACCTTCGCATCCTCACGGATCCGCGCCAGCTGCTCCTCCAGATGTGCCGCGCTGTCCGGCGCGGGCTTGAGGTTCGGCATGGAGCAGACCGTGGTGTAGCCCCCCCGGGCCGCCGCCATGGTGCCGGAGGTCATGGTCTCTTTATAAGAAAATCCCGGCTCTCGTAGATGAACGTGAACATCAACGAAACCCGGGAATAAATGAAATTCTTTCGCATCAATGACAATCACGTCATCGGCGGCGGAGAGCGACGGAGAAATGGCAGCAATTTTGCCGTGTTCCACCAGAAAATCCCTGCGGCGGATGCCTTCCGTCATGCAGACGGCTGCCCCGGAGATCAAGTATTTCATGAAATCCACCTCGCTTTCCTTTCTTTTAGGCGCCCCGCCCGAAGCTTCGGGCGGGGCTTTGGGTACATATTATAAAGGGGGGTTCTCTTCGCATATGCATTTGCATTTCTAAACATTTTATATGTTTCCGAAAGAAAAGTCAACAATTTTTTTCCAAAACTTTAAAGAACGCGCCGCTCAGGTATTGATTGAAATGATTCGTGAGAAACAGACGGGACACAAATACGGATTACAAATTCGCATTCGGTTTTAATTATCAGACTTCCGTCAAGGGGCTCCAGACGCGCGCGCATGCTTTGGATGCCGTTTCCTTCCTTGGGAGGTTCGGAGGGGCAGTAACCATTATTTGAGACGGTCATTCCGTGACCGGCTCCGCCTTCATCGAAGCGCACAAAGATACGCGTTGCTCCGGCGTGCCGGAGGGCGTTGGAAAACGCTTCGCGCAAGATTTTTACGAACACGTCGGATATTTTATCCGACGCGGGCAACTGCCCCTCACAGGCTATCTCGATGCCTATGGTTTGGTAAAGCCGGACGAGCTGCTCCAACCGTACCTGCGGCGTGAGCTCCGGCTCATAAAACAAATCCTGCCCGACGCTCGCAAGGAGACCTTTGATCTCTTCAAGCTGCTTCTCAACGGGCTTTTTCTCCAGCCCGGAGAGCAATACGCGCGTCAGAGAGAGCCTTTGACTGAGAATGTCATGCAGACGGGCGCGCGAATCCAAGATTTCTTTCCTCCGGGCATTCTCCTCCGCAAGCTCCAAAAGCCGTTTGAGCTCCAGCGCGTTTTCTTCCAGTCGTCGGTTTTCGTCCTCTATCTGCCGCGAGACGCAAAATTCTCTCGTTACGTCCCGCAGGTAGAGCTGGGTAAAATGTCTGCGTTTCATTTCAATCGGGTATTTCAGAAAATAAAAGCAAGTGCCTTCCTGAAGACATATTAGAAGTCCGTCTTGGCCGCCATCTCCCTTTACGCGGTCCGGGTGACATGCGAGCTTCTCCCAGAGAACATCGATACGCTCGTAAGGCGAAAGGCCAAGGCTGCCGATCATTTTCCGCGCCTGTCGGTTTACTGAGACAGGCCGTCCGCTCGATCCGGCAAACAACATCCCGTCCGGTAGTTGGTCGAGCGCTTCCTTGACGGACAGGCCGGTGATATTTTTCCGAAAATCCGCAATCCGATTTGCCAGCTCTATAAGACTGAGCAGAATCAGCAGCGCGCCGGATGCCGCCAAACGCAGACCGAGCATGCCGCCCAAAATTCCGTCAAATATAGGCAGCAGCAACAAAAGCATAAAGGCCGACAGAGCGAAACGCGGGCGACGGATCCGGACCGTCAGCCAAAAGCCCAGAATGACAATGGGGATTAAAGCCGGGCGGAGGTCGGCCCCGGGCAAAAGGATCAGTCCGTTAAAAAGATTGTCCTTTAAAATCCCGATAAAGCAGCTGATCCACGCCAGAAAGCAGAGGAGTAACGCTTCGAAGGCCACGGCGCTTTTATTCGGCCGCGTGCCCATCAGCGTAAAGTATACAAGCAGGCACTGAATGAGCATCCCGGCAAAAAAGAGGGTAAACATATG
>JAGOPP010000023.1 GCA_017991935.1 Oscillospiraceae bacterium
TAAAGTGATGCTAAGCCGGGAGACCTGTTCGTGCATAAAGCTCCTGGGATTGAGTGAATTTGCGATAAGCTTATGACGGACTTATGCAAAAAGGTTGCTTCTCAATCGGGAGGAGCAGCCTTTTTTTTGCTTTCTCCAAGAAGAACAAATGAAACAAAAGGAGCCCAAAAAATGAAACATAGTAAAATTTTTGCGCTGATCCTCGCGGTACTTATGATTTTAACCATGACGTCCGGCTGCAAGGCGGAGCCCGCCGAGTCCTCCGGGCAGGAGAACGGCGAAGTTTCCGAGCAGCCCTCCGAGACGGCCGAGACCTCCCTCACCGTCACCGACATGACGGGCAAGGAGATCACGCTCGAGGGGCCGGCCACCCGCGTCGTCGCCCTGACCGCCTCGGACTGCGAGATCCTCTACGCGATCGGCGCGGGGGATACGCTGGTCGGCCGCGGCGAATACTGCGACTACCCGGCCGAGGTCGCGGACGTCCCGGCGCTGCAGTCCGGCGACAACACCAATATTGAGCAGATCATCGCGCTCGCGCCGCAGGTCCTCATCATGAGCACCATGGCGCAGACCGAGGAGCAGATCGCGCAGCTCGAAACGGCCGGGATCCGGGTCGTCGTCAGCGACGCGCAGGATATCGAGGGCGTGTACGCGGCGATCGAACTGATCGGCGCCCTGACGGGCAAGGACAACGAGGCCGCCGCGCTCGTCCTCGATATGAGAGATACGTTCGACGCGCTCGCCGCGGAAGCCGCCGAAAAGAACGCCGGAGACGCCGGGAAGACCGTCTATTTTGAGGTCTCCCCGCTCCAATACGGCCTCTGGACCGCCGGAACCGGCACCTTCATGAACGAGGTCGCCGAGATGCTGGGCCTCGCCAACTGCTTCGCGGACGTGAGCGGCTGGGGCGAAATCTCCGAGGAGCAGGTCATCGAGCGCAACCCGGATTACATCGTGACGATCGCGATGTATTTCGGCGAGGGCCCCACCCCGGACGAGGAGATCGTCTCCCGCGCCGGCTGGGAAAACATCACCGCGATCAAAAACGGCGAAATCCTGAACCTTCAGAATAACGAACTCTCCCGGCCCGGCCCGCGCCTCGCGGACGGCGCGCAGGCGCTCTTTGATTTTGTCTATCAAGCCGCCGATTGATCGGCGCCGCAAAACCGGACTGTCGGGAGGGTTTGTCTTGAAACGCGACACGGAGAGTTTTCATCTATGGGAATACGCGCTGTTCGCGCTCGCGACGCTCGCGATGCTGATCGTCTGCGTCTGCGTCGGCAGCGTCAATATCCCGCTCAAGGAGACGGCCTCGGTCGTCTGGAACGCGATCTGGAATCTGCCGACGCAGGCGGGGGTTTCGGATTCGATCATTCTCTCTTCCCGCCTGCCGCGCGTCGTCTGCGTCGCGCTGGTCGGCGCGTCCCTCTCGCTGTGCGGCGGGGCGATGCAGGGTCTTCTCAAAAACCCGCTCGCCGACGGCTCCACGCTGGGGGTCTCCTCGGGCGCGTCCCTCGGGGCGGTCATCGCGATCGCCTTTGGGATCACCATCCCGTCTCTGCCGTTCGCGGGAACCGTCGTGATGGCGATGCTCTTCGCGTTTCTCTCGCTCGTCATCATCCTCTCGCTCGCCTATAAGCTCGACTTCTCCCTCTCCACCAACACGATCATCCTGATCGGGGTCATCTACTCGATGTTCGTTTCGAGCATCCTGAGCCTGATCATCACGTTCGCCTCCGACAAGGTCAAGCACATCACCTTCTGGACGATGGGGAGCCTTCAGGGGACGAGCTACCAAAACGCCCTCGTGCTCCTCGTTTCTCTGGCGGTGTTCGGCGGCGCGATCATGAGCAAAACGAGGGAGCTCAACGCCTTCGCGGTCGGCGAGGACGTCGCGAGAAACATCGGCGTGGATGTCCGGAAAGTGAAATTCCTGATCCTCATCTGCGTCTCGGCGCTGATCGGCGTGTGCGTCTCCATCGGCGGCACGATCGGCTTCGTCGGCCTCGTCACGCCGCACATGATCCGGCTGATCGTGGGGCCGAACCACCGCAGGCTCCTGCCCGCGTCGCTGTTCGCGGGCGCGGTCTCGCTGATGTTCGCGGATCTCGTCGCGCGGATCCTGCTCAATCCCTTGGAGCTCCCGATCGGCGTGGTCACGTCGTTTATCGGCTCCATCGTGTTCATCTATATCTTCTACCGATCCAGAAAGGCGGTGTGACGATGCTTGAAATCGACAACCTGACCGTGCGCTACGGGGAGCGGACCGTGATCGACGACGTGAGTCTTTCCGTCCGGCCGGGCCAGTGGCTGATGGTCGTCGGCCCGAACGGCGCCGGGAAATCGACGCTCATCAACGCCGTCTCCCAGAATACCGCTTTCAGCGGCACGGTGCGCCTAAACGGCACCGATATCCGAAAGATTAAGCAGCAGGACTTCGCGCGCAGGGTCGGCGTGCTCACGCAGAATCACTACGTCGGGTACTCCTTCACCGTGGAGGAGATCGTCCGCATGGGCCGATACGCCTACGCGCCCGGCATTTTTACAAAGGAAAGCGGCGACGACAGGGCGCTCGTCGAGCGGGCGCTGGAGATGACGGGAATCGAACCCATCCGGAAGCAATCCGTGCTCACGCTCTCCGGCGGCGAACTGCAAAGGACGTTTCTCGCCCAGATCTTCGCGCAGAACCCGAGGCTGCTGATCCTCGACGAGCCGACGAACCACCTCGATCTCGTCTATCAGCAGCAGGTGTTCGACCTGATTAAAGACTGGATCCGCGAGGGCCCGCGCGCCGTGATGTCGGTTGTGCACGACCTCTCGCTCGCGCGCATCTACGGAACGGACGCGCTGCTGATGGACCGGGGGCGGGTCGCCGCCTACGGGAGCATCGACGAAGTGCTCTCGCCGGATAATCTGCGGAGCGTCTACAGCATGGACGTCTACGGCTGGATGCAGAAGATGCTCTCGCAGTGGGACGAACAGGCGAACGTCGTGCCGATTCGCCGGAAACAGGCCTGAGGCAGAGGTCGCCGGAAAGAAACGAGGCCATAAGCCGTCCAAAACACGCAAAATAAGAAGACATCCGAAACAGGCGGATCCGGCTTCAAGAAAACAAAAGGGCCGGGCCGCTCCGGGGATGCCGCACGATAAATCACCCGCCGACGGGACTGTTTTTTAAAAAGGCCAAGGGCGCGGGGAAATCCCGCGGTCAAAAAACGAACGATCGGGGGCAAATCTCTCCGGAGGGGGCGAAAACGGATGATGATCCTTTTGACCGGCGGCTCGGGCTGCGGCAAAAGCACCTATGCGGAGAGCATGCTAGCGCGCCTGCCCGCGCCGCGCTATTACGTCGCGGCCATGCGGCCGTACAGCGAGGAATGCCTTGAAAAGGCCCATAAGCATAAGACCGCCCGGCGCTCGGCCGGGATCGAAACCGTCGAGCGCTATACCGATCTCTCGGGCCTTACGCTGCCGGAACGCGGGTCGGCCCTGCTGGAATGCGTCTGCAATCTGACCTCCAACGAGATGTTCGACGGGGAGGGAAAGAGCCGCGACCCCTTCGACCGGGTGATCTCCGGCGTGGCGGCGCTCGAAAGGCAGTGCGGCGCGCTGATCGTCGTGACGAACGACGTCGGCAGCGGCAAGGCGGATTACGACAGGGACACGGAGGACTATATCCGCGCGCTGGGCGCGGTCAACGCGGCCCTCGCCGAAAGGGCCGACGCGGTCTATGAGCTGGTGTGCGGCATCCCGATCACGATAAAAGGCGAGCTGCCGTGTTTCTCCCCGGCGACTGATTTTTAAAAATATGTCGGGGGACGAGGAAGCGGCTTTCCTCTCCGGCAGGCCGGTTCGGGATTTAACGCGTCCCGCCGCGGGGCGGACGCCGCCGGCTTGTTTTAGTCAAAGTTTTGCGGGCCCGCGGAGCGCGGTATCCTTATCCGCCGGCTGGCCCCTCGGATAGATCATATATCATTTTTTGTTTCATCAAAAAGCTCCGTCGGGCGCTTTTTTGGGCCCGGCCGTTTGGGAAAGGGGATGTCCGACATGATCCTGATTATCGGGGCCGCCGCCGCCGGGAAGCGCGCCTTCGCCGAAACGCTGGGATACCGGCCCGGCGATATGGCGGACGCCTGCCTCGACGACAGGCCCGTGCTCCTCAATTTGCAGGATCTGGTCTGGCGCGACCCCGGTCACGCCGAGGCCCTGCTCCCCCGCCTGCTCGAAAAAGAGGCCGTCCTCTGCGACGAGGTCGGCAGCGGGATCATCCCGGTCGATCAAAACGACGTCGCCGCGCGCCGGGCCGTGGGAAGGCTCTGCATCCTGCTCGCGCAGCGGGCAACCTGCGTCGTGCGCGTGGTCTGCGGGGTCCCGACGGTCATAAAAGGCGCGCTCCGGTGATTCCGGGACGCGGATGTAAATCAGAAAAGAAAGAGCCCCCTCCCATCCGGGAGGGGGCTCTTATGATTTTAATGAATCGGGAGAACTGGCTTTGAGGCTTAGCGGCGGGCTTCTGCGCGGGCGCGGTTATTCCAACCGGCGGGAAACCTTTAGAGATTTTATAAGGCCCCCTCCCATCCGGGAGGGGGCTCTTATTATTTTATAGGCTTTGGGGCTCCTCGGGGTCATTCTTCCTTTCTCTCGTCCAAGAGCGCCTTGTAGATCTCGCCCTTTCCGCAGCCGCAGAGCTTTGCGGCCTCCTTCGCCGCGGCCGAGAGCGGCATGTGTTCCTCCCCGGCGAGCTTTCGCGCGAGCGCGACCGCGTCCTCAAACGGGTCGGCGGCCTCCTCCTCCGGAGCGCCCTCGAGGATCAGCACATACTCGCCCTTCGGCGGCGTTTTTTCGTGGTAGGCCACCGCCTCCGAGAGCGTGCCATGCCATACGGATTCATGAATTTTCGTGAGTTCCCGCACGAGCACCACGTTTTTGTCGCCGAGCACCGCGTACATGTCTTTGAGCGTGCTCAAAAGCTTGTGGGGCGCCTCGTAAAACACCATTGCGCGGCGCTCATGGGCGAGGCTGCGCAGGTGCTCCATCCGGGAGCTGCGCTTGACGCTCAGGAACCCCTCAAACGTGAAGCGGGAGACGGCAAGCCCCGAGACGGCGAGCGCCGTGACGAGCGCGGACGGCCCGGGCACGGCCTCCACCGGGATCCCGGCCTCGGCGCAGAGGCTCACCAGCGTCTCGCCGGGGTCGGAGATGCAGGGCATGCCGGCGTCCGTCACGACGGCGCAGCTTTCGCCCGCCGAGAGCCTCTCGACGATGAGCCTGCCCTGCTCCCGCTCGTTGAATTTTTGGTAGATCACCATCGGCTTTTTGATGCCGAAGTGGTTGAGGAGTTTCGCGGTGACGCGGGTATCCTCCGCCGCGATGAAATCCACCGTTTTCAGCGTCTCCGCCGCGCGCGGCGAAAAATCGCCGAGATTGCCGATCGGCGTGCCGACCACATATAATTTTCCCATCTATCTTACCCCATCAGGTCGTAATCCGTTTTGATCTCCACCGCGAGCCCCGGCTTCGCGCCCTTTTTGCCCTCCGCGAGCAGCAGCCACGGTTTCTCCCTGCCGGGATGGCACAAAAGGCGCAGCTTTTTGGGCTCGAGGCGGTTCTCCCGCATCAGCGAGAGCAGCTCCGCGGCCCGCTCCGGGCGCTGGCAGACGCAAAACCTCCCGCCGAACCGCAGGAGCCTCGCCGCCTCCGCGACGAGCTCCGCGAGGGCGCAGGCCGACTCGTGCCGGGCGGCGTCCCGCTCCGGCGAGGCGCAGCCACCCCCGGCGGAGAGGTCGAAATAGGGCGGGTTCGCGGCGACGAGCGTGAAGCTCCCCGCGGGAAACAGTTTCTCCCGCAGGTCCCCGCAGACCGGCAAAAACCGGACCCCGAGCGCGTTCTCCGCGATCGTGGCCGCCCAGAGCGGCGGGGCCGCGGGGCTGATCTCCGCCGCCGAGACGGCGCCCGGAAAGCCCTTCGCGATCCAGCGGATCGGGATGATCCCGCAGCCCGTGCAGAGGTCGCAGGGCAGATCCCCCCGCTTCGGCGACGCGAAATCCGCGAGATATAAAGCGTCCTCGCCGAAGCCGTGCATCTCCGAGACGGCGAGCCGGAGCCCGAAGATCTCCTCAAACGTGAAGTCCGCCACCGCGTCTCCCCCATTTCCGTTAAAACGAAAAACCGGCGGAAAGGTCGCCCCTCCCGCCGAAGTTTTCATCCGCAACTTTAGTCCAACTGCGGCGCGCCGACCGGGCAGACGCTCGCGCAGGCGCCGCATTCGATGCACTTTTCCGGGTCGATGACATATTTGCCCTCGCCGTGAGAGATCGCTCCGGTCGGGCATTCGTCCTCGCAGGCACCGCACTCGATACAATTATCGTGGATTTTATAGGCCATATTCCGCACCTCCAAAAGATTGTAGTTTTATTTTATCACACCGGTGCGAAAATGCAATCGTTATTCGTCCGGAGTTTCGCTTTCCGTTTCCGCTTCTCCCGATTTCCGGTCCTTGCGGATCGGTCGGACCTCCGTTTTATCAAAGACCTTCGGCGCGCCGTCCGGCGTGTCGTCCATCCGGACCGTGACCTTACCGGTCATCAGGCTGATGTCGGAGACCGTGCCGGAGCCCTCCGGCGTCCGGACCGCGGAGCCTATCCGCGGCATCGTGCGGATCAGCTCCTCATAGCCCTCCTGCTCGTATTTGAGGCAGCACATCAGCCTGCCGCAGGTGCCGGAGATTTTGGCCGGGTTGAGGGAAAGGCCCTGCTCCTTGGCCATTTTGATCGAAACCGGCACAAATTCGCCCAGAAAGCTCGAGCAGCAAAACGGTTTCCCGCAGATGCCGAGGCCGCCCAGCATCTTCGCCTCGTCCCGCACGCCGATCTGCCGCAGCTCGATCCTCGTGTGAAAGACGGAGGCGAGATCCTTGACGAGGTCGCGGAAATCCACCCGCCCGTCCGCGGTGAAGTAGAAAATGATCTTGCTGTTGTCAAACGTGTATTCCACGTCGGTGAGCTTCATCTCAAGGCCGTGGGCGGCGATTTTGCTCTGGCAGACGTCGAACGCCTGCTTCTCCTGCCGGTGGTTCTCCTCGATATGGGCGAGATCCTCGGCCGTCGCGGCGCGCATGACCGGCTTGAGCGGCTGGACCACCTTTTCCTCGTCGATCAGGCGGTTCGCCGCGGCGACTTCGCCGCACTCCACGCCCCGGGCCGTCTCGACGATGACTTTGTCTTTTAAAGAATATTTTTTGCCTTCCGGGTCAAAGTAGTAGACCTTGCCCACTTCCTTAAACCGGACGCCGATGATTTCGATTTGAATGCTCATATATTTCCTCCGAATATCCGCGCCATTCCGGCGCAAAACCAACTTTGCAGCAGGTCGATGCCGCAGTTTTGCCAAAGATCCTCCCTCGCCCGGGAAATGAGCTCCCGCGCCCGGAGCGCCTCGGCCGGAGTCACCTTCCGCCCGGCGGGCAGCCGCCCGCCTTCCGCGCCCGAGACCGCCGCCCGGCCCACCCACTCGGAGAGCCTGCGCAGGTAGAGATCAAACGTCTCTCTTGTCTTTGCCGAGGCGGAGAGCTCCGCCATCAGCCCATAGAGTTCGCCGCCGCCGAGCATGCCCGGCGTGTT
This sequence comes from Oscillospiraceae bacterium, assembly GCA_017991935.1. Lineage (GTDB taxonomy): Bacteria > Bacillota > Clostridia > Oscillospirales > Ruminococcaceae > UMGS1668. Next base: position 7,623 of record JAGOPP010000023.1, read on the forward strand.
TGCCGCGAGGCGCGGCAGCGCCATGCCCTCCGGCGTGGAGAGCGCCTCCGACGCCGCGCCGAAATTGCCGCCGAACACCGCCGCCGCGAGCGCGAGATCCTCCGGCTTTTCGGCCGGGAAACGCTCCCGCAGCAGGGTTTCGCATTCCGCGGGGACGGGCGCGTCCAGCGTGTAGACCGAGGAGCGGGAGACGATCGTCTCGGCGAGGGCGAACCGGTTCTCGCAGGTCATCACAAACCGGGCATGGCGCGGCGGCTCCTCGAGCGTCTTTAAAAGGGCGTTCTGCGCCTCGATGCCCATCTCGCCGATTTCCAAAAGGACGTAGACGCGCTCCTCCGCTTCGCTCGGGGAGAGCCAGACCGATTCCCGGATATTCCGTACCTCCTCAATATGGAAGCTCCTCGCCCCGCCGCCGCCCCGGACGATTTCCACGTCCGGATGGTTGCCGGAGGCGATCTTTTTGCAGGGCGCGCAGCTTTCGCAAGGGGTGCCTTCTTTTTTCTCGCAGAGCAGCGCCCGGCAGAGCCAGAGGGCGAGTTCCGTCCGGCCCGTCCCTTTTTCGCCCTCGATCAAAACGGCGTGGGGCAGGCGCTTTTCCTTTACCGCGGAAGCGAAAATCTCCCGCAGCTCCCTCATCTCCGGCATCAGATCTTCTCGAAGCGCTCGACGTTCATCACGAACACCGTCGCGCCGCCCACCGTGACCTCGATCGGCAACGCGGAATACATGCCGACCTCGCTGAACGAATTGTCCGGCACGATCTGTTTGCGCTTTCTGCTGTGGTGACCGACGACGGCGATGGCGTCGTCCACTTTGTCGTCGTCGACGCCGATCAGGAAAGTCGTGTTGCCGCTCATCAGGAATCCGCCGGTGGTCGCGAGCTTCGTCACCTGAAAGCCCGCCTTGGTCAGGGCGGTGGAGACGGCGTTGCTGTCGTCTCCGGATACGACGGCCAGAATCATTTTCATATCGGATCAGCTCCTTTTTTCGGGATTTGGGATCATCGGATCACGCGGACATGCCCGACGCCGTATGCGAGCAGCAGGCGCGCCGTCTCCGCGCCGATCGTCTCGCCCGGCACGGTCAGGGCGATGCAGGGCGGACAGGGAATCTCCAAAGAGGCGGCCACCCTGCCCTCCGCCTGCGCGGAGGGGATCTCCTCGCTCTCGGCGAAGACGGCCTCCCGCATGGGAATCGTTTGCTCCGGCGCAAAGCCCGGGAGGAATTCCTCCGAGGGGACGCCGCCGCCGGGCGTTGAGCGGATAAACTCCTCGAGCCGGCGAAAATCCTCCTCCGTGTTGAAGGGGGACGCCATCAGCACCGCCCACGCGGGGCTGACATATTCCGGCTCGATGCCGAACTGCCGCAGGCGCTCGCCGAACTGCGCCCCCGTGAGCCCCGCGGCGGAGACGGAAAGGGTGAGCCTTGCCGGCTCGACCCGCACCGTCTGAGGGAGATGCTCTCCGGGAGAGACGCGTTCCCCAAGGGAGCCATGCCCCTCAAGCGAAGTCTGCTCTTCTCGCGGAGCACGCCCGCCAAGCGGAAATTGTCCTGCGGGCGAAACTTGCTCCGTTTGCGGGGGGCACCCGCAAAGCGAAGTTTGAACCCGCCCCGTCTGAGGGGAACGCTTCGTCTGTGGGGCGTAACCCATCGGGGCGAGGCCGTTTTCCGCGGCGAGGGCGCCGAGGACTTTCATCCGCATGGCGAGCGCCGGGAAATCGGCGCGGGCCCTCGTGCGGAGGTAGTCGAGGCAGCCATCCGTCGAGAGCATCACGAGGTAGCTCGGGCTGGTGCTGCCGAAGAGCCGCATCCGGCGCTTGGCCGTCTCGTAGAGCGACGGGTCGCGCAGGTGCAGCAGGGCGCCGCCGGTCAGCACCGGCAGCGTTTTATGCAGGGAATCGGCGCAGAGATCCGCGCCGAGGTGCATCGGATGGAGGTTTTCCTCAAAGAAGGGCAGGTGCGCGCCGTGGGCGTTGTCCACGAGCAGCCTCGCGCCATGGGCATGGCAGACCTTTGAGCACGCCGCGAGGTCGGCGAGCCGGCCGAAGTAATCCGGCGAAGTGAGATACGCGGCCTTTACGTCGGGGCGCTCCGAAAAGGCGTGCTCAAGCGCCTCCGGCGTCTGCTCCATCAGCCAGACCGGCTCGAATCCGCACAGCGCCGCCGCGTGGACCGCCGAGCTGTGGCAGTTTCGGCCGATCAGGAACTTCTCCCCCGGCCGCAGTACCGCCGCGAGCATCGCCTGAATGCAGAGCGTGGAGCCGCCGGCCGAGAGCAGGCACTCCCCGCTCCCATAGAGGGCGGCGTACCGCCGCTCGGTCTCGCGGAGCGCGCCCGCGCACTCGTAAAGGGAATCCGCGCCCTCCACTTCGGTGATATCATATTCGGAGATTTCGGCAAAAAGCCCTTCCGCCCTGCCCTTATGCCCGGGCATGTGGAACCGGGCGAGGCCCTTGGCGAGATACTCGCCGACGGCTTCGGTGAGCGGCGTCATTGCTTTGCCTTTCGTTTGAGTTTCCGGAGCGCCGCGTTGAGGCGCAGGGCGTGCTTGACGAGCTTCGCTGCGAGCGGGCGGTAGACCCGATCGAATTCGCCGGGCAGCTCGTCGATCTGGCCGTTGAAGCCGCGCTTGAAGCGGTAGAGCCCGTAGAGGTGATCGCTTTCGTTCTCGGTGTCGCCGGAGACGCCCATGAAGTCGTAGACCATGCAGCCCGTCTCGACGGCCCAGCGGATCATCTCCCACTGGATCAGGTAGTTGGGCATCACGTTGCGAAAGGCGTTGTCGGAGGCGCCGTAGACGTAGCAGCACTTCCCGCCGTAGTTGGTGGCGATCGTGCCGCAGACGGCCTGCCCGTTATAAAATCCCATATATAAACGGACATGCTCGCCGAGCGCGTCCATCATGCGGGCAAAATACGCCTTGGGGCGGATGTTGAAGCTGTCGCGCTCGCCGGTGATATCCATGATGCGCATGAATTCGTCAAGATATTCTTTGCCGACGACCCGGATCTCCACGCCGTGCTTCATGGCGACGCGGATGTTGTAGCGGGTCTTCTGCGTGAGGTCCGCGAGCACCTGCTCCTCCGTGCGGCCGCCGAGATAGAGGCGGTAATTGAACCGCACCTGAATCCCCTCGAAGCCGGTCGGCCCGTATTTGCGCGCGAAGCCCATTTTCCGCATCGTGTCGAGAAGTTCCGTGTCGGAAACCAAAATGTCCGGGTCGCATTTGAAGAGGTGGGCCTTATATTTTTTCGCGAGGACGTCCGCGCCGGAAAAGAGGTCGGCGAGAACCTTTTTATCGTTTAAATCGCAGACCGGGCCGCGCGGCGCGTAGAGAAAGCTCGTGCCGATAAGCGGGATCTTCTGGATCAGCACCAGCATGCCGCCGGCGATCTTTCCGGCCGCGTCCCGGGAGACGACGATTTCGCTGTCCCAATTGGCCTTGACGTCCGGCCACATGGTGGACTGGGTGAAGCAGCTTTGCGGGGAATGCGAGCAAAATTCCTCGTACTCCGGCCACCGCTCTTTTTTGAGGATCTCCAAATTCAGCCCTCCAGAATCTTATAGTTGCGCTCCAAGATCTCCGGCCCTTTCCATCCGTAGGAGCGGTCGGAGAGATCCATCCCCGGGGCGTAGACCGGCTTCGCGGTGTCCTTGAATTCCGGCCAGCCGATGCCGTCCGCGTGGCGGTTCATCGGGCAGACGTCGGTGCAGCGGTCGCAGCCGGAGATGAAGCCGACCTTTCGGACAAGGCCCCGCTCCCGCTCGGTGAGCTCGCCTTTTTTTTGCGAGATCGCGGAGACGCACCTCGTTTTATCGAAGCCCTCGGGCGAGAGGGCCGCGTTGGGGCAGGCCTCGACGCACTTGTTGCACAGCAGGCAGGTGCCCGGCTGCTTTGCCGACTTTTGAAATTTGTGGGTCGTGACGATCTCGCCCACGGCGCAGCGGGTGCCGTATTTCTCGTTAATCAGCAGGTTATTGAGTCCCCGCACCCCGAGCCCCGCCAGCACGGCGGCGCGCACCTCCGCGACCGGGGACGAGTCGACAAAAAAGGCGAACCGGTCCTCCGGGTAGACCCGCCTGAGAATTTCCGCGGCGACGGCCAGATGCTTTTGGCCGACAAGGTGGTAATCCATGCCGACGCAGTGGCGCGCCATATTCCGGCCCTCGTTTTTGCCGGTGTCCCACGGGATCAGGCAGACGACGACGGACCGGATGCCCGGAAAGAGATCCCCCTGCCGGAATCCGGTACCGGGGAGCGTATCCGCGTAATCCGCGACGCCGTAATCTTCGAAGCCGGCGGCCTCCATAATCTCCCCAAGCGGTTCCGCAGCCATGTCAATTCCTCCAGTATTTTCGGTCGAGGCTCCGATATTGCAGGGCCTCGGCGATGTGTTTGGTGTCGATCATCTCGCTGCCGTCGAGATCCGCGATGGTGCGGGCGACCTTCAAAATCCGGTCGTAGCCGCGGGCCGAAAGCCCCATCCGCTCGAAGGCGCGCATCAGGATGCCCTTCGCGTCCTCGGTCATCACGCAGTATTTGGGCAGCATGGCCGGCGTCAGCATCGAGTTGCACAGGATGCCGGTGCCCTTGTAGCGGCGGAGCTGGACGGCTCTGGCCTGATCCACCCGCCTGCGGATCTCCGCGGAGGGCTCGCCCCGGCCGGAATCGGTGAGGTCGGAAAATTCCACCGGCATGACCTCGACGTGGAGGTCGATTCTATCAAGCAGCGGGCCGGAGACCTTCGCCATATAGCGGGAGATGGCCCCCTCGCTGCAGGTGCATCTCTTGGCCGGATGGCCGTAAAATCCGCAGGGGCACGGGTTCATCGCCGCCACGAGCATGATGGAGCAGGGATAGGAGAGGCTCCCGGCCGCCCGGGAGATCGTGACGGTGCCCTCCTCCAGCGGCTGGCGCAATACCTCGAGCGCGGAGCGGCTGTACTCCGGCAGCTCGTCCAAAAACAGGACCCCGTTGTGCGCGAGGGAGATCTCCCCCGGCCTCGGGACGCTGCCGCCGCCGGTCAGGCCCGCGGGCGACACCGTGTGGTGCGGCGAACGAAACGGCCTCTGCGCCATCAGGGGGATTCCCTCGGGCAGAGCGCCGCAGATGGAATGAATTTTGGTGGTCTCGATGGCCTCGTCGAAGGTCATCTCCGGCAGAATGGAGGGCAGGCGCTTCGCGAGCATGCTCTTCCCCGAGCCGGGCGGCCCGATCATCAGCACGTTGTGGAAGCCCGCCGCCGCGATCTCCAAGGCGCGTTTCGCCTCGTACTGGCCCTTGACGTCGGCAAAATCCGGGCCGAAGGCCGGGTGCTCGGGCATGACGAAATCGGACGCCTTCGCCTGAGCGATCTTTTTGCCGCCGGAGAGATGGGCGATCACCTGCGCGGCGGTCTTGGCCGGGTAGACGCGGATTCCGCGGACGATCGCGCCCTCCGCGGCGTTCTTCTCCGGGATAAAGATGTTGCGGACGCCGAGCTTGCGCGCCTCGAGCACCATGGGCAGGACGCCGGAGACCGGGCGGATCTCTCCCTCGAGCGAAAGCTCGCCGATGAAGGCGCAGGCGGCGCTGTCGATCCCGATCTGGCCGCTCGCGTTGAGGATGCCCACAAAAATCGGAAGGTCATAGAGCGGGCCGGTCTTTTTGACGTCGCCGGGGGCGAGGTTGACGACGATCTTCCCCAGCGGGAATTCGTAGCCGCTGTTCTTGACGGCGGAGCGCACCCGGTCGCGGGATTCCTTCACCGCGACGTCCGGCAGGCCGACAATTTCGAAAGACGGGAACTGTCCGTCGATGTCCACTTCGACGGAAACCTTGTATGCGCTGATCCCCAAAAGCCCCATGCTCGCGCAGGCGCAGAACATATCTCCTCGCCGCCTTCCCATGATCCAATATGAAACCGATTTTATTATATATCAAAATTGATAGAAATTACAAGGGTTCACGGAAAGAATGGGGAAAGCGGGCCGGAGCAAGGCGGGTTTTCCGTGGCGAAAGGGGCCCGCGAACCTTGCGTTTGCCGCCCGGGCGGGGTATAATGAAACCAGAATATGACGACCGGAGGGGGACTTTCTGATGGACGAAAGAAGCGAGTATCTGCGCTGGCGGGACGGCGCCGACGAGGAGACTTCCGCCGAGCTTGCCGCGATCGAAAACGACGAGCTGGAGATTAAAGAGCGCTTTTACCGGAGGCTCGAATTCGGCACCGCCGGGCTCCGCGGCCTCCTTGCGGCCGGGACCAACCGCATGAACGTCTACACCGTGCGCCAGACGACCCAAGGGCTTGCCGACTACCTCAAGGAGTCCGGCGGGAACCTCTCGGCCGCGATCGCCTGCGACACGCGCCGCCGTTCCACGCTCTTCGCGAGAGAGGCGGCCCGCGTCTTCGCCGCCAACGGCATTCAGGTCTGGCTCTACGCCGAGCCCGCGCCGACGCCGATGCTCTCCTACGCCGTGCGGGAGCGCTCCTGCGGGGCCGGCATCAACATCACCGCCTCCCACAACCCCGCCGCTTACAACGGCTACAAAGTCTACGGCCCCGACGGCTGCCAGATCGGCCCCGAGATCGCGGACGCCGTCTCCCGCCATATCGCGCGGACCGACGTCCTCTTCGGCGCGAAGACCTGCGATTTCGACGACGCCGTGGCGCAGAAAAAGATTCTTTTCCTGACGGACAGCTTCTGGCGGCGCTACATCGCGCGCGTCGTCAACGAGGGCGTCGACCGCGCGCACCACGCCGGGAGCAACCTCAGCATCGCCTACACGCCGCTCAACGGGACCGGCCGGGACGCCGTGATCCGCTGCCTCTCGCTCGCGGGCTTCGGCAATATCTTCCCGGTGGAGGAGCAGCTCCGCCCGGACGGCGACTTCGCCACCTGCCCGATCCCGAATCCCGAGCTGCCCGAGGCGCTCGCGCTCGGCCTCCGGCTTGCGAAACGGGAAAACTGCGACTTTCTGCTCGCGACCGACCCCGACTGCGACCGCGTGGGCGTCGCCGCGAAGGACGGCGCGGAATACCGCATCCTGACCGGAAACGAGATCGGCGCGCTGCTCCTTGACTTCATCGCGCGGGCGAGGACCGAAAACGGGACGATGCCGGAGAGACCGGTCGCGGTGCGCTCCATGGTCTCCACAAAGCTCGCCGACGCCGTCGCCGCGCGCTACGGCATTGAGATGCGGAAAGTTTTCACCGGCTTTCGCTACATCGGGCAGGTCATCGCCGAGCTCGAGGCCGCCGGGGAGGAAGGCCGCTACATCTTCGGCTTCGAGGAGAGCTGCGGCTACCTGAGCGGCACCTACGCCCGCGACAAGGACGCCGTCAACGCTTCGCTGCTGATCTGCGAGGCCGCCGCCTACTGGAAGCGAAACGGCCTCACCCTCGCCGGAGCCGTCGACCGGCTGCGGGAGGAATACGGCTATTACCTCGACGCGCAGTCCAACTTCTACTGCGAGGGGATGGCGGGCGCGGAGAGGATCCGGCGCTCCATGAGCGCCCTGCGCGAAAAAGCGCCGGAGACGCTCGCGGGCCGCCCCGTGACGGCGGCACGGGACTTTTTGCCCGAGGCCGACATGCTCGAGCTGACGCTCGGGGGGGACGCCTCCGTGATCATCCGCCCCTCCGGCACCGAGCCGAAGGTCAAGGCGTATTATTCCGTCCGCGGGGAGGACAGAGCCGCCGCCGAAGCCGCGGCCGCCCTGCTCAAGTCCGCCGTGACGGAGCTGCTCGGGCTGTGAGCTTTTTTGGCCGAAAACCGCCCGCGCTTCCCGGAATTTCCCGAAAAAAATGGTTGCATTTCAAATTTGTTTGTGATAAAATACGCTTACTGGTGTAAAAAAACGGGTTTATTTCAGATATAAGCTCTGGGAGAAAGAGGTGACATACATGAAGAAAAGCATTCATCCGGATTACGGTCCGACCACCATCACCTGCGCTTGCGGCGAGGTCTGGCAGATCTGCTCCACCAAAAAAGACATCCACGTGGAGATCTGCTCCAAATGCCATCCGTTCTACACAGGGCGTCAGAAACTTGTCGATACCGGCGGCCGTGTCGACCGCTTCAAAAAGCGCTTTGGCATGGAATAATCCGAAACGAAAGCCCGGTTTTCCGGGCTTTTTTTCTTAACCAAACAAATTTCGGAGGGGAGGCGCGCCCATGCCCACGTATCAAACCGCCGCGGGCCGCGGCGAGGGGGAATTTACCGAGAAGAAATCCCGCTTCATCGGGCATCTGGCGCCCTGCTCCACCGAGGAGGAGGCGCTCGCCTTTCTGGAAAAGATCCGCGCGGAGAACCGCATGGCGAGCCACAACGCCTTCGCCTTCCGCCTGCGGGAGCGGGGCCTCGCGCGCGCATCCGACGACGGCGAGCCGCAGGGCACGGCGGGCGTCCCGGCGCTGAAGGCGCTGGAGGGGCGGGAGCTGGTCGACTGCTGCTGCGTCGTGACGCGGTACTTCGGCGGCACCTTGCTCGGCACCGGCGGGCTCTCAAAGGCTTACGCGCGGGCGGCGGCCCTCGCGTGCGAGGCCGCCGGGGTCCTTGTGATGGCACAGACGCTCGATTACGCGCTGGAGACGGATTATTCCGGCTACGGCAGGCTGGAACGCTACGCGGCGGAAAAGGGCCTCCGGGTGCTCGGCGCGGAATTCGGCGCGTCGGTCACGCTCCGGCTGCGCGTGTGCTCGGAGGACGCCTCCTCGTTTGAGCACGACGTCGCGGAGCTGACAAGCGGCGCCGCGGAGCCGGTGCTCACGGGAAAGGGCTGGAATCCCATAGAGCCCGGACGGTAGGCCGGAAGGAGCCCGGCCGGGCGATTTTGGGCGGCTATATGGAACCGCGGGCGCGCTCTGTCCGGGCGGGGAATATCCGAGCCGCGCGGCGCTCCCCGGTGAAAAAGGGCCGGACGGCCCCGAAACGCGGGCGGCGGCCTCCCCTATCGCCAACCCCCGGATGGGCCGAAAAAACTTGGCCACGCGGGGCAATCGGGAACCGGAAATCGGCTCTCAGATGGGCTTAAAAAGCCCGGCCATGCGGGATTTGCGGGCCGTCCTGTCGAAAAAGGACGACCTTTTCTTTTGCCAAAGCGGCCTTTCGGCGGCGGATTTCGTTGACGAAACGGCTTTTTTTATTTATAATATAATAATAATAAAAAGATCCTGCCCCGGCATAGAATGAGAAAAAGCGCCGATCGCGCATTTTATATTTTTAAGGACGGAACAAAATGAAACCTACGTTACTGATTATGGCGGCCGGCATCGGCAGCAGATACGGCGGCGCGAAACAGATCGTGCCGGTCGGCCCCTCCGGAGAAAGAATCATCGATTATACCATGTACGACGCCTATCAGGCCGGTTTTCAGAAAGTGGTCTTTCTTATAAACCGCGCGCTGGAGGCGGATTTTATCGAGGTCGTGGGGGAGCCCGTTTCCCACTATATGGACGTGGATTACGCGTTTCAGGAGATCCCGGAGGCATACGCCGAGCTCGGCCGCAAAAAGCCGCTCGGCACCGCCGAGGCCGTGCTGCTCTGCAAGGATTTGATCGACGCGCCGTTTGCCGTGGTCAATTCCGACGACTATTACGGCGCGGGCGCGTTTCAGGCGATCCTGCCCGCTCTGGAGGCGATGGAGCACGCCTCGGGCGAATACGCCATGCTCGGCTACCGCATCGAGAACACGCTGACGGAAAACGGCAAGGTCGCCCGCGGGGTCTGCCGCGTCGAGGACGGGCTGCTGCGCGAGATCGTCGAGCGCACCCATATCGAGAAGCGCGGGACCTGCGCCGAATTTACGGAGGACGGCCAAGCGTGGACGCCTGTCCCGGCCGGGACCCCCGTTTCGATGAATTTCTGGGGTTTCACGCCGGACGTCTTTTCCTACCTCGCGGAGGCGATGGCCCGCTTCGAGGCCGGCGAGCTTCGGGAGGACGCGGTGCGCAAGGAATGCTACCTGCCCAGCGTGGTCGGCTCCCTGCTCCGCGAAGACCGGGTCCGGGTGCGCTGCATCGAATCCCCGGACCGCTGGTACGGGGTCACCTACCGGGAGGACACCCCGGCCGTCGTCAAGGCGCTGCGGGAGCTGTCCGACGGCGGCGTCTACCCCACCCCGCTCTGGAACCTGAAGTAACCGTCCCGTCGGCGCGGCGGCCATAAAACGGCCCACGCAAGGAACGCGTTTTTGATAAAAAGAGCATTTACAGCGGCGCAAAGGCGGCCCCCATCCGGCACCTGAGGCCGCTTTTTTTATCCGTTCCGGGCGCCGCGGCGGGCCCGATTGTGGCGGATTTTCGTATTTTCTTAAAAAAGTTTCGTAAATGATTCACAATATGCCGACCGGAATTTTGGTCAATACTCCGTTTTGACAAAGGGCGCCGCCGTCCCGTATAATAAAAAGGAATTATAATTATACATAATTTAATAGCAAACGCGTTTTCATACGCTCCCTTATATGCCGAATCTACTCTGAAAGGCGGAATGCCCACGTGAAAAAAGAGCTCAAAGGCAAACTGAGCGAGACTTTAACCGCGGTCCTGCCGGTCGCAGGGATTATTTTGCTTCTCCACTTTACCATAGCGCCGATGCCCTCCGGCATTTTGGCGCTGTTTCTTTCTTCCGTAGTATTCCTGATCTTTGGCATGACGCTGTTTACGCTCGGCGCGGATTCGGGCATGACGCCGATGGGCAACCAAATGGGCGCGGCGCTGGTCCGGCTGCGCAACCTGCCGCTCTTTATCGTCACGGCCCTCCTCCTCGGCATTATGATCACCATCGCGGAGCCGGATTTGCAGGTCCTCGGCAACCAGATGCCGAAGGTGACGCTGTTTACGTTCGGCGAAACGGCGGTCTCCGTGGGCTCCGCGCTGATCTACGCCGTGGCGCTGGGCGTCGGGCTGTTTCTCGTCCTCTCCGTTCTGCGCATCCTTTTTAAGATCAGCCTGTCCTTTTTGCTCATTGTTTTTTATTTGATTACCTTTTTGCTTGCCGCCTTTACCGGCAAAGAGTTTCTCGCGGTCGCCTTCGACAGCGGCGGCGTCACGACCGGCCCGATCACCGTCCCGTTCATCCTCGCCCTCGGCGTGGGCATCGCGTCCGTGCGCGGCGGGGACAGCTCCCGCGACGACAGCTTCGGCCTCGTGGGGCTCTGCTCCCTCGGCCCGATTCTCGTCGTCACGATCATGGGCATGCTGGTGCCCGGCGGGGCCACCTATACGTCCGACCCGATCCCGCAGATCGAAAGCTTTTCCGGGCTGATGAGGGTCTATCTCGACGCTTTGCCGCGCTTCTCCGGGGAAGTCGCGCTCGCCCTCTCGCCGATTTTTCTGTTTTATCTGATCTTCCAGATCTTTTTTCTGAAACTCCCGAAGCATATCATGAGAAAGACGCTGATCGGCGGGGTGGTGACCTTCTTTGGCCTCGCGATCTTTTTGACCGCCGTCAATGTCGGGTTTATGCCGGTGGGCATCTATATCGGCGGCGCGATCTCCTCGCTCGAGAATAACTGGGCGCTGATCCCGATCGGCATGGTGGTCGGATTCTTCATCGTCGCCGCGGAGCCGGCCGTGCACGTGCTCAACGAGCAGGTGGAGGACGTCTCCGCGGGCTCCATCTCCCGGAAGGCCATGATGATCTCGATGATGATCGGGATGTCGGTCTCCGTCGGCCTCGCGATGATCCGGGTACTCACCGGCATCTCCATCTGGTATCTGATCATTCCCGGCTACGCGCTCGCGCTCGGCCTCACCTTTTTTGTTCCCAAAATTTTTACCGCCATCGCGTTTGACAGCGGCGGCGTCGCCTCCGGGCCGATGACCGCGACGTTCTTGCTTCCGTTCGCGGTGGGGGCCTGTCAGGCCGTCGGCGGCAACATCATGATGGACGCCTTCGGCGTCGTCGCGATGGTCGCCATGACGCCGCTCGTCACCATCCAGATCCTCGGCGCCATCTACGCGGTCAAGGAGAGGAAGGCGGCGAGGGCGGAGATCCCGCCTTTTGAGACGCTTGCGGAACTGGAGCGGAAGGAGGAAGAGATCATTGATTTCTGAAAACCCCTCCCAAAGAAAATACGATCCCGTCGAGATGCTGGTCACGATCGTCGACCGCGGGCTCGGCGAAAAGGTGGTGGGCTTCAACCGCGCGCACGACGTCAAGGTCAACATGATCTGCCTCGGCCGCGGCACCGCGAGCTCGCGCGTCCTCGACCTGCTCGGCCTCGGCTCCACCGAAAAGGACGTCGTGCTGAGCTTTGTGCCCGTCAGCCGGGTGCAGGAGGCGCTTTCCAATCTCGGCGAGAAAATGGAATTCCAAAAACCCGGCAGGGGCATCGCTTTCTCGATCCCGGTCAACAGCATCGCCGGCGCGAACGTGCTCCACTACTTCACCACCGCGTCCCTTGAGGAGGAATGAACAATGGATGAGCATAAAACCGAATATTCCTTGATTGTCACAATCGTAAACCGCGGCTACTCCGACGAGGTGATGGACGCCGCGCGGGAGGCCGGCGCGCAGGGCGGCACCATCCTCTATTCCCGCGGCGCGGGCGTCCATGAGACGGAGACCTTCTTCGGCATCTCCATCCAGCCGGAGAAGGAGCTTGTGCTGATCCTCGCGAAGGAGGAACTCCGCGCCCCCATTATGCAGGCCATTGTCCGCAGGGCCGGTCTCAACAGCGAGGGCCGCGGCCTCTCCTTCTCGCTGCCCGTCAGCGCGGTCACCGGCATCTGCCACCTCAACAACGGAAAAGAGTGCTAATCGCCTTGGAGTAAAAGAAAGCCCCCTCCGCCGAAA
>JAGOPP010000024.1 GCA_017991935.1 Oscillospiraceae bacterium
CCGACCGCGGCGGCGCGGGAGATCTCCGCCCGCTACGAATACATCCTCGTGGACGAATGTCAGGACATCAACGCGGCGCAGGACGCCGTCTTCCGCGCGCTCTCCCGAAACGGCAAAAATCTTTTTTACGTCGGCGACGTCAAGCAGAGCATCTACCGTTTCCGTCAGGCGATGCCGGAGCTCTTTCTGCAAAAGCGGGATGCTTGGCCCGTTTTTGACGGGAGCGCCTACCCCGCCGTCGTCACGCTGGGGCGCAACTACCGCAGCCGGAAGGACATCGCGGGCGCGGTCAACTTTATTTTCTCTCAGATCATGACGAAGGCCGCCGCGGAGATGGATTACGGCCCGCGGGACCGGCTGATCGCCTCCGCGGAATACCCGGAGGACGGCCTCACCCGCTGTGAGCTGATCCTCGCCGAGACGCAGGCCGAAACGGAGGCCGGGGAGGAAAAATACCCGGACGCCGAGGCCGACGCCGTCGCGGAAAAGATCGGCGCGATGGTGCGGGCGGGCGTGACCGTCATGGACGGCGGGATCGCGCGCCCGGCCGAATATTCGGATTTTTGCATCCTCTTGCGCGCCATGAAAGGCGGCGGCGACCGCTTCGCCGAGGCGCTGCGGCGGCGCGGCATCGGCGTGCGGTGCGAGCGGTCCGAGGGCTTTTTCTCAAGGCCGGAGATCGCCGCCGTGCTCGACGCGCTGCGCGCGATCGACAACCCGCTGCTCGACCTGCCGCTCGCCGGGGCGATGCTCTCCGAGATGTTTCTCTTCACGCCGGACGACCTCGCGCGGATCCGGCTGGGGGGCAGAAATATGCCGTTTTTCCGCGCGGTGAAGCTCGCGGCGGAGGCCGGGGACGAGAAATGCGCGCGGTTTCTCGATTTTCTCTCGGAGATGCGGACCTACGCCGCCTGCGAGAGCTCCGACGCCGTGCTCGAGCGGCTCTACGAAAAGACGCAGTTCCCCGGCGTCATGCGCGCAGGCGAAAACGGCGAGGCGAAGCTCGCGAACCTGCGCCTGCTGGTGCGCTACGCCTCCGAGCGCGAGGCGGCCGGCTGGAAAGGGGTCTTCGGCTTCCTGCGCTTCGCCGACCGGCTGATCGAAAAGGGCGACGACCTCGAGCCGGCGGGGCAGGCCTTCCAGACCGGCGGCGCGGTGCGGATCATGACGGTTCACGGCGCGAAAGGGCTGGAATTCCCGATCGTGTTTTTCAGCGCCGCCGCGCGGAGATTTCATAACGACAACCGCGTGGACCGCCCCTCCGTCCACCCGACGCTCGGCTTCGCCTGCGCCGGACGCGACGGGACGACGGGGCTGCGGTACAAAACCGCGCCGCAGCAGGCCCTTGGTCTCGCTCTTAAAAAGAATTCCCTCGCCGAGGAGATGCGCGTCCTCTATGTCGCGCTGACCCGAGCGAAGGAGCGGCTGATTGTCACCGGGGCCGTGCCGAACGCGGCGGGCTACCTTGCAACGCTCGCAAGCGGCGCGCTTGCCGGGGGCGCGGAGGCGGGGCGTGCCCCTGCCCGGAACACGCTGACTGAAAGCGCAATGGTTGAGAGCGTTTTGGCCGAAGATACGCCGGCCACTGGCGCGGAGGCCGACGAGGCTCTCTTTAAAAACTCGATGGCCGGGGGCGCGCCGACCGGGAGCGCCCCCACCGAAAATACGCCTATCGCCGAGGCGGGGGCCGGGGACAGCCTCTCCGGCGAGGGCGCGGGAAACCGGCTCGGCAGCTTCGCGCTCGCCGGGGAAGCGGAGGCCGACGAGGCTCTCTTTAAAAACTCAATGGCCGGGGGCGCGCCGACCGGGAGCGCCCCCACCGAAAATACGCCTATCGTCGAGGCGGGGGCCGGGGGCGACCTCTCCGACGAGAGCGCGGGAAACCGGCTCGGCAGCTTCGCGCTCGCCGGGGGCGCGGAGGCCGACGGGACTCTCTTTAAAAACTCAATGGCCGAGGGCGCGCCGACCGGGAGCGCCCCCACCGAAAATACGCCTATCGCCGAGGCGGGGGCCGGGGACAGCCTCTCCGGCGAGGGCGCGGGAAACCGGCTCGGCAGCTTCGCGCTCGCAAGCGCGAGATCCCCGCTCGACTGGATCTGCGCGGCCCTGCTGCGCCACCCGGACGCGGCGGAACTGCGCATGCTCGCGGGACTTTCCGAGCTTTCCTCCCTGCCGGACGAGACCCATTGGTCGTTCGCGGTCAAAAAGCCCGGCGGGGCGGAAGACCGGGAAGAAGCCGCCGCCGAAGCCTCGCCCCCGGAGCCGGACCATGCGCTGCTCGAGCTGCTGGAGCGGCGCGCCGTGTGGGTTTACCCGTACGCCGTCTCTGCGGCGATCCCGGCGAAGAAGAGCGTCTCCGAGCTCACGCATGGCGGCGGGGACGAGCCCTCGCGTTTCTCGGCGCGGCCCACGCACGGCGTCCTCTCCGGGGCACAGCGCGGCACGGCGCTGCACGCCTTCATGGAATTCGCCGACTTCGCGAAGGCGGAGCTCTCCTTGGAGGACGAGCGCAAGCGCCTGACGGACTTCGGCTACCTGACGGCGAAGCAGGCCGCCGCCGTCGATCTCGGGAAACTGCGCGCCTTCTTCCAAAGCGATCTCTATCGGAAAATCAAGGCCTCGCCCATGGTGCTGCGCGAGTACCGCTTCATGCAGGACCTCCCGGCGAAAGAGCTCGGCTATGACGCCGCGGGCGAGACCATCACCGTGCAGGGCGTCGCGGACTGCGTCTTTGAGGAGGACGGCGGGCTGTGCATCCTCGACTACAAGACCGACCGCGCGGACCGCATCGAGACGCTCGCGGAGCTCTACGGCGACCAGCTCCGCCTCTATAAAAAACTGCTTGCCCTCTCGATGGGCCGGGAGGCCGCCGGGCTGATGATCTGGTCGTTCCACTTCGGGCGGGGGCTGCGCATCGAATAGGTGGGGCGGGCGGACGCCATGCCCGCCTCCCCAAAATTCAAAACCCCCGGCCCGGGGGCGCGGGTATTTCCGGCGGACGGACGGGGCGGGCTTCCGGGCGGACGCCATGCCCGCCTTCCAAAAATTCAAAACCTCCGGCCCGGGGGCGGGGGTTTTTTCGGCGGGCTTCCGGGTAGACCTCCGCCGGGCGGGCCTCCCGGCAGCGCCTTTTTCGGAAAAATTTTGAAAAAAGCCGTTTTTTACGGCAATCGGCGGCTCCGGGGTAGTGACTTTTTCCTTTCTTTTCTATATACTTATTTTACAAGGACCCCGCGGGCCGCGGAAAACGCCCCCCGGCTCTGGAAACCTCGGTTTCCGGCCACGGGAGGCCGGACGCAGCCATGGCGGCGCGACAAAAAAACAAAACGAATTTTGAAGAAAGAGGGAAAGATCATGGCGTTTTTTGATAAGCTCAATGATCTCGCGAAGACCGCGGTCGACAAAACCGGCACCGCGATCGAAAATGGAAAGATCAGCGTGAAGATCACCGGGGAGGAGCGGAGCATCGCCGCCGCCTCCGCAAGAATCGGGGAATATTATCTCGCGAAGCTCGACGCGGGCGAAGTGCTCGACGAGCCGGTCATGGAGATCTATGCCGAGATCACCGAGCACCGCGGCGCCATCGAGGCCCTGCGCGCCGAGCTCTCCAGCCCGAAACCCGCCGCCGAGCCCGCCGCCGCCGCCGCGAAATTCTGCAAGGCGTGCGGCGCGAAGCTTACCGCCGGCACCAAGTTCTGCCCGGAATGCGGCGCGGAGCAGTAAACGAACGGCCACATACGACGGGCGGAGCGGGCGGCGGATCGCCCGCTCCGCCCGTTTTTTATGCGCCCCGCGGCTGTGCTCTTCCCGGTCCGCCGCCGCATACGCAAAAAAAGACGGTTTTTCGGTGTCTTTATTTTCTTTCCCGCCGCCGTGCGGCGCTTTTTCCTTTTTGGCGCCGCACACGAAAAAGATTTTTGGGCCGGCACTTGACAGGAGCGGCGCGGTCGGTTATACTTCTCTATACAAGAAAGCAGAACGAACCGTTCTCACCCGCCCGCAAATGCGAGGCCGGTCAATCGTCCCGGTGTTTTTATGCCGGATTGCGGTGCGCGACCTTCTTGGGTTGCGCGTTTTTTATTTTGGAGGTGTTAGTCATCGGCAAACAGGAACTGCTCATCAACGAGGAAATCCGCGATAAGGAACTTCGGGTGATTGATTCCGACGGCAGCCAGCTCGGCATTCTCTCGTTGAGGGACGCTCTGCAAATGGCGGCCGAAAAAAATCTCGATCTCGTCAAGATCGCCCCTCAGGCGACTCCGCCGGTCTGTCGGATCATGGATTACGGCAAATACCGCTTCGAGCAGGCAAAACGCGAAAAAGAAGCGAAAAAGAACCAACATATCGTCGAGCTCAAAGAGGTGCGCCTTTCGCTCAACATCGACACCAACGATTTCAACACGAAGCTCAACCGGGCGAAGAGATTCCTCGAGGACGGCGACAAGGTCAAGCTCTCGCTGCGCTTTCGCGGCAGGGAGATGACCCACACCGAGCTCGGGGCGGATCTTGTGCGGAAATTCCTCAGCGAATGCGCGGAGCTGGGCACCGCCGACAAACCCCCCAAACTCGAGGGCAGGAGCCTTGTGGTCCTCATCCTCTCCAAAACGCAGAAATAAGCCCGCGGCACTTTGTTTGATATTTGCTTTTTGCAATCAATAATCAGGAGGAAAAAACAATGGCCATCGTGAAACTCAAAACCCATTCCGGAGCGAAAAAACGCTTCCGCTTCTCCAAAGAGGGAAAGGTCAAACGCAACAAGGCGTTTAAATCCCACAAACTGAATTCCTGCCGCAAGGACGCCAAACGTAAACGCAACCTTCGTCACGCCACCTATGCGGATGCCACCAATATGGAAAAACTCAGAAAGATCATGCCCTACGGCGGCTGATTTTTTCCGGAAAAACAACATCTATTCCATGAATATATAACGGAGGTAATTACCAATGGCTCGTGTTAAAGGCGGGATCATGTCCCATAAAAGAAGAAAGAAAATCTTAAAGCTTGCGAAAGGATATTTCCTTGGAAGAAGCAAGCTGTTCCGCACCGCGAAAGAAGCGGTCATGAAGACCGGGCGCTACGCGTTCATCGGCAGGAAGCAGAAAAAGAGAGAATTCCGCCGCCTGTGGATCACCCGGATCTCCGCCGGCTGCAAGCTCAATCACACCAACTATTCTCAGTTTATGTATGGTCTGAAGAAAGCCGGCGTCACCCTCAACCGCAAGATGCTCTCCGAGATCGCCATCCATGACCCGGAAGGCTTTACTGCCCTTGTGGAAAAAGCACAGATTGCGCTTTAACGACCGATAAAAACGCCCGGGTTTTCGCGACTCGGGCGACTTGTTATAGTAAGGGGCGGTGTCCGGGGAGGATTTTTTCCCCGGGAGGCTTTTCCCGGCCCCTTTATTTTTGTATAATAGGGTGGAACATATGCCGATCACAAGCCGCGAAAACCCGATGGTCAAAGAGGCCGCCTTTCTGCTCAAGAGCAGAAAGGCGCGGGAGGAATCCGGCCTTTTTTTGGCGGAGGGGGCAAGGCTCTGCGCCGAGGCCGCGAGGAGCGGCGTCGCGGTGCGCCGCCTGTTTCTCACCCAAGAGGCGCGGGAAACCTATGCGGAGTACCTCAAAGACCTGATTCCGGCCGCCGCCGACGTGCAGGAGATCGCGCCCTCGGTCGCGGAGAAGCTCTCCGACACGAAGACCCCGCAGGGCGTCTTCGCGGTCTGCGCGTTTCCGGAAAACCGGGCCGAGCTCGCCAAGGACGGCCTCTACGTCGTGCTCGACGGCCTTCAGGACCCGGGCAACCTCGGCACCATCCTGCGCACCTGCGACGCGATGGACGTCCGCGGCGTGCTGCTCTGCGCGAGCGCCGACCCGTGGTCGCCCAAGGCGCTGCGGGCCTCGATGGGGTGCCTGTTTCGCCTGCCGGTCGCCGTCTATAAGGAGGCCGGGGAGGCCTTCTCCGCGCTGCGTCAAAACGGCTGCGCGATCTTCGCGTCCACGCTCTCGGCGGACTCCGTGCCGCTTTGCGACGTCCGCTTTCCGAAGCGCAGCGCCGTCGTCATCGGCAACGAGGGCTCCGGCATCCCGGAGGAAGATCTCGCGCAATGCGACGTCCGGGTCACGATCCCGATGCCCGGCAGGGCCGAGAGCCTCAACGCCGCCTCTGCCGCCGCGATCCTCATCTATTCCGCCGCCGGAGGCGGCTGACGATCTTTTAAAGACTGGAGATGACCGCCATGAGCCTGCTTCATTGGATCTGGCTTTCCCTGATCCTTCCGCCCGGCAGCCCGAAGCTCGACCGGGCCTTGGAGCGCTTTCCGGACCCGGAGGAGCTTTTCCTCGCCGGGAACGAAGCGGCCGCCGAGATCCCCGGTTTTGACTCCTCCGATCTCATCCGCATGCAGGCGGCGAACCTCGGCCTCGCCGAAAAGGCGCTCGAGCGCGCCGAAAGCTACGGCGCGGCCGTGATCGCCAAGGACGACCCGGCCTTCCCGGAGCGGCTGCGCGAGATCGCCTCCTGCCCCGCCGTCTTATATGTGCTGGGGGATCTCTCGGTGGCGAAGCGCCCGTGCGTCGCCTTGGTCGGCACCCGCTCGATGAGCGAGTACGGCCGAAAGGCCGCGGAGAGCTTGGGCCGGGGGCTTGGGGCCTCGGGCATCACGGTCGTCAGCGGCATGGCCAAAGGCATCGACACGGCCGCGCATAAGGCCTGCGTCGAGGCGGGCGGCAAGACGATCGCCGTGCAGGGCTGCGGCATCTGCAACACCTACCCGCCCGAAAACAAGGAGCTCAAGGAGATCATCGCGGCAAACGGCGCCGTCGTCAGCGAATTCGCGCCGGACGCCCCCTCCCAGTCGTCCTATTTCCCGATCCGCAACCGCATCGTCTCGGGCCTATCGCTCGGGGTGTGCGTCGTGGAGGCCGCCGCCCGCAGCGGGACCTCGATCACCGCGAATCTCGCGCTCGAGCAGGGCCGCGACGTCTTTGCCGTGCCGGCGGACGTCTTCCGCAGCACCTCGAAGGGCACCTTCCGGCTGCTGCGGCAGGGGGCGATCCCCGTCTCCTGCGCGGGCGACATCATCGAGGAATACCGCCCGTTCTACGGCGGCGAGCTGCTGCCGGAATCCACGGAGGAAGCCTCCGCGAAGCCCGATCAGCCCTCGGAGCGGCTCTGGCAGGAGCCCTCCCACGAGGACGGCGGGCGCTTCGGAGAAGCGCGCTTCCGCGAGATGCCGGAAAATCTCTCCGACCACGCGCGGGCCGTCTATTCGATCCTCTCGCGGACGCCCCTTTTCGCGGACGACATCTCCTCGATGACCGGGCTCCCGGCCTCGGAGACCGCCGCCTCGCTGACGGAGCTCGAGCTCGGGGGACTTGTGAAGCCGGTTTCCGGCCGCAGATTCACGCTCGCATAAAACCCTAAAATTTATCACATCATCTGTTTACAGTTGATAAAAGGAGTAGTTAACCACGGCTGAAACGCAGGATTTTGAAACCAAAAACGGCCGCAGCGCCAAAAATTACAAGAATCTCGTGATCGTCGAGTCCCCGGCCAAGGCGAAGACCATCCAGAAATATCTGGGGCCGGATTACGAGGTTGTCGCGTCGATGGGCCACGTCCGCGACCTGCCCAAGACCACCTTCGGCATCGACGTGGCGCACGGCTTTCTGCCGCAGTACATGCTGATCTCCGGCAAGGAGACCCTTGTCCGGAACCTCAAAAAAGAGGCCGGCGCCGTCCAAAACGTCTATCTCGCGACGGACCCGGACCGCGAGGGCGAGGCCATCTCTTGGCATCTCGCCTACCTGCTGGGGCTGCCGCTCGCCGCGGCGAACCGCGTCACCTTCAACGAGATCACCCGCTACGGCGTCAAACAGGGCATGACTTCCCCGCGCACGATCGACCGGAATCTCGTCAACGCGCAGCAGGGCCGCCGCATCCTCGACCGCATCGTGGGCTACAAACTCAGCCCCTTCCTCTGGAAAAACATCAAGGGCGGCTCGAATCTCTCGGCCGGCCGGGTGCAGTCCGTGGCCGTGCGCCTGATCGTCGACCGCGAGCGGGAGATCCAAGACTTCAAGGTCGAGGAATACTGGACCATCGACGCGAAGCTCTACGAGCGCGGCGAGTCCGCGCCCTTCTCCGCCCGGCTCCAGAGCAAAAACGGCGAAAAAGTCGAGATCCCGAACGAGGACGCCGCCAAGGCGATTGTCGACGACCTCTCCGGCAAGGAATTCGTCATCAGCAACGTCAAAAAGGGCGTGCGCAAAAAGCTGCCCGCGCCTCCTTTCATCACCTCCACGCTCCAGCAGGAGGCCTCCATCCGTCTGGGATTCCAGTCCCGGCGCACGATGCGCGTCGCGCAGGAGCTCTACGAGGGCGTCGACGTGCCCGGCATGGGCGCGGTGGGCCTCATCACCTACATGAGGACGGACTCGCTGCGCGTCTCCGAGGAGGCGCGCAACGCCGCGGCCGCCTACATCGAGACCGCCTACGGCCCGGACTATCTGCCCCAGACCGCCCACGCCTTTAAGCAAAAGGCCGGCGCGCAGGACGCCCACGAGGCGATCCGCCCGACCATGCCGGACCTCGAGCCCGGAAAATTGCAGGGCACGCTGACCTCCGACCAATACAAGCTCTACAAGCTCGTCTGGGAGCGCTTCATCGCGAGCCAGATGGCCGCCGCCGTGCTCAACACCGTCTCGATCGACATCGAGGCCGGGGATTATCTGTTTAAAGCGAGCGGATTTTCCGTCCGCTTCGACGGCTTCACGAAGCTCTACGAGGCGGCCGCCTCCTCGGAGGAGGAGAAATCCTCGATCCCGAAGCGGGCCGAAAAAGGCGACGTCCTGCGCCTCAAGAGCCTGATCCCGAACCAGCACTTCACCCAGCCGCCGGCGCGCTTCACCGAGGCCTCGCTGATCAAGGCGCTCGAGGAAAACGGCATCGGCCGCCCGAGCACCTACGCGCCGATCATCACGACGATCCTCGGGCGCAACTACGTCGAGCGGGACGGCAAGGCTTTGAAGCCGACCGCCCTCGGCACCGTGATCGTCGATCTCGTCAAGGAGCATTTCTCCAACATCGTCGACGTGGAATTCACCGCCAAGATGGAGAAGGATCTCGATAAGATCGAGGCCGGCCGGATCGACTGGCAGAATATGATTAAAAAATTCTTCGACGACTTCGTGAAGGAGCTCGAAACCGCCCAGCAGTCTCAGGGCGGCGAAAAGATCGCCGTCCCCGAGGAGGAGACCGACGTCGTCTGTGAAAAATGCGGTAGGCATATGGTCATCAAGACCGGCCGCTTCGGGAAATTCCTCGCCTGCCCGGGCTACCCCGAATGCAAAAACACCAAGCGCATCGTTAAAGAGGCAAACGGCGCCTGCCCGCTGTGCGGCGGCAAGATTTTGGCGAAAAAATCGAAGACCGGCAAGACCTACTACGGCTGCGAGCACAACCCGACCTGCGGCTTCATGACGTGGGACGAGCCGGCGACCGAGAACTGCCCGTCCTGCGGCAAGACGCTGCTCCACCGCAGGGGCCGCAGCCCGATGGTCCTCTGCTCCAACCCGGCGTGCGACTATCAGCGCCCGGAGGAGAAGAAAAAATGAGCCGTCCCGTCACCGTCATCGGCGCGGGGCTCGCGGGGTGCGAGGCCGTCTGGGCGCTCGCGAAGGCCGGCGAAAGCGTCCGGCTCTACGAGATGAAGCCCTTGAAATACAGCCCCGCCCACCACTGCGAAAATTTCGCGGAGCTCGTCTGCTCGAATTCCCTCAAGGCCATCCGGGCGGAGACCGCCTCCGGCCTGCTCAAGGCGGAGATGCGGCGTCTGGGCTCCCTGACGATGGAGGCCGCCGAAGCCACCGCCGTCCCGGCGGGCGGCGCGCTCGCCGTCGACCGGGAGGCCTTCTCCGCCTATGTCACCGAGCGGATTTGCTCGTTGCCGAATGTGGAGATTCTCCGCGAGGAGCTGACGGAGCTGCCCGCGGAGGGCGTCGTCGTCTGCGCGACCGGGCCGCTCACCTCGGATGGGCTCGCGGCGTATCTCTCCGAGCTTTTTGGCGGGACGCTCTCCTTTTA
Organism: Oscillospiraceae bacterium; assembly: GCA_017991935.1. Classification (GTDB taxonomy): domain Bacteria; phylum Bacillota; class Clostridia; order Oscillospirales; family Ruminococcaceae; genus UMGS1668. The sequence goes on from JAGOPP010000024.1 coordinate 10,085, forward strand.
CGACGCCGTCGCGCCGATCGTCTCGGCCGAGAGCGTCGATTTCACAAAATGTTTTTACGGCGCGCGCTGGGACCACGGCGACCCGGATTACCTCAACTGCCCGATGAATAAAGAGCAGTACGAGGCGTTCGAGGAGGCGCTGCTCTGTGCCGAGCGGGCCGAGCTTCACGCCTTCGACGCGCCGCCGAAGGTCTACGAGGGCTGCATGCCTGTGGAGATTATGGCCTCCCGCGGGCCCGATACTCTGCGCTACGGCCCGATGCGCCCGGTGGGGCTCAGGGATCCGGCGACCGGACGCCGCCCGTGGGCGAACGTCCAGCTCCGCAAGGAGAACCGCGAGGGCACGATGTTAAACCTCGTCGGCTTCCAGACGAACCTCAAATGGGGCGAGCAGAAACGGGTTTTTTCGATGATTCCGGGGCTTGAGCATGCCGATTTCCTGCGCTATGGCGTGATGCACCGGGACACGTTTATGGACAGCCCGCGCCTGCTCTCCGCGGCGCTGTCGCTGCGCGGCGACGGCAGGCTCTTCTTCGCCGGTCAGCTCACCGGGGTGGAGGGATATATGGAATCCGCCGCCACCGGTATCTTGGCGGGCGTCAACGCCCACCGGTACATGGCCGGGGAGGCCCCGCTCATCCTGCCGCGCGAGACGATGCTCGGCGCGCTCACGCGCTACATCTCCGGCGCGGACCGGGCGGAGCCCGCCGCGGATCTGGAAGAGCCCGAAAACCCGGCGTCCCCGGAGGATTTGCGGCCCTCGTCTCCCCGCCCGGCGGAGTCCGCCGCGGATTTGGAAGAGCCCGAAAACCCGGCGTCCCCGGAGAGCCTGCGGCCCTCGTCTCCCCGCCCGGCGGAGTTTCAGCCGATGGGCAGCAACATGGGCCTGCTCCCACCGCTCGAGACGCGCATCCGCGGCAAACAGGAGCGCTATCTCGCCCTCTCCGAGAGGGCCCTCGCGGCGCTGGACGCCCTTTTAAACGAAGCAACCGTTTCCCCCGGAAAGGAGGAGTTTTGATGAAAATCGCACTGGATCTATACGGCGGCGACAACGCCCCGCTCGCCCCTCTGGAGGGCGCGGCGCTCGCCGTCAAAGAGCTCGGCGTCGAGATCCTCGCCGTCGGCAAGGAGGCCGAGGCGCGGGCCCTCTGCGCCCAAAAAGGCATCCCCACCGCCGGCATCGAGTTTCTGGACGCGGCGCTCGCGATGCCGGTCTGCGCCGAGCCGACCGAGGTGCTCAAATCCTATAAGGAGAGCTCTCTCGCCGTCGCGGTGAAGGCTCTTTCCGACGGAAAGGCGGACGCCTTGGTCACCGCCGGCAGCACCGGGGCCTTGGTCGTCGCGGCGACGTTCGTCGCGAAGCGGCTCAAAGGCGTCAAGCGCGCGGCCCTCGCGACCGAGATGCCCGGCCTTGACTCGAATTATATGCTGCTCGACCTCGGCGCGAACGTCGAGTGCCGCCCGGAGATGCTGCTACAGTTCGCCGTGATGGGCGCCGCCTATATGGAAAAAACCGCCGGCGTGCCGAACCCGCGCGTCGGGCTCATCAACATCGGCGCGGAGGAATCGAAGGGCACCGACCTGCAAAAGGACGCCTACGACCTGCTTTTGCAGTCGAAGCTCAACTTTGTGGGCAACGTGGAGCCGCGGGACCTGCCCTTCGGCGCCTGCGACGTGGCCGTGGCCGACGGCTGGACCGGCAACATCGTGCTGAAAACGACGGAGGGCACGGGCCTTGCCTTTTCCAAGATGGTCAAACGCATGTTTCTAAAAAACGCGCTGACGAAAATCGGCTCTCTGGCGATGAGGAGCGGCATCCGCGACTTCAAGCGCAGGACGGACTACGCCGAGCGCGGCGGCGCGCCGCTTTTGGGCATCACGAAGCCCGTCATCAAGGCGCACGGCAGCAGCGGGGCCCGGGCCTTCCGCAACGCGCTCGCGCAGGCGAAGATTTTTTATGAGACGGACGTCAACGGCGCGATCCTCGCCGCCCTCGCGGGGAGCAAAGAGGAGGCGGAGGAATGAGCTTTGAAACGCCCCATGCGCTCGAAGAGGCGGCCGGATACGCCTTCGCGAACCCGCGCTATCTTGAGATCGCGCTGACCCACTCCTCCTACGCCAACGAAAACCACGGCCGCTGCGAGAGCAACGAGCGGCAGGAATTTCTCGGCGACGCCGTTTTGAGCATCGTCGTCTCGGACTACCTGTTTCACAACTATAAACACCTGCCGGAGGGGCAGCTCACCAAGATGCGCGCCTCGCTGGTCTGTGAAAAGACGCTGAGCCGATTCTCGAAAGATCTGGGGCTCGGCGGCTACCTGATGTTCGGCCGGGGCGAGGAGCAGATGGGCGGGCGGGAACGGCCCTCCATCCTCTGCGACGCCTTTGAGGCCTTCCTCGCGGCGATCTATCTCGACGGCGGCATGGAGCCCGCGCGGGCGTTTATCCTGCGCTTCATCAAGCCCTGCCTCGACGATTTCGAGAGGCTCTCTTTCAAGGATTATAAAACCCAGTTGCAGGAAATCATCCAGCAGAACCCCGAAGAGCAGCTCACCTACGCGCTCGTCGGCGAGACCGGGCCGGACCACGACAAGCGTTTCATCGTCGAGGTCATGCTCAACAGCAACCCGATCGGCCGGGGCGAGGGCAGGAGCAAAAAAGCCGCCGAGCAGATGGCGGCGAAAGAGGCGCTGGAGCTGATGGGCGAATGAGGCACGCGAACGTCTCGTTTTTCGTCCCGATGGCCGGGTGCCCGCACCGGTGCTCGTTCTGCGACCAGCACAGCATCACCGGGGAGAGCCGGTGCCCGACGCCCGAGGAGGTCGACGCCGTCTGCGCGAAAGCGGCGGAGGCGCTCGCAGGAGCTTCCTCCGAGAGTGAGATCGCCTTTTTCGGCGGCAGCTTCACGATGCTCCCGCGGGAGACGATGGTCGCCCTGCTCATGCCCGCCGCAAAGTGGGTGGAGGCGGGCGCCTTCTCCGGCATTCGGTGCAGCACACGGCCCGATGCGGTCGACGGGGAAATCCTCGATCTGCTCGCGCGCTACCACGTCCGCTCGGTCGAGCTCGGCGCGCAGAGCAGCGACGACGGCGTCCTCGCGAAAAACGGCCGCGGGCACACGTTCGCCGACACAAGGCGGGCCTCGGCGCTCATCCGGGAGCGGGGCTTCTCCCTCGGGCTCCAGATGATGACCGGCCTGCCCGGGAGCGACCGGGAAAAAGACCTGCAGACGGCGCGGGATTTCATCCTCCTTGGGCCGGAGACCGTGCGCGTCTACCCCGCGCTGGTGCTCGACCACACCCCGATGGCGCGGCTTTGGCGGGAAGGCAATTACCGGCCCCAGACGCTTGAGGAGGCGGCCTCTCTCTGCGCCGAGCTGCTTGAGCTCTTTGAGGAGGCCGGGATCCGGGTCATCCGGGCCGGGCTGCACGCGGAGCCCTCGCTGGAGAAGAACCTGCTGGCCGGGCCCTATCACCCCGCCTTCCGCGAGATCGCCGAGGGCCTGCGTTTCTATCAAAAAATCACGCCGGAGATTTTGAAATATCCGGAAGGGGCGCTCGCCGTCGCGGTGAACCCGTCCGAGCATTCCAAAGCCGCCGGGCACAAACGCGCGAACCTGATTTCTTGGAAAGCCGCCGGATACGGCGTCCGTATCCTTGACGACGACGCCCTCCCCCGCGGTAAATTTATGATCCGCCCTCCCGAAACCACGATGATTAGGAAGTGAAACATTGTTCCTCAAATCACTGGAACTTCAAGGCTTCAAATCTTTCCCGGACAAGACCCGCCTCAGTTTCGGGCGCGGGCTGACCGCGGTCGTCGGGCCGAACGGGAGTGGAAAAAGCAATATCAGCGACGCGGTGCGCTGGGTCCTCGGGGAGCAGTCCACGAAGGCTCTGCGCGGCATCCGCATGGAGGACGTGATCTTCAACGGCAGCGCCGGGCGCAAGAGCTACGGCTGGGCGGAGGTCCGGCTTTTTCTCGACAACACCGACCGCCTGCTCCCGATCGACAACGACGAGGTCGTCGTCTCCAGAAAATACTACCGCAGCGGCGACAGCGAATACCGCATCGGCGATAAGATCTGCCGCCTGCGCGACGTCAACGAGCTCTTCATGGACACGGGCCTCGGCCGGGACGGCTACTCGCTGATCGGGCAGGGCAAGATCGCCGAGATCATCGGGGCCAAGAGCACCCAGCGGCGCGAGGTCTTCGAGGAGGCCGCCGGCATCTCCAAATACCGCTACCGCAAGGAGGAGGCCGAGCGCAGCCTCGTGCAGGCGGACGAAAACCTGCTGCGGCTGCGGGACAACCTCTCCGTGCTCGAGGAGCGCGTCGGCCCGCTCAAGGAGCAGTCCGACAAAGCCAAAAAATTCCTTGAGCTTGCCGAGGAGAAAAAATCGCTTGAAATTTCCGTCTGGATGCGAAACCTGCGGAAGCTCAAGGCCCAGCTTCAGGAGCAAAACAGCTCCATCAGCGTCTTTCAGGCGGAGTACGACTCCCTCGACGCCGACTACAACCGGGCCGAGGAATACATAGGCAGCCTCTACGAGGGCATAAGAAACCTTGACTTCGACGTGGAGAGCGAGCGCCGGGAGATCGCCGAAAACGAGGCGAAAATCTCCGGGCTCGCGGCCGACGCCGCCGTCTCAAAAAATGAGATCCAGCACGCCGAAGGCGAGATCGCCCGGATCGGCGGCGAGATCAAGGAGCTCGAGGCCTCCGGCAGCGAGAACGCCGCCATCGCCGAGGCCAAGCAGAAAGAGCTCGCGGCAAAAGAATCCGAGCGGGCCGCCCTCTCCGAAAAGGCGGCCGCCAACGCGGCCGGGGCCGGGGCGATCGCCGAGGCCGAGGCGGAGAACGCCGCCGCCCATGCGGAGGTTTCCGCGGGGCTCGCCAAGGCCGAGGCCTCGATCGGCCACATCAGCGTCGTCTTGGCCACCGCCGGCTCCGACGCCGAGCAGTACGAAAAGCGCCTCGCCGAGATGGACGCCGCCGCCGCCAAGACCGGCGAGCGGATCGCCGCGAACGAGAAGGACCTTTCGGACATCGCGGAGTTTCTCGCCGACAACGCCGCGCGCGCCGAGTCGCTGCAAAACGGCATCTCCGGCCTCGCGCTCAAAAAGAGCCTGCGCGAAAAGCAGCTCGCCGCCCTCGAGGAGAGCCGCGCCGCCCTCCAAAAGAGCGCGGACGCCGCCCTCTCGCGCGCGAAGCTTTTGCAGGACCTTGAGGACCACATGGAGGGCTTTGCCCAGAGCGTGAAATTCGTGCTCGAAAGGGCCAAGGCGGGCGCCCTGCGCGGGATCCTCGCCCCGGTCTCCGGCATCCTCTCCGTCGGGAGCAAATACTCCCTCGCGGTCGAGACCGCGATCTCCGGCGCTTTGCAGGACGTCGTCGTCTCGGACGAGGACGCCGCCCGCCGCGCCATCGAGACGCTCAAGGAGCAAAACCGCGGCCGCGTCACGTTCCTGCCGCTCACCTCCGTCCACGGGAACAGGCTCTCGGAGGACGGCCTCGACCGCTGCGAGGGCTTTGTCGGCCTCGGCAGCGATCTTGTAAAGTATGATAAAAAATACGACGGCGTCGTCCTGAGCCTGCTCGGGCGCATCGCGGTCGTCGACGAGCTCGGCAACGCCGTCGCCATGGCCAAAAAATACGGCTACCGCTTCCGCATCGTCACGCTGGACGGCCAGCTCGTCAACGCGGGCGGGTCGCTGACCGGCGGCTCCTCCGTCAAATCCGCCGGCATCCTGAGCCGCCGGCATGAGATCGAGGAGCTGCTCGCCGGGGCCGAGGCCGACAAGCGCCGCCTCGCGGACGGCGCCCCGGAATATGGCCGCCTAAAAGAAGAAATTTCCGCCCTCGCCGCCGATTCTCTCGCCGCCGAGAGCGAGCTGCGCTCCGCCAAGGAGGACCGCATCCGGGCCGAGGCGGAGAAAAAACACTTTGAAGAAAAAATCGCCGCCGAGAAGGCCGACGCGGAGGAGTACGCCTCCCGCCGCGCCGAGATCGTGGAATTAAACGCCTCCGCCAAGCACCGCGCGGCCGAATTCACCTCGCTGCTCGCCGAGGCGGAGACCGATAAGCAAAAGGCCCTCGAGGCGATCGCCGGGCTTGACCAAGGGGCCTCCGTCCTCATGGAGAGAAAGGCGCAAAACGCCGCCGAAGCCCACGCGCTCTCCCTTGCCGCCGCCCTGACGGAGAAGGACATCGACGCCGTCCGCGCCGACCTCGAGCGGCTCCGCGTCTCCGAGGAGGAGCGCCTTGGCCGCGGGGAGGAGCTCCGGGCCGGGCTTTCCGGCATGGAGGCCGCGATCAAATCCCACAAGGATCAAATCGCCGCCGCCGAGGCGGAGACCGCCCGCCTTCACACGGAATCCGAGCGGCATAAGGAGCGGATCGCCGCCCTCTACGCGAAGCGGCAGGAGTTTGAATCGAGGACCACGCAGGAGCGCAGCGCGCAAAAGAGCATCGTCGCGGGCCGCGAGGACGCCTCCGTCCGCCTCGCGAAGGCGCGGGCGAGCCTCGACGACCTGCAAAAGGATTACGACCGCATCATCGGCGAGCTTTGGGACGAGTACGAGATCACCTACACCATGGCGGACGAGATCGCCCAAGAGATCCCCGAACCGCAGAAGGCCCAGCGCCGCCTCGCGGAGCTGCGCAATAAGATCAAGGCCCTTGGCCCGGTCAACGTCTCCGCCATCGAGGAATACAGAGAGGTCTTCGGCCGCTACGAATTCATGCGCGGGCAGATCGAGGACTCCGAAAAGGCCCGCGACAAGCTGCGCGACCTTATCCGCGGCCTGACCGGACAGATGAAGACCATTTTCACCGACAGCTTCACCCGCATCGCCGGGAATTTCGCCGTCGTGTTCCGGGATCTCTTCGGCGGGGGCGAGGCGCGCCTCACGCTCACCGACCCGGACAACGTCCTCGAGTCGGGCATCGAAATTTACGTCCAGCCGCCGGGCAAGATCATCAACCACATCTCCGCCCTCTCCGGCGGGGAGCAGACCTTCGTCGCCATCGCGATCTATTTCGCCATCCTGAAGGTCAGCCCCGCGCCCTTTTGCATTCTTGACGAGATCGAGGCCGCGCTCGACGAGGCGAACGTCGACCGCTGCGCCGAATACCTGCTGACGCTCTCCGGCGACACGCAGTTCATCGCCATCACGCACCGCCGCGGCACGATGGAGCACGCCGACCGCCTCTACGGCGTCACCATGCAGGAGGAGGGCGTCTCCAAGCTCTTGGAGCTCTCGCTTGACGACATGGACGCCGTGGAAGCCTGAGCCTTCGCGGAAGCCTGAGGCTCCGCGCCAAATTTTCACCGACACTCTTGGGGGACGCCCATCGCCATCCCGCGCCGCCGTGGAAGCCTGAGTTTCGTGGAAGCCTGAGGCTTCGCGCCAAATTTTCACCGACACTCTTGGGGGACGCCCATCGCCATCCCGCGCCGCCGCGACACGATGGAGCGCGCCGGCCGCATCCGCCGCTTCACGGGAGCTTTTTCGGTCTGCCGGGGCTTTCCCCCGGCAGCGGGGAAACCGTGGAAAGATCTTGCATAAAAACCGCCGAAGCCTGCCAAACTAATTCCGAATGCGGAAGAGAAAGGCAGGCGTGGGTTGTGAATATTCTGTTTTTGGATCTGTTTGGGGGATACCCGGGCGACTTTTCCGCGAATCTTTTTTTCCGGGGCGAATACCGGGATCTGGATTTTGGCGAGAGCTCCGAGCGCAGGAAACAGCTCTCCGCCGCGCTCGAAAAACGGGGCCACACGGTCACCGTGATCGCCGCGCTCCCGGTTCCCGACCTCGATGAGCGCGACGCGCACAAAAAGGAGGGCCTGTTTTCCCCCTGCGAGCACGGCGAGGCCGTCTGGCTCTATGTGCGCGTGCGGCAGGACCAAAACAGCTCCTCCATCCCCTACCGGGCGCTGCTCGACTATAACCTTTTGCTTTACGAATACGCCGCCGACCTTGCGAAGATGCTGGGGCCCGACGTTGTTATTTCCGCCTCGGCCTACCCGTTCGACATCTACCCCGCGAAGCGGATCGCGAAGAAGGCCGGGGCCAAGCTCGTCCGCGACCTGCACGACCTGCTGCCCGACCGCCTGCTCGCGGAGAGCGGCCTGAAGCCGTCCCCGGCGTTTCTCTCCATGCTGCGCGGGGCCGCGAGGCGAAGCTGCGAACAGCCGAGCCTTGTGATCTCCTCGATTCCCTCCGCGGACGAGTGGATGCAAAAGTTCGCGAAACCGAAAAAATTTCTCTACCTCTCCGCGGCGGCCTCCGACACCCGGAAGAAATGCTCGGAGCTCACCGCCTCGCTGATCGAGCAGATCGAAACCTGCAAGGCGGAGGGACGCTTCACGATCCTTTACTCCGGGCCGGTCACCGACGGGCGCTCGCTGCGGGCCTACCTGCTCGCCGCGAAGGACGCGAAGGAGAACCCCGCGTTTTTCCTTTCCGGCGACGGCAGCTATAAGATTATCCTGCGCCGCATCGCGAAGGAGCAGGACATCGAGAATTTTTATTTTCTGGACGCCGTGCCGGAGGCGGACGAAAAGGCGCTGCTCTCCGCTTCGGACTGCGTCTTTTTCGGCACAAAAAAAGGCTCCCTCTCGGAATACGGCTTCTCGGCGGAGCCGGTCCTCTCCCGGATGCTGGCGGGGAGGCCCCTCATCTGCGCGACCGGCGCGCCCAACGCCCCGGTCGCCCGCACCAACTGCGGGATTTTGACCGAGCCGGAGGA
>JAGOPP010000008.1 GCA_017991935.1 Oscillospiraceae bacterium
CGTGGGAATATGGGCGTAGATTCACAAGTCGGTATCAAGCATATAAACTAAAAAAAACTTTGCTTTTTTGCCTTTCTCATATTATACTAATATATACCGATCTCTTTGTCAATCTTTTCGCTTTTTTCAGCGTGTTACTTTTTTCCTTTATCTGCCACTTTTAAGGATGATGATATGCATTTTTCTTTTAAAAACACGCAGGGGACATCCCGGCGCGGCGTGCTTACCTACACGCTGATTGCGGCGGGCTGCTTGCTTTTGATTTATGATATCGCGGTACGCCTTTCCGGCGGCCCGGCGCCCGAGGAACCGAATATTCGAATCGACCCCGTGCCCACCCCGTCCTCGTCTTCCTCGTCCGAGCCGGAACCCGAGTCCACCCCGAGCTCCCCTCTTGCCGATTATGTGGGCAAGCTTGTCATCACGCAGGAAAGATCGGCCTACTCCGAGGGCGAAATGAAGCTGATTGTCCCGCGTTTAGAGCTGGAATCCCTTGTAATGAACGGTGAAACCAACGAAAGCATGGCAAAAGGCGTGGGGCTTTATAACTATTCCCAGCTGCCCAATGAGGAAAACGGCAATGTCAGCATTGTCGGGCACCGCGACATATACGGCAAGGAATTCTATTATATCGACACCATCACCGACGGCGATTTGCTTTATCTGGAATACAAGGGTATGCTATATACCTATGAATACATGGAAACCACCGTGGTAGAGGCCGACGATTGGGACCCCATCCGCGTGAAGGATGCGCCGCGTTTGACCCTGACCTCCTGCCATCCCATCGGAACCACCAAAAACCGTATCGTCGTCACCGCGTCGCTCAAAGAGATTGCGCCGATTTCCGCGCCCTCGGACGCTGACGTTTCGGGAAAGGATGAACCGCATGTCCCTGAAAGGCCCGGCGAACCATAAAATTCAAGCGTGCTTAGCCGGCGCTTTTGTCCTGTTTTGCGCCCTTGCGCTCATTTTCAGGGGCGTACAGGACACTTCCGCCGTTTCCAGCCCGGCATCCAGCGCGGTTTCGTCGGAAGCTTCATCCTTATCGGAAGCTTCATCCTTATCGGAAGCTTCATCAGAGCCGGAGGTTTCCTCCTCGTTCCCGGAAGCATCGTCAGAACCCGAAGCTTCGTCTTCCTCTTTGGCGGCTTCCTCAGCGCCGGCGGTTTCGTCGGAGGCTTCGTCTTCATCGGCCGCTTCTTCAGAGCCCGAGGAGCCTTCCTCTTCGGCCGCGGCCGTTTCTTCTTCCGCATCCGAGGCGGCGGTATCCTCGCAGGCGGAGGAGCCTGCGCCGTCTCAAGCCGAGTCCGAACCGGCCTCCGCGCCGGAGCCGCCCAAAGACGCGAAGCCGACCGTTTACGTGCTGGCCCCCTCCGCCTCGGGAACGGTCACATACGACGGCAACAGCGCCACAATCGACGCGTCCAACACCGCCGAGGGCTATGTGATGGCCAAGTATGAAGGCTCCGTTTCAAAAATCAAGATCCAGATTACCGGTCCAAACGACGTGACCTATACATATAACCTGCATCCCGGCTGGGGATACGAGACTTTTCCGCTCACCTCGGGAAGCGGCGGCTACACCGTAAATATATTGGAGAACATTTCCGGCACGCAATACGCCCTCGCGCTTGGGCAATCCATCAGCGTATCGCTGAGAAGCTCCCTGCTTCCCTATCTCTATCCCAGCCAATACGTCAACTTCAGCTCAAAATCCACCGCCGTCTCAAAAGGCGCGGAGCTGACCCGGGGCCTTACAGGCGAGCTTGAAAAGGTGCAGAAGGTTTATAATTACGTCGTCAAGAACATCAGCTACGACTTCGACAAGGCCAGCACCGTGACGTCCGGCTATCTGCCCTCTCCGGATTCTACGCTGAGCGCGGGCAAAGGCATCTGCTTTGATTATGCCGCGCTTATGGCGACGATGCTGCGTACACAGGCCATCCCCACGCGCCTTGAAATCGGCTATGTGTCCGGCGGTATTTACCACGCATGGATCAGCGTATACACGAACGAGCAGGGCTGGATCAACGGCATCATCCAGTTTGACGGGCAGGACTGGAAGCTGATGGACCCCACCTTCGCCTCCAGCGGAAACTCCAGCGGCGAAATTATGTCGTTTATCGGAAACGAAAGCAATTACAGCATAAAATATATCTACTGATTTTTGAGGAGGACGGGACATGGCATCTTCACGGCGCATGTTATCCGCTGAGGAAACTTCCGCCTTCTGCGCGCAGACCGCGATGATATTGAAGGCGGGCATCCCCCTTGCGGAAGGGCTTTCCATCATGCGGCAGGATACCCCCTCAGGGGACGGGCGTGAAATTATGGATGTGCTCGCGAAGGCGGCGGACGCCGGCGCGCCCCTGCATGAGGCGCTCGAGGCGGCGGGCTGCTTCCCCTCTCATGTGGTGGAAATGGCGCGCATCGGCTCCGAATCCGGGCGGCTCGACGAGGTTATGGATTATTTGGCCCAATACTATGAGCGCGAAAATTCCGTCGCCAAAAGCGTCCGGAGCGCCGTTACTTATCCGCTGGTGATGATTGTGATGATGCTGCTGGTCATCGGCGTGCTCATCATTAAGGTTATGCCCATTTTCCGTCAGGTGCTCACGCAGCTCGGCGGTGAAATGGCCCCCTTCGCGCAGGGCGTGATGGAGCTCGGGGCGGCGGCCGGCAAGTATTCCGCCGTCATCGTCGCGGTGATTGCGGCGGTTGCGCTGCTGCTCTGGGCCTTTACGAAATCCCAAAGCGGAAGAGAGCGCCTCGCGCGTTTCCGCGCCTCCTTTTTCGCGACGCGCGGCCTGTCCGAGCAGATCTCCTCCGGGCGCTTCGCTTCCGCGATGGCGCTGATGCTTTCCAGCGGCCTTGACACCGACCGTTCCGTGGAACTTTCCCTCGGGCTGATCGATAATCCCCGCGTGCACGCTAAAATAGAGGAGATCCGCAGCCTGATGGCGGGCGGCTCTCCCTTTTCCAAGGCGCTTGAGGCTACGGGCGTATTCTCCGGCGTTTATTCCAGAATGGTATCTGTGGGCTTCAAAACGGGCTCCATGGATGCCGTCATGCGCAGGCTTGCCGACCGGTATCAGGAGGAGACGGATGCAAAAATTACCGGACTCGTCGCCATGATCGAGCCCTCCTTGGTGGCTGTATTTTCCGTGATTGTGGGGATGCTGCTGATCTCCGTTATGCTCCCGCTCATGGGGATCATGTCGTCCATCTGACGGCGTTAGGAAAGGTGCGGCAAAATGAAGCGATTTTCCATGCCGGGCAATCCATATCGGCACGCGCGGGGCGCCGTACTTTCGGCGGCCTTCTTCGTGCTCGTATTCATGCTGTTCCTGTACGGGCTCGGCTCCGTGTCGAGGACGGCGGAAGCAGAACGCATCAAATCCCTGCGCAGCGCCGTGTCCCGCGCCGCCGTACACTGCTACGCGGCCGAGGGCTTTTATCCCCCCACCCTTTCCTATCTGGAAAGCGCGTACGGACTCCAGATCGACCATGAAAAATATATGATCGACTACCGGTGCTTCGCGTCCAACATCATGCCTGAAATTACCGTTCTGCCGCGCCACATGTCGCCGGTTGGAGAGGGGGGCGCGGCATGAAGCTGATTGCAAAGCCCCGGGAGCATTTGATCGACGTGCTGTTCTCTCTGGCGCTTTTCTGCGTATTTGCCGTTTCCGCGCTCGCCGTGGTCATCATGGGCGCGGACGTGTACGCCGGTATTACGGAAAATATGGACCGCAATTTTACAACGCGGACTTCCGTCGCCTACCTATCCGAAAAAATCAGGCAGAACGACACGTCCGGCGGGGTATCCATCGGCGAGATGGACGGCGGTACCGCTCTGGTGCTTGAGCAGAGCTACGACGGTGTCGCGTATCAGACGTGGATTTATCTGCATGATGGCAGCCTCATGGAGCTTTTCATCCGTAAGGGAAGCGCTTTTTCTCCTGAAAACGGCAACGCGATCATGGAGCTTCGCGCCTTTTCCGCCGAGCTCGACGGGAAGCTGTGCAGTTTTACGGTCACCGGCGCGGGCGGGCATACCGCGGGCGCTTCCGTCGCCTTGAGAAGCAGTCAAGACCGGCTCCCATAAACGCGAGAGCTTATTTTCCGGCTCATTTTACGCCGGACTGCATCCGATTTCCCTGAAATAAAATACGCAAAAGTTACGGCGGTGATGAATTTGGCAAAATTACAGGGACGCCCGGTATCCGGCTCCAGCCTGTTTCTGACCGAGCTGATTATTGGTATTCTGTTTTTCTCGTTCGCGGCGGCTATCTGCGTCCAGCTTTTTGTCAAAGCGCACCTCATCAGCGTCAGCGGCGACGAGCTCAGCGCCGCCGTCAATATCGCGCAGACCGCCGCCGAAAGCTTCTCCCTTTCCGGGGACGCAAAGGGCACGGCGCGGCTGCTGGATACCGAAGCCTCCTCCCCCATCACGGTCGGCTACGACGAGAATTGGGAGCGCGCTTCTCAGGACGGCGAGACTGCATACAAGCTGCTGATTGCCGTGGACGAATCCGCCGCCCTGCGCAGCGCGGAGATATCGGTGGAAAAGGCCGGCGGAGAAGTGATTTACAGCATCCGCGCCGTAAAATACGCCGGTCAATAAGGGATAAGGAGGACGCGTCATGAGAAAAAACGGAATCAACGTCGGCACGTCTTCCATCTTGATGATATTTGTGCTGCTGTGCCTGACGGCCTTCGCCACGCTTTCCATGGCGTCGGCAAACGCGGACTATAAGCTCGCGCAGCGGGCCGCGCGCTCCGTTTCGCTCTACTATGAGGCGGACGCCAGAGCGCAGGCAATGCTGGCGCGGATAGAGGATATGTTAATCAAGGCCGCGGACCTGCCGGATGACGCCTATACCGAGCTGTTTGCTTCGGACGCGCTCTACGAAAAGGGCGGCGGAAGCATACAGCTCCGTACGGAAACGGAGGATACCGCCGTATGGATCGCATACCAAATACCCATTGATGACAACAGGACGCTGAGCGTCTCTCTGGAAGCTCCGCGGCCCTATACCGACGGCTCCGCGTACAAAATCACCGCGTGGCAGGTGCTCTTCACCGGCGAATGGGAGGCCGACGAAGGCATAGACGTATGGGGCGGAAGCAGCCCGGACGCTCAAAAATAAGCCTTGGTTTGGGGAGAAGAAATATGGATATCATGCAGATATTGGAGGACGCGGTCAGGCGGCGTGCGTCGGATGTATTCATCGTGGCGGGCCTGCCGGTATCCTATAAGATAAACGGCGCTATTACGCGATGTGATTTGAAGAGCCTCTCCCCCGGCGACACCGAGGATTTGGTGCGCGGCATTTACGCGCTGGCGGGGCTGCGGGATATATCCCGTGTCTGCCTGTGCGGCGACGACGATTTTTCCTTCTCCGTCAGCGGGATCTCCCGCTTTCGGGTAAGCGCCTATAAGCAAAGAGGCTCGCTCTCCGCGGTGATACGCATCGTCACCTTCGATATGCCCAACCCGGACGAACTCGGCATCCCCGGCACCGTCATGTCCCTCGCCGACAGGACAAGGGGGCTGGTGCTTGTCACAGGCCCCGCGGAAAGCGGCAAATCGACCACGCTCGCCTGCATCATTGACCGCATTAACTGCTCACGCAGCGCGCATGTGATTACCCTTGAGGACCCGCTGGAATACCTGCACAGGCATAAAAAAAGCATTGTCAGCCAGCGCGAAATCAATACCGACACCGAGAGCTACGCCAAGGCCCTTCGCGCTTCCCTGCGCCAGTCGCCGGATGTCATCCTGCTTGGCGAAATGCGTGATTATGACACCATCAATGTCGCGATGACCGCCGCGGAGACAGGGCATCTTGTCTTTTCCACCCTGCACACCGTGGGCGCCGCAAACACCATAGACCGCATCATCGACGCCTTCCCGCCCGGCCAGCAGTACCAGATACGCGTACAGCTCGCCATGGTGCTGCAGGCTGTGGTGTCCCAGCAGCTTGTCCCGACCGTAAACGGAGACATGGCCCCCGCCTTTGAGATCATGCTGGTCAATGACGCCGTGCGCAATATGATACGCGAATCAAAAATACACCAGATCGACAGCGTGATCCAGTCCTCCGCCCCGGCGGGGATGCTTGCCATGGACGCCAGCCTGCTGAGCCTCTTCAAGGACGGAATCATATCGGAGCGCGAGGCTCTGATCTACAGCTCCTATCCCGAGCAGATGAAAAAAAGGATGGCGGCCGGCTGATCGTTAAGATAGAAAAACAAAAAACGGAACGGCTCGTTTTGAAGCGGCCGCTCCGTTTTTGTTTGAGCCGTCCGGTTTGAATCCGGGACAGCCGGGGCTTGGTTCTTCTCTATTCCGCGCATACTATCGCCCATGACGCTTTTTCCATCCGGCGAAACCACGGACTCTGGAGCCCTCCGTCCGACGGAAACGGTTCCGCGCCTCGCGTCCCCCGTGGGCGCAAAACCCGCCCAAACATTTTGAGCACGAAAACAGCGCCGCCCGAAAAGGCGACGCTCCCATGTTTCGCTCGGAACGTCCTCAGCGGATGACGCCGTACTGCTTCATCATATCGCGGAGCTTTTCGACCATCTCGGCGGCCATCGCGGAGAACTCGTCGGCGGCGCCGCCGTCGCTTCTGACCTTATGGATCTGGGACTCGATATAATCGGCAGTCTTTATCATAACGGTAGAATTGTTGATCTGATCTTCGATACTAAGCATAGTGATAGCCTCCCCGGTTTGTGATGACGTCATTATAACATATAGAATTGCCAATTAAAAGGTACTTTTTATAAATTTTTGATTGATTTTACTTTTATTCCACCGATTTCATGGACTCGACCATGCCGATCTTTTTGAGCCGGAAATACATGATCCAGTCGACCAGCAGCGTAAACACGATCGTCGTCGCGAACGCCGCGAAGTAGCACCACGCGGGCAGATCCCGGCCGAACATGATGGCGTCCGTCTCGGCGACGCCGATGATGAACCGGTGGAGGTAGACGCCGAGCCCGAGGCCGACGGCGTCCCCGATCAGGGAGAGCACCAGACTCTCGCGGAACACGTAGGCCGAGGTCTCCCGGTCGTAAAAGCCGAGCACCTTGAGCGTCGCGATCTCGCGGATCCGCTCCGTGATATTGATATTCGTCAGGTTGTAGAGCACCGTCAGGGCGAGGGCCGCCGCCGAAAGGATGATCAAAACCACCACGTAGTTGAGATTTTCCACCGTCTCGGCGAAGGAGTCCCGCGAATCCCTCACGAAGGTCAGCCCGAGCACGGCGTCCTTTTGGATCAGGTCCGAGGCGAGCGCGTTCTGCGCCTCCGGCCCGGGGTCGCTCATGATCGTGAGCACGAGGTTCGGCTCCGGCATCACCCCGTCGTAGCGCTCCCAGCAGGTCTTTGTCATGTAAATGAAATGAAATACATAGTTTTCCGTGATGCCGGTGATCGGGGCCGTGATCCGCTCCCCGTCCGCGGTGAAGGTGATCGGGTCCCCGACGGAGAGGCCGAGCTCCTCGGAGAGCTTCTCCGTGATGAGCACGCCGTCGTCCGACAGAGCGAGCTCCTTGCCCGAGACGCGCTCGTGGAAGCTGATAAACCGCGAGGCCGCGCCCCCGTCCTCAAAGGCGAGGAAATAGGCGTCCGGGACGCCGTCGATCTCCGCGCTTTTTTCATAGACCGGCAGGTTGTTTGCCGCGATCGGATTTTGCCCGAGCGCGTCGTAGAATTCCTTCCTCTCCGCCTCCGTCGCGTTCTCGTCGAGCGCGGTGGTCAGGTCGTAGAGAAAGACGCCGGAATACTGGCGCTCCATGATCCGGCTGATCGAGGAGTAAAGCCCGAAGCCGGTCAGCGTCAGCGCCGTGCAGCCGGCGATGCCGATCACCGTCATCAGCATGCGCCTCTTATAGCGGAAAAGGTTCCGCACCGTGACTTTTTTGAGGAAGCTCAGGCGCTTCCAGATGAAGCCGACGGATTCGAGGAAGACGCGCTTGCCGGGTTTCGGCGCGCGCGGGCGCATCAGCTCCGCGGGCGCCGCCCGGAGCTCCAGATCGCAGGCCCAGATCGCCGCGAGCGCCGTGCAGGCGAGGCAGACCAACGTGACCAAAATCCAGAGATTCCAGTCCGGCACCAGCTTCAGCCCCGGCATCAGATACCGCAGCGCGTAGGCGTTATAAATGACCTCCGGGAACACCACCGTCCCGGCGGCGATCCCCGCCGCCGCGCCGGTGACGCTCGCCGCCGAGGCATAGATCAAAAATTTGGAGGCGATCTGCCCGCGGCGGTAGCCCAGCGCCTTGTAGGTGCCGATCTCCGTGCGCTGCTCCTCGACCATCCTCGTCATCGTGGTGAGGCACACCAGCACGGCGACCAGAAAGAAAAAGACCGGAAAGACGCTCGCGACCGCCTCGATGCGGTGGGAATCGCCGTCATAGGTGCTGTATCCGTCGTCCTCGCTCCGGTCAAAGACGTACCAGACCGGCTTTCTGAGGTCCGCGAGCTCCTCCTTCGCGTCGGCGATCTTTTCCCGCGCGTCGGCAAGCTCCTCGTCGGCGTCCGCCTTCGCCTCCTCGTAGTCCTCGCGGCCGTCCTCATATTTCTTTAAGCCCTCGGCGTAATCCTCTTCTCCCTCGGCCAGCTCCTCGTAGGCGTCCGCGAGCTCTTTTTCCGCGTCGCCGATCTCCTCTTGGCCCTCGGCGCGTGCCTCCTCGAGATCGAGGCGGCCCTGCTCCCATTCCTCTTCCGCGTCGCGCAGCGTCCTGCGCGCCTCCGAGAGCGCGTCCTTCGCCTCCTCAAGCTCGAGCTCCCCGTC
This sequence comes from Oscillospiraceae bacterium, assembly GCA_017991935.1. GTDB lineage: Bacteria > Bacillota > Clostridia > Oscillospirales > Ruminococcaceae > UMGS1668. The sequence continues at coordinate 8,817 of JAGOPP010000008.1, forward strand.
GCGGTATTCCTCCCAGCCGGCGTCGATCTCGGCCTGCGCGGACTGCATCGTGCCGAGGCTCGAAAAATAGCCGGAGAGCTCGGCCTGCGCCGCGTCGAGCTGCCGCCGGTACCCGGCGATCTCGGCGAGGGAGGCGTCCAGCTCCGCCTCGCCGATGAGCCCCGCGGCATAGGCCTGCCGGACCTGCGCCTCTTGGAGATCCAGCTGCCGCCTCTCGGCGTCCAGTGCGCCCTGTTGGGCGTTCAGGTAACCCTCGAACTCGGCAAGGCTCGAAAAGCCGGCCGCGGCGACGCCGGCGTCCAGCTGCGCTTGGGCGTCCTCGAGCTTCTCTTTCGCCCGCTCGAGCTTTTTAAGGCCCGCTTTATATTCGTCCAGCCCGTCGTGATATTCGTCCCAGCCGTCGTCGAGCTCCTCTCTCCCGTCGGCGAGCTCCTCTTCGGCGTCGGCGATCTTTTCGGCGAATTCCTCTTTCGCGTCGGCAAGCTCGGCTTGGCCGTCATGGTACTCGGCCCAGCCGTCGTAGAGCTCGACCCGCGCGTCCTGAAGCTCCCGCTTCGCGTCGTAGAGCGCGACCCGCGCGTCGCGAAGCTCCGCGTTGGCCGTGAGTTCCCCGCCCTCCAGCTCCCGCTCGGCGTCGGCGAGCTTTTCGTCCGCCTCCTCGCGGATCTCCGCGTAGCGCTCCACCTCGCGGACGTCGGCGAGGGCCTCGAAGAGATCCTTGCCGTGCTCCACCGCGTCCTCGTACGCGTCGGAAAACGCGGAGACGCCCTCCGTATCCGCGAGCGTGACGCTGACCTCCGTGAAGACGTCGGAGGTGAAATTCTCCGCGTTCACCATGATGTAGGTGTCGAGCGCGCCGTTGCCGATGTCGGTGCCGCCGCGCTCAAAGCTCAGATAGCGCGGCGAGCGGACCACGCCGACGACCGTGAAGCTCGTGCGGGCGAGGCTGTCCTCCGGCGGGTCGTCCGGGTCGTTCGTGTAGACCGTTAGGACGTCCCCGATCTCGAAATCCACGGGCATCTGGGCGTTTTTTTCGATGACGCACTCGTCCGCCGACTCCGGCAGGCGGCCCTCGAGCAGGTCGGCCCGGTTGACGGAGGCGTCGGTATAGTCCGGCAGCGTGCCGTCGGGCAGGGCCATGACCCTTGCGAGGATGTTGGCGTTGCCGTTGTTTTTGATGAAAACGTCTTTAAAATAAGAGGGCTGCACGCCGCGGACGCCCGGGACGCCGCGGATGGCCTCCAGATCCTTTTCGCTGAAGCCGTAGGTGGAGACAAGGCGGATGTCCAAAAGATTTTGCTCCGCGAAATAGCTGTCGCCGGTGGCGAGCATATCCGGGCAGGTGGCTTTGAGCCCGGCAAAAAATCCCGCGCCGAGCGCGACGATCGCAAAAATGGAGAGGAACCGGTTGCTGGTGCGCCGGATCTCCCGCAGAATATCTTTTACGGCCGCGGATCTCAACGAACGCCGCCCCCCTTCCTCTAACATTTGCCAAAAAAACCGCCGCATGCGGCCCACGGCCGGACGGCTCCCCGAGGCCCTCGGTCCGTGCTCAAAAAGCCGTCCCGCGGCCGGGCCTCCGGCCGGACGCCGCTACCACTCGATCTCTTCGATCGGGGCGGGGCACGCGTTTTGCTCGATGCTTGTCACCTTGCTGCTGTTGATGTGGATGACCCGGTCGGCCATCGGCGTGATCGCGAGGTTGTGGGTGATCAGCACCACAGTCATGCCCTCCTCGCGACAGCAGTCCTGAAGCAGCTGCAGGATGCTCTTGCCGGTGACGTAGTCGAGCGCGCCGGTCGGCTCGTCGCAGAGCAGCAGCTTCGGGTTTTTGGCGAGCGCCCGCGCGATCGCGACGCGCTGCTGCTCGCCGCCCGAGAGCTGGGAGGGGAAGTTGTTGGCCCGGTCGGCGAGGCCGACCTTTTTGAGCACGGCCGCCGCCTTCGCCGGGTCCCGGCAGATCTGCGACGCGAGCTCCACGTTCTCCTCCGCGGTCAGGTTTTGGATCAGATTATAAAACTGGAACACGAAGCCGATGTCGTGGCGGCGGTAGTCGGTCAGGCGCTTGCCCTTGTAGGCGCTCACGTCCTGCCCGTCGACGAGGATGCTGCCCTCGTCGCAGGTGTCCATGCCGCCGAGGATGTTGAGGATTGTGGTCTTCCCCGCGCCGGAGGGACCGACGATGACCGCGAACTCGCCTTTTTCGATGGCGAAGCTGACGTGATCCGATGCGGTGATCGTCACCTCGCCCATCCGATAGCGCTTGCAGACCTCCCGCAATTCGACAAAGCTGCCCATGTCCGTCCTCCGTTTGGATAGATTGTATTTTTGGAGAAAAAGTGATAGAATTATAAAAATATGAGAATAAAAAACGGCCCTCCCGGGTGCCGCCAAGACGGGCCCCGGGGGAGAAAAAGCGCCCCGCGGCGCCCGCTTTGGATCCGGGCGGGCGAAACCCCGCCGCCATTCCCCATAATTTCGCAGTATAACGGTAAAATATGAACTTTTCAACCGAGCCGAAAGGAGCGTGTTCGATGATGCTCATCGGATACTACAACTACACCGTCATTTTGACCTACGCCGGGGGGGTGGCTTCCATCTTGGGGGTCTATTTCGCCGTCTCCGGGAGCAGCTTCTGGGCGGTCATCTGCCTGCTCCTTGCGGGGCTCTCGGACATGTTTGACGGGAAAATCGCCTCCACGATGGATCGGAACGAACAGGAGAAATTGTTCGGCATCCAGATCGACTCGCTGTGCGACCTCGTGAGCTTCGGCGTGCTGCCGACGGCGATCGGCTGGTCGCTGGGCCTGCGCGGAGCGCTCTTTTTTCTCTCCGCGCTCTTCTTCATCATGAACGCGATCATCCGGCTCGCCTATTTTAACGTCGACGAGACGCTGCGCCAGCGCACGGAGACCGGCCGCCGCAAATTTTACTGCGGGTGCCCGGTCACGGTGTCGGCGCTCTTGTTTCCGCTGATCTACGGCCTGTCCGACCTGCTCGGCGGCGCGACCCCCGCGGTCTATCAGATGGCCATTTTCGTCCTCGGCACGCTGTTCGTTTTGAAATTTTACATACCGAAGCCCGAAAAAGCCAGCCTCTACCTCTTTCTCGGCATCGGCCTGCTGACGACCGTGCTGGTGCTCACCGTGGGCCTCTGAGTCGGGTTTTCACAAAATCGACACGAAAAGACCCGGAAATGTTCATTCCGGCTTCACGGATTTTTTGCAATGACGAGGTAAGATGGAAACAAGCAAAAGATTTTTTCGTACTTTTTCCATTTTTGTTTTCTCTCTTCCTAAACCGGAAAAACGGCGGGCCCCATTTGAGGCCCGCCGTTTTTCCGGTTTTTTAACGATTAAAGGATGATGCAGATCAGCCCGGAACAGCCTTCGTTGATGATGCGCTCGATGGTCTCCTGCAGCCGGAGCCTTGCCTCCTGCGGCATCCGGCTCAGCTTGTTGCGCAGGCCCTCGTTGACCAGCTCGTGCAGGGACTTCCCAAAAATGTTGGACTGCCAGATCTTCGTCGGGTCCTCCTCGAATTCCTTCATCAGGTAGTTGACCAGTTCCTCGCTCTGTTTCTCGCTGCCGACGATCGGGGAGACCTCCGTCGTGATATCCGCCCGCATCATGTGGATGGACGGCGCGGACGCCCGCAGCCGGATGCCGTATTTTCCTCCCCGGCGCACGATCTCCGGCTCCTGCAGCGACAGCTCCTCCATGGTGGGCATGACGATCCCGTAGCCCGCCGCCTCCACCTGATCGAGCGCGCCCTTGATCCGCTCGTATTTCCGCTTGATGGCGGCCAGATCGATCATGCACGGCATCAGGCCGTCCTCGCCCGCGATGCCGAGCCCGGTCTTTTCTTCCAGAATCTTATAAAATAATTTTTGCGGCAGCGCGATCGCGACGGAGGTGCTCCCCTTGCCCAGATCCGTCTCGCCCCGGAACACGTTCTCCACAAATTCGGTCCCGGAGAGGCGGCCGAGCTGCGGGCCGATGTCGCCCATTTTCTTGAGGCTCCCGGCGAAATCCCGGATGCACGCCATCACGGCGCAGCGCGCCGGGTGCTCCTTCTCGAGACCGACCAGCCATCCCGGCAGGTCGAGCCCCACTTCGCGCACCGGGAACTGGTTGAGCGTCAGGCCGAGGATCTCCTTGATCTCGTCCTCGCCCATTTTCAGGCAGCTGACCACGGCCACCGGCACGCCGTATTTCTCATGCAGCCGGTCGCGGAGCTGATGGGCGGCTTTCGTGTCCGGGTCCATGCAGTTGAGCACGATGGTGAACGGTTTGTCGATCCGCTTGAGCTCGTTGATGACGCGCTCCTCGGATTCCTCGTATTCCGCGCGGGGGATGTCGGTGAAGGAGCCGTCGCTGGTGACGACGACGCCGATCGTGGAATGCTCGGTGATGACCTTCTGCGTGCCGACCTCCGCCGCCATGTTGAACGGGATCTCCTCGTTATACCAAGGCGTCATCACCATGCGGGGCATGTCGTTTTCAAAATATCCGATAGAGGAGGGCACGATATAGCCGACGCAGTCTATGAGACGGACCTTCAGCTTTACGCCTTCCTCCGGACTGATCTCCGCCGCCTCCTCCGGGATAAATTTCGGCTCCGTCGTCATGATGGTTTTCCCGGCGGCGGACTGCGGCAGCTCGTCGGTGGCGCGCGCCTTCCGAAATTCCCCCGGGATCTTCGGCAGGACAAGCGTTTCCATAAATTTCTTAATAAAGGTCGATTTTCCCGTGCGCACCGGCCCGACCACGCCGATATAGATGCTGCCGTCGGTCCGTTTCGCGATATCCGCATAGACCGCGCTGCTTTTTTCCGCCATACGGATCCTCCCCCTCCTCCGTTTTTTTAATTTCTCATAAAACTATATGCGAAGATTTTTTTTTCAGAACGTCATGGACATATTCCAAACCGTTTCGGGCAAACTTATACCAAACCAATCAGGAGGTATAAAAATGAACGTTCGCGCCAATAAATGCATCGGCTGCACCGTCTCCGACTGTGCCTATCACAGCAAAGAGGAAAATTACTGCTCGCTCGATAAGATCGAAGTCGGCTGCCACGAATCCAATCCGACCGTCTGCGAATGCACCGACTGCCGCTCCTTTGTCCGCAAATCCTGACGGCCACTCAAGGGCGAAAGCCCTTACATAGCGTTCTGCCGATAACCGCAAAGACCGCCGCCCGAAGAAAGCTTTTTTTCGCGCGGCTTTTTTTTATTTTCGGAAGACCTCCGCGAACAGCGCGAGGTCTTTTTGCGTCAGGGTGCCCGTCGCGCGCAGGACGGCGTAGTAGAGCAGCAAAAACACCGCGCAGACGATCAGAATCCCGCTGGCTCGCGCGACGTCGATCCCCAGCAGCGCGGCGCCGTATTTCGCGGCAAAGATCGCGCCGAACGCGCCGAGGAACGGCACGACCGCCCAGCGCGGCATATCCGCGTGGAAACCGGTGACATAGACGAGCCTGCCGGCGCTGAGGATCATATTAAAAATTTCGCTGATGACGATCATCATCAGGTACCCCCGCAGCCCGAACAGCGGCACCAGCAGCCACACCAGCACGACGCAGATGGCCGTGTCCACCACGTTGATCCTGACCACCGCGACCTGCTCGCCAAGCCCTTTCAGCACGCCGTCCACGGAGCTGTCAAGATACATGACGATCACCAGCGGCCCCAGCGCCCGGATGTAGGCCGCGGATTCCTCGCTGCCATAGAGCAGGACCGCGAGCTCCTTGGAAAAGACGGTCAGCAGCGCCGCGACCGCGACGGAAAAGATCAGCGTCAGCCGGATCGTGTAGCCGATCACGAAAAAGATGGAGTTCTTGCGGCCCAGCTCCTTATAGCGGGCGATCTCCGGCACCAGCAGGTTTGAAAAACCCAGCAAAAAGGCGCAGGGGGAGATCAGCACCGGGATCACCATGCCGCCGACGATGCCGTACGACGAGAGCGCCGCCTCCTCCGTCAGGCCGAATCTTTGCAGGGAGGCCGGGACAAGCAGGTGCTTCACCGTGCTCAGGGCCGAGCGCAGCACCGCCGACGCGCCCACCGGCATCGCGATCCCGACGACGCGCCGCCACATCTCCAAACGCTTGGGCGGGTCCCCGCCCGCAAACGGGTGCCGCCGCCGGTCGGTCCGGTATAAAATCCAAAAAATCAAAAAGGCCGCCGCCTCGGAGACGCTGCTGCCGGCCGCCACGAGCACGCAGCCCTTCGCGAGCGTATCCGGTTTGAGCACGGCGAATACGGCGACCGTGAACGCCATCTGCGAAAGCTGCTCGAAGATCTGCGCGAAGGCCGCCGGCGTCACCCGCATGACCGCGGTGAAATAGCCGGTAAACGCCGCGGAGACGCCCACGAACGGCAGGCTCAGCGCAAGAATCCGGAACGGCTCCTCCGCGCGCGCGTCGCCGACCCAGCCGTTGGCCGCCGCGCCGCTGAAAAGGTAGAGCAGCGCCATGCCGCCGAAGCCGAACAGCAGCGCGTACAAAACGGTCTTTCGCATGGCGGCGGCCGCGCCCCGGCCGTGACCGATCGCCGTCTCCTCCGCGACGATGCGCGTGGCCGCGAGCCCCGAGCCGGAGGAGGCGAACGTCACCGACAGCCGGTAGACCGCCATCATCAAAGAGAAAAGGCCCATGCCGGCGGAGCCGAGGTTCCGCGTGAGCCAAGCGTTATAGATCACACCGGCTGCTCCCAGCGAGAGCGAGGTCAGCGTCAATACGCTGGCGTTGACCGCGAAGGTACGGATTTTGGACACGGCGCCACCTCCTCGCAAATTCTATGCGGGAAAAATCAGTTTCAGCAGAAAACGCCGCCTCTTTCGCCGGCGGGAACGATAAAAAAACCGCGTCCCGGGACGAAACCCGGAGCGCGGCAAATGGAGTGGGCAAATTTTGACTTTGGGGGGAAAAGTGCGCGCCTTGCGCCCCGCCGCGAAACGCCTTCGCGGGAGGGTGATCCGGCGGCGAAACCCTCCGGCCGTTTTTTAAAAAGGCGGATTCCGGCACAGATACCCGGCGCGGCCTTAGGTTGCGCGAAAGCGGGCCGGACGGGAGCGATCCCCCGTGGCGGGCCGAGATCGTCACGCAAGAGAGATACTCCCGGCGTGCCAAGCGGGGCGGGGCACCGCGCCTTTCAGCGCGGGATTCCGGCACAGATACCCGGCGCGGCCTTAGGTTGCGCGAAAGCGGAGCGGGCGAAGGCGATTCCCCGTGGCGGGCCGAGATCGTCACGCAAGAGAGATACTCCCGGCGTGCCAAGCGGGGCGGGGCACCGCGCCTTTCAGCGCGGGATTCCGGCATAGATGCCCGGCGCGGCCTTAGGTTGCGCGAAAGCGGGCCGGACGGGAGCGATCCAAAGCCCTCACGCGGCGTTGGGACAGTCCTTCGCCCCGCAGCGGGCGGGGCGAAGCCCGGCCTCCCGCGAAGCCTCGAGCGCCCGGTCGCAGACCATCGCGCCGCGGGTCCCGGCAAAGGCAAGGAACGCGCCGAATCCTCCGCGCAGGAAGAGCTCCCCGTTGCCGATCAGGCCGAGGTCGCTGGCGCCTGCGCAGCCGAGAACCATCAGGATGCCGACGGCGGCCGCCGCGGCAAACAAAATTCTAAAAACATACGTTCTCTTCATTTCTTTTTCCCATCCTTTCCGTTCCGGCGGGGGGCCTCCCTCTGCCGCAGACAAAGCGAACATCCGTTCGCATCTTCTGGTCTTATTATATCGCCCCTTTTGAAAAATGCAAGGGGTTTGGAGAAAAAAATCGAACAGTTGTTCTTTGATGGTATTATTTTGTCCCATCTGGTGGGTTCCCCGGCATGGCGCGCCCTTGCTTTTCTTTTAAAAAAAGGATAAAATGATGTCATTCTGTTTTTTGGAGGAACTATGCTCGCACCCGTCAAGGAAAAACCGTTTTACAAAGCTCTGTTTTCCATCGCCGTCCCGCTGGCGGCGCAGAATATGATCACGTTTGCCGTCTCGCTCGCGGACACCGTCATGCTGGGACAGCTCAGTGAAACCGCGCTCTCCGCGGCCAATCTCGCCAACGAGCTCTACTTTGTGCTGATGATTATCGGCTTCGGCATCACGTCCGGGTCGACGGTCTTCGCCGCGCAGTACTGGGGCAAGCGCGACACCGCCTCGATCCGCAAGATCATCACGATCATGCTGCGCATCACGCTGGCTTTCTCAATCCTCGCGACCTGCGTCGCGGCGTTTTTGCCGGAGACGTTCATGCGCCTGTACAGCGACGACGAGGCCGTCATCGCGCAGGGCGCCGAATACCTGCGCATCATGGCCTTCGGCTATCTCTTTTATAGCGTCGCCAACGCGCTTTTCAGCATCCTGCGCACGGTGCGCACCGTCAAGATCTCGGTGATCGCCTACCTGATCTCGCTCTGCGTCAACATCTCGCTCAACTGGGTCCTGATCTTCGGGCACCTCGGCTTCCCGGCGATGGGCGTCCGCGGCGCGGCGATCGCGACCGTCATCGCCCGCTTCACCGAATTCGCCATCGCCGTCGCCTACATCCGCTTCAAGGAGGACAAAATCCGCTACCGGTTCCGGGAATTTTTCGGCTCGGTCAAGGGATACTCCGAGGCGTTTTGGAAGATCGGCGCGCCGGTGGTCCTCAACGAGTCCCTCTGGAGCGTCGGCGCGACGGTGCTCTCCATGGTCATCGGCCATATCAGCACCCAGTTCGTCGCGGCCAACAGCATCGCCACCGTGGTCTGGCAGTTCTTCTGGGTGGCCATGTCCGGCATGGCCAACGCCACCGCCGTGATGATCGGCAACGCCATCGGCGAGGGGGACAGCCGGGAGCTTGTGCAGCGCAAGGCCGACACCGTCACCTATCTCGCGCTGGGGCTCGGGCTCGTCTCCTGCCTGCTGATGCTGCTGGTCCGGCCGTTCGCCGTCCAGCTCTTCGCGGTCTCCGAGGAGACGAGGAAGCTCGCCATGGATCTCTTGGTGACCCGCGCGATCCTGATGATCAGCCAAGGGGCGACCTGCCAGTCGATCGTGGGCATTCTGCGCGGCGGCGGCGACACGCGCTTCGCCATGCTCGTGGATGTCTTCTTTCTCTGGACGGTTTCGATCCCGCTCGGCCTCTGCGCCGGATTCCTCTTCAAATGGAGCCCGCCGCTGGTCCTTTTGGCGCTGCGCTCCGATGAGATCATCAAATTCCTCGTCGCCACCGTGCGCATCCAGCGCGGCAAGTGGATCCGCGACGTGACCGTGACGGTCCCCGGCGTCTCGGAATGCGGCTGCGTGTAAAACCTTCTTTTTGGGGGCGGTTTCCGCGCGCGGCGGGCCCGTTTTGGACGCCGCGAAGGCCTCCCAGACGGAAAAATTTTACTTTTTGAACCGCGAGTAGTTTCTTGACAGACTAAAATAATATGTTAGAATGATAACGACTGGTTTCCAAGTTCCGAAGGGGTGAGGCAGATGGCGGCCGGCGAAAGGGATGTTTTCATCGAAGAGGCGGTTCGCTCCGCCCGCTCCGGTGAGGAGGAGGGCCTCGAAACACTGATCCGCCGCTGCGTCTACATCTCCCCGAGAACGGTCGAGACCGGCGCCGGATTGGGACTCGAATACGACGACCTGCATCAGGAGGCCGTCATCGCCCTGCTCAAGGCGCTCCACTCCTACGGCTCCGCCGCGGGGGACGCGTCGTTCCGGACCTATTCCGCCGTCTGTATCCGGCGAAGGCTCTCCTCGGTGATCCGCTCCGGCCTGCGGCAAAAAAATCTGCCGATGGTCGGCTACCTTTCGATCGACGGGAACTTTCCGCTGGAACCGGGCACCGACCCGGAGGCCGCTTGGATCGAAAAGGAGGATTCCTCCGCGGCGGTCCTACGGCTGCTCTCCCGCCTCTCAAAGCTCGAAAGCTCCGTCCTGCGGCTCTATCTCGCCGGAAGCTCCTATGAGGAAATCGGCATGGCGCTCTCTATTTCGGCAAAATCCGCCGGCAACGCGATGGAACGCGTCCGGCAAAAACTCCGGTCGGAAAGCGGCCGGAGGTGATCGTTTCGGTATGCGGCCCCGCGTGGGGCTGGATATACGCATGCCCCGGGGCAAACAGGCAACATCTATAAAAACTTAGCGGTTGTGGTGAACCAAGGGCAAATACAATCCATTGAAAGAGGTAAAATCATGTACCAAGACAAGACCTTAGTGTGCAAAGAGTGTGGACAAGAGTTCATCTTCACCGCTGGCGAGCAGGAATTCTATGCGGAGCGCGGATTTGTCAACGAACCCCAGCGCTGCAAAGATTGCCGCGACTCCCGTAAGAACAAACTGAAAACCCAAAAAGAGATGTACACCACGACCTGTGCCGCCTGCGGCGGAGAAGCGAAAGTCCCGTTTAAGCCCCGCGAGGACCGTCCGGTCTTTTGCAGCGAGTGCTTTGCCAAGATGAAAGCCCAACAGGAATAAAAAACCGAAAACGCTCGAGCTTACCGCCCGGGCGTTTTTTATGCCCTGCGGCTCCTCCGGTTCACGCACGGTTCACGAAGCGGCGGTAAGGTAAGATCGGAAACTTATAAACAGGGGCCGCGCCGTTTTTTGCGCGCCAACCGCCAAAGAAATCCGCCCCGGCCTTTTTCCGTCTTCCGGCCGTTTTGTTTTTCCGGGCGGCGGGAACCGGCCACGCTGAGAGAGGGGGGAACCCTCCGTGAGAGAGGCATTCAAAAAGAAAAACCGCTGGGCGCATCTTCTGATCTGGACGCTGTTCAAGCTGCCGCTGCGCCTTTTGCTCAAATGGAAGCTCGGCTATCGGTACGAAAAAGTCGACAACCCGCCCGAGCCGTGCTTTGTCGTCTGCAACCACACCTGCAACTGGGACCCGCTGCTGGCGGCCCTGCCCTTCCGGCGGCAGATGTACTTCGTCGCCGGGGAGCAGCTCTCCCGGATGGGGTTCGCGAGCCGGCTCATCGGCCTGCTGGCCGACCCGATTTACCGGCTGAAGGCCCGGACCGAGGCCCGTTCCGCGGCCGAAATCTTGCAGTGCGTCCGCGCGGGATACAGTGTCTGTATGTTCCCGGAGGGAAGCTGCACGTGGGACGGGCGCACCGCCCCCGCCTACGCAGGGACCGGCAGGCTCGTCCGGAAATGCGGCGTCCCGCTCTACATCTACCGCATCGAGGGCGGCTATTTTACCCTGCCCCGCTGGTCGAAGTCCATCCGAAAGGGCAATCTTGAGGGCGCGCTCGCGGCATGGTATCCCGCCCGGGAGCTCGCCGGCATGACGGACGAGGAGATCGACCGGCGGATCGCCGAACACCTCGCCGCCGACGCGTACGCCTACGAATCGGCGCACCCCGGCGCGCGAAAATGCGGCCGCCGCGCGGAATCCTTGGAGGCGGCGCTCTACCTCTGCCCGGCCTGCGGCAAGATGGGCGCCTTTCGTTCAAAGGGCGACCAACTCGTCTGCTCGGCGTGCGGCCTTACCCTGATCCTCGACGAACAGATGAAATTTAAGACGGCGGGCGGAGGCGAGCCGCCGTTCCCCGACATCGGGGAATGGGTCCGCTGGCAGAAGGCCCGCACCGCGAAGATCGGGCCGGAGCTTGCGGAGCTGCCCCCGGAGACCTGCCTCACCTCGGACTCCGGCGTCACGCTGCGCACCTATCTGCCCGGCGCGCCGCAAAAATCGCTCGGGTCGGGGACGCTCTCGCTCTACCCGGACCGGCTGGCGTTCGCGGCGGAGGGCGGCGAGACTTTCTCGTTTCCGCTTTCCGAGCTCAGCGACATCTCGACCATGCTGCAGTGCCGCTTGGAATTTTGCTGCGCCGGGATCTATTACGAAACCCTGCCCGAGGCCCCCTACTCCGCGCTCAAATACGCCCAGTTGGCCGGCGCGATGAACGAAAAGACGAGGGTCATGATCTAAAAACGAAGATAAAGCCCTGCCCGGGGCGGCCGCCCCGGGCAGGGCTTTTTGATCGTCATTTTACGGAAAACGCTTTTTGATACCGGAGGCCATCCGGCGGCATGGGGGGCAACGCCAAAAAAGCATCCCCGCCGCGCGGAGCGGGCGGCGTCTATCCGATCGCCTTCTCGCAGTCCGAGGAACTTCGACCGCGCGCCCACGAAAAACGGGTTATATCCCGGAAAGCTCTTTTTGACGCCGGAGGCCATCCGGCGGCATGGGGGGCAACGTCAAAAGTCATCCCCACCGCGCGGAGCGGGCGGCGTCTATCCGATCGCCTTCTCGCAGTCCGAGGAACTTCAACCGCGCGCCCACGAAAAACGGGTTATATCCCGGAAAGCTCTTTTTGCCGCCGGAGGCCATCCGGCGGCATGGGGGGCAACGTCAAAAGCCATCCCCGCCGCGCGGAGCGGGCGGCGTCCTTTTTGACGGCTGACCCGGCGGCCGAGGGCGGCAAAATGGGGTCCGGGACCGCCCGAATCTTCACTCGGCGAGCGACGTCAGGCGGCCGAGGCCGGCCCCCTCCAAAAACGTTTCGGCGCTGTACGCGAAGAGGACCTGCTGGTAGTCGGAGACCCGGATCGCCGCGAGCATCCCGTCCGTGGCGGCGCCGAGGTCGACATAGGTGATATGCGCGTAGTGGTTCGCGAGAAACGGCAGCCAGCTCTTCGCCGTCGCGTCGCCGAAGACGAGCAGCCACTCCTCGTACGGGCCGTCCGTCTCGATCTCCGTGACCGGGGCAAGCCCGCCGAGCAGGACGTCCGTGGGGTCCTGCGAGGCCGTCTGCCGGTCGTACAGGCCCTGCTGCTCCGTGCGGACACCGTCCGCGGACGTGTGGGCCACGGAATATTCGCGCTCGTACTGCGTGTACGCGTACATGGCGACGAAATCGCCGGCCGCGTAATCCGCGAGCACGCCCTTCGCCAAGGAGCCCTTGAAACCGTGGGCGGCGTAGGCGACGTTGAAATCGGAGATCGGCTTCCCGCGCAGATTTAAGGCGGAGGCGTATTCGCTGTAAACGTAATACCCGCCCAGCGCGGTCAGGTTCTCCTCCGTGTTGTAATAGATATACTCGCCGCGGTGGGCGAAAAGGGACTGGTAGACGTCGGCGGTCACGGCCTTGCCAGAGAGCGTCGCGTACGCCTCGGAGATCATGTGGCGCTGGTTGTAAAGGCGGTCCGCGGCCGCGCTGTTGATCTCCTGCTGCTTGATGACGGCGGCCGTCGGGATCAGCATGACGCAGGCGCCGACCCGGTGATCCGAAACAAAATTCCCGATCGCCTCCGCCGAGGCGGCGGTGACGTCCGTCTCCGGCGGCTCGATATTTTTGAGCAGGGAGCCGTCCTCGCCGAGAAAGACGCCGTCAAACTCGCGGCGGCCGGAGAGATAGAGCAGGCGGTCCGCCAACAGGGAGAGCTCGTCCCGCCCGGGCAGGTTTTTGGAGAAAAACGACTCCATCCCGGCGGAAAAATCGCCCGACGAGAGCGCCCCGAAGCTCGGGATCGGGAAATCCGTCCCATGAAGCAGCGCGAGAATCCCGGAAACCGCGAGCGCGGAAGCCAAAAACAGGGCTACGATTTTTTTCATGGCGGCACCTCCTTTCTTAAAATAACGGGCCCCGGTCAGAGCAGATAGGCCGTGCAGAGGGCGAGCAAAACCGTGCTCACGACGAGGTCGCTGGCGCCCGCGGCGGCGGGGCTGCGGCGGCGCAGGCGGTGGATGAGCATGCTCATAAAATTGGTCAGCAGGATGGCGCCCGCGACGAGCGGGATCATGCTGCCGGAGAGATCGTAGGCGGTCTCGGCGGTGGAGAAACTCGCGCCGAGCCCGAGCATCGCCCCAAAATAGCGCGGGACTTTCGTCAGGGAATCCGCGGAGAAGATGACCATCGACAGCATCGTGACGCAGAAGGTGTAGATGCCGGCGAAAAACTTCGGGATCCGCTCAAGATAGCGCCCGAGGAACCATTTTTCCAGCAAAATGAACGCCGCGATGTAGACGCCCCAGACGATGAAATTCATCCGGATGCCGAACCAGACCCCGGCCAGCATGCAGACGAGCGACGTGTTGACCGCGTATTGCAGCGGCGTCGGCTTTTCGGATTTGAGATTATCATAGACGTAATAATGGAAAAATTCCGTCACCGTCATGTTGAAGCGGGAAAAAAACTCCGTGACCGAGCCGCTCTGGAACGGAAACCAGAAGTTTTTGGGCAGCTCGAGGCCGAAGCAGAGCCCGAGCCCGCGCGCCATGTCGCAGAAGCCCGAGAGATCGAAGAAAATTTTCATCGCGAAGGTGATCATCACCATCCACGCGCCGACCACCGTCAGCTCGTCCGCCGCCTTGAGCTCCGCGCAGACCTTGCCGATCGGCACCGACAGCAGCAGGTATTTCGCGAGGCCGCGGATGAATTTCGCGAGGCCGTCGCCGATCTGCGAGAGCGTCGTCTCGGGCGAAAGCGGCTTTTTCCAGAGGTTGTCGATCCGCACGAGCGGCCCGCGGTAAAGCTTGGCGAAAAAGCCGAGAAACAGTCCGAAACGGAAAAAATTCGTCTCGTATTCCGCGTCATATTTATAGACGTCCACGAGATACCCGAGCGACGTGAAGGCGACGACCATCGTCCCAAGCGGAACCGCCTGCCCGGTGATTTGATTGAGCGCGGAAAACCAGATCATCACGGAGGCGTTCGCCACGATCCCGAATATGTAGAGCGACTTGCGCAGCCTCGGGCGCGCCTCCGCCCTGCGCATCCCCTCGGAGAGCGCGTAGGAAAGCGCGAGCACCGCGCAGAACATCGGAAAATGGCCCGGCTGCGCCAAAGCGTAGAAAGCGGCGGAGATCCAAAACAGCGCGGCGCTTCTCCATCTCGCGGGCACGATCAAAAAGAGCGCCAGAGAGACCGGCAGAAACAGGTATAGAAATGTAAGGCTGTAAAGCTGCACAGGCGCCCTCCTTTTTAATAAGATTCCGGCCTGGGCCGGGGATACGGCACACGCCGCCGGCGAGGGAGAATCGGAAAAAATCGCTTCATCCTCGCAATCTGAGCGGGGTATAGACTTGTAGCTCCCTGTGAGGGTGTGATGCCAATCGTAATTTCAATCCACACACCCCGCGAGGGGTGACTCCCAGCGCCGCGCCGGTTTCTCCATGAGGATTTTGTTTCCATTCACGCCCGCCGAAGAAAAAATCACTCCTCCGCGGAGGGCGGCTCCCCCGCCCCGGCGCGCAGCTCCCCCGCCTCGGCGCGGAGCTCCTCCACCGCGGAGCGAAGCTCCTCCGCCGTCGTCAGGACGGCGAGGACCTCCCCGAGGGATTTGGCCGAGAGGCGTTTGGGCAGGCGGTAACGCTCGCAGACCCTCTCCCGGAGCAGACGCGAGCCCCTGCCGCCGGAGAGGCCGAGCGCATAAAGAAACGCCTTCGTGAGCGGCGCGGGCCGCTCCTCCGAGCCGGGGCGCTCCCCGGCGGCGTCCTCCCCGAGGCCGGCCGCCTCGAACGCATGGCACAGCGTCTCCGTGTCCATGCCCTCCACGCCGAGCAGACCCGCCTTCCCCGCGTGCGCCTTGCGCCGCTCCTTCCCGGGGATGTCCGGGATATAGATCTGCCGGATCTGCTCCGCCGGGATCGCCGAGGCGAGGTAATGACGCAGCTGGAACCCGGCCGGGTCGGAGTCCGTCAGCACGGCGATCCCGGTCTTCGCGGCGAGGGCGCGGATCATGGCGAGGCGCTCCTTATCGTTATAAATCCGGAAGCCGTCGAGCGCGAGAATGTTTCCCTCCACAAGCTCCGAGAGCCGGATTTTGTCGTATTTTCCCTCCACGATGAGGGTCTCTCTCAGCCGAAACGGGCCCCGAAATCGTTCCAAATCAGTTCCCCCGTCCGATCAAAAATAATCTGCCGACGGCCTCCTCGAGAACCGTCCTCGGGTCCGTGCCCGTGCTCTTGATCTTCCTGTCCGCCGCGAGCAGGACGTCGAGCATCCCGGAGAGCGCGGCGGCGCTGTAAAGAGCGCGGTTTCGCATCGCGCGCTCGGCAACGAATTCCCGCCCCGCGTAGGACTGCGGCCAGTCCTTCGCGAGATCCGACTTCGTCTTGCCGCAGGCGGCGGCGCACCTTGCCCGGAGCAGGTCGACATAGGTCCCGGAGAGATTCGCAAGGATCGAGGAGGGCTCCTCCCCCATTGCGCAGAGCTCGTCGATCAGCGAAAACGCGCCCGCGAAATCGCCGCCCCGTACCTTGTCGGCGAGGTCGTAGATCCGCGCGTCCGGCGCCTCGCAGGTCACCTCCGCGACGATCCGCTCCGTCACTTTGCCATCCTTCGCGTACTCGGCGGCCTTTTTGGCCTCGTTTCGCACCGTGGCGCTGTCCGTCCCGCAGCGGGCGACCAGCGCGTAGGAGACCCCGCGGTCCATCGAGACGCCGTGAGCCTCGGCCTCCGCCTCCGCGAGCCTGCAAAGCTCGGCGGTGGTGTACGGCGCGCACAAGACGACGCCTCCGCCCTTTTTGTCGATCAGTTTGCGGAAAGAAACGTATTTTTCAAGTTTTTTCTTATCTTTTTTCGGCTCGGCGTCAACGGCGCTGTAAAGAAAGACGGCTGTCGCGCCGTTTTCGGCGCAGAGCTCGGTGACGAACTGCTCGAGCTTGCCGCGCTCTGTCTGGCTCAGCTTCTCGAGCGGCAGGTCCTCCGCGAGCACGCACCGCCGCCCGCCGTCGAAGGAGATCTCAAAGGCCGCGTCCGCGAGCGTGTCCGCCGAAATATTGCCGCTAAAGATGTGAAGGCCGGGCCCGACCTTTCCGCCCGACGCGAGGCTCGCGAGCGCGTCGGCAAATTTGCGCTTGCGGGCGGCGTCGCTGCCGTAAATAAAATAGACGGGCAAGGGGACCCCTAAGCGGATATGCCGCTGAAGTTCGTCGGCGGTTTTAAAAATCAAGCGCTCAGCCCCTTTTCACGGTCTTCCCGCGGCAATAAAACGTCAGCCTGCCGGAGCCCGCGGGGACGATCTCCGCGGCCCCGCCGAACGTGCCGCCGCACCCGATGGTGACGAGGGAGCCGCACCGCAAAACGGAGAGCTCGTCCATCGACACCTCGCGGACCACGGCGATGTCCGGCCGGCGGTATTTCGCTTCGATGTCCATTATATCACATCCGCCGGAATAATATAAGATGGTGGCGTCCTCGGTCTCGACGGCGAAATCCTCCCCGCTGAAGAAGACCGCGCGGCCGCCGTTTCCGAGCACGACCTCCATCGGATAGGAGGCCGCCTGCGCCCCGGCGCGGGAGACGGAGGCGGCGTCCGAGAGCACCGCGAGCTCCGGGGCGTAGGCCTCCACGAGCCGGAGCTCCGCCGCGGCGTCCCCCTCGCCGGCCGAGACGAGCGCCGTGACCTCGCCGTCATACCCGGCGATCTTTCGGACGGAAAACACGTCGTCATAGCTAAGGTTCTCCGCGATCAGCAAGGTCCTGCCGCGCGCCGTGCAGGAGATCGCCGCGCCGTCCGAAAGCGGGACGACGCGGATCTCCGTGAGATCCTTTTTGAGCACGGACTCGCTGACGAGCCCCACGCAGAGCGCCGTCAGGGACAAAAGCGCCGCCAGTCTGCGAAAGCGCAGGCGCGTGTGAAACAGCCTCGGCATCAAAAAAAGCAGCGCGCTCCCCGCGATCCAGAGGTAGATCCAGCCGCTCTCCGCCGGGGCGATCGTGTCGGGTATCGCGGCAAACAGCCTCGCGACGCCGATGAGCACCGTGGAGAGGGCCCCCGCCAGCTTCGCGGACAACAGGCCGAGGCCGCCGAGCGCGGGCACCCCGCCGAGCACGGCGGCCGGAATGCTCAGATACATGGCGAGCATCGCGACCGGCCCGGCGACAAGGTTGGAGACAAGCCCGGCGAAGCTGACGCTGCCGTAAAACGCGGCGCAGACCGGCGCGGTGAAGCTCCACGCAGAGACCGAGACGCCGATATTCTGCAAAAGGAGGTCCGCCCGGCGGCGGGCCGCCCGGGTTTTAGAAAAGGAGCCCGGAATGAGCCTCCATAGCAGCCGCGCCAGCGGCTCCGCGCAGGTGACGATGCCGAGGCTGCCCGCCACGGACATCAAGAAGCCGCAGTCGCAGGCGGCCGCCGGGTCGACGAGCACCACAAGCGACGCGCCGAACGCGAGCGAGCTTGGGGGATCCGTCTCCGAGTCGGTGAGCACCGCGACATACCGCGTGAGCGTCATAGACGCCGCGCGCAGGACGGACATGCCGAGCCCGGCCGCCGCCGCGTAGAGAACGGTCACAAGGATCAGCAAAACGGCCTTCTTTTTCTCCCCCATATGCGAAAGGGAGAGCAGTCGCTCCGCGAACCACGCGATCGCCACCATATTCATGCCCGAGACGGAGAGCACGGCCGACATGCCCGCCCGGCGAAACGCGTCCGTGATGCCCGCGTCGAGATCGTCCCCGATGCCCAAAACCATCTCCTCGAGCAGATGGAGCGGGTCCCCGGATAGGTATTCGCCCAGCGAGTCCGCAAACCACCGCCGATAAGCGGCGAGCGCCGTCGCGGGCGTCACGCGATTTTCCTCTAAGACCGTCGGCTCCCCGACGAAGGAGGCGTAGGCCTTGATCCCGAAGGCGCGCTCCGACGTGCGCTCGGCAAACGTGCCGCTCTCTTCCTCCTGCCCGTAAAACAGGGCCGTCCCCGCGATCAGATCCCCGGGCTCCACGTCGTAATCCCCGTAGCCGCTCACCCGGACCCGGATGCCCTGCGGCGCGCCGTGCGCCGCGACGGAGCGCGTGCCGACCGTGAAGCGCGTGCGGCCGCTGTCGCTCTCGGCCTCCTCCACCACGCCGGTGAAGGCGATCTCCCGCCCGGCGAGGGAGCGGACCGGGTAATAAAACAGGCCGAGGTAGCCCGAAATCCACAAAAACGCGGCCGCCGCCGAGAGCGAAACCGCGAGCGCGCGCTTTTGCCTCCAGACAAAGCGAAAAAAGACGGACAAAAACAGCGCCGTCGCCGCCGCCGCGAGATCCACGGTCAGACCGAGGAAGGACGCGGCAAATGTGCCGGCCAAAAACGAATATCCCGTCCAGCAGAAAAGACGCCGGATCGGCCGTTCCATGGCTCCGACCCTCTTTCGCGCTTATTTGACATAATTATACAAAAAAATAGGGCTTTCCGCAACGCGAAAAACCCCGTTTCTAAAAAATATCCGTTTATTCCTGAGCGTTCAGCTCCTCCTCCGCCTTGAGCTGCGCGAGGTGCTCCTGATAGGCGGTGAGGATGGCCTCCTCCATCGCGTGCCTCGCCTCCGGCGTGATCGGATGTACGATGTCCCGGAAGACGCCGCCCTCGTCTTTTCTGCTCGGCATGGCGACGAAAAGGCGCTCCGGCCCCTCGATGACTTTTAAATCGTGGACGGCGAGGTCGTGATCCACCGTCACCGAGACCAGCGCCTTGAGACGGTCGTTTTGGTAAGTCTTTCTGATGCGGATGTCCGTGATGTTCATCGTTTTGCTCCTCCTAAAATGATTCTGCTATAGTATTTGGCAGAATCATCCGGGTTATGCAAATCCGGGAAGGCCGGGGCGAATTTGCGAAAACGCGAAAATCGCGCGCCCGGCGCGGCCGTTTCTTCCACAAAAAAGCCGCCGGGCCGATCGCTCATTACCCCGCTCTTTCCGCATCGTTTTCCGAAAAACGGGCCATGCCGCTCCGCGCCGGAGGGGAGAAATCCAAAAATAGATGTTTCTTTTTCCCCCGATTTGCAATATAATGTAGGATAAGAATTTATGGGCGGTTTTTTGCCGCCTTTCCGATAGAAAGCGGGCGATTTTGTGACGATGGATGAAGAAACGCTGAAGCGGTGCAGGCATCTGCACTTTATCGGCATCGGCGGCTCCGGCATGTTCCCGCTGGTGCAGATCCTCCACCGGGAGGGCTACTACATCACCGGTTCGGACAACAACGAGACGGAGACTACCCGCGTCGAGCGCGAGCTGGGCATCCCGGTGACGTTTGGTCAGGCCGCGGAAAACATCGCGGGGGCGGACCTCATCGTCCACACCGCCGCCATCATGGACGACAACCCCGAGCTGATCGCGGCGCGGGCCTCCGGCGTGCCGTGCCTCGAGCGCAGCGAGATGCTGGGCCTCATTTCCCGCCGCTATAACCGGGCGATCTGCGTCTCCGGCACGCACGGCAAGACCACCACCTCCGGCATGATCGCGCAGGTTTTGCTGGAGGCCGGGCTCGATCCCTCCGCCTTCATCGGCGGGAAGGTCAAGGCCCTCGGCGGCAGCGGCCGGTCCGGGGACAGCGACATCATCGTCATCGAGGCCTGCGAGTTCCGGGACACGTTCCTCCATCTCGCCAACGACATCTCCGTGATCCTCAACATCGACAACGACCATCTGGATTATTTCGGCACGATCGAAAACAGCATCCGCTCCTTCCGCACATTCGCCGAGCACAGCTCCGGCCCCGTGATCGTCAACGGCTGCGACGCAAATTCCATGAAGGCCGTCGAGGGCCTTTCGAAAGAGATCATCACCTTCGGCTGGGACGATTCCTGCGATTACTGGCCCGCGGACGTCCGGTCCCTCGGCGGCGCGAAGAGCGCCTATACCTTGATGCGCGGGGGCGAGGCTCTGGCGGAGGTCACCCTCTCCATCCCGGGGAGGCACAACATCCTCAATTCCCTCGCCTGCGCGGGGGCCTGCATCTGCGCGGGGGCCGACCCGAAGGTTGTCGCCGAGAAGATCGGCCATTTCCCCGGCGCGGGCAGGCGCTTTGAGATCCTCGGCGAGGTGGGCGGCGTCACGATCGCGGACGACTACGCCCATCACCCGGCGGAGGTCAAAGCCACGCTCAAAGCCGCTAAGGAGATGGATTTCGGCGAGGTCTGGGCCGTGTTCCAGCCGTTTACCTATTCCCGCACCGCGATGCTGCTGGACGATTTCGCGGACGCGCTCTCGGTCGCCGACCATGTGGTCATGAGCGAGATCATGGGCAGCCGCGAAAAAAACACCTATCATATTTATACGAAAGACCTCGCCGCCAAGATCCCGGGCAGCGTCTGGTTTAACACCTTCCGCGAGATGGCGGATTACACCCTCGCCCGCGCCAAGCCCGGCGACCTCGTCATTACTCTGGGCTGCGGCGACGTCTACAAATGCGCCTACCTGATGGTCGGCCGCCCGGCGAACGGCGTGTGACACGCGCCGCCGCCGCCAAATCGCCGAAACGAGAAGATGAAAAAAAGGACACCCTGTAAGGAAAGGATGAGCAGAGATGAAGCCGCTTGGGAGAGCGCTGGATGAGTTCCGCGCCTATATCGCCGGGCAGAAGATGGATGCCGCCGAGACCGTCGGCACGCTGATCGAGAACGGCCAAAGCGACGAGGCCGCCGTCGAAAAGGCGAAAGTTACCGTGAGCGACGTCTTTCTCGCCTATCTGCAGCAGGCGGAGAAGGCGCACGGGCGGGAGGGCTACGCGGGCCTTGTGAAGGCCTACGCCGCGGCGCTGACCCCGCAGGTCCGGGATTGGAGGCGCCGCAAGGAGAGCGCGGAGGCCGACGGCCATGAGTCGCAGGCCCTGATCGGCGCGGCGAAGCTCGACAAGGCCGAGGAGCTGCTGACCGTCTTCGCCGAAATCATGGAGAACGCGCAGGGGGCGTAAACCCCGCCGCGCGCCTCGGCTCGCCGAATCAGAGGCCGCCCTCACGGAAGGGGATCCGTTTCCCGAATGCCCTGTTTGCCAGCTTCACCGTACCGCCCCGCCCGCACTGGGGGATGCATTCTCACAGCGGCGCAGGGAAGCGCCGCCGGGTTTTCTTTGGGGCCCCGCGGGGCCCGCGCGGGCATTTTCGCCGCCTCTTTCTCGGGACATCCTTGAGCGATTTTTCGATGCTCATGCGGTGTTTTGATCGGGTTTCACAAAAAAGCAAAAAAATAACCCCCGGAGGGAGAACCCCCGGGGGCTTTCTTTTTTCTCAGAGCCGCAGCAGCATGGCGACCCAGCCGCCCTCCTCGACGCGGGTTTCGACACGGAAACCGGCGTCCAGACAGGCCTTTATCGAAGCCGCAGCAGCATGGCCACCCAGCCGCCCTCCTCGACGCGGGTTTCGACACGGAAACCGGCGTCCAGACAGGCGCTTTCGGTCTCGTCCGCGCGGGTGTCGATGATGCCGGAGACGATCCACGCGCCGCCCGGCGCGAGAAAGTCCTTCACCGTGCCAAGCAGCCGCAGGATCACGTCCGCGACGATGTTCGCGGTGACGATCTCAAACCGGCCGGAGACGGTTTCGGTCAGATCCCCGCAGACGAACTCCGTGACGCCGGAAACGCCGTTTAAGGCCGCGTTCTCCTTTGCGACCCTCACGGCCACCGGGTCGATGTCGACGCCGAGCGCGCGGGGCGCGCCCAGCAGCGCCGCGCCGACCGCGAGGATGCCGCTGCCGGTGCCGACGTCGAGGAGCTTCGTCTCCCCGGTCACGCATTGCTCCAAAAGGCGCAGGCAGAGCCGCGTCGTCTCATGGGTGCCGGTGCCGAACGCCATGCCTGGGTCGAGCCGGATCACCTTTTCGCCGCCCTCCGGCTCGTAGGTCTCCCAAGAGGGGCAGACGGCCAGCTTTTCGCCGATCTTTTGCGCGTGGTAATATTTTTTCCAGTTGTTCGCCCAGTCCTCCTCGCGCACGCCGGCGGTGCGAAGCTCGTAGGAAATTCCCTCGGCGGAAAGCCGCTCCTTGAGGAATTCCACGGCCTGTGCGAGCGCGCGCTCCTGCTTGAGATAGAGGTGGATCAGGGTATGCGCGCGGTCCTTTTCCAGAAGATCCTCCTCGATCAGATCCACATGCGCGATCTCCCGCACCTCGGCCTCCAGATCGGAGTAATCCTCAAGATAGATCCCGGCGTCCGCGACCATCGAGCAGATCGCCGCGGCGCAGTCGGTGTCCTTGGTCGGGATCTTCACGGTCAGCTCGTTCCAGCCGTCGTCCATGCTCAGTCTCCTTTGAAAGAATCTTTGACTTTATCGAAGAAGCTCTTGCGCTTCGCGTAGTTGCGGTCCGTCACGGATTTTTCAAAATCCCGCAGCAGGTCCTTCTGCTTGTTGGAGAGATTCTGCGGCACCTCGACGACCACGCGGACGTACTCGTCGCCGCGCCCGCGGTTGTTGACGTAGGGGATGCCTTTGTTGCGCAGGCGGAACGTCGCGCCGGACTGCGTGCCCTCCGGGATGTCGTATTTCACCTTGCCGTCGATGGTCGGGACCGTGATCTCGTCGCCGAGCGCCGCCTGCAAAAAGCTGATCGGGATGTCGCACCAGACGTCGAAGCTGTCCCGCTGGAAGATCGCGTCCTTCTGGACGGAGACCGTGACGTTGAGGTCCCCGGCGGGGCCGCTGTTCGCGCCCTCGTCGCCCTGTCCGCGCACCGCGAAGGTCTGGCCGTCGTCGATGCCCGCCGGGATGTCCACGGCGATCCTGCGGTTGTGGCGCACCCGGCCCATGCCGTTGCAGGACGGGCAGGGATCGCTCACGATCTTGCCGCGGCCGCCGCAGCGCGGGCAGGTCTTGGTCGTCTGGATCACGCCGAACGGGCTGCGCTGCTGTACCGTGACTTGGCCCCTGCCGCCGCAGTCCGGGCAGGTCTCGGGCTGCGTGCCAGGCTTCGCGCCGCTGCCGCCGCAGTCCCCGCAGCGCTCGAGGCGCTGGATCGGGATCTCGCGCCGGCAGCCTTTGGCCGCGTCCATGAAGCTCAGCTGGATGCGCACGCCGACGTCGTTGCCGCGGATCGGGCCGCTCGGGTTCCTCGCCCGGGTGGAGCCGCCGAAGCCGAAGCCTTGGCCGAAGAGATCGCTGAAGATGTCGCCGAAATCCCCGAACCCGCTAAAGCCGCCGAAGCCGCCCGCGCCGGGCCCCCCGGCCCCGTAGGACGGGTCGACGCCCGCGTGGCCGTACTGGTCGTACCGGGCGCGCTTCTGCGGGTCGGAGAGGACGTCATACGCCTCGCCGACCTCCTTGAATTTGGCTTCCGCGGTGGGGTCGCCCGGATTCAGGTCCGGATGGTGTTTTTTTGCCAAGGCGCGGTAGGCTTTTTTGATCTCTTCCTCCGAGGCGCCTTTTTCGATGCCCAGCACCTCGTAGTAGTCGCGCTTCTCCGCCATATTTCTTCACCCTTTATGTCTTCTAATACGGCAAAAAGCGGGGATGCCCCCGCCCTGCCGTTTCACCCCCTCGCGGGGATCAGTTGTCGTTTACTTCGCGGTAGTCCGCGTCCACATAGCCGTCGGTCGCTTCGGTGCCGCCGCCTTCCGCGCCGCCCTGCGGGGGCTGCTGCTGATAGGCGTTCGGATCGCCCTGAGGCTGCTGCTGATAAATCTTAGAGGAAAGCTCGTAGAATTTATCCTGCAGATCCTTTTCTTTCGTTTTGATCACCTCGGTTTCGTCGCCCTTGAGGGCTTCCTTCAAGGCGTCGATCCGGCTCTGAAGAGCCGCTTTGTCGTCGGAAGAAAGTTTGTCGCCCACCTCGCCGAGCGTCTTTTCGCTCTGGTAGACCATCTGGTCCGCCGAGTTGCGAAGGTCGATCTCCTCGCGGCGCTTCTTGTCCTCGGTGGCGAACTGCGCCGCTTCCTTGACCGCGCGCTCGACGTCCTCCTTGCTCATGTTGGAGGAGCTGGTGATCGTGATGTGCTGGTCCTTGCCGGTGCCGAGATCCTTGGCGCTGACGTTGACAATGCCGTTGGCGTCGATGTCGAACGTGACCTCGATCTGCGGGACCCCTCTCGGCGCGGGGACGATGCCGTCCAGATGGAAGAGGCCGAGGGACTTGTTGTCGCGGGCCATCTCGCGCTCGCCCTGAAGGACGTGCACCTCGACGGTGGTCTGCCCGTCGGACGCGGTGGAGAAGATCTGCGATTTCTTGACCGGGATCGTGGTGTTGCGGTCGATGATCTTGGTGAAGACGCCGCCGAGGGTCTCGAGGCCCAGCGAAAGCGGGGTCACGTCGAGCAACACAAGGCCCTTGACCTCGCCGCCCAATACGCCGCCCTGAATCGCGGCGCCGATGGCCACGCACTCGTCCGGGTTGATGCCCTTGAAAGGCTCCTTGCCGGTGAGCTTTTTGACCGCGTCCTGAACCGCCGGGGTTCTGGTGGAGCCGCCCACGAGCAGCACTTTGTCGATGTCGGAGAACTTGAGCCCGGCGTCCGCGAGGGCCTTATTCACCGGGCCGAGGGTCTTTTCGACCAAATCGGCGGTCAGCTCGTTAAATTTGGCGCGGGTGATGTTCATATCAAGATGCTTCGGGCCGGCGGAATCGGCGGTGATGAACGGCAGGTTCACATTCGCCTGCGTCATGCCGGAGAGCTCGCATTTGCACTTCTCGGCGGCCTCCTTGAGCCTCTGCATCGCCATTTTATCGGCGCGCAGGTCGATGCCGTTTTCTTTGCGGAATTCGTCGGCGAGGTAGTTGATCAGGCGGTCGTCGAAATCGTCGCCGCCGAGGTGGGTGTCGCCGTTGGTGGCGAGGACCTCGTTGATGCCGTCGCCCATCTGGATGATCGAGACGTCGAAGGTGCCGCCGCCGAGGTCGTAGACCATGATTTTCTGATCCTGCTCTTTGTCCGCGCCGTAGGCGAGGGAGGCGGCGGTCGGCTCGTTGATGATGCGCTTGACGTCGAGGCCCGCGATGCGGCCGGCGTCCTTGGTGGCCTGACGCTGGGAGTCGTTGAAGTAGGCCGGTACGGTGATGACGGCCTGCGTGACCGTCTCGCCGAGATAGGCCTCCGCGTCGGCTTTGAGCTTTTGCAGGATCATCGCGGAGATCTCCTGCGGCGTGTAATTCCTGCCGTCGATGGCGACTTTATAATCGGAGCCCATCTTGCGCTTGATCGAGGTCACGGTGCGGTCGGGGTTCGCGATGGCCTGCCGCTTGGCGGCCTGACCGATCACGCGCTCGCCGTTTTTGTTGAAGCCGACGACGGACGGCGTGGTTCTCGCGCCCTCCGGATTCGGGATCACGACGGGAGAGCCGCCTTCCATGACGGCGACGCAAGAGTTTGTGGTTCCAAGGTCGATCCCAATAATTTTAGCCATAATGTATTCCTCTAATATCAGTCGATATCATAATAAGCGATTCGTTTTGTATCTGACCGGGCCGCGCCCGGGGGATTTCAGTTGACAACCTTCACCATCGTGAAGCGGAGCACCCGGTCGCCGAGCCGGTAGCCCTTGCGAAAAACCTCCGCGATCATGTTTTCGCCCGCGCCCGGATCCTCCGCGTGAAGCACCGCGTTGTGCAGGTTCGGGTCAAAGTGTTGGTCCTCCGCCGGGATCTCGGCGACGCCGAGGGAGGCGAAGGACTCCTCGACCGAGTTGCAGATCATGTCGATCCCCTTCTTGAAATTTTCGTCGGCGCAGGGATATTCCCTCGCCCGCTCGAAGCTGTCGAGGATCGGCAGCAGCTTCGCGACGGCGTCCGCGATCGCGTCGCCGTAGATGGCGTCCTTTTCGCGCTGGGTGCGCTTGCGGAAATTGTCGTACTCGGCCAAGGCGCGCAGATACCGGTCGCCCAGCTCGTCGCATTTCTCTTGGAGCGCGTCCCGCTCGGCCTTGAGGCCCTCGAGCTCCGCTTGGAGCTTCGTGGCCGCCATGGGCTCCGTGGCGAGGGAATCCGCCGGGACGGAATTTCGCTCAGCCGGAGTCTGTACTCCCGCCGTGCTCCCCGTTTCGGGCGCCGGGGCCGCCGCTTCCGCCGGCTGCGGCGTCTTGCTTCGTTCTTTTTTATCTTCATTCTTCATCTTCGTCACCCGTTTCTTGTTGATATGTGATGGAGAGGAGTTTCCCCAATTTTTCGGCGAAATACCGCAGGTGCGGGATCAGCTTCGCGTAATCCATGCGCACCGGGCCGATCAGCCCGATGGCCCCGCAGTCGTTTTCGCCGATGCGGAAGCGCGCGACGATCAGCGAGCTGCCGCAGAGCTCCGAAAAACAGTTCTCCTTGCCGATAAATACCTGAACGCTGCCGGCGCCGCGGTCGAGCAGCGGGCCCATCTCCTCGCGCCGGTTGAGCAGCTTCATGATCTCCAGCGCCTTGCCGGAAAATTCGTTATAGGTCAGGAGCTTCTCCTGCCCGCCTAAATAATACTGGCCGTCGTAGACCTCCTTGCAGAGCTCGTAGATGCCGACCATCAGCGGGTTGAACACCCGCGAGTACTCGCCGAGCTGGACGGAGACCGACTGGATGTACTCGGCGCTGATCTGCTTGAGCGTCATGCCGGCGAAGCGGTCGTTTGAAAATTTCTTGAAAAAATCCGCGATGCCGGGGTTGATGCGAAAATTCAGGCGGCAGACCTTGCTCCGAATCACGCCGTTTGAGGCGATCATCATCAGCACCACCGTAAAGCTGTCCGCCGGGACGATGTCGATGTGGTTGACCGTGACGTGCGCGGGCGTGGTGGTCGCCGCGATGGTCGCGCAGCCGGTGTATTCCGCCAAGGTCTCCGCCGCATCCTCCAGAAGCTTATCGGGATCGGGGTCGCGCACGTTAAAGAGCGCGTCGATGTCGTCCTTCTCCTCCTCCGTGAGCGGCCGGAAGTCCATCAGGCGGTCCACATAGGTGCGGTAACCGAGATGGCTCGGCACCCTGCCGGCCGAGGTGTGCGGCTGCTCGAGAAAGCCCATATTAAATAAGAGCGCCATCTCGTTGCGGATCGTCGCCGGCGAGACGCCGATCCCCGGCAGCCGGGAAAGCGTCTTGGAGCCGACGGGCTCGCCGGTACGGATATAGGTCTCCACGATGGCGGCAAGGATCCTCTGCTTTCGATCGTCGAACTGCACGCGCCCGCCTCCCTGCGTTTTGTTGGATTAGCACTCCGATTGTCTGAGTGCCAACATGTATAATATACCCAATCGAGCTTCGGCTGTCAATAGGGTTTTCAAAAAGTTCATAAAAATTTCAGCAGTCCGGCGGGCGGTCTGCCGGATTCATTGTTTCCGAAATCCCAACCTTCATACCTTTTTTAAGAAGCGGGCGGGAGAGCGGATGGGTAATCCGGCTCCTCTCCGCCGAACCGGGGCGGGCCGGGCATATGTGGAAAAGCGGCGCGCGGCAAAAAGTGAAGCCTCGCCAAAGCGGGGCGGGGACGGCTGGCCGCCGGGCAAAAATCCCGCCATGACGGGGCCTTTCCGCGGGCGCGCATAGAAAAGCCCCCTCCCGAAGGAAGGGGGGAATACGACATTTTTTGCTTCAAAGCGGCGCGAAAGAGCCATCCGCCGCAAGGCCCCGTGTGATGAGCACCGAATTTTCCCGCACGACGCAGGACCCATGCGCCTTTCGGTGGCGGGGCCGTTGCGCCCGTCAGTAGCCGAGCGGCTCGCCGACCAAGATGACCTTGATCCGGCCCGGGACGCGCTGGAACCCGAACGCCGTGTAGACGCAGCAGATGCGGTCCGGCGAGAGGCAGTCCTCGCACTTGCCCGTCACGACGCAGGGCGTCTTTTTTTCGAGGCGGACGGCGTTTTTGGGCGCGGCGATGGCGCGGACGCGCTCCATGGCGGCGTCCAGATCCGGCACGAGCTTGTTGATCCCGGCGACGATCAGCACGTTCTTCGGCCCGAAGATCATCGGCGCGACCCGGGTGCCCGCGCCGTCGACCTGATAGAGCCAGCCGTCCTCCGTGACCGCGTTGGCGCTCGCGAGCAGCCAGTCGGCCGTGAAATACTGGCGCTGCACCTCTTCTTTTTGCTCGCTCGTGAGGCCCTCCGCGTAGCGGTCGAGGAAAAGGTACTTCCCGGACCGGAGCAGGTCGATGACGCCGGCCTCAAACAGCGTCTCCGAGCCGCCGACCGCGGCGGAGGCGCCCTCCGGGATCAGCTCCTCGACAAGGGCGCGCGCCTCTTCTTTAGTGTCCACGTACATGGCGTCCATGCGGTTGCGCGCGAGCGCCTCCAGCACGGTGGAATAATCGGATTTGCCCATACTCTGTCTCCTTTCAGCGAAGCAGCAGCTCTTGCAGCCCCGCGATGTCGCTCGCAAAAAATTCCGGACCGCAGGCCCGCAGGTCCTCGGCGCGGCCATATCCGTAGCCGACGGCCGCCGCCGCGATCCCTTTCTCGTGGGCCGCCAGAATGTCCATCTCCCGGTCGCCGACCATCACGGCCCGGCCTCTTTTTTCCTCGTCCAAGCCGAGCCTGCGCAGGGCCTCCCCGACGACCCACTCCTTGGTGTCGTGGCTCGGGTCGAACGAAGCGCCGACCGTCTCGTCAAAATACTTTAGAAGATCGAAGTGCTCGAGGATGCGCACACAGAATTCCTCGGGCTTCGCGGAGGCAAGGCAGAGGACTTTCCCCGCCTCTATCAGCGCGGCGAGCAGCTCCGGCACGCCGTCGTAGACGCGGTTTTCGTAGATGCCGACCTCGCCGAAGCGCTCCCGGTATTTCTCGAGGAGCCGCTCCGCCTGCTCCGGCGTGACGCCGTAATTTTCGATATAGGAGGCGCGCAGCGGCGGCCCGATGATTTTATTTAGCGCGGCCCGGTCGGTCTCCTCCCGGTCGCACAGCGCCTTGAGCGCGTAGTTGAAGCTCTTGGTGATGCCCTCGAACGGATCGGTCAGCGTGCCGTCCAAGTCGAATAAAATATAGTCAAAAGACATGTTTGGGTGATTTCCTCCATGTTAAATTCGGCCCTCCCCGCGGGTTTCTCCGCGGGGAGGTGGCAGGCCCCCGGCTTGACAGCGGGCGCGGCCCGTTTTAAGGCGTTCCGTTGCCCTCCGGCGTCTCTATGGGATAGTTTTCGGCAAGCGCGGCGGCGAGGCGCAGCGCCTCCTCCGCGGCCTGCCCGCGCACGGCCTCCCGGCCGCCGGAAAAATGAAATTCCCTTGTCAGGCTGCCCCAGCCGGCGTCCGCGCCGACGTAGACGAGCCCCACGGGTTTCCCCTCGCCGCCCTCCGGCCCCGCGAGGCCCGTGACGGAGACGCCGATGTCCGCGCCCAAAATCTTGCGGACGCCGGAGGCCATCTCACGGGCGGTCTCGGCGGAGACGGCGCCGTATTCCCGCAGCGTCTCCCCGCGCACGCCGAGGATCTTCTCCTTCGCCTCGTCGCAATAGGTGACGGCGCTGAAGCGGAGAACCTTCGACGCCCCGGGGACGGAGGTGACGCGCTGTGCCACCATGCCGCCCGTGCAGCTCTCGGCCGCGGAGACGGTCAGGCCCCGCTCCGCCAGCAGGCGGACGAGCTTTTCCTCTTCCTTTTCCATCCCGATCCTCTCCGATCCGTATAATTTCTACAAAATAATACAAAAAGAGCGCCTTCCATGCAGAATCTGCGGTTCCGGCGCCCCATCCGTTTATTCCTCGGCCTTGCCTTTTTGATCGGGCACCACGGCGATGTGCAGCTCGTCAAGGGACTTCTGCTCGACCTCGCCGGGGCACTGCGTCATCAGCTCGGTCGCGGTCTGCACCTTCGGGAAGGCGATGACGTCGCGGATGCTCTCCTTGCCCAGCATCAGCATCACGAGGCGATCAAGGCCGAACGCCATCCCGCCGTGGGGCGGCACGCCGTATTGGAAGGAGTCGAGCAGGAACCCGAAGCGCTTGCGGGCCTCCTCCTCGGTGAAGCCGAGCCCCGCGAACATCTTAGACTGCACGACCGGGTCGCTGATTCGGATCGAGCCGCCGCCGACCTCGCACCCGTTCATGACCATGTCGTAGGCGCGGGCGTAGCAGTCGCCCGGATCGGAGATCAGGCGGTCCTCGTCGCCGGGGCGCGGGCAGGTGAAAGGATGGTGCATGGCCATCCAGCGGTTCTCCTCGTCGGACCACTCAAACTGCGGGAACTCGGTGATCCAAAGCAGGTCGAACGTGCCCTTCGGGATCAGGCCCAGCTCGTTCCCGAGCGCGAGGCGGAGCTGCCCGAGGCTCGTGCAGACGACGTCGTTTTTCGAATCGGCCACAAGGAAGAGGACGTCTCCGGGCTCGGCGCCAAGGCGCAGGCGGATCGCGGCTTTCTCCTCCTCGGTCAGGAATTTTTCATAGCTTGAGCTCTCGCCCTCCGGCGAAAGCCTCGTCCACGCGAGGCCCTTGGCGCGGTAGGTCTTGACGAGCTCGGTCAGCTTGTCGATCTCTTTTCTCGTAAACTTCGCGGCCGCGCCCTTCGCGTTGACGCCGCGGACGGAGCCTCTGCCGCCCTCGAGCGCGCCGGAAAAGACCTTAAACTCGCAGGTTTTCAGCAGGTCGGAGAGATCCTCGATCTCGAGGCCGAAGCGGGTGTCCGGCTTATCGGAGCCGTACTTCGCCACGGCGTCGTTATACTTCATGCGCCGCAGCGGGAGCGCGACGTCGAGGTCTAAAATTTTCTTAAAGACGTAGCGGACGAAACCCTCGTTCACCGCCATGACGTCCTCCTCCTCGACGAAGCTCATCTCCATGTCGATCTGGGTGAACTCGGGCTGGCGGTCGGCGCGGAGGTCCTCGTCGCGGAAACAGCGGGCGATCTGCATGTAGCGGTCGCAGCCGGAGAGCATCAAGAGCTGCTTATAGAGTTGCGGGCTCTGCGGCAGCGCGTAGAAGCTGCCCGGATGGACGCGGGACGGGACGAGGTAGTCCCGGGCGCCCTCGGGCGTCGATTTGATGAGGCAGGGGGTCTCCACTTCGAGGAAACCGTTGTCGTCGTAGTAATCGTGCGCGCACTTGACGATCTTATGGCGCAGCATCAAGGCGTCCTGCATCTCCTTCCTGCGGAGGTCCAGAAAGCGGTACTGCAGGCGGAGCATCTCGCCGGCCCTGAGGTTGTCGGCGACTTCAAACGGCGGGGTCGCGCTCTTCGCGAGAATTTTCAGCTCGGTGACGAAGATTTCGATCTTGCCGGTCGGGATGTCGTTGTTGACGGATTCCCGGCGGCGCACGGTCCCTTTGACCGCGAGGACGAATTCCGCCCGGACGGAGGCGGCGTCCGCGAAGATCGCGCGGTCGGTGCCGTCGCCGAAGGCGAGCTGCACGATGCCGGTGCGGTCGCGCAAATCAATAAAAATCAGGTTGCCGAGATCGCGGGTCTTCTGCGCCCAGCCAAAGGCGGTGACCTCTTTGCCGATCTGTTCTTCCGTGAACTCGCCGCAGTAATCGGTGCGGCTCCATCCAAAAATCATATGAAAACTTCCTCCGATTTTGATTGTCTATCCCGGGATTTTATCAAAAAGCCGCGCGAATCAGATGTTTTCCAGCGCCTCGCACAGGCCGTCGATCCGCGTGTTGTAAAGATGATCGATCAAATTCTCGAATTTGACCTTCTCCTCCACGCCGTCCTTCATGTTTTTGACGGAGGCCTCCCCCGCGGCGAGCTCGTTGTCGCCGAGGATACAGGAGAACGCCGCGCCGAGTTTATCCGCGTATTTCATCTGGGCCTTGACGCTGCGTCCGTTTAGGTCGCAGGCGGCGTAGAAGCCCTCGGCGCGAAGGCCCGCGCAGAGCTTGGCGGCCTCGATCCCGGCTTTTTGCCCCACGGAGCCGATGTAGATGTCGACCGGCGGCGCGGGCGGGAAGTCCGCCCCGGACGCCTCCATGACCAGCAGCAGCCGCTCGATGCCGAGGCCGAAGCCGATGCCGGGCGCGGGGCTGCCGCCGAGCATCTCGACAAGCCCGTCGTACCGCCCGCCGCCGCAGACCGTGCCCTGCGCGCCGATCTGCGTGGAGACGAATTCAAACACGGTCCTCGTGTAGTAATCGAGGCCGCGCACGATGCCCGGGTTGACGGCATAGCCGATGCCCATGGCGCTAAGGCGCGCCTTGAGATCCTCAAAATGCGCCTCGCAGTCGCCGCAGAGAAACTCCAGAATCGTCGGCGCGCCCTCCGCGGTCTCCTTGCACAGCGGGCATTTGCAGTCGAGGATCCGCATCGGGTTGCGGTCGAGGCGGGTCAGGCAGGTCTCGCAGAGCCGGTCTTTGCGCTCGGTAAAATACGCCTTCAGCGCCTCGTGGTACCGCCCGCGGCACTCCGGGCAGCCGATGGAGTTGATCTCAAGCCGGAGCCCCTCGGCGCCAAGCTCGCTAAAAATTTGCGATGCTAATGCGATTACTTCGGCGTCCGCGGCCGCGGTCTCGGTGCCGATGCACTCCACGCCGAACTGGTGGAACTCGCGTAGGCGCCCGGCCTGCGGCTTCTCGTAGCGGAAGCAGCTCGTGAGGTAGCTGAGTTTGAGCGGCAGCGCGCCGCCGAGCAGCCCGTGCTCGATCACGGCCCGCATGGCCCCGGACGTGCCCTCCGGGCGGAGCGTCAGGGAGCGGCCGCCCTTGTCGGTAAAGGTGTACATCTCTTTTTCCACCACGTCGGTGGAATCGCCGACGCCGCGGGCAAACAGCTCGGTGTGCTCAAACGTCGGGAAGCGGATCTCCTTGTAGCCGTAAAGCTCGGCGACGGAGAGGACCGCGCGCTCGACGTGCTGCCACTTTCCGCTCTCGTCCGGCAGGACGTCCTGCGTGCCCCTCGGAGCCTTGGTCAGAATTGCCATACGATGAAACTCCTTTTTCGGAATGGATTATTTGACGAGGTTGCGCCAGTCGAGGTCGCCGCGCTCCAGCGCGTGGATCAGCGCCTCGGCGGTGGCGATGTTGGTGGCGAGCGGGATGTTGTGCACGTCGCACAGGCGAATCAGGCTCGCCTCCCCCATCTCGTAGGAATTATAGGCCATCGGGTCGCGGAAAAACAGCAGCAGGTCGATCTCGTTGCATGCGATGCGCGAGGCCACCTGCTCGACGCCGCCTTGGGTGCCGCTTAAAAATTTGGCGATGTGCAGACCGGTCGCCTCCGAGACGATCTTCCCGGTCGTCGCGGTGGCGCAGAGCTTATGTTTGCCCAGCACGCCGCTGTAAGCGATGCAGAACTGGACCATCAGCTCTTTTTTGCTGTCCTGTGCGATCAGCGCGATATTCATGGAACCCTTCCTTTCCACCCGGACCGATGTCCGGGCCGATTGAGCATCATCATTTGAAATCCAGCGGCACCCGCTCGCCGCAAAGGCGGCTCGCGAGATCGGAAAACGCTTTTTTGTTGGGGCTGTCCTCCGGGAGCGGCGCGCCCGAGGCGGCCGAGGCTTTCGTCTTGGCGTCCTCCCAGATCACGCCGAGGAGCTGCACGCCGGCGCCGTCGATCACCTGATCGAGGTCCCGCAGCGGGTCGAGCTGCTTGGGCTTTTTAGGGCAGCGCTCGATGACGAGCCGCAGATCCGCGAGGCCGAGATTCTTGATCGCGTCGGCCGCGGCCCTCGCCCCGCGCACGGAGGCGGGCTCCGGCGTGGCGACGATCAGCGCCTGATCCGACGCGACCGCCGCGTACGCGAGCTCGTAGCCGATGCCCGCCGGGCAGTCCAAGAGGATAAAATCATATTCGCCGGAGAGCTCCGCCGCGAGCTCCGAGATCGCCGTGGCCGGCACCGCCGCGGGTTTCGCCGCCGCGCAGATCACGGAGAGATCTTTTCGGAACGGGCAGGGGCGGATCGCCTCCCTTGTGGCGCAGGAGCCGCGCATCACGTCGCCGAGGTCGAAGACGAGGCCCTCCGTGACGCCGAGGGCGACGTCCAGCGCGCGGAGGCCGGAATCCAGCTCCACTAAGAGCGCGCGCCGGTTTTTCGCCGCCAAAGCCTGCCCCAAAAAGGCGCAGACCGTGGTCTTTCCGGCTCCGCCTTTGCCGCTCGCGACAAGGACCACCTTCGCCAAAATCCTCGGCCTCCCCTTTTTCAGCAATTATTCAGTTTATTATACCAATTAGAGGGAAAGTTATCAATACCATTTCAAAAAACGGCCGGAGGGCGGAGACGCCCATTCGGTTTCAGCGCGGGGGAGCCTATCTTTTCGCCGGGCCCCGGGCAAACGGTGGACGGGAGCTAAAAACCGCGCCGCGCTCGTTGACAAGAGGGAGATTTCAGTCTATAATACAGAACATAAAACTGAAAAAATCGCAGGCTGTGAAGGAAAGAACCGTTTTTTTCGCGCATCGCAGAGAGCCGCCGGGAGCTGGGAAGGCGGCATGCGGGGAGCGGGGGCCGTTTCGGAGCCTCCGGGAGAGATCCCGGCGCGCTTTTCCGCGTTAAGGAAAAAAGAGCGGCCGCCGCATGGAACATGGCGCGGCAATGCGGGTGGTACCGCGGAGATGTTGTCTTCGTCCCGATTTTATGGGAGGAAGGCATTTTTTTATCACCGAACGTAAGTTTATTGTTGAAAGGATTTGATCGTTTTGGAGTGGATGGGTCTCAACGATATTCGCGAGAGCTTCCTCAAATTTTTTGAAAGCAAGGGCCACCTGCGCCTGCCGAGCTTCCCCCTGATCCCAAAGGACGACAAGAGCCTGCTGTTAATCAACTCCGGCATGGCGCCGCAAAAAAAATGGTTCCTCGGCCAAGAGGAGCCGCCCTGCCGCCGCACCACCACCTGCCAGAAGTGCATCCGCACCCCCGACATCGACAACGTCGGCAAGGACGACCGCCACGGCACCTACTTTGAGATGCTCGGGAACTTCTCGTTCGGCGACTATTTTAAAAAAGAGGCCATCCGCTGGGCGTGGGAATATTTCACCGAAGTTATTAAATTGCCGGCGGATAAGCTCTACGTCACCGTCTACGAGGACGACGACGAGGCCCACGACATCTGGCGCGACGAGATCGGCCTCTCCGAGGGGCGCATCTCCCGCTTCGGCAAAGAGGACAACTTCTGGGAGATCGGCTCCGGCCCCTGCGGCCCCTGCTCCGAGATCTACTTCGACCGCGGCCCCGAGCACGGCTGCGGCAGGCCCGCGTGCGCCGTCGGCTGCGACTGCGACCGCTATATCGAGGTCTGGAACCTCGTCTTCTCCCAGTTTAACTCCGACGGCGAGGGCAACTACGAGCGCATGGCGCACCCGAACATCGACACCGGCATGGGCCTCGAGCGCCTCGCCTGCGTGATGCAGGGCGTCGACAACCTCTTTGAGGTCGACACCGTCCAGAATATCATGAAGCACATCTCCCGCGTCGCGGGCATCGGCTACCACGACGACCCGAAAAAAGACGTCTCCCTGCGCGTGATCACCGACCACGTGCGCTCCGTCACCTTCATGATCGCCGACGGCGTCATGCCCGCCAACGAGGGCCGCGGCTACGTGCTCAAGCGCCTGCTGCGCCGGGCCGCTCGCCACGGGCGTCTTCTCGGCGTCAACGAGCCGTTCCTCTATAAGATCGTCGACACCGTCGTCGCGGAAAACAAGGCCGCCTACCCGGAGCTTGCCGAGCACGGCGACTATATCAAGAAAGTCATCCTCTCCGAGGAGGAGCGCTTCTGCCGCACGATCGACTCCGGCTTCGAGCTCTTGAACGCGGAGACCGCCGAGATGGAAAAGACCGGCGGCACCGTGCTCTCCGGCGACGTGGCGTTTAAACTCTACGACACCTTCGGCTTTCCGCTCGACCTGACCGAGGACATCCTCTCGGAAAAGGGCGTCACCGTGGACAAGGAGGGCTTCAAGGCCCTGATGGACAACCAGAAGCAGACGGCCCGCAGCGCCAGAGCCTCGGCCAACGGCGTGAGCTGGGTGGACGACGCGCTCTCCGTGCTCGGCTCCCAAAAGACGAAATTTGTCGGCTACAACCGCATGGACAGCGCCGCCCGGGTGCTCGCGATCCTCAAGGACGGCGAGCTCGCCGACGAGCTGCATGCGGGCGAGGAGGGCGCGGTCGTGCTCGACTGCACGCCTTTCTACGCCGAGATGGGCGGTCAGGTCGGCGACCGGGGCGCAATCTCCGACGGCACCTCCACGTTTAGCGTGACCGACTGCAGGAGATCCCCGACCGGCCAGACCATGCACGTCGGCGTCATGCAGAGTGGCTCCCTGCGCAAGGGCGGCGAGGTCCGCGCCCGCCTCAACGAGGCGATCCGCCGCGCCATCATGCGCAACCACACCGCCTGCCACCTGCTCCAGAAGGCCCTGCGCGAGGTGCTCGGCGAGCATG
Source organism: Oscillospiraceae bacterium (assembly GCA_017991935.1). Taxonomy (GTDB): domain Bacteria; phylum Bacillota; class Clostridia; order Oscillospirales; family Ruminococcaceae; genus UMGS1668. Next base: position 45,703 of record JAGOPP010000008.1, read on the forward strand.
TGCATCAGGCCGGCTCCTATGTGGACGAGCACCGCTGCCGCTTTGACTTCACGCATTTCTCCGCGATGACCGCACAGGAGATCAAGGAGACCGAGGACATCGTCAACGACATGATCTTGCAGGCCCTCGACGTCGACATCAGCGAGATGCCGGTCGACGAGGCCAGAAAGCTCGGCGCGATGGCGCTTTTCGGCGAGAAATACGGCGACGTCGTGCGCGTTGTCAACATCTCCGGGCGCTCGATCGAGTTCTGCGGCGGCACGCATATCGAAAACACCAGCCGCATCGGGCTTTTTAAGATCCTCACCGAGACCTCCGTGGCCGCCGGCGTCAGAAGGATCGAGGCCACGACCGGCACCGGCGTGCTCGAATATATGGACCAGATGAACGCCATGATGTCCGAGACCGCCGCCACGCTGAAGGTCAACGGCCTCTCCGAGATCCCGGCCAAGGTCACGGCCCTCGTTTCCGAGCTGCACGGCCGCGAGAAGCAGATCGACACCCTCAACGACAAGCTCGCGGAGCTGCGCGTCGAGACCCTGATCGCCGGCGCGAAGGACGTCGCGGGGCTCAAATTCATCGCCGCGAAGCTCGAGGACGTCCTGCCGGACAGCCTGCGCATCATGGGCGACCACATCAAATTCAAATCCGAAAATTCCATCGCCGTGCTCTTCTCCGTCAACGGGGAGAAGGCCGCGGTCTACGTCGTCTGCGGCCTCGGCGCCCTGAAGATCGGCGCCAACGCGGGCAAGATCGTCCGCGAGATCGCCTCGATGTGCGGCGGCTCCGGCGGCGGCAGGCCCGACGGCGCGATGGGCGGCGGGAAGCCCGAGCTTGTCGACGAGACCCTCGCCTCCGCGGCGGAGATCGTCGAGACGCTGCTGCTCAGTAAATAAATTACCGGGGACGGCTGATTCCGCGCAAGGAGGAATCGTGGGCGGCCTATGTGCGATTAGGAGATAACAGCACACCGGCTTTTCCCATGCGGAGGGCCGGAGCGGGGCACTCCCCGCCGACTTTGCCGCTTTGATTTTCCCCGCGCGGTGGAACCGGGCCCCGGCAAAAGAAGCTTTTCACATCGTCACCGGCGCTGCCGGAGAAAGGAGAATCCAAGTGGAGGACTGCTTATTCTGCAAGATCGCCGCGGGGGAGATCCCGAGCGACAAGCTCTATGAGGACGAACGGGTGCTTGCCTTCTACGACATCCATCCGCAGGCGCCCGTCCATTTTCTCGTGATCCCGAAGGAGCACATCCACGGTGCCGACGAAATCACCGTGGAAAACAGCGGCACGGTCGCCTATATCTATGAAGTGATCGCCCGCCTGTGCGCGGAGCGGGGCGTCGCAAGCTTCCGTGTCGTCACCAACTGCGGCGAGGACGCCGGACAGTCGGTGCCGCACCTGCACTTCCATGTGCTGGGTGGCCGGGAACTCGGCTGGCCTCCGGGCTGAACGGAATCTCCGAAAAAAGCGCGCGAAAAGGCCGCCGGGCGAACATCCGGCGGCCTTTTTTATCCGTATATTTTCGCGCTTGGGGTGAAGGGCGGTGAGCAGGGAGCGGCGCGGAAGCGCCGGGCAACGGGAAAATTGCACGGATGTGTCGGTCGGCGCGAGAGCGTCGCTTCAGACGACGATCTCCACCGTGCTGCCGCCGCTGCGCTTTTTGCGGACGACGACCTGCCGGTCGATCTTATCCTTGAGCTCCTCCACATGCGAGATGATGCCGACGATCCGGCCGCTCTCCGTGATGCCGCAGAGCGTGCGGACCGCCTGCTCCAGTGAGTTGCCGTCCAGCGAGCCGAAGCCCTCGTCGACAAACATGCTGTCGAGCCGGACGCCGCCGGAGGAGGAGCGCACCTCGTCGGAGAGGCCCAGCGCGAGCGAAAGGGACGCTTTGAAAGATTCCCCGCCCGAGAGGGAGGCGGCGCTGCGGCGGGTGCCGTTGTAATGATCGACCACCTCCAGCCCGAGCCCGCTCTGGCTGACGAGATTTTCGGCCCCCGCCCGCGCGAGCTCGTATTGCCCGTCGGTCATCTGCATCAGCCGGATGTTGGCGCGGGCGATGACCTTATCAAAATACGCCGTCTGGACGTAGGTCTCCAGCGTGACCTTCTCTTTGCCGCTCACCATGCCGTTGGCGGTGCCGGAGAGCGCGTTCAGCGTGGCGCAGCGGCCCTCCGCCTCGTGGAACCGCGGGCAGAGCTCGCGCAGGCTTTTGCCGAGGCCCCGGTTTGTGTGGAAGCGGGCGACGGCCCCGTCCCTCGCGTCGGCAAGGGACTTCTTTTTCTCTTTTAGGGAGGCGATCCCCTCCTCCAGCGCGGCGGGGTCCGCCGGTTCCTCGCCGGAGAGCTGCTTTTTGAGCGCCTCCGAGGCGGCCTTTTTCTCCGCGAGCGTCCGGGAAAGCGTCTCCTTCGCGAGCCGGGCGTTCTCCAGCTCCTCCGCGGCGGCGGTTTTCTGCGCGTTCCACGCGGTGAGCTGCCGCCGCGCCTCCTCCTCCGAGGGGAAGGCGAGCCCTGCGGCGAGCTTTTGGATCTGCTCCCCTTTCGCGGCGAGCAGGGAGTCGTTCGCCGCGGCGGTTTTTTCCCGCTCGGCGACGCCCTCGGCGCATTTCTTCTGCTTTTCCTCCCGCTCCGGGATCTCGGTGGAAATAACTTTTTTGCGTGAGCATGAGGCTTCCAGCTTTTGGAACCTTGTTTTGAGCACGGGCTCGTTCTCCTGTTTTGTTTTGAGCACGGCCTTGGCCTCCGCCTCGATGTCGTCAAACGGGGCTTCGATGCCCGCGCTCTTTGCGGCCGAGAGAATTTCCTCCCGGAGCGCCGCCTCTTTCGCGGCGGCGGCCCCGGCCTCCGCGCTCTCGGCGTGGGCAAGGCGCTCCGTCGTGTCCCGCAGGGCCTTCGCCGCCTCGAGCTCGGTCTCCTTCGGGACGGTGTCCGCCTTTTTTGCCGGCGCCGGGTGATCGGCGGAACCGCAGACCGGGCAGGGTTCCCCCTCCCGAAGCTTCGAGGCGAGGACCCCGGCCTGCCCGTCCAGATAATCGCGCTCCATGGCCCGGCAGGTCTCCGAAGCGGCTTGATAGTCGTCCATCGCCCGGTGGTAGGAGGCCTGTTTTTCCGAGAGCGACTGCCCGGCCTCGGCGTGGTTTCGGATGCGCTCAAGCAGGCTCTCCAGCTGCTCTTTTGCGGCGGCGGACCGCTCGATCTCCGCTTCACAGGCGACTTTTTCCGCCTCCGGCTCGCCGAGGGCGGCGAGCTCGGCCCTCTCCTCGTCCGTCTTTGCCGAAAAAGCGGCGAGTTTTTCATTCGCCTCGGCGATCTCGTCCCGGAGCCGCTCGTTCTCGGCAAAAAGCCCGTCCGCCTCCTGCCGGAGCCTCGTCAGTTCGGCGTATTGCGGCAGCTCCGCCTCGGCCTCCGCGATCCGGCGTCCCAGCGCCTCCCGCTCCGGGGCCCGCGACGCGAGGCCCGCATACTGTTTTTCGAGGGACGCGAGCTTTGGCCCCTCCTCTAAAACCGTCTGTTCGACCTTTGCGATCTGCTCTCGCGTCTCGGCCTCCCGCTCCGCCGCGGCCTTTTGTTTTTCGGCCTCCGAAAGGGCGAATTCCGCCTCCCCGAGTTCTTTCGAGAGACGTTTCACCTCGGCGTCGTCCTTTTCCGCGAGCTCCTCGAGCAGCTCTGCCGCCTCCTCCGGCGAGACGAACGCCTTCGCCTCCCGCATCGCGGCCGCTCGAGGGTAGAGGGGGTCCTCCTCCGCGCAGACCGCGCCGGACGCGTACTGCATGACGGACTGTTTGAGCCGGTCGTAGAGCGCCCGCGCGGCCGCCGCCTCGTCTTTTAAAGAAAACTGCAGGTCGCGGTAGAGACCCGTCCGGAACAGATCCCGGAAGATGCGGCCGCGGCTCTCCGTGTCGGCGTTGATGAGCTTGCGGAAATCGTCCTGCGCGATCATCGCGATCTGTAAAAACTGCCCGCGGTCTACGCCGATGAGCTCCGCGACGGCCTTGGTGACGTCCTTCGATTTTGTGACCACACGCCCGTCCGGGTAGGTCAGCGCGGCGTCGGCTTTTTCGACGGTCGTGCCCTCGCCCTTGGTCTTGGGGCGCGCGTAGTCCGGGTTGCGGCGGACGGTGTACCGCCTCCCGCCGGAGAGGAATTCCATTTCTACATAGGTCGGCGTCTCGGCGTCCGCGTATTTGCTGCGGAGCATATCGGGTTTCCGGTCGCCGCCGCTCGCCTCCCCGTAGAGGGCGAACGTGACGGCGTCGAAGATGGTGGTCTTCCCCGCGCCGGTATCCCCGGTAATTAAGTAAAGGCCGCTGTCGCCGAGCTTCGAGAGCTCGACGGCCGTCTCCCCGGCGTAGGGGCCGAACGCGGACATCGTCAGGTTTAACGGTCTCATTCCTCCGGCCTCCAAATTTTCTCGATCATGGGGGCGAGGAGGCTTTTTTCCGCCTCCGTCAGCTCCCGGTTGTTCTGCTTCTCAAAAAGCTCGCCGAACAGCGCGAGCGGCGTCTTTTTCTCCGGGTCCTCGGCCCGGCCGATCTCGCGCGCCGCGCCGGTGCGCAGATTTTGATAGTCGAGCTTCATGGCGTTGGGGTAGACGGTCTGGAGCCTCGCCATGGCCTCCGGGAGCTCCTCCTCGTCCGTCAGCGTGATATGCAGGTAGTCCTCCGTCGGCGTGCCGGCGTACTTGCGGCGGTCGGTCAGCTCCTCATAGGAGCCGCAGATCTCCCGCAGATCCCGCAGCGGCCGCAGCGGGAGCCGCCGAACCGAGAGGTTTCCCTTTTCGCGCAGCTCCACGACCGAGAGCGTCTTTTCGTCCCTCGCCTCGGAGAAGGAATATTTGAGCGGCGTCCCGCAGTAGCGGACGCGCTCCGCGCCGACGGTCTGGGCGGTGTGCAGGTGGCCGAGGGCGGCGTAATCGAACGCCTCGAAGGCCGACGCGCCGATCTGATCGAGCCCGCCGACCGAGAGTTCCTCGGAGTCGCAGCGGGCGGAGCCGGCTAAGAATTGGTGCGCGACGGCGACGTTGCGGGCGCTCGGGTCGAGCGGCAGCGCGCCGATCACGGCATGGTAGGCGCTGTCGTAGGAGGAGCAGTCCGCCTCCGGCAGCCTCGCGCGGACGGTCGTGGGCTTCAAAAACGGGATCATCCAGATAAAAACCGGGCCAAATTCGTCGGAGAGGGCGACCGGCTCCACGGTCCCGTCGTAGACCGGCGAAAACCAGACGCCTCGCCCGCTCATCAGCCGCGCGCCGAACGCCACCCGCTCCGCGGAGTCGTGGTTGCCGCTGATGACGAACACCTTGATCCCCCGGTCCGCGAGGCCGGTGACGAAACCGTCAAAGACGGCGACCGCCTCCGCCGGGGGAACGGGCTTATCGTAAATGTCTCCGGCGATCAGCGCGGCGTCCGGCCGTTCCGAATCCGCGAGCGCGAGGATCTCGGCGAGGACCGCCTGCTGGTCCTCCAAGAGGGAAAACTCGCTGAGCCGTTTGCCGATGTGCAGGTCGCCAAGATGAAAAAATTTCATCCGCAAAAACCTCCTTCCGCGGGACAAGCCGATAAGAAAATTATACCTGTTTTTTCCCCGTTTGCAACCGGCGCGAACGCGGGGACGGGGAAATTCCGAAGCTTATGGTTTGAAAAATAAAATTGCCGCCGGCGTGCCCGCGGGGACGGGGGATTTGTACTCGTAGGGTTTCCTCCCGGCCCCGGAGAACAGAAAAGGCCGCGTGGCGTGGCCTTTCGGCCTTTCATGGTGGATGTGATGCCCCGTAGGCTTTCCGCCCCGGCTTTGGAAAGCAAAAAAGACCGCGTGGCAGGGCCTCCCGGTCTTTCATGGCGAATGTGATTCCCCGCGGGGTTCCCTCCCCGGCCCCGGAGGGCAAAAAGACCGCATGGCAGGGCCTCCCGGTCTTTCATGGTGGATGTGATTCCCCACGGAGTTCCCGCCCCGGCCCCGGCAGGCAAAAAGACCGCGTGGCGGGGCCTTTTGGTCTTTTACAAAGGATGTGATTTCTCTTGGAGGTTCTCGCCCCGGCCCCGGCGGGTAAAAGAAAAAGCCCCCCGCGGGGCTTTTTATGTACCTCATTGATGGTAGCCGTCGAGGAAATCGCCGATGTCCTCCATCGCCCTCTTTAAAACCGGGGCCTCCGGCAGCAGGACGATGCGGAAATGGTCCGGCTCCGGGTAGTCGAAGCCGCTGCCCGGCACAATCAGGATGCGCTTCGCGAGAAGCAGGTCCCGCGCAAAGCGCCTGTCGTCCGTGATGCCGAATTTCTCTTTGGAGAGCTTTGGGAAAAGATAAAACGCGCCGGTGTTTTTGACGAAGGAGAGGCCCTCGATTTTCTCGAGCGCAGCGGCCGCGGCCTCCCGCTGCTCGTAGAGCCGCCCGCCGGGGACGATCATCGCGCGCGGCGTTTCCCCGTCGGCGAGCGCGGCCGGGATCACGACCTGCGCCAAGGCGTTGGAGCACAGGCGCATCGCCGCGAGCTGGACCAAGCCGTCAAGGACGTCCTCTCCGCGCTCGACCGCGCCGCTCACGCACATCCACCCGCAGCGGAAGCCGCAGACGGAGTGGGATTTGCTCAGGCCATTGAGTGTGACGCAGAAAAGATCCGGCGCGAGGGAGGCCGTGGAGATGTGCTCCTTCCCGTCCATGACGAGGCGGTCGTAGATCTCGTCGGAGATTAAAATCAGGCCGTATTCCCGGGCGAGGGCGACGATTTGCTCCAGCACCTCCCTCGGGTAGAGCGCGCCGGTGGGGTTATTCGGGTTGATGACGAGGATGGCCTTCGTCCGCGGCGTGATCTTCGCGCGCAGGTCGTCCGTATCCGGATACCAGCCGGCGCTCTCGTCGCAGCGGTAAAACACCGGCTTCGCGTCCGCGAGGAGCGCGCCGTTGCTCCAAAGCGAGTAATTCGGGGAGGGGAGCAGCACCTCGTCGCCGGCACAAAACAGCGCGGCGCAGAGCATCGGCGCGAGCTCGCTGACGCCGTTTCCGATAAAAATATGGTCCGGGGAGAGATTGGGCAGGCCCTTTTTCGTCTCATATTCCCAGATCGCGTTGCGGGAGGCGGGCATCCCCTTGAGGTCGCAGTAGGCGGCCGTCTGATCGAGATTTTCGAGCAGGGCATGGCGGATGCTCTCCGGCATGTCGAAGCCGAAAACCGGCGGATTCCCGGTGTTGAGGCGCAAGACCTCGGCCCCGGAGGAGATCATCCGCAGCGCCTCCTGATAGACGGGGCCCCGGATGTCGGAGCGGACGGACGCGATCCGCTCGGAGCGCAGGATTTCTTCCATATCGGTACCTCCGTGAAGAAAAAATACACTTCTATTATATTGCGGCGCGGGAGATCCCGCAAGAAAATCCGACTAATTTTTTAGCGAATCCGAAAAGCCCCCGGATTTTTACACGGCGCCGGCGCGGCGGGGGCATCGTCCGCTTTGCTTCCCCGCCCCATGGTTTTTCGCGCCGGTTCGCGCCGATCTTATGGGCAAAGGTCTGCCGCCGGATGCGAAAAGGCGGCCGCCGGCGTCCCCGGAGGGGCCATCGTTGGGCTTCCTTTTTTCGCGGGGATCGGCGGGTTTCCCGTGCTCATGCTCGTGCTCATAGGAAAAGCGGCCCCCGCGCGTCCGCGCGGGGGCCGCTTTTTGTCACTGCGCGGCAAAGACCTCTTTGGGCGCGCCGCACATCGGGCAGGACCAGCCCTCGGGCAGGTCCTCCCATTTGGTCCCCGGGGCGATCTCGCTCTCCGGGACGCCGAGCTCCTCGTCATAGGTGTATCCACAGTACGGGCAAATGTATTTCATCCCTGTCCCTCCCTCTATCGTTTCAGGCCTCCGCCTGAGTAAGAGCGGCTCTTTTTCCGGCGCGGCCGCGCGGCCGCGTTTGCGGCGGATCAAAGGCTTCCCGGCCGTCTCCCCTTTCCATCTCCCTTTTTCGCAAGGAGGCCCGGCGGGAGTTTCCATAAAAATCCGCCTCTATCATAGCAAAAGCGCCGCCGGGCTGCAAGCCTCCCACGCGGCGCTTCTTCTTTTTTTCGCGGGGTCACTCCCTGCGGATGGCCTCGATGGCGCTGATCTTCACGGCGCGGTTCGCCGGATAGAATCCGGAGACGAGGCCGACGCCGACCGCAAACGTCATCCCGAGCCCCACGAGCCAAAGCGGGATGACGGAGAGATTGGACTCTCCTCCCCCATAGTAGCCCATGGAGCCGCTGAGAATCATGTTTAAAATATACGATATAAGATAGGACAGCCCCACGCCGGCGATCCCGCCGCCGAAACCGATCAGGCCCGCCTCGCCGAGGAAGATCGTGCGGATGTTGCTCAGCTTGCAGCCGAGCACCTTCATGATGCCGATCTCCTTGGTGCGCTCATAGATGCTCATGACCATCGTGTTGGTGATGCCCAGCGCGGCGACCAGCATCGAGACGCCGCCGATGCCGCCGAGAACCAGCTGCACCGTCTGCATCTGCTTATTGATCTCGTCGCGCATGGAGGCCATGCTGGAGGTCTGGTAGCCCATATCCTTGATGGCCTGCTCCACGGTCTCCACGGTGTCCACCGAGGAGGCCTTGACATAGACGGTGTCGTAGGTGGCCTCTTTTGTGTTGGTAATGCGGATCCCGTTTTCTTTGTTGTAGATCTTTTGCAGCTCGGCCGCGTAGCGGATGTCGATGTAGACGCAGTAGGTCTTGTCGAACTGGTAGTTGGCCTGCTCATCCGGCATCAGGATACCGGTAACCTTCAGCTCCTCGTTGTCGGCCTTTTTCTGCGGGATGCTCTCCCAGTCGTAGTTGCCGTTCGTGCTGTTCACCACGTTGAAATAGAAATCGTCGCGGAGCGGGTCGACAAACGGGTTCTTAACTTTGCCGTTCGCGTCCGGCATGCCGTCGACGTAATTGTTGCGCTTGCGCTTCGTGTCGCGGAACTGGTAGGCGGCTTGCGAGCCGAACACGGCGGCGTATTGCCCGTCGGACGCCTCCGGCAGGCGGCCCTCCGCCGTCTGATAACCCAGCACATCCAGCGCGTCCAGATAGACGCCGTAGACGGAGCCTTCGTACTTGTAGCGATCGTCGTTTTGGAGGATCAGGGACCCCCACGAGTCCAGATAGACGAACGGCGTCGCGCCCGTCACGTCCTCCATCTTTTGCATCTGCTTGACCGCCGATTCGGTCAGCTCCACCTGTTCGCCGTCGCTGCTCTCCCAGTTTTTATAGACGGTGATGATCGTCAGGTCGCCCATGCTGTCGAGCCAAGAGAGCTGCTGCCGCGCCATGCCTACCCCGAGGGAGATCATCACCACGATGGAGCAGGTGCCGATGACCACGCCGAAAATCGTCAGCAGGGTCCGCACCTTTCGCCTCCACAGGTTCCGGAGGCTGGACAAAAACAGATCCGATATTCTCACAGAAAGCCTCCATCAGATTTCATCGTCGGCCAACGCCATGGCTTTTTTCTTCTTCGCGCGCCGCACCAGCACCGCCGTCAGACCGGCCGCAGCCAGCACGCCGCCGCCGATAAAGTACCAGTAGGGCTTGATGCCGCCGGTCTCCTCCGTGGTCGGTTCCTCCGGGATCCACTCGCCGGGGTCGTCGATATAGACCTCCTCGGCGTAGGCGGTGAAATCGCGGACGATCATCTTCTCCGTGCCGTCCTCGAGCTCATAGGTGATGGTCACGGTGCCGATGACGTCGCCGGACTGCATGGCCACCATCGGCAGCTCAAGCTCGTCTTTCGTGTTGGCGGCAAGCTGGCCGAAATACTCGGAGGCGCCGCTGTTAGAGAGCGCCGGGGATTCGATCTTGCCCATGATGTTGTTGATCGGCGCGCTGCCCTTATTGATGATCGTAAAGGTGAGGTAGTTCTCCTCGTTGGGGTAGAGGTAGTCCGGTGTCTGCATATCGAGGATGTCGAAGCGGTCCTCTTTGGACTCCTCCTCCTCCTCGCTCCCGAAGAAGAGGCTCACGCTCTCGGCGTCCTCGCCGCCGATGTAAGCGTCGTTGGCCATATACTGGTAGGAGAACGAGACGCCGAGGGAGGAGAAGGCGCCCGTGACCGCGTCGTCGTCCGCGTAGAGGGTGAACGTCTGCGAGACGGTCTCCCCGGCCTTGATTTTTTCTATGTAGAAGTTGGTGCTCGCCTTGGGCAGCGTGAGGCCGGAGCCCGGGGCGACCGTCAGGATGATGTTCTCCAGCGGAATGTTTTTGCTGGTGTTTTTAAAATTGACGGTGACGCTGAAGTTTTCGTCCTTCGGCAGCTGCTGGCCCGCCGTGCTCACGGAGGTGATGACCAGATGCGGCGTCAGGACCGGATCCACCTCGTCCTCGTCCTCGGACTCGTCGTCGTCGTCACCGATGATCGGTTTGGCCGTGATCCTGACGTAGACGGAAGAAAAGGCGATCGTCGCGAAAGCATCTGGCTCTTCCTTTTTCAATTTTATGGCAAACGGATACTGAACGCCGCCGGCGGCAAGATTTTTATCCGCCGTGAGAGTTAAGGTAACCGTAAGTCTTTCTGTTGCCGAAACATAAGTAGAATTGACCTCAGAGGGGGTATCTGATGAACGTATAAATTTGTAAATGACTTTCCCTTGTTTTTCCTGAAAATTACTATTATCCAAGACCAAATAGCTTTCATCGAGATTCACCTCAGATGCAGCATGAAAAGTTAAAGTCAGGACAAACGTATTTCCGGCATAGATCGTTGACTTATTACAGGTATACGATTCGAGATAAAAATCCGGGTCATCATCTTCCCCATCGGCGAACGCCGCGACGGGCAGCATGGTCACCATGAGCAGCGCGGCAAGCAAAATCGCAAATAGTCTGATACGTTCAGTTTTCATCGGTGGTCTCCTTTTCGGGCGCGGGTTCCGCTTTGGGCGCGGGTTCCGCCGTATTTTTTTCGGAGCCGCGCGGCTCCGGGTTGAATTCCTCTTTGACGATCTCCCCGTCGCTGATCGTAAGGATGCGGTCCGCGTAGGCGGCGACGTTGCGGTCGTGGGTGACGAGCACCATCGTGCTGCCGTTTTCGCGGCAGGTGCCCAGCATGATCGACATGACCTCCGCCGAGGTTTTGCTGTCGAGGTTGCCGGTCGGCTCGTCGGCAAAGACAAGCTCCGGCTTCATCACAAAGGCGCGGGCGATGCCGACGCGCTGCTGCTGGCCGCCGCTCATCTCGGAGGGCCTGTGCCGCATGCGGTCCTTGAGGCCGACGCGCTCGAGCATCTTTTCGGCGAGCCTCCGGCGCTTCGCGGGGGAGACGCCGCGGAATTCCAGCGGCATGGAGACGTTTTCCAGCGCGGTCATCGAGGAGATCAGATCGTAGGACTGAAACACGAAACCGATGTGCTTCTGGCGGAAAACGGCGAGCTGCGATTCGCTCATCTTGCTGATATTTCTATCAAAAATCGTGACGCTGCCCCTTGTGGGCTTCTCAAGCCCGGCGAGCTGGTTCAGAAGCGTCGATTTTCCGGAGCCGGATGTGCCGAGGATGCAGCAGATCTCGCCCTTACGGATATCGACGTCGATCTTCTTGAGGGCGACGACCTTTTCCTGACCGATCCGATAGACTTTCCGCAGGTCGCGGATCCTGATCGCGATCGCGGCCTCTGCGGGACGTTCCTGTGTGCGTTCCAAATCTCTTTCCTTACCTCCTCCAAGAAACGGCGGGCTCCGGGCGCCCCATGGATCCCCCCCGCCGTCTTCTTAGGAATTCGCTGTGCCGGTTTCCCGCCGCGCCGGGCGGCGCGGCGGGAAACCTTTGTCTTTAATTATATCACAAAACGCTCATGATACCAACCCGAAACCGCGCGCCGGACTTTGTCCGTTTTTGCGGCGGGGCCGCGAACCTCTCCGGCAAGCGCGCCCCCGGGGACGGATTCCCGCTCCCGCGGCGTCTCGGACGTCCTATCTTTTTTATGATCGTTCTATGAAATTATGTGGCGATTTCTGCCGACTTTCCTGCGTTCCTCATAAAAAAATCTCCCGACGGGCGGCCCCGGGAGGCCGAGGTTTTCTCCCGTCGATGGATCTTCCATCCTATGGCGGTTTTCTCCCCTTTTTCTGCCGGAGACATAAAAAATCCCCCCGGCCGGTGGCCGGGGGAGGCAAACTTTTTTTAAAAAACTCCGGGCGCGCGCCCGGGCTTCGATTTCGCGCGGGCTTCGATTTCGCGCGGGCTTCGCTCAGCCCTCCGCCTCCGTCAGGTGGATCTCGTCGGCGTGGATCTGCGCCGGGTAGCTCTCGGCGATCAGGCCGTCGTAGACGATGCGGATCTCTTGGCCCTCCGAAAACTCCGGACGGTCGATCTCCTCCCCGCCGGCGTCAAAATAGAGGGCGTCCTGCTCCGAGACGCTGATGCGGTCGGAGGAACGGCGCTCGTCGGAATCCTCGGACGGCTCGACTTCCAGATAGTCCTCCTCCGCGGCGAGGACGGTGGCGGTGAAGCTCGCGTTCTCCTCCTCCCCGGCCCCCTCTTTTACGCAGGAGCCGAACATGACGATCACCAAAGCCGCGAACAGAATGGCAAAACTCTTTTTCATCGGATTCCTCCTCTGCTTGGTTTCAATAGAAAGGTGCGCGGAAACGGAAAAAATCCTGCGCCGCGCCTCTATTTTTCTCAAAAAAGCGGAAAGATATTCCATGCGCCAGAATCCGGGCCGCGCGGGGGCGGCGAGCGGCAAAAAAAAGAGCCGCCCGCCCGGGCGCCGCGTTGACATTCGCCCGCCCTTTTGTTAAAATAGGAGTATCATCTGATAGGAAGTGTCTGTTTGGAGTCGGTTCTGTAAGGAACGCATCGCAGAGCATATGGCCCGGAGAGGCGGAGAGAAGCCGCTTTGCTTTGCTGTGCACGGAGGTTCCCATACGGAAACGGCGTCGGCGGGGCACGGATAAAAGGCTCTGCGGGGACGTCGCGTCATGCGCCGTCCCCTTTTTGTATGGAGCCCCGGTTCCGTTTCTTTCCGGGCCGCAATGATTTGCCGAAAGGACGTTTTGCTATGAACTATCAGAAAGCTGGAAAATACGAATTTTCTTTGATAAAAGACCTCATCATGGGGCCGAACCCCGTCAAGCTGGCGGAGGAGCTCCTGCTGGGCCACGACATCCCGGCGGGCGCGACGGTCATGGACCTCGGCTGCGGGCGCGGGCTGACCTCCGTTTTTCTCGCCAAAGAATACGGTTTCCGGGTCTTCGCCACCGACCTCTGGATCAGCGCCACCGAAAACAAGCGGTTTTTTGACCGCATGGGCCTCTCCTCGGAGGAAATCATCCCGATCCACGCCGACGCGACCGACCTGCCGTACGCGGACGAATTTTTCGACGCGGTGGTCAGCGTCGACTCCTATCTCTACTTCGGGCGCGACCCGGACTACCTCGGCGCGCACCTGCTGCCCCTCGTGAAGCATGGCGGCTGTATTTATATCGCCATCCCCGGCATGAAAAAGGACTGCCACGACAACCTGCCGCCCGAGCTTTTGCTCTCGTGGACGCCGGAGCAGCTCGAAACCATCCACGACGCGGACTACTGGCGGGACATCCTCCGGCAGACGGAGGGGGCCGAGATCCTCTCGATTTGCGAGATGGAGGGCAGCGAGGAGTGCTGGAACGACTGGCTCGCCACCGACAACGAGTATGCCGTCGGCGACCGGAAATCCATGGAGGCCGGCGCGGGAAATTACATGAATTTTCTCGCGATCGTCCTGCGCAGGAAGTGAGCCGGGACCGGGCGTAAAAATGCGCCCCACGGGGCCCGGGCCATCCCCGGCCGGGCGGGGATACGGACCTTCGGCGCGGGAGGGGGACGCCCCGCAAAGAAAGGCGGGGGTATGCCGAAACCCGTTCTCCAAAAGACGCCCCGGCCGCCTTCTCTCGGGGCCCGGGCCATCCCCTGCCGGGCGTAAAAACGCCCCGGGGAACCATCGACAAAAAAACGGAGCTTCCGCGCGGAGGCTCCGTCTTTTTATAAGGAATTCGGGGCCGCGATGGCGGACCAGCCGCCGAAAAAATCTTTTTCGTTCCAAGACCGCCCTCAGCTTCCGACCGCATTGATCGCAACGTGCAGCAGAAACGGCAGAAATGTGCTCCCGCTCTTCTTTCGCAGAAGGGCCAGCGCGGCACCGATACAAAACCCGGTCACGGCTTTCCAAAAGAGGACCTGCGCGAGATCGGCCTCCGGATGAAACAGGAAGATCCGCCAAGCAACCACATCCGCATAGCCAAGATGCCATAGGCCGAAGAGCGCGGCATTGAGGATCCAGCCGAATCGTCCGGCGTCCGCGCCGAGCTGTTTCCAAACCAGCCCCCGGAACAGGATCTCTTCAAACATCGGCGTGACCAGCGCGTGATAAACAAGGCCGAGAAGCGCCTCCGTCCCCTCGCCCGCCGTGAAGAAAACCGCCGAGGCAAAAAGCGCGGCGGCTACCACGGCCGACAAGATAAATTTCCACGTAAAGCGCTTCGGAAGCAGATCTGGCCCGAAGCCGCACCTCTCGGCCGACAAAAGGAGCCCTATCGCCGCTGCGGCCATAAACCCCATATTAAATAATGTATCGGCCAAAACGGTCCGCTCCGCGACGGAAAACGCCGCCGTTTCTAAACCGATGCGGCAAAGCTGAATGCCCGCAAGCTCAAAAAGGATTCGCCGGATTCCGATCCGCTTGGTACGATTTCCACCGGTTTCTACGGTTTGTATCATCTTTCGATCTGTTCCGCGGCGGCCGCGATGTCTTTTGCGATCAGGGGGCGCATGGTGTCTTTGTATTGAGAGAGATCCGCCGTTCCCAGCGCGCGAAGGATCCGCTCCTTTAGCTCCGGTTTAAACTCCGCGAGCTCCGGGAGCGCCTGCACGCACTGGCGCGACGTGATGGGTTTTTCGTCCAAGATGTGCGCGAGGTATCCGTCCAGCAGCGCGTCGATCTTCCCGGAGGCGTCCCATCTCGCGTTGGCCGCGATCAGCAGGAGCGCGCGCGTCCGCGCGTAGGAATTTTTGTGGTCCATCATCTCCGCGAAACGATCAAAGTACGCGTACACCGCGGGCGACCGCCTGCTCTCCTCGAGCAGCTCCACGCAGGCGTCGTAGCCGGCGTAGGGGTCCTTCCCCGTCAGCAGGTCGATTTTTTCTGCGAGCTCCATGTCTTTTCCCTCCGTCCCGAAACCGGGCCGGGCGGACCACCGCCCATGGCCGTAGGACGCGGCCATGGGGGAAAGCCCGGCCTCGTTTCTCTTAGTTCCTGATGCTCAAGCGTTTTCTTCGGGACCTCCCGGCCCCTCTCCCGCGGGGAAGGGATCCTCCTCCGTTTCGTAGGCCGGGCCCTCCTCGTCCGGGGAGAGGTCCTCGTCTATTTCATAAGGCCGCTCTTTCTCTGCCGGGAAAGAGCCGTCCTCCCATCCGTAATCCCGCTCCTCCTCCACAGGGAAGGTCTCCTCCTCCGGCTCGTAAGCCGACTCCTCTTCCGCGATGGAGGGCTCCTCCTCCATCTCCCGGTAGGCCCGGCGCGCGAGGAACGCGATGCCTACGGTCATCACAAGGACGCCCAGCTCGATGACCAGAATGCTGCCGATCACATGGACGGAATACAGCACGGCAAAGCAGTCCACCAGCGCGTGAAACAGGACCGCCAGCAGAAAGTCCCCGATCCGGCGCTCCCGCACGGCGCGGAAAACAAAGACGGAGAGCGCGATGTGCAGCGCGATGGCGATCACGCGCTCCAGCCCGCCGACCAGAAACAGGGCCGGAGGGGTCGTCTGATACGAGGAGATCAGCGCCGGGGCGTTCTCGCTTCCGACAAACGCCGAAAGCCCGGATTCCCCTTTTGTCATCAAAATGGCGATCAGCACAAGATTGGAGATCATGGAGACGCCGGTGATCAAGATCGCCTCGATCCCGCCGTGGCCGATCCCGTAGGTGATCGCCGTCTCGCGCCCGCGCCGCCTCCTGAGCAGGAAGCGGAAGGCAAACCACCGGCCGGTCTCTTCAAAGATGCCCGCCGCGAAGCCGGCGTACAGGACATAGAGCGCCGTGTTCCCCGTGACCGCGGGCAGCTTCAGGACCACGACGTGCAGAAGCTGCTCCAAAACCAGCGCGAACAGGATGAACGTCGCCGCGCCGACCATCGCCGGAAGCACGGAGGCATGCGTCCTCCTCCTCCAGTAGACTAACAGCGCCGCCGGTACCCCGATGGAAATCAGCGCGGAGATTGCGACGCAAAGAATCAGGGAAAAATAGTCCATAATAACCTCCTGTAAAGCCGCGCGGCGGGGGCCGGCGGCGGAATGGGCGGCGGGGCCGGGTTTCGGCGCGGCGGAGGCCCGCCGCGCCGAAACCCGGGGCTATACCCGGCTCCCGCCGAAAAGAAACCGTTCGAGCGCCTCCTCCGAGGCGAAATAGTAGTCGCTGCTCTCGCGCATGGAATCCCGGATCTCCGGGATCTCATAGGCCCACCCGGCCGCGGCGAACTTCACGCCGCAGCGGCAGGCCATCTTCGCGCCGGAGCCTTGGTCGTCCACGACGAGCAGCTCCGCGGGCCGGAGCCCGAGCCGCCGCATGATGTCCTCGAGCGGGAACGGCGAGGGCTTCCTCTGCTCCTCCGGCAGCTCCCAGCCGTAGACGAGATCCGGCTCCGGCAGGCCGTTCCCCCGGTAATCCCGCAGGATGTTCTGCCCGACCGAGTAGGAGGCGACGCAGACGAACCCGCCCTCCGCCTTCTGCCGCTCGATGATGCGGCGCATCGTGGGATAGGCCTCCGGGATATGCCGCTGCACATAGTCCTGCCAAATCCGGTATTCCAGCTCCGTCTCTTCCTCCGTCAGGCACAGCACGTCGCGGTAGTAGGACAAGAGGCCGGGGCGGAAATTGATCCGGTAGTAGTCCTCGAGCGTCATGGCGATCCCGGGGCGCAGGGCGTCCATGGCCTTGAGAAACGCCGGATAGTGGATCTCCCGCGTGCTGTCCATCACGGTGTCGTCGTGGTCAAAGACCAGACATCTGTATCGCAGACCGTCCGCCATCCGTTCCCTCCTCTCGCCATGCCGCGCGGCGCGCGGTGTCGTTTTGCGAAACCTCGCGGGGCCGGTCCGCGGCTTTGCCGCTCCCCGGCCCGGGGGCCTCCGTTCTTCTACTTTCTATCATAAGGGATGACCCCCCTCCGCGTAAAGATGTTTTGTAAAAAAATACCGCGCCGGGAGGGCTCCGGCGGCTCTCCGGCGGCCTTTTCGGCCCGGGCCTTTCCCGGCGGGCGCGAGTTCGTCACCCGAAAGGCGTTCCCAGAAAATGTTTGGGACGAATCTTGTAAAACGCCCCTTCGCGTGGTATAGTATTTTGGTTTGTATATGATTTTTGGAGGCGAAGCCATGCCCACCCTGAAAGAAGAGATCTTCCGGCGCCGCACGTTTGCCATCATCTCCCACCCGGACGCCGGAAAGACGACTCTGACCGAGAAGTTTTTGCTCTACGGCGGCGCGATCGCGCAGGCCGGAGAGGTCAAGAGCCGGAAGGCCAAAGCCGCGGCTTCGGACTGGATGGAAATTGAGAAGCAGCGCGGGATCTCCGTCACTTCCTCCGTTATGCAGTTTCAGCACGACGGCTTCTGCATCAACATCCTCGACACCCCGGGGCATCAGGATTTCTCGGAGGACACCTACCGGACGCTCACCGCGGCAGATTCCGCCGTCATGGTCATCGACGGGAGCAAGGGCGTGGAGCCGCAGACCCGCAAGCTCTTTAAGGTCTGCGCGATGCGCCATATCCCGATCTTTACCTTTATCAATAAGATGGACCGCGAGACCAAGGATCCGTTCGACCTCTGCGAGGAGGTGGAGCATGAGCTCGGCATCGAGACCTGCGCGGTCAACTGGCCGATCGGCTCGGGCAAGGAGTTTCAGGGCGTCTACGACCGGGAGAAAAAGCGCCTCCTTTTCTTTCAGGACGAGGGCCACGGCAACAAGGCCCCTATCTTGGAGGCGGAGCTCGGCGACCCCGAGGTCGGCGCGCGGATCGGCGAAAAACGCTGGAGCCAGCTTCGCGAGGACGTGGAGCTGCTCGGCGCGGGCCGGGAGTTTAACCTTGAGGAGGTCCGGGCCGGAACCCTCAGCCCCGTCTTTTTCGGCTCCGCACTGACGAATTTCGGCGTCGAACCGTTTCTGGAGGCGTTTCTCCAGATGACGACGCCTCCGCTGCCGCGCACCGCGGACTGCGGCGAGATCGACGTCTTTTCCCCCGATTTTTCCGCCTTTGTGTTTAAAATTCAGGCGAATATGAATAAGGCCCACCGCGACCGCCTCGCCTTCCTGCGGATCTGCTCCGGGAGATACGAGCGGGAGGCCGAGGTCTACCACATGCAGAGCGGCAGAAAGATGCGCCTCTCCCAGCCGCAGCACCTGATGGCCTCCGAGCGCGAGATCATCGACGAGGCCTACGCGGGCGACATCATCGGCGTCTTCGACCCCGGCATTTTCTCGATCGGCGACACCGTCACCGTGCCCGGAAAGGCCTTCCGCTATTCCGGAATCCCGACCTTTGAGCCCGAACATTTTATGCGCGTCCGCCCGAAGGACACGATGAAGCGCAAACAGTTCATCAAGGGTACCGAGCAGATCGCGCAGGAGGGCGCGATCCAGATCTTTAAACTGCCGCGCGCCGGCATGGAGGAGGTCATCGTGGGGGTCGTGGGCACGTTGCAGTTCGACGTGTTTCGCTATCGGATGCTGAGCGAGTACGGCGTCGAGCTCGTGATGACGGCTCTGCCCTACGAGCATCTGCGGTTCATCCTCTCCTGCCCCGTCGATACGAAGGAGCTGAATCTCGCCGTAGGCGCGGAGATCCTTGAGGATTTCCGCGGCCACAAGGTGCTCGTCTTCGGCGGGATCTGGTCCCTCGATTACATGCTCAAAAAGAATCCCGGCCTCGTGCTCGCGGAGTCGCTGCCGGTGTGACGCGAGGCGGGCGTTTTTTGGCAAATGGGGCACGGTTTATTTTTTCTTCGCAAAAACGGTTTTATGAAGGGCGAGACGGATTATTTTTTTCGCGGATGCCCAAAATTCCTATGGAAGGATCCTTGACGCGGCGGGGGAAACTGTGCTATCATTTTTTGAGATTTTGATTTTGGTTTGGGGGGCTTCCGATGCTGCGAACGCGGAACGAACCGAACAAGAAACCGTTTTCGGGATGTACCACAAGCATTCCGTCTGTAACAGTCACCCTTCAGCCGACGGCGGCGCGCCCCTCCTTTGAGACGGCGCCGCCGCCTTTTCTTTTAAGGACTTCCGCAGGAAATCCCATGCCCGCGGGCATGGGCGCAGAGATGGGGCCGCCCGCCGGCGTGCCTCCGTTAAAAGGGGCGAACGCTCTCCCGGACCCTTTAAACGAACCGAAAGCGGAGGAACGGAATATGCATACGAAATTTATTTTTGTGACCGGGGGCGTCGTCTCCGGGCTTGGGAAGGGCATCTGCGCGGCCTCGCTCGGCCGTCTGCTCAAAGAGCGCGGACTCCGCGTCACCATGCAAAAATTTGACCCCTATATCAACGCGGACCCCGGCACGATGAGCCCTTTCCAGCACGGCGAGGTGTTCGTCACCGAGGACGGCGCGGAGACCGACCTCGATCTCGGCCATTACGAGCGCTTCATCGACGAAAACCTCGGCCGGGCCTCCAGCGTCAGCTCCGGCCTTGTGTATAAAGACGTCATCGAGCGGGAGCGCATGGGCGGCTACCTCGGCGGCACCGTGCAGATCATCCCGCACATCACCAGCGAGATCAAATCCCACATCTACGCGATGGCGTCGGACGACGTCGACGTGGCGATCGCCGAGATCGGCGGCACCGTCGGCGACATCGAGAGCCAGCCCTTCCTCGAGTCCGTCCGCCAGATTGGAAACGAGCGCGGGCACGGGAACACCCTGTTTCTCCATGTCGCGCTGATCGTCGAGATCCCGGGGACCGGAGAACAGAAATCCAAGCCCGTCCAGCACTCCGTCAAGGTCCTGCTCGGCACGGGCATCCAGCCGGATATTTTGGTCTGCCGCTCCGGCGGGCCGATCCCGGACCAGATGCGGCGCAAGATCGCGCTCTTTTGCAACGTCGAGCCGGAGTGCGTGATCCAAAACCTCACCGCCCCGACGCTCTACGAAGTCCCGCTCTACCTGCACAAGGAGGGCCTCGACGACCTTGTCTGCCGGAAGCTCGGCCTCGGCTGCCGGGAGGCCGACCTGTCCAAATGGAGCGCCATGGTGGAGCGCGTCAAGACCGCCTCGATGCCGGTCACGATCGCCATGGTCGGAAAATATATGGACCTGCACGACGCCTACCTGAGCGTGTTTGAGGCGCTCTGCCACGCCTCGGCCGCGAACGGCGTGAAGCTTACGGTGAAATGGGTGGAGTCCGAGGACGTCACCGACCAAACCGCCGCGGAGATCCTTGGGGACTGCGACGGCATTTTGGTGCCGGGCGGCTTCGGGGACCGCGGCGTGGAGGGCATGATCTGCGCCGCGCGATACGCGCGCGCGCACGGCGTGCCCTATTTTGGGATCTGCCTCGGTTTGCAGATCGCGGTCATCGAGTTCGCGCGGGACTGCGCCGGGCTCCCGGGGGCGCAGTCCGCGGAATTTGACGCGGGGACTCCGGATCCGGTCATCAGCCTGATGGAGGAGCAGAAGCGCCGCCTCGGCAAGGGCGGCACCATGCGGCTCGGGGCCTATCCCTGCGCGCTCATGCCCGGCGGCAAGGCCGCCGCCCTTTATGGCGGGGAAACCGTCTCCGAGCGCCACCGCCACCGTTATGAGTTAAATAACGAATACCGCGCCCGCCTCGAGGAAGCCGGGCTCGCGGTCACCGGCCAGTCGCCGGACGGTGTGCTCGCCGAGATCGTCGAGATTCCGGCCCACCCGTGGTTTCTCGGCGTCCAGTTCCACCCGGAGTTTCGGAGCCGCCCGAACCGCCCGCATCCGATCTTTGAGGGATTTATCAAAGCTTCTCTTGAAAATAGAAAGAAAAAGGCTTAAATTATAAGAAATATCCCCGGCCCCCATCTCGCGGGGACGGCGGGGTGAGCCGGAAAGAAAGACCTCCCCGGCCCCCATCTCGCGGAGACGGCGGGGTGAGCCGGGAAGAAAAGCTCCCCTTCCCCCATCTCGCGGCGGGGTGGCGGGGTGGGCCGGAAAGAAAGGGCTCCCCGGCCCCCATCTCGCGGCGGGGTGAGCCGGAAAGAAAGACCTCCCCGCTTCCTATCTTGCGGGGACGGCGGGGTGAGCCGGATCGCGGGCGGGCGGGCCTTCGCACGGGGGCCGGCGCCTTTCCCGCGGCGGGAAAAAATTTCGTTTCAAATCAGCGCAGACGGGCGGCGTTTTCGCCCGACAGGAGGGATCACATGAGCAACGCGGCGGAACTGTTTGGATCGATGGTGTTTTCGGATCGGGTGATGAAGGCCCGGCTGCCGGAGACGACCTACCGGGAGCTTCAGGAGTGCATCCTGACCGGAAACAATCTTCAGCCCGGCACGGCCAACGTCATCGCCGGCGCGATGAAGGACTGGGCGCTCGAGAAGGGCGCGACCCACTACTGCCACTGGTTCCAGCCGATGACCGGCTTCACGGCGGAAAAGCAAAACAGCTTCGTCACGCCGCAGGACGACGGCGGAGCCATCATGGAATTCTCCGGCAAAGAGCTGATCCGCGGCGAGCCGGACGCCTCAAGCTTCCCGAGCGGGGGCCTCCGCGCGACCTTCGAGGCGCGCGGCTACACGGCGTGGGACCCCACCTCCTTCGCCTTTATCAAAGACGGCGTGCTCTGCGTCCCGACCGCGTTTTGCTCGTTCGGCGGCGAGGCGCTCGACAAAAAGACCCCGCTGCTCCGCTCGATGCAGGCCGTCAACAAACAGGCCATGCGCATCCTGCGGCTGTTCGGCAACGGGAGCGCCTCGTGGGTCCGCCCGACCGCCGGCGCGGAGCAGGAGTATTTCCTCATCGACCGGAAGCTCTTCGAGCGGCGCAGGGATCTGATCTATACCGGCCGCACGCTGACGGGCGCGCGCCCGTCGAAGGGGCAGGAGCTCGGCTGCCACTATTTCGGCGCGATCAAGCCCCGGATCGCGGCCTTCATGCGCGACCTCAACGACGAGCTGTGGAAGGTCGGCGTGCTCGCCAAGACGCAGCACAACGAGGCCGCGCCTGCCCAGTACGAGTTCGCCCCGGTCTACATGACGGTCAACATCGCCGCCGACCAGAACCAGCTCGTGATGGAGACGATGCGGAAGATCGCCGACAAGCACGGCATGGTCTGCCTGCTGCACGAGAAGCCGTTCGCCGGGGTCAACGGCAGCGGCAAGCACAACAACTGGTCCCTCTCCACCGACACCGGCGAAAACCTGCTCGAGCCCGGCGACACCCCGGCGGAAAACGCGCAGTTCCTGACCTTCCTCTGCGCCGTGCTCAAGGCCGTGGATGACTATCAGGACCTCTTGCGCGTCTCGGTCGCGAGCGCCGAAAACGATCTGCGCCTCGGCGTCAGCGAAGCGCCGCCGGCCATCCTCTCGGTCTACCTCGGCGAGGAGCTGACCGCGATTCTGGAGGCCATCGAGCGCAACACCGTCTACCGCCCGGAGGAGAAAAAGCAGTTTAAATTCGGCGTGTTCGCCCTGCCGCGTTTCCCGAAGGACACAAACGACCGGAACCGCACCTCGCCCTTCGCCTTCACCGGCAACAAGTTCGAGTTCCGCATGGTCGGCTCGTCGGCCTCGATCTCCGGGGTCAACACCATCCTCAACACGATCGTCGCCGAGGAGCTGCGGACGTTTGCCGACCGCTTGGAGAAGGCCGAAAACTTCGACGGCGAGCTGCACGCGCTGATCCGAAACGTCATCCGGGAAAATAAACGCATCATCTTCAACGGCAACGGCTATGGGGCCGCGTGGGAGGAGGAGGCCGCCCGCCGCGGGCTGTTAAACCTGCCCGCCACGCCGGACTGCGCGCCGTATTACCTCAGCGAGAAGAACCTCGGCCTTTTCGCGCGCCATAAAGTCCTCAGCGCGGCGGAGGTCCGCGCCCGGTACGAGATCCTGCTGCAAAACTATTGCCAAGTGGTCACGGTCGAGGCCAAGACGATGATCGGCATGGCGTGGGAGGAGATTTTCCCGGCCGTCAGCGCCTTTTCCGGCAAGCTCGCCTCGGACGCGGCCGCGAAGCGGGCGTTTCTCGGGGACGCCCCCTGCGCCTACGAACGGGACACGGTCTCCCTGCTCGCGGAGCTTTTGGATTCCGCCCACGACATCGCGGGGGACCTCTCCGCCGCGCTCGAGACCGCGGACGCCAAGCCCACGATCGAGGAGCGCGCCCGGCATCTCCGCGACGGCGTGCTGCCCCTAATGCGCGAGCTGCGCGGGGCCGTCGACGCGATGGAGCGCCTGACCGACCGGAGCTTCTGGCCCTATCCGTCCTACGGCGAGCTGCTTTTTAACGAGGACTGACCGCGACCTTGGAAAACTATATAAAACGAATTAAAAAGACACCGGCCGCAAGGCCGGTGTCTTTTTATTGGGAAGTTTGTTTTTCGAGAGACGGTTTATTTTTTGGAATTGCGCCATCCTGTGATCCCCAGACAGATCATCACCGTGACCGGGAAGACCAGCCAGCCCGGATGCCACGCGCCCCAGAGGAACCCGATCGCGAGATACGCCATCGCGGCAAGCGGCATCATAAAGGCCCAGATCCAGCCGTTTTCCTTATCCTCGGCCAGCTCTTTCACATGGGCGGCGTTGTCGGCGATCATGCCCTCGGCGCCGAGCGCCGAGCCCGCGTAGATAAACAGGAAGACGGCGACCGCCCACATCGGCGGAAGAAACGCGTCCGCCCACGTCCCGGAAACCGCCGGCAGGCTGTCGATCAGCACCTTGCCGGCGAAGCTCGCGATGACGACCGCGATGCCGACGACGATCAGCAGGCCGTACCGCTTGCGGCGCGCCGCGTAGGCGTTGCGAAACTCCTTGAGAAAGGCGGAATCGAACGTCAGCGGCTGCGTCTCGAGCTGTGCGTACCGCTTGGGGCGAAACCCCTGCGCGACAAGGACGCCGACCCCCGCGGCCGCCCCCAATAGGAACAGCACGACGCCGGGGTTCCCGCCGGGAACAAACGTAAAGATCAGAGAGCAGATGAGCACGGCCACCCCGATCCCGATATGGAGCGCCCCCTGCCGCTTGGAGAGGAGGAACCCGTCCACCGCCTCCCGGCTGGCGTAGTAGCCCGCCTCCTCGTCCGCGGCCGCCCCGGCGCGCTCCTCCTTTAACAGGTAATCCAAAGAGACGTTAAATAAATTGCCGATCTGCATCAGCTTCTCCGTCTCCGGGAAGCCCTGCCCGTTTTCCCATTTGCTGACGGCCTGCCGGGATACCCCGAGCTCTGCGGCCAAATCCTCTTGGGACATGCCGTTTTCCTTCCGGATGTTTTTTAGCTTTTGATAAAATTCCATACCTCATCACCTCGGGAATATCGTACCGGAAACGCGGGTGGAAGACCACCAAGTTCGTTTTGCGTTTGCGCAACTTCCGGTTGCGGTCGCGACGGAAAGCCGCCCGGGGCCCGCCCAACAGGGATTTCGGGACAAAATTCTGGCTTTTCACCCGGCTTTTTTCGGGAGAATCCCTCTCGCGCCGCGAAACCGCGCCGCCCCGGCCCCCTTTCGGTATCTCCGTCTCTATTTCTTTTTCGCGCGGAAGCGAAAGGAGCGGCGGCCATGCTCGGCCATGCCCGCCCCCGCCTCGCGCCAGTAAGGGACGCCTACCGGCGTTCCTCGTCCAAACCCGCCGCCGCGGCGATTTTCTCCGCAAAATTCGCCGCGCGGTCCAGATCCTCGCGGCTCGGGTGCGGAAGGGAGAAGAAAAGAAACGAGCCCTTGCAGATAAACTCGCCGAGCACCTCGATCCCTTTCCCCTCAAGGATCCTGCGCGCCGAGGCCTGCCCCTGCGTGCCGCCGCCGCAGCTCGTCACCAGCGCCGCGCGCCGCACCTTGGCGGCGTCGAGTTTCTTTAGATAGTCCAGCAGCGCGGGCATGCTCTCCCCGCCGTAGATCCCCCCGACGACAAAGAGCAGGTCGGCGCTTTCGGGGGCGGGATCCCGCAGGAGGTTTTGGGGGGTCAGCCCCAGCCTCTCGCCGATCGCCCCGGCAAGTTTCCGCGAATGCTGCGTCCTTGTCGCGTATAGAAGTTTTACATCCATTCCTGCACCCGCTTTCTTTTATCATTGCGCGGGGAGACGCGGCTCGTCCCCGCTTGGCACAAATCGGTACAGAACCATCCTATCACGATGCCGAAAAGAAAGAAAGGGAAAATTTGAAACCGCCGCCCGGCCCCGCGCCGCCGCCCCCGCGGGCGGGCGAAAAAAGGAGGAATCACCTCGCGGAGTTTCTACACGGAATCCATGGGCTCTTGCTCCCACCCGGCCGGAGATTTCTTCCCGGCGGGGCCAAAAAAACAGCTCCAAAAAATCGGCGGCCGCTTCCGGCGCTTCGCTGCGGAAGTTTTTACCGAATGATTTTGAAACCGCTTGACGAATGGCAACCGGTTGCGTATAATATTAGTAACTGGTTACTCTTTTTTGGGGTTGGAGGAATATGCATGGATGAGGCGGAGAAAAAAGCGTATATCTTCGGGACGATTTTTACGCTGTCCAACAGATTGCAGATCGCCGGCGATCGGATCGACCCGCTGTTGTCGGTGAAGCAGTGGCTTTTTCTTGCCGGGGTGCTGCGGTGCGAGGGGAGCGCCCCCACGCTTTCCGAGGTCGCCGCGCGGATCGGGAGCTCGCGCCAGAACGTAAAAAAGACCGCGCTGATCCTCGAACGGCGGGGCTTTGTATTGATGGAAAAGGATCTTTCCGACGCCAGAGTGCTGCGCATTCGCCTGACGGAGGCCTGTGCCGCGCATCTGTTGCGGCGCGAGGAGCGGGAGAGGCGCTTTATTGAGGAACTGTTTTGCGGCATCGGCGGGGAGGAGCTCTCCGCTTTCCGCGCGTCGCTCCAAAAGCTCGAAGAAAACGTCGGGAGGATGGAGCGCGGCGATGAAGCAAGGGAGAGGTAACAAGACGTAAACCGCGGGCGCGGCGGTGGCCGCCCGGCGAAGGAACGCGCGCAGGGGCAGCGAATCGCGCGCTTTTGCGGCCCGGACGGGCGTGCTGCCGGGCTCGGGGAAAGCACAGCGCCCGCCGCAAAGAGATTCGCCGCAAGCGGCATGACGGCCCGCCAAATCGCCGGGCGCGCGGGCGTCCCGGCGGCGGGCGCCGAATATTTGCCCGCACGGAAGGACGACGGAAAGGAGGAAGACCATGAAAAAATATAAGCTTTCGGATTACTGGAATATGGGGACGTCCATCGGTCTTTGCGCGGCGGTCGGCGTCGTGCTCGGCGCGCTGCTCCAAAACCTTGTGCTGTGGCTTCTCATCGGCGCGGCCGTGGGCGTCGTGCTCGGCGCCGTCTCCACGCTGTACAAAAAGACGTTATGACGTGCGGCGCTGCCGATAACGCCGCTTTTTTCAAAACGAAACCGGGCCTTTGTTTGGGCGCCGCGCCGAAGTGCGAAGCCCGCCGATTCCGCTGAGAAATCCTCCTTTCGGGGCCGGATAAAAAACGAAACCGGAGTCCCCCGTTTTATTTAAGAAGGATGGATGGGATCGCGGGGGCGCGCCTTTCGCTCAGCTTCCTTTTGCCGCCTTATTTTTAACCGCCTGAAAATAACAAAAAGAGCTGACCGGGGACGAAACCGGACATCTCTTTTTTATAAGGTATATCGGTACAAATATACGAATCATGACTTCTTGCCATAAAAATACGGCGGCTTGCCGTCAGACAAACCGCCGCTCTGG
>JAGOPP010000009.1 GCA_017991935.1 Oscillospiraceae bacterium
AAAAAAGATTTTTGCCGTTTCGGGAGAGCGCGCGGAAGACGGCGTCCTGCGCCGCGTTGATGTCCTGACATTCGTCCACGAGGATGTATTCGTAGCGGGCGGAGATCTCCCGCGCCGCCGCGGTCGGCAGATAGCCGCCCATGCCGTCCCGCTCGGTCAGCAAGCCGAGCGTGAAGTGCTCAAGGTCGGCGTAGTCCAAGAGCAGGTTCTCCCGCTTTTTGTCGGAATAGCGCCGGTCGAAATCCATCGTTAAGGAGAAAAGATCCCGGGCGAGCGGCGCGAGCAGGGCGACGTCCTCCCGAAACTCCTTTTCCGACGCGAAAAGCTGCTTTTTGCCGAGGTCCGAGACCGTCTTTTTGTACCCGTCTCGGATCTCTTTCACCTTTGGGCCGAGCGCGCCGCCGTAGCCGCGCAGCCCGCAGAGCCTCTGCCAGTTTACGGTTTGAAGCGCCGCGCGCAGCGCGTCCCAGCCGCCCCTTTCCGCGCAATCGCGGAGGCTCTCCAAGGCCGCCGCGTCCGAGGCGAGCGCCGCGCCGTAGGCGGCGAGGACGTCCTCCTCCCGCCCCGCGAGCGAGAGGGCGTACTCCGCCTGCCGTTTGCAGTCCCGGAGCGCCTCGCCCGCGTAGTCTAAAAGGATCTTTCCCCACGGGTGATTTTCGGGGAAAATATCCGCATCGTATAAATGACAGACCGAATCGAGCCAGTTTTCGTAATGCGGCTGGGTGCGGAGCCAGTCGTAGAGGCTGAGGACGGTGTTCGCGAGGTCGGCGTCGTCCCGCCCGGCCCCCAGCGTCTCGCTGAGGGCGAGAAAGCCCCCGTCCTTCGCCGCGTAGCGCTCCTCCATCACCTCGGCGAGCGCCTCGCTTTTGAGGATGCCGAGCTCCTTTTCGGACGCGACGCGGCTCTGCGGCGAGATGCCCAGCGCGCTGAAATGCTCAAGCGCGAGGTCGAGGCAGAAGGCGTCGATCGTGCCGATCCGCATTTTTTCGAGCAGGATCTGCTGCCGCGCGAGCCGGACGTCCCCGGGCTTCCCCGCCAGTTTTTCGGAGAGGGCCTCGGTGATGCGGTTTTTCATCTCCGCGGCGGCGAGGCGCGTGAAGGTCATGACGAGGAAGCGGTCCGCGTCGACCGGGTTTTGCTCGTCGGTGAGCATGCGCAGCACGCGCTCGGTCAAAACGGCGGTCTTGCCGCTGCCGGCCGCGGCGGAGACAAGGAGCGTGCCGCCCCTCGCCTCGATCGCCGAGAGCTGCTCGGGGTTCCAGTTTCGCCCGCTCATACGCCCTCGCCCCCTTCGATGCCGTCAAAGAATTCTTGTTTCGTCAGCCTGCCGAGTTTTGAGCACGGCCCGTCCTCCGGCATCCGGCAGACGGACAAAAACCGGCAGCGCTCGCACTGCTTTTTGTCGTTTCGCGCGACTGGCAGGGCCTCGATCCTGCCCGCGCCGAGCTCCTGTGCCATCGAGACGAGCACCGAGGCGATGTGCCTTTCGATGGCGCCGAACTGCTCCAAGGTCGCGAGATTCGCCGTGTCGCAGCCGTTATTTCTCATTTTGACGGGGATATATATCCCCGCGAGGCCCGGCTCCATCGCGTTGAGCACGGAGAGGTCGTCCAGCAGGAGGCCGTTCATCCGAAAGCGCGCGGCGGCGGTCTCCGAGCGCGGGTCCGCGGCCGCGCCGCGCTCGGCGGCGGGGGAGGCGTCCCTCGCCGGCATATAGAGGACGCCCGCGGGCGTGTGCCCGGCGAATTCGCTGCGCCCATCCTGCCAAATAGAGAATAAGTAAATCAGCATCTGCATGTTGAGGCCGTAATAGACATCCGAGAGATCAAAGGCCTTCGCCCCGGATTTGTAGTCCACCACCCGGGCATAGCGCTTGCCGTTCTTTTCGAGCACATCCACGCGGTCGATGCGCCCCTCCACGAGCACGTCGCGCCCGTCCGGTGTCCGCAGGCGCAGCGGCTCCACGCCCTCCTCCTCCGAGACGGGGACCTCGAAGCCCGCGGGCTCGAATTCGGACTGCCGGAATTCCTCGGCGATCCGCTCAAAGAGCCGCGCCAAGTGCCCCGCGAGGCGGGAATATAAGTAAAGAAAGCGCCCGGATTTGTTCTCCTCGCCGCCGAGCACGCCGGAGAGGTATTCCTCCAAGAGCTTGAGCACGGCCGCGCGCCGCTCCTTTTCGGAGAGCTCGGCAAGCCCCCTGCCGCCGTAGGTTTGCAGCATGACCTGAAGGATGTAGTGGATCAGCGTGCCGGTGTCGAGCGGTGAAAGCTCCGCCTTTCTGCGCTCGCGCAGGCGCAGGCCGTTTTGCACAAAGAACGAAAACGGGCAGCTCTCGTAGGCCTCGATCTTCGAGGCGGAGAGGCGCAGCTTTTTGCCAAAGAGCGCGTCGGCGAGGCCCGGCTCCGTGATCGCGAAGCGCGAGGGGTCGACGCCGGACTTGAGCCGCTCGCATTTTTCCCGCCACTCCGGGCGGGCCGAGAGGAATTCCCGCAGGGCGGAGGCGTAGCCGCTCTCCCCGCCGGCCTCGGTCAGCGCGTCGAAGGCGCCCCGCTCCGTCCGCAGGAAGAAGGGCTTGCCGTAATCGGCGGCGGTCTTCGATTTTAGCCCCGGAAACAGGGAGGAGAGCCGCGCGAGGAACGGGGATTCCCCAAGCTCGTCGCCCTTGACGTCCCAGCGGCTGCGGCAGACGATGAGCTTCTCCGACGGCGCGGTGAACGCCGTGAACGCGTAGCTGCGCTCCTCGGCCAGCAAATCCTCCTCGGTGTCGGAGAGCTCGAAGCCGATCTCCGCGAGCTGTTTTTTTTCGGAGCTGCTGAAAAGGCCGCCGGAACCGACCGGCGCGGGGAAGACCCGGTCGTTGAGGCCGATCAAAAAAACGGCCTTGGAATCCACCGGGCGCAGGCGGTCCGCGGTGCCGATGGTCACGCTGTCGGCGGTCTGCGGCACCACGCCGAGATCCGCCGCGGTGACGGACATCGTGAAGAGCTTGGCCATCTTCGCGGGGCCGAGGGAGACGCCGCCGAGCCCGGCGTAGAAGCGGTCGAGCAGCGCGACGAGGGAATCCCAGAGCGTGGGCAGCTCGGCCGCGAGCCGCAGATTGCCCGCGGCCTCGTATGTTTCGCAGAGGCGGCGCAGCCCGTCGGGGACCCCGCAGGCCTCAAAAAAGCGGAAGAATTCGTCGCAGAAACGGCGCCCGTCGCAGCGGTCGAGGCCGTTTCGGAGCGCCTCGAGCGGCTCCATGACTTGCCGCCGCATGGCTTCGAGCCGCTCGAGCAGGGCGGCGTCGCCCTCGGCGGGCGGATCGAAGCCGGAGGGGGAGGCGGTAAACGGCTGCAAAAAGAGCCTGCCGCGGACGCTCCAGATCTCGCAGTAATTTTCAAACTCGGCCACGTCCTCCTCGGAGAAGGGCAGAAGCCCGGTCTTCATCATGCGCAGCACCGGCGCGGCCTCGAAATTCCGCGTGCAGCATTCGAGCGCCGCGAGCGCGAAGGCGGTCGGCGGCAGGTCCGCGGCGTCGTCCCGGCGGTCGAGGAAGTAGGGGATGCCCGCCTTCCCGAAGGCGTCGGCGAGCGGATGCTCATAGGGTGAGAGGTCCCGCCCGATCACGCAGATGTCGCGGTAGCGGCAGCCCCGCTCGGCGAGCTCCCGGACGGAGGCGGCGACAAAGGAGGCCTCCTCGTAGGGGTTCGCGGCCTGATAGAGCTCCACCGCGCCGGAAAAATCCCCGGAAAACGGCACGGCGGCGGGCTTTAGGAAATACTCCGCCAGATGCCGCAGGGCCGGGGCGATCCCCTCGGGGGAGAAGCCCGCGTCCTCGACGTAGGTCTTGACCCCGGCGTCCTCGGCGGCGCGGTGGAGCCGGGCGGCCGTCTTTTGGCAGACCGCGAACGGGCCCACCCCGCCCAGACGGTCGAAGACCGTGTCGCAGCACAGCGACACCGTGACCTCGGGCGCCGCCTCCAGCATCAGGAGGACGAGGCGCGATTCCACGGCGCTGAAGCGGTTGAAGCTGTCGAAAAAGATTTTTTTGTCTTTAAAAAACGCCTTCGTCTCCAGCATCGCGGCCACGCGCGGCAGCTCGTCGAGCTCGTCCGCATAGCCCGCGCTCACCATCGCGCGGTAGACGGATAAAATTTTGGAGAGATCGGCGGCCTTTTCGCCCAAGACGGAGCCGGCGCAGTCCTCCGCGATTTGCTCGAGGTCGGCGCCGGAGACGCCGCTCTTGCGCAGTTCGCCGTCCGCCCGCACAAGTTCCTCGGCGAACGCCGCGTCCTTCGCGGATTTTGTGAAAAACCGCAGGTCGCTCCCGGTCTCGGAGAGGGCGGCGCTCATCAGCAGGAGCCTTCCGGTGTCGTCGATGTGGTCGCCCGCGAACCCGCCGTACCGGTGAAAGATCCGCTCGCAGAGCTTCGGAAAGCTCAGCACCTCGGCGAGGCTCCGCCTTTCGCCGCCGAGGAACGCGCCCAGCAGCTTTTCGCTCTCAAAAGAGAACTGCCGGGGCACGATCAGCAGAGCGCCCTCGCCCGCGTCGGCGATGCGGCCGTATAAAGCCCGCCTTCTGGCGCGGCTGTCGGGACCGATGATGAGTCGAAGCATGTCGGGGCCCCCTTTCCGTTACGCTTCCATTTTATCACAGCGCGCGAAAGAAAAAAAGTTCCACGGCGCTTTCTCTATGACAAAATCGTCCCATCGGGGGCGGGAGGGATTTTTATGAAAGGGCGGCCCGGCATTGCGGGGTACTCAGGGCGGCGGGGCGCGACGGCCCGCGGTTTTTCCGGCGAAGCGGGCGCGAAAAAATAAAAAAGGCGGCGTCCCCTTTTTTAAGGGGAACGCCGCCCGCCATGGAGAGAATCCGGTTATTTCATGCCCATGAGCTGCAGCGGGTCCGCGTAGGCGTCGCCCTGCTTCATGACGAAGTGCAGGTGGCTGTCCTCGCCGACCTCCGCAAGGTTCGTCTCGCCCAGCGTGCCCAACACGTCGCCGCGGGAGACGGCGTCTCCCTCTTTGACTTTGATCGTATCCTGCGCGAGGCCGCAGTAGAGAGAGATGATGCCGTCCTTGTGCTCGATTTGGACGCACTCGCCCCACATCGGGTCGTTCCAGATGCGGGCAATGGTGCCGTTCGCGCAGGCGTGGATGTCGGAGCCGATCTCGGCGGCGATGTCGACGCCGTTATGGGTGCGCCATTCGTTGAGCGTCTCGTTCTTGACCAGTTCGCCGTTGCTGAAATCGTTGATGACGTCGCCCTCCACCGGCAGCGACCAAGTCGTCTTGCCGCTGAAAAGGCCGGCCTCCTCGGTGGGGGTCTGCTGGATCTCCTCCTCGACGGCGTCCGCCGCTTCGGCCGGGTTCTCCTCGGCGTTCACGGGGACGTCCGGCTGCTCCGCCTCGACCGGGACCTCGACGGGCTCGTGCGGCGGGGCGTAATCCTCTCCGGCGTCCACCTCTTCGAAGCCGTGAGACTCCACGGTCTCTTCAATCGGAATGTTCTCTTTCTCTTTGGCGGAGTTCAAGCTGCGGTCCACCGAGATCCACGCCGCGGCCGCCGCTCCCAGCAGGCAGACCGCCAAGGCCGCATAAAATCCTTTTCCAGCAATAAAACGGGTGCCCCCGTTTCCTCCTGAATCATTCTTCATATTTTTGACCACCTTTTTTGAAACTCGTTTATCCGTATTTTGCACGAAGCCGGCGGGGAATATACAAAAAAAGAGAGGCATGTGCGCCTCTCTTTCTGCCGAAAAAATAATCAAATTTTTTCCGAGCCTATTATTATAGGTAATCCGTCATTTTTCTATAAATTTCGATCAAATCGGACAGCGGGGTCCTCGCGTTCGCGGGGCTGGTGGAGGGGAGGCAAAACTCCGGCGCGGGGTATTTCCCGGCGTGAAATTTCTGATAAAACCGGTGGGCGGCCGATCCGGTCGTGAATACGGCGCGGATTTGCGCGGTATCAAAGATCAGGGAGAGATCGTTCGGCTCCGGGTTTCGGATGGTGGAGTCCCCGGCGCCCTCAATCTCGCAGGCGGAGAGCGTGTCCCAGAGGGCGATCCGGTGCCGCAGGACGAAGGCCGCCTTCTCTTCCGGCAGGCGCGGCTCTGCCTCGCCGAAGAGCGCCGCCATCACCGGCCAGAAGCGGTTCTGCGGGTGGGAATAATAGAACCCCCGCGCGCGGCTCGCGGGCGACGGCATCGTCCCGAGCACGAGCACGGCGCTCTTTTCGTCATAAACCGGCGGCAGCTCGTGCGTCACACGCTCCGAAGCGGCGCTCAAAACGGTTTCCCCCTTTCAAAAACGCGGACTTTTTATCAAAAAGAGTATACCCCGAAACACGCGAAATGAAAAGCCCGGAGACGTTCCGGGCAAAAAAAGGATGCGGCGCCGCGCCGGGGGCGCGCCGAAACCCCGCCCCGCGCGGCGGCAAATCCGGGCGGCGCGGAGAGACGAAAAACCGGCCGCCGCTTTCGCGCCCGGCAAAAATAAAATGAAAAAAGAGACCCCGCCCCACGCGGCGGCGGTTTTTCTGCGGCCCGGGGCGGGATCGTTCGTTTTATTTTTGGGAGGCGGCGCTCAGGCGCGTCTCCATTTGACGCCCTGCGGCGTGTCCTCCAAGAGGATGCCCTCGGCCTTGAGCTCGTCGCGGACGCGGTCGGACTCGGCCCAGTTTTTCGCCTTCCGCGCGGCCTCGCGGGCGGCGATCTTCGCCTCGATCTCCGCGTCGAGAGCCTCGGTTTTGCGGTTGTAGAGGATGCCGAGCACGCCGGTCAGCGTGTCGAAGCGCCCCGCCGCCTCCGCGAGCGCCGCCTTGGAGCGCGGGACGGTGAGGAAGCTGTTGATGTCCTTCGCGAGGTCGAAGACCGCGGCCACGGCGTCGGCGGTGTTGAGGTCGTCGTCCATGGCGTCGTCGAAGGCCCTTTGCCTTGCTTCGAGGGAGGCGAGGAACTCCTCCTCGCCCGCGGTTTTCTCGTCGAGCCCGTTTTGCAGGGCGAAGTCGAGGTTGCCGCGGCAGGTATAGAGCCGCTCGAGCGCCGCCTTGCAGGAGGCGATGACCGCGAGCGTGTAGTTGAGCGGCATGCGGTAGTGGGCTTGGATCATCATGAATTTGATCGGCTCGTAGCCGAATTTCTCCGCCACCTCGCGCACGGTAAAAAAGTTACCGAGGCTCTTCGACATCTTGACGTTGTCGACGTTGATGTAGCCGTTGTGCATCCAGTAGCGGACGTAGGGCTTGCCGGAGAAGCACTCGCCCTGCGCGATCTCGTTCTCGTGGTGGGGGAAGATCAGGTCCTGCCCGCCGCAGTGGATGTCGATGGTCTCGCCGAGGAATTTGCGGATCATGGCCGTGCATTCGATATGCCAGCCCGGGCGGCCCTCCCCCCAAGGGGAGCTCCAGCTGGGCTCGTCCGGTTTTGCCCCTTTCCAAAGGCAGAAATCGAGCGGGTCCTCTTTTTCCCCGTCCACGTCGATGCGCGCGCCGGATTCGAGATCGTCGACCGATTGGCCGGAGAGCCCGCCGTAGTTCCCGAATTTCCGCGTGCGAAAATAGACGCTGCCGCCCGGGAGCGCGTAGGCGTAACCCTTCTCCACAAGCCCCTCGATGATTTGCAGGATTTCCGGCACCGTCTCGGTGGCCCTCGGGTGGATCGTCGCCGGGGGCACGCCGAGGCCCGCGGCGTCGGTCTGGTACTCGCGGATGTAACGATCCGAGAGCTCCTTGACCGTCGTGTTTTCCTCGGCGGCGCGGCGGATCAGCTTGTCGTCGATGTCCGTGAAATTCTGGACGAAGACGACTTTATTCCCCTTATATTCCAGATAGCGGCGCAGCACGTCGAAGATGCAGATCGGGCGCGCGTTGCCGATGTGGATGAGGTTGTACACCGTCGGCCCGCAGGCGTAGATTTTATATTCCCCGGGAGAAAGAGGGACAAGCTCCTCTTTCTGCCGGGTCATCGTGTTGTAAACTCTCATGGATTTTCCTCCGTCTGCGCGTCGTTTTCCGCCGCCGCGCAGCAGG
The DNA here is from genome assembly GCA_017991935.1 of Oscillospiraceae bacterium. Classification (GTDB taxonomy): domain Bacteria; phylum Bacillota; class Clostridia; order Oscillospirales; family Ruminococcaceae; genus UMGS1668. Next base: position 8,012 of record JAGOPP010000009.1, read on the forward strand.
CGGGGGCGTCCGCGCAGGCCTGCGCCGCGTCGTCTGCGATCTCCGCGTCCGCCGCGGGCTCCTTTTTCACGCAGGAGCCGATCTCTCGATCAAGCCGCTCGATCTCGGCGCGGAGCCGGCAGAATTCCTGCGCGATCGGGTCCGGCAGGTGGATCTGATCGAGCTGCTCCGTCTTCATGCCGTGGATGCGCACGACTCTGGCCGGCACGCCCACCGCGGTCGCGCCCTCGGGAATCGGCCCGAGCACCACCGCGTTGGCCGCGATCTTCGCGCCGTCGCCGACCGTGAAGGGGCCGAGCACCTTCGCGCCGCAGCCGATCAGGACGTCCTTGCCGAGCGTCGGGTGGCGCTTGCCGGTGTCCTTGCCGGTGCCGCCGAGGGTGACGCCCTGATAGATCGTGCATCCGTCGCCGACCTCGGCCGTCTCGCCGATGACGACGCCCGCGCCGTGGTCGATCAGGATGCCGCGCCCCAGCTTCGCGCCCGGGTGGATCTCGATGCCGGTCGTGTGGCGCACCATCTGGGAGAGCGCCCTCGCGAGGAAGAAATACTTATGCTGATAGAGCCAGTAGGCCGGCCGGTGCCACATGATCGCGTGGAGCCCGGAGTAGAGCAGCAATACCTCAAGGCTGTTTCTCGCCGCCGGGTCCCTCTCTTTTACCGCGCGGATATCCGCTTTCAGATTGTCAAACATTTGCGCGCACGCTCCTTTCGGCTATAAACGATTCAAAAAAAAATAAAAAAAGCCTCCGCCGCAGATTCTGCGACGGAGGCGGCAAAACTACCGCGGTTCCACTCCGGCTTCTCACTCGACCCGTCCCGATCAGGACGCCGTTCTGTAACGGGAACCCCCGCAGTCGGATACTCCCGCTCCCCTGCAATAAGAGAAAGCGGTTTCCCCTTCCGTGCTTCCGGGTGCATTTCGCCGCTCCTTCGCGAAACCCGCTTCCAGCTTGGCGCGGGCTCTCTCTGGCGCGCCGGCAAACGGCTACTTCTCCCGGTCGGACGCATTTTGATGATGTTGAAATGAATATACCACAGTATACGCGCGAATGTCAATCCCGGACCCATTTTTTCCAAAACGGGCGGGCCGCCGGCGCCGTGGCGGACGATTTTCTGAACGATCGCGGGGCCGCCTTTTTATTCTGCATCGAATATGGCAAGAAAATGGGAAAGCGCAAGTTTCCTTGAATTTCCGAAATCCTCTTCCTTTCAGAAAAAATTCGTGATAGAATCAGATCTGTACGTTTTTTTCGCGGGAAAGGGAGTCCAATGAAACAATTCGGCAAAAAAAATGAACTGCGGATGACCGAGGGCTCGATCTGGAAGCTGCTCACGCTGTTTTCGATCCCGCTGCTGATCGGCAACCTGTTTCAGCAGTTTTACAACACCGTGGACAGCGTCGTCGTCGGCCGGTTCGTCGGGAAAGAGGCGCTGGCGGCGGTCGGCTCCACGGCCAACATCATCAACGTGCTGATCGGCTGCTCGAGCGGCCTCGCCGTCGGCGCGAGCGTCGTCGTCGCGCAGTACTTCGGGGCCAAGGATAAAAAGGGCGTCGAGGACGCCGTACATACGATCCTGCTGTGCACGTTCGGCCTCTGCCTCGTCTTCACGGCGATCGGGGTTTTGATGGTTGAGCCGATGCTGCGCCTGATGGCGACCCCCGCCGACGTCTACGAGGGCGCGCGCACCTACCTGCGCATCTACTTCTCCGGGATCTCCTTCACCATGATTTACGACATGGGCGCGGGCATCCTGCGCGCGGTCGGCGACTCGCGGCGCCCGCTCTATTTTCTGATCGTCTCCTCCATGCTCAACGTCGCGCTCGACCTGCACTTTGTGCTCAACTACGGCATGGGCATCGGGGGCGCGGCGTGGGCGACGGTGATCTCGCAGGCCGTGTCGGCGCTGCTGATCCTGCTCTCCCTGAGCAGGACGGACGAGATCTACCGGCTGCGCTGGAAGCGGCTCAAGATCGTCTGGCCGATCCTAAAAAAGGTGGTGCTCGTGGGATTTCCCACGGCGCTGCGGATGATGATTACCTCGTTTTCCAACGTGTTCGTCATGTCCTACATCAACTATTTCGGCTCTGCCGTGATGGCGGGCTGGGCCGTCTACGGCAAGATCGACCAGTTTATGTTCCTGCCGATGCAGAGCCTCTCATTGAGCGTCACGACCTTTGTGGGGCAGAATCTCGGCGCGAACAACTGGAAGCGCGCGCGAAAAGGCATCGGCGTGACGACGAAGATGACCGTCTTCGCCACGCTCGCGCTGATGGTTGTGGTCGAGATTTTTGCGGAGCCGGTGGTCGGGCTCTTTACCGGCGACCCGGAGGTCCTGCGGTACGGCGTGCTGTTCTGCCGGATCGTCTCGCCGTTCTACTGCATCTGCTGCGTCAATCAGGTGCTCTCCGGCGCGCTGTGCGGGGCGGGGGACTCCCTGACGCCGATGGTCTGCATGCTCTCCACCTTCGTCGTCTTCCGCCAAGTCTATCTGTTTGTGATCTCGCGGGTCTACAACACGGTGCTCTCGGTCGTCATGGGCTACCCGGCGGCTTGGGTGCTTTGCAGCCTGCTGATGCTCTGGTATTTTAAGACCGGCCGCTGGGAGAAGCGGGCAAGGAATATCGCCGCGGAGTGATCTTGGGGAACGCGGCCACCCGCGCCGGGCGACCCGTCCACCGCCCACGCCCCGGCGTCGGCAGGAGGACTTCGCCATCCGCCGTGACCGTCCGCCGCCCGCCCTCACTGTCGCCTTCCCGACGTTGATAGGAGGATTTCGGCATCCGCCGCTCGCGCCGGGCGAAGAATCATTTTTTCATAAACGTTCATCCGCGAAAGCGCAAAAAAACTGCCGGAGGCGAAAACCCGCCCCGGCAGTCTTTTTATAAGAGATCCGGCTCGTCGAACGGAGGGTCCCGCCTGCGGGAGCTCTCCCATTTTGCGAGCCTTCTTTTTTTCTCCATGCGGAGCCTGCGGTATTTGCGCAGGTTGTAGAAACGGACGCACAGGACGGCGGCGGCGAGGACCAGCAGGGTGCAAAGCGGCACCGCGATCCAGCCCCACCACGGGATGGGGGACTTTTCCGCGCCCGAAACGAGGCCGGCCCCGGGATTTTCCACCTCCGCCGAAGCCCCGGCGGGCGCGAGCTCCTCGGGGTAATAGGTCAGGATGTCGGAGCGCATGGCGGAGTTGTCGGGCACCGAGAGCGTAAAATAGGGGTTTTCCGCGTCCGCCGCATGGGTGTAATCCGCCGTGACGTCGGCGGCCGTGAGGCCGCCCGCCAGCAGCAGGCGGACGCTATCGGGGTAGACGTATTCGGCCGCGCCGTCGCTGCTTTCCAAGCCGCCGGCGCACTCCGGGGCAAAATCGACGCCGTAAAAATTCTCGAAGCAGTAGTCGAACAGCGCGGTGGAATCCTTGTATTTGTCGTATTTGTCGCCGCTTTTGAGCGCGACGCAGACGAGGCGCACGCCGTCCTTTTCCGCGACGGTGACGATCGTGTGCTTGGCCTCCTCCGTCCACCCGAGCTTTCCGCCGGTGGCGTAGTCGTAACCGAAGACGCCGTTATTTTCCGGCCCGACGATCATCGCGTGGTGGGTGCCCATCACGCGGGCCTCGGCCTGCTTGTTGGTCGGCCCGATGGTCCACTCCCACGCGTCGAAGTAGGTCTCGAAGCCCTTGACCGTCAGCGCGTATTTCGTGATGAGGCACAGGTCGTAGGCGGAGGTGTAGTGGTTGGGGTCCGGCATGCCGGTCGGGTTGACGAAGTGGCTGTCCTCGCAGTGGAGCGCCGCGAGCTTTTCGTTCATCCGCGAGACAAAGTCGTCGATGGAGCCGGCGGCCGCGTCGGCGAGCCCCTGCGCGCAGTCGTTGGCGGACTCCACCATCGCACCGTAGAGCAGGTCCTCGATCTTGCAGGTCTCGCCCGCGGAGAAGGCAAGGTGGGTGGAGCCGTGGTCGTAGACGGCCGCCTCTTTGGAAAACGTGTAGCGCTCCGCCGGGTCGAGGGTCTCGAGCGCCATGGCCGCGGTCAGGATCTTCGTCACGCTGGCGGGGTACATCTCGGTGTAGGGGTTTTTGCCGATCAGCATTTGGCCGGTGTCCGCGTCCATGACGCAGTACGCCTCGGAGTAGGCGGAGGGCGGGGAGAGCGTCTCCGCCTTGGCGGGAAACGCCGACAACAAAATAAAACACAGGGAACCCACCGCGCAGAGAAGTTTTTTCATGGGGCCATTCCTTTTCTGTTTGGATTTTTATATAGTTTCGCATGGAATTGTGATGCCTGTTGCGGGAAAAAGGCGTCCGCGGAATATTTTATCCCATTTTCGCAGATACTATCGGCAAAATCAAGACGAGGAGCTGTTTTTTATGATGAACGCATTGGATAAATTCGCCCTGACGCTGGTGATCATCGGCGCGATCAACTGGGGGCTGATCGGCCTCTTTCAGCTGGATCTGGTCGCGTGGCTGTTCGGCGGCGCGGCCATGCTGGTCAGCCGGATCATCTATACCTTGGTCGGCCTCGGCGGGATCTGGAGCATTTCCTTGCTCTTTAAAGACTACGAGCCCGGGACCGCGTCCCAAGCGGGCTGACGTCGCTTTCATCCGGCGGCGCGCCCCGCCGCCCTACATACCGAAGTCCGAAGGGGGGGTCGAACGCTCGCCAGATAAAAATACCAGCCGGTTGCGGCTGGTATTTTATTATGCGGGGAAAGGTCAGCCGAAGACTTTCTCGACGGTATCCCGGGCGATCATGATCTCCTCGTTGGTCGGGATGACCCACGCCTCGACCCTGCTGTCCGCGGTGGAGAATCTGCACTCCTTGCGGCTCGCGTTTTTGTTGAGCTCTTGGCCGATCGAGAGGCCGAGGAATTCCATGTCGGAGCAAATCTCGGCGCGGATGGAGGAGGAGTTTTCGCCGATGCCGCCGGTGAAGATGATGGCGTCGATGCCGCCCATCGCGGCCGCGTAGCCGCCGGCGATCTTTTTGATTTGGTAGGTGAACATATCGAGCGCGAGCTGGGCGCGCTGGTTGCCTTCGGCGGCGGCGGTCTGCAAATCGCGGCAGTCGTTGGAGACGCCGGATACGCCGAGGAAGCCGGATTCTTTATTCATGAGGTTCGACATGCGCTCCGGGGTGAAGCCCTCTTTTTCCATCACGTAGGTGACGACGGAGGGGTCGATGCCGCCGCAGCGGGTGCCCATGATGAAGCCGTCGAGCGGGGTGAGGCCCATGGAGGTGTCCACGACCTTGCCGTCCTTGACGGCGGAGAGGCTGGAGCCGTTGCCGAGGTGGCAGATGACCAGCTTGGTGCCCTCCGGTTTTTTGCCGGTGATCTCAAAATAGCGTTTGGTGATGAAGTGGTGGCTGGTGCCGTGGAAGCCGTAGCGGCGGATCGAGTATTTCTCATAATACTCGTACGGGATGCCGAACATGTAGGCCTTGGGCGGCATGGTCTGGTGGAAAGAGGTGTCGAAGACGGCGACCATCGGGACCCCTTTGCCGAAGACCTCTTGGCAGGCCTTCATGGCGATGGCCTGCGGCGGGTTGTGCAGCGGGCCGAGATCCTTGAATTTGACGCCGATGTCCTCGATGACCTCGTCCGTAATCAGCGTGGAGGACTTGTACTTTTCGGAGCCGTGGAGCACGCGGTGTCCGATGGCCTTGATCTCGCGGATGTCGCCGACGACCTTGTTTTCCCCGGTGGTCAGCAGCTTGACGAGCTCGATGAAGGCCTCTTTATGCGTCGGGAAATCGACGTCGTATTCGGTTGTCCAACCGGATTGGGTTTTATGGCTGATGTGTCCGCCGAGGCCGATTCTCTCGCAGAGGCCCTTCGCGACGACCTCTTCGGTCTCCATCTCGATCAGCTGATACTTCAGAGAGGAGCTTCCGGCGTTGATGACCAGTACTTTCATTTTCCTAACCTCCAAATAATAAATCCGACTCTATTTGGTTGACGGCGCGCTTGACGCCATCACAACATTCCTATATTATTACACTATGGGTAAAATTTCAAGCCCCATACACTTTAACGGGCAAAATTATGCATATTTTGCGTCAAATTTCTAAAAAGGAGGCGCCGCATGTGAAAATTGCCGGGATTATCGCGGAATATGACCCGTTTCATAACGGCCACGCCTACCAGATCGGCCGGACGAGGGCCGCGGGCGCACAGGCGATCGTCGCCGTCCTCGGCGGGGATTTCACCCAGAGAGGCGAGCCGGCCTTCTGCCCCAAGGAGCTTCGCGCGAGGGCCGCGCTGCGCTGCGGGGCCGACCTGATTCTGGAACTGCCGCTCCCCTACGCGATCGGCAGCGCGGAGCGGTTCGCCTTCGGCGGGATCTCGCTGCTCGCGGCGCTGGGCTGCGTCGACGCGCTCTCCTTCGGCAGCGAGAGCGGAGACGCCGAGGGCGTATGGGCCGTCGCGGAAGTCCTCTCCTCGCCGGAATACGCGGCGGAACTCAAAACCTGCCTCGCAAGCGGCGTCTCGATGGCCGCGGCGCGGGAGGGGGCTGTCCGGAAGCTCCTGCCGGAGAAGGCGGATCTCCTCAAAAACCCCAACGATTCCCTCGGGGCCGAGTACTGCAAATGGGTGCGAAAGCTGACGCCGCGGACGGAAATCCTCGCGGTCCGGCGCTACGGGGCGGGGCACGGCGAGATGACGGCCCTGCGCTCCGGCGTCGTCTCCGCGTCATACCTGCGCAGTCTTTGCTCGCCGGAGGAGATGCGGCCCTATATACCGGAGGCGGCGTACGAGGCGCTCGCGGAGGGCCGCGCGGCCGGCAAATTCCCCGCCGAGCCCGAAAAGCTCGAAACCGCCATGCTCGCGAAGCTCCGCGCGCTCTCCGAGGAGGAGTTCGCCCGTCTGCCCGACTGCGCGGCGGAGGGGTTTTATCACCGCGTGTACGGCGCGGCGCAGAGGGCCGCCACGCTCTCGGAATTTTACGAGCTTGCAAAGACGAAGCGCTACGCGATGAGCCGCATCCGGCGCATCGCGGCGGCGGCCTTCACGGGCTTGGATCTCTCCGTGCTCGAGCTGGGCGGGCCTCCGTATTGCCGCGTGCTCGCCATGAACGAGACCGGCGCCGCCGTGCTCAAAGAGGCGGCCAAGCGCCCAACGGATGTGCCGATCGCGTGCTCGCTCGCGGATCTCGAGAAGACCTCGCCCGAGGCGGCGCGCTTCGCGCGGCTCGAGAGCCGGGCGGAGGATCTCTATCAGCTCTGTCTGCCGGAGCCGGGCCCCTGCGGCGTGGAATACCGCTGGCAGGTGATCCGGGAGTAGCGGCAAAAGAGAGGCGCGGCATGCGGGGCTGTCTTTGCCCGGCCCTTTTTGCCGGAGGGCGGGCCCCGCTCAATCTGAAATAAAAAACAAAGACGGCGCTCCGCGGGAAAGACCCCCGCGGGGCGTTTTTTGACGGGAGCGGCGAAGCTGATCCCGGGCGTTCGCGCCGGTCTTATTCTTCCCCCAAAATTTTTTTAATCTCCCGGAGGTTTCGGATCGTATAATCCGGGGCGTCCTCGGGATTCCCGGAGAAGGGCAGGCCGGAGGGGTTGTACCAGCAGGCGTCGATGCCCGCCGCCCGCGCGCCGAGGATGTCGCTCGAGAGCGAATCGCCGACCGCGAGCGCGGCTTCCGGCGCGAACGCCGGGATCCGCGAAAAGCAAAACTCGTAAAACGCCCGCTGCGGCTTCGGCGCGCCGATCTCCTCGGAGATAAAGACGCCGTCCATCAGCTCCCCGAAGCCGGAGAGCTCCATCTTGCGGCGCTGCGTCACGGAGACGCCGTTGGAAACTACATACTGGCGGTAATTTTCCTTTAATTCCATACAGAGCGTATAGGAGTCGTCGAGGTAATAGCAGACGCTGCCCAGCAGCGCCTGATAGACGTCCTGAAAGTCCTGAAGCCCGATCTCCGTGATCCCGATCTCCTGAAACAGGAGCCGGAAGCGCTCGAGCTTGAGCTCCTCTTTCCCGATCTCGCCGCGCTCAAAGCGCTTCCAAAGGCCCTCGTTGATGCCGGAATAGAGGGAGACCGCGCCGTCGTCCACCTCGCGGCCAAAACGCCCAAACGTCTCCCGCAGCGCGTAGCTCTCGGACTTTTTAAAATCCAGCAGCGTCTGGTCGACATCCCAAAACAAAAAACGGTAGGGTTTTCCCATGGCGGGCCTCTTTTCTTCCGCGGAGCCGGGACGCCCCGGCGCGGATCGGTTCGTTTTATTTAAAGAAATCATAAAACAGCCGCCCCAAAAAAGCAAGACGGGACAGGAAATTCCATTCGTACCAGAACTTTTCTGGGCATAATACAGGCGAAAAAGGACTACCCGCTTTTTTAAAAACGATTTTGTGGTAGAATAAGATCGAAAAAGGTCAAAATCGCGAAAGCGGGCTTCCGGCGGCCGGGCTTCGATTCCGCCGGAGAAGGGAGCGTCCCATGAAAAAAATGCGTATCCTGTCCGCCCTGCTGGCGGCGATCTTCCTGTTCGGCGCGGCCGGCTGCGACGGGCGGGACGAGGAGACGGGATCCCCGGTTCTTACGGGGGACGCGGAGCTCGTCATCACGCCGGTGAAGCCGGAGATCGAGCCGGAATCCGAGCCGGAGTCCGAGTCCGAATCGCAGGACGAGACCTACCTCAACAACCTGCGCGCGCTCGAGGCGATGGGCGCGGATTTTGTGGAGATCGCGAACCTCAGCCCGGAGAACGTGCCGTGGGGGCCGGGCGTGCAGTTCGACGCGACCGGGAAGCCCGTCGCGTGCGTCGGGCTTCAGGAGAAATATGGAAAATACAACGCCGATTTTCTTCGCTCCGGCGATGAGTATCAAGGAAAGGTCTATCTCACCTTCGACGAGGGCTACGAAAACGGCTACACGGGCGCCATCCTCGACACGCTCAAGGAGAAAGGCGTCAGCGCGGTCTTCTTTGTCACGCTCCCCTACGCGCAGAGCCAGCCGGAGCTTGTGCGGCGCATGATCGACGAGGGCCACGTCGTCGGCAACCATTCGGCCCGCCATAAGAATTTCACGCAGCTCACGTTCGAGGAGGCCTACGCCGAGGTCGCCGACAACCATAATTATGTGCAGGACAACTTCGATTACAGCATGTACCTGTGGCGCTTCCCGGAGGGCGCGTTCTCCGAACAGAGCGTCGCGCTGCTGCAAAAGATGGGGTACCGCAGCGTGTTCTGGAGCTTCGCCTATAAAGATTGGGACCCGGCGGCCCAGATGGAAACCGGCGCGGCCTTTGCCAAAATCACCGGCTCGCTGCACGACGGGGAGATCTTCCTGCTGCACGCGGTCTCGGCGACCAACGCGGCGGTCCTCGGCGACGTCATCGACTACGTGCGCGGGCAGGGCTACGAGTTCGAGAAATACACGCTCGACTGAGCGATACAAAGATCAAAATTTCGCCGCGGCCCGCGCAAACAACGCGGGCCGCGGCCTTTTTATGGCATCCGGGCCCAAAAATCTTATTACTCTCTGCCGGCGCACTCCGCGGCGAGCTTCTCCTTGGCCTCCTCGAGCGCCTTCGCGAGCTGGTCGGCGCAGGAAGTCTCGTTATCCCCGCAGCGGTTGCCCTTGAGCACGGCGATGATTTTGTCCGCCTGCCAGCCCTCTAAAATCTTCGGGATCGCGGAGAGATTACCTTGGCAGCCGCCGGTGAACTCGATCTGGGTGACGACGCCGTCCTCGGAGAGGTCGAACCGGATCTTTCTCGAGCAGACGCCGCGCGTCGTATAGCGGTATTCCATCGTTTTTTTCCATCCTTTACGCCTGAAAAGATTTCTTAGAAACGCGGGGCCCGGGCGCGGTTTTCACCCGCAAGGATTCCGGCGTGCGCGTTGAGCGCGAGCACGGGATTTTTAAACGCGGCCCCCGCCCGCGGGATTTCGGCCCTGCAAACCGGGCAAAAGAAGATGCTCAAGGCCAAAAGCGGCCGCCCATGCCGCGAACCGGGCCGGAGGCGCTCATCGGCCCCCCGCGAAGAAAAGAACCAGCAGGACCAGCGCCGCCGTCGGCCCCGCAAACTGGGCAAAAAAAGATGCTCAAGGCCAAAAGCGGCCGCCCATGCCGCGAACCGGGCCGGAGCGCTCATAGCCTCCCCGCGAAGAAAAGAACCAGCAGGATCAGCGCCGCCGTCCAGACGGCTGCCAGCAGCGGCACGAGGATCACGAATTTCGGCTTCCGCGTCTTGTGGCGGCAGACGAGCATGCCGCAGAGCGCGCCCCCGGCGCCCCCGAGGGCCGCCCAGCGCAGCAGCGCCGCCTCCGGGATGCGCCGCAGATGCCGCGTCGCGAGCGCCTTGTCGCGCCAAAAGAGGAAAAACGCGGTCAGGTTGACCGTCAGCAGATAGGCGAGCGCGGCGAGTACGGGCCAAAAGAGCGGCCCGCCGAATTTTTCATATAGGGCGGAAAGCCCGTCCGAAACCAGTTGCGGCATCTCCCGTTTTCCCCCTCCCGCGGCGGCCGGCCCGCGTTTTTCTATCACCGAACGTTATTTTACCATGGATCTTTTTGATCGTCAAAGGGTCGTCTTGCCATCGCGGGCCTTTTGCGCTAAAATCTTTGGTAGAAAAGGGGTGAGCGCGGTGGAAGGCGAATTTTCCGTATTCCGCATCCCGGGCAGGACCGAGCTTGGCGGCGATCACACGGAGCAGCAGGGTGGCGGCGTCCTCGCGGCGGCGGTCGGCCGCTATATGACCGCGAGGGCGAAACGAACCGGGGACGACCGCGTGACCGTCCGGTCGGAGGGATTCGGGGAGTGCTCGTTCGATCTCTCGGAGACCGGGCCGGAGTTCGCGCGGCCCGGGACGTTCGATGCGCTCGCGCGCGGGGTCTGCGATTCTTTTTTGGAGAGCGGCAACTCCTTCGGCGGGTTCGAGGCGGAGGTTTCCTCCGAGATTCCGGCCGGGGCGGGGCTCGCCTCCTCCGCGGCCTTCGGGGTGCTGATCGGCTCCGTGATCAGCGGGCTTTATTTCGGGGAAGAAGTGCCCCCGGAGCATCTGGCCGCCTTCGCCGAGCGGGCGGAGACCCTGTTTTTCGGCGGGCCGGGCGGAAAGATGGACGCGCTCGCCTGCGCGGCCGGGTGCGTCGTCTCGGCAGACTTCCAAAACCCCTACGCGCCGCGGTGCGAGCGCGTGGACTGTGATTTTTCAAAGAGCGGCTACACGCTCGTCATGGCGGATTCCGGGACCCGGCATGGCGATCCGGCACGGGAGGACGCCTCCCTCGCGCGGGACATGCGGGCCGTCGCGCAGGCGCTCGAGTGCGGGCGCCTGTGCGAGGCGGAGCCGGCGGAGTTTTTCGCGCAGGCCCCGGTCATCCGCGACCGCTTCGGCGAGCGGGCCATGCTGCGCGCGTGGCACTATTTTTCCGAGACGCAGCGCGCACAGGACGAGGCCGAGGCGCTTCGCCAAGGCGATTTTGAGGAATTCCTGCGCCTGTTTCGCGAGTCGGCGGAGAGCTCCGAGCGGCTTTTGAGGGACGACGTCCCCGAGCGGGAGCCGGAGCGCGGGCCCGGGCGGGCAATCCTGACGGCGAGGGAACTGCTCGGCGGGGATGGCGCGGCGCGGGCGCGCGGGGACGCGGGCGCGGCGCAGTGCTTCGTGAAGGACGGGCGCGCCGAAAGCTTTATCGCCGAGATGGAGCTAAGGGGTTTCCCCTGCATGGTCCTGCATATTTTGTGAGCCGGGAGCCGGTTTTCCGGGCCCATGCCTGCCGCGCCGCCGCGCCACAGGAGGGCTTTGCTCCCTCAAACTCCCGCTTTTCGCCGGGTCTTTTCCGGTTTTCCAATCATGAACCGCCCATGCGGGTCACCCGCCGCGCCATTTAATCACAGGCCGTCGCCGCCCTCCCGGGCTCCCGTTTTTCGCCGCGGGTCTTTTCCGGTATTCCAATCATGTACCGCCCATGGCGGGTCACCCGTCGGGCCACAGGAGGGCTTTGCTCCCTCAAACTCCCGCTTTTCGCCGGGTCTTTTCCGGTTTTCCAATCATGAACCGCCCATGCGGGTCACCCGCCGCGCCATTTAATCACAGGCCTTCGCCGCCCTCCCGGGCTCCCGTTTTCCATCGAACGCCGATTTTCGGGGCCCGCATTCGCGGTGATGAGCGCCGAGCGGCCTACCGCCCGATCTTCTATATTTCCTATGCATAAAGCCCGGGCCGCCTTTTTCAGGCGGCCCGGGCTTCGTTTGCACGGTCGTTATCCGAGGATCTCGGCGATCTTTCGGAGCTTTTCCGCAAGGGCGTCTCTCTCCGCGCGCAGGACGGCGCAGGGGTCCTCCGGCTCCTGTTTCGGGAAACCGTTTTTGCCCCGCTCCCGGACGAGCGCCGGGTAATCTTTATAAGCGGTATTCAGATCCACCACCGTCCCGATGCCGGGGACGACGCCTTTGCTGCTTCGCTGCCAAAGGCCGCTCTCCTCCGCGAGGGCGTTTTTGCCGGCCCACTGCGCGCACCAGATCTCGTATTTCTTTAGGCGCGCCGCCTCCGAGGCCAAAATTTTCTCGAGATTGGCCTTGAAGGAGTAGATGCCGCAGAGATAGCCTTGTTCGAGCGCCCGTTCAAAAAACGCGTCGGCGATCTCCATCTGCTCCGCGGCGGAGAGCGCCGTCTGGACGGCGAGCTCGATGTCGCAGAAGATCGGATATTCCGGCTTCGCGCCCGCGATCGCCTCCAGAAAGACGGCCCCCTCCTCCCGCGCGCCCCGCGCGTCGGCGGATTTGCAGAAATGGTAAAAGCCGACCGGGATCCCCGCGGCGGCGCAGCCCGCGAGGTTCGCCTTCAGCATGGGGTCGGCCGCATTCCCGATGCTCGCGCGCAAAATCGCGAATTGGACGCCGGATTCCGCGGCTTTTGCCCAGTCGATCGTCCCCTGATATTTCGAGACGTCGACGCCGTCAAAGGTTGTCATTCGGTCCCTCCTCCCCGTCGCAGAAAGGATAGGTGTAGCAGAGGGCGCGTTTGCTGTCGGCGATGCCGTCGGTCGTCGGGTCGATCACGATGCCGAGCCCCGCCAGCAGGTTGATGATCAAAGTGAGCACGTTGACCAGATCGGATTCGCTGACCGGGGGAACGATATCGAATAGGCCGAGCACGGAATAGATCGCGGCCGCGGCGACCGGGATGGAGACCATCAGCCACGTCTTATTGCGCAGACGGACTTTCCAATTTATCATAAAAACACCTCTTATGCGTGCGGGACGCGCTGCATCCCGACAAGCCATTCTTTTACGGAGGCCATCTCCGCCTCCGTCCTGTAAATTCGTTCCACAAGGTTGTTGTGTTTTTCCACCTTTTCCTCCAAGATGTCGAGCCTGCCGATCAAAATATCCACCTGACGGCGCAGGGCGTCTTCCTGATCCGCGCGCGCCCGGTGGCTGATGAGAAGCTGCACGATCACCGTGGCCGCGCCGGTGATCAGGGCGGCCAGCACCGCTTCCTGCATATCCTATGCCCCCCGGCCGGAAAGCGCGCCGTTCTTCTTTGTTCGGCGCAAATCCCGGAAGATTCTCCTTTTTTTCATCCGATATTTCCTTCGAGGCTCCAAGTGTTGTCCGCCGCGCGCTTCTTGAGCAGGACGCTCGAGTACCGGTCCGCGATCCCGTAGGCGGATTCCCTGCACCAGACCGTCACGCCGGAGGCGAACGCGACCGTGACGGCGCCCGCCCCCGCCCGGAAGACGACGATCTCCGTGTCGAGCGGAAACGCCGCGCTCGCGTAGAGCGGCACCGTGACCGTGATGGCCGAGCCGTTGGCGCAGACGAGGTCTTTCCCCGCGTCGGAGAGCTCCAGCGTGCGGTCCGCGGTGACTTCGACCTGACCGGAGGCGGCCTGCAGCGGCGTCACTTTGCTGCCGCCGTCGAGCGTCGCGATGCCCGCCGCGACCGCGCCCTTCGCCTCGACCGCGCCGCCGGTGCCGGTGACGACAAGGTTTCCGGGCGTCGCGCCGAGCTTGCCGTCGCTCGTCAGGCTGCCGTGCGCGTGGGCGGCGGCGGCCTTTCCGCTAAGGCCGGACGCCAGCTCGTTGATCGCGCCCTGCACATTGCCGGCGGCGAGGCCGGAGCCGGCGTTGCCGTAGGCGATTTTTTCCGCGCCGTAGTCCCCGGCGGCAGCCGAAATGTCCCCCGCCCGGCCAAAGACGGAGGACACCGCCCCGGCGGTGAACTGCGCCCCCGCAAGGTCCTCCTTCGAGCAGGTCAGCTCGACGTTTTCGTTGAATTTCGGGATGACCACGCCGCGGACGATCTCCTCGACCTTTTGCTGCATCTCCGATGCGCTGAGGCCCGGCACGTCCGCCTGTCCGTAGACGCCCTTTCCCAGAAGGTCGGCCTCCGTAATTTTCGATAATGCCATATCCATGTTCCTTTCCCGCTTATTGGGACGCTCACCCCCCGTCCCCGCCAAAAGCTTACCGGAATGAAACGCTTGGAACTGATGAACCCGCAAAAAAATACCGCCGCGGCAAAAAAAAGCCGCGGCGGCGTTCCGATAGGGCGCTCAGTATGTAATGAATTTAAACTTGCCGATCAGCGGCAGCAGCCTCGCCTCGCCCTTCCACGCGCGGACGAAGCCCATGACGGTCCAGACGAGGGCCACGATCATGCCGACGCCGGAGGCGACCCATCCGAGGAAGGGGACGATGGCCGCCACGCCGCAGGCGCAATAAAACAGGGTCAGGATCAGGACTTGGTTCGCGTGGAAGCGGATGAATTTGGAATTCGGCTCCGCGATCATCGCGAACGCCGCGAAGACGATGGACAGATATTGCAGGGCGGCGAGCTTGCCGAGCGCCGCGCGCTCCTCGGCGGCGTAGGATTCGGTGAAATCGGCCTCCTCCTCCTCGACAATCGGCCGGTTGTTTCCCTCAAGGGGTTTCCCGCAGGAGGGGCAGCAGACGGCGCCTTCCGGTAGGATGGCCCCGCAGTTGGAACAAAACGCCATGGATGGTCACTCCTTTCAATTTCTAAGTACAATATAATCGTCTTTTTCCCGCAGGGCAACCCCGCGGTTTGAAGAAAAATTTAACAATTTGGAAATTTTAAAGAAAACTCAGTTGCGCAGGCTGTGGATCGGGGCGGGGATCCGCCCGCCGCGCGCGATAAACTTTTCGGCCGAGAAGGAGGACACCTTCATCACCGGGGCGCTCCCCAAGAGGCCGCCGAAGTCCACGCGGTCGCCGGTCTCCTTGCCCAGCGCCGGGATGATGCGCACGGCGGTGGTCTTGTTGTTGATGACGCCGATCGCGGCCTCGTCCGCGATGATCGCGGAGATCGTCTCGGCGGAGGTCCGGCCCGGGATGGCGATCATGTCGAGCCCGACGGAGCACACGCAGGTCATGGCCTCAAGCTTCTCGATGCTGAGGCTGCCGCGCTCGACGGCGGCGATCATGCCGGCGTCCTCGCTGACCGGGATGAACGCGCCGGAGAGCCCGCCCACGTGCCCGGAGGCCATGATGCCGCCCTTTTTGACGGCGTCGTTGAGCAGCGCGAGGGCGGCGGTCGTGCCGGGGGCCCCGCAGCTCTCAAGCCCGATCAGCTCAAGGATCTCCGCGACGGAATCCCCGACGGTGGCGGTCGGCGCGAGCGAGAGATCCACGACGCCGAAGGGCACGCCGAGGCGGTTCGAGGCCTCCTGCGCGACCAGCTGGCCGACGCGGGTGACTTTAAAGGCGGTGCGCTTGATCGTCTCGGCGACCGTGTCGAAAGGCACGCCGCCGCACTCTTTTAACGCGTGGGCGACGACGCCGGGCCCGGAGACGCCGACGTTGATGCAGCACTCCGGCTCGCCCTCCCCGTGAAACGCCCCGGCCATAAAGGGGTTATCCTCCACGGCGTTCGCGAACACGACGAGCTTCGCGCAGCCCAGGCAGTCCCGCTCCCTTGTGAGGTAGGCGGTCTCTTTGATGATCGCGCCCATGCGGGCCACGGCGTCCATGTTGATGCCGGAGCGGGTGGTGGCGATGTTGACGCTCGCGCAGACGCGCTCCGTCTCGGCGAGCGCCTCCGGGATGGAGGAGAGCAGCGCGCTGTCGCAGCGCGTGAAGCCCTTATGCACCAAGGAGGAGAAGCCGCCGATGAAATCCGCGCCGACCGTCTCGGCGGCACGGTCCATCGCCTTCGCGAAGGGGACGTAGTCGTCCGAGCCGCAGGAGGCCGCCACGTCCGCGGCCGGGGTGACGGAGATGCGCCGGTTGACGATCGGGATGCCGAATTCCTGCGCGATGGACTCGCACACCGGCACCAGATTTTTTGCGTAGCGCGTGATTTTTTCGTAGACCTTTTCGCAGCAGCGCTCCATCGACGGATCGGCGCAGTCCCGGAGCGAGATGCCCATCGTGACCGTGCGGACGTCGAGGTGCTGCTCGTCGATCATCTGAATTGTCTGAAGAATGTCTTCCGTATTGATCATACTAACTCCAAATCGGCGGGCCGGGGCGGTTTCGCGCCCCGCGCGGCGCGGAAACTTAAATTTTGTGCATCGCGTTGAAGATGTCCTCGCGCTGGATGTGGACGACGAGGCCCTTTTCGCTGCCGGCCTCCAGCAGGGAGCCGCGCAGCTCGTCAAACGGCAGGCTGCACTTGGTGAGATCCACCAGCATGATCATCGTGAAATATTCCTGCAGGATGGTCTGGCTGATGTCCATGATGTTGATGTTTTTTTCGCTGAGGAAGCCGCTGATATAGGCGATGATGCCCACGGCGTCCTTGGCCACGACGGTGATGATCGCGTTCATACTGCGCCTCCGAACTGATAAAGATATTGTTGAATTATATCATGTTTTTTCCGGTTTGGAAAGGGCCGTCCCCGCGAAAAACCGGCTTTCTTTTTAAAAATTCCGAAAGGGCCGCCGCGCCCCTCACAGGTCGTTCTCCGTTTTGACCGGGACGCCGTTTTGGAGCAAAAGCTCCGCCGTCACGCCGTTGCCGGGGACGAGCGTCCCGGTGAAGCCGCCGTCGTAGATCATGCCGCGGCCGCAGGAGGGGCTTTTCGCCTTGAGCACGGCGTAGTCGGCGTGAAGCTCCTTGGCGAGGCGCAGGGCGATCTCCGCGCCGCGGCGGTAGGCCTCCGTGACGTCCGCGCCGGACGCCGTGACGACGCTCTCGCCCCGGCGCTCGGCGGGCGGGCGCGGGGTCGGCAGGCCGCCGTCGCATTCCGGGCAGACGCCGATCAGCGCGTGCTCTTTTCCGAGGGCGAGGACCCGCCCGTCCGGGCAGCTTTTGCCGTCGTAGCGGCAGGGGCAGCCCAATAAGCACCGGCTGACAAGGACGATTCCCATGGCAAAGCCTCCTTTTTTCCCGCCGCCGCGCGGTTTTTCGCGCGGCCGGAGAAATATATTTCCTACGATACTATCCGCCCCTCCTTTTGTCAAGCGAGAAAGCTCCGTATTGATGCCGTTTTCCCATGGGGGAGAGCTTTTCCGCGGGGACGCCCCGCTCTTGAAAATCGGGCGGAAAGTTGGTATATTAAAATAGTAGATAAGGATATCCGGAAAAAAGGAGGCAACGGGATTGGCAGAAAGAAAACAGCGCAGAGATCTTGACCTTCCGATCTATCTGTTTCATCAGGGCACGAATTACCGCTCCTACGCGTTTCTGGGTTCCCACCCGGCGCGGAGGGGGCGCGCGGCGGGCGCGGTGTTCCGCGTCTGGGCGCCTCACGCCGGGGCGGTTTCCGTCGTCGGCGATTTCAACAACTGGGACCACCTCGCCGACCCGATGGAGGAGGTGAGCGGCGGCGGCGTCTGGGAGGGATTCATCCCGGGCGTGCGGCAGTTCGACCGGTACAAATACGCCGTCACGGCGGCGGACGGCAGGGTTCTCCTAAAGGCCGACCCCTACGCCTACCACGGCGAGACGCGCCCGGCCTCCGCCTCCATGTTTTACGATCTGGACAATTACCTCTGGCAGGACGACGCGTGGATGAAAAACCGGCCCGCGCATCTGCGCGGCCTGCCGGTGAATATCTATGAACTGCATCTCGGCTCGTGGAAGCGATACCCCGACGGCAGCTTTTTTTCCTACCGAAAAATCGCCGACGAGCTCGCGGACTACGTGACCGAGATGGGCTACACGCACGTCGAGGTATTGCCGCTGACGGAGCACCCCTACGACGGCTCGTGGGGCTACCAGTCTCTGGGCTATTTCGCGCCGACCTCCCGCTACGGGACGCCGGAGGATTTGATGTACTTCGTCGACAGGATGCACCAGTCCGGCGTCGGCGTGATCTTCGACTGGGTGCCGGCCCATTTCCCCAAGGACGCCCACGGCCTCGCGCAGTTCGACGGCGAGTGCTGCTACGAATACCGCTCCCCGCTGATGGGCGAGCAGGGCGACTGGGGAACCAAAGTCTTTGACTTCGGCCGCAACGAGGTGCGGTGTTTCCTGATTTCCAGCGCGAATTTCTGGTGCGATAAATTCCACGCCGACGGCATCCGCGCCGACGCGGTCTCCTCGATGCTCTACCGCGACTACGGAAAGCGGGGGGACGAGTGGGAGCGCAACTGCGCCGGCGGGCGCGAAAATTTTGAGGCGATCTCGCTGCTGCGGGATCTCAACACCTCGGTGCTGACGGGCTTCCCGGGCGTCGCGACGATCGCGGAGGAGTCCACCGCGTGGCCGCTGGTCACGAAGCCGCCGTACGCCGGGGGCCTCGGCTTCAGCTTCAAGTGGAACATGGGCTGGATGAACGACATGCTGGAATACGCCTCCCTCGACCCGATCTACCGCGCCTACAACCATGACAAGGTCACCTTCGGCATGATGTACGCGTTTTCCGAGAATTTTATCCTGCCGGTCTCCCACGACGAAGTCGTGCACGGCAAGCGGTCCCTCATCAATAAGATGCCCGGCGGCTACGAGGAAAAATTCGCCGGGGTGCGCGCGTTTCTCGGCTTCATGATGGCCTACCCGGGCAAGAAGCTGCTCTTTATGGGGCAGGAGTTCGGCCAATTCATCGAGTGGGACGAGAAGCGCGAGCTCGACTGGCTGCTTCTGGATTTTGAGGCCCACCGCAGACTCCGCGATTACACGAAGGCGCTCAACCACCTCTACCTCAAGACCGCCGCGCTCTGGGAGCGGGACGACGGCTGGGAGGGCTTCCAATGGGCGGTCTGCGACGACAACACAAGCTCGGTCGTCGCGTTCCTACGCATGGACGGGCACGGCGGGGAGCTGCTCTGCGCCGTCAACTTCTGCCCGGTCGAGCGCCCGTATTACCGCGTCCCGGTGCAGGGGCCCTCGGTCTGGGAGGAGATCCTCTCGAGCGACGCCGTGGACTTCGGCGGCGAAGGGGCCAAAAACGGCGTCGTGGAGGCCGAGCCCGCCGAGGGCGGCGGCTACGCGGTCGCGCTCCATCTGCCGCCGCTTTCGGCCGTTTACCTCAAAAAACTGCCGGAGGGGGGTCGGCGGGGATGAAGGGCAAAAAGATGATCGCGATGCTGCTCGCCGGCGGACAGGGCAGCAGGCTCTACGTGCTCACAAAGGATATGGCGAAGCCCGCCGTGCCCTACGGCGGCAAATACCGCATCATCGACTTTCCGCTCTCCAACTGCGTCAACTCCGGCATCGACACGGTCGGCATCCTGACGCAGTACGAGCCGTTCGAGCTCTCCGAATACATCGGCAACGGCCAGCCGTGGGACCTTGACCGCATGGGCGGCGGCGCGTTTATCCTGCCGCCCTACCAGCGCAGCGGCGGCTCGGCTTGGTATAAGGGCACCGCCAACGCCATCTATCAAAACATGTCCTTCGTCGACCGCTTCGGCCCGGATTACGTCGCGATCCTCTCGGGGGACCATATTTATAAAATGGATTACTCCAAGATGCTCGCCGTCCACGAGGAGAAGGGCGCGGCCTGCACGATCGCGGTCTATGAGGTGCCGTGGGAGGACGCCTCGCGCTACGGCATCCTGAGCGTAAACGAGGACGGCTTCCTGACCAAATTCGCCGAGAAGCCGCGGCGCCCCGAGAGCAACCTCGCCTCGATGGGCATCTACATATTCTCCGCCGACAAGCTCCGCAAATATCTGGAGGAGGACGAGGCGGACCCCGCCTCCGTGAACGATTTTGGCAAAAACGTGATCCCGCGGATGCTCGCCGCCGGGGAGCGGATGGCGGCCTATTCCTTTAAGGGCTACTGGAAGGACGTCGGCACCATCAACAGCCTCTGGGACGCCAACATGGACGTGCTCGACCCGAAGGAGCCGCTCGATCTCCACGACCCGGACTGGAAAATTTACAGCCGCAGCCCGGTGATGCCGCCGCATTACATCGGCAAGGACGCCTCGGTGCAGGACTCGATGGTCACCGAGGGGTGCGAGGTGGACGGCGCGCTCGATTTTTCGATCCTCTCGGCCGGCGTGACGGTCGGGAAGGGCGCGGAGGTCCGTTACAGCATCGTCATGCACAACGCCGCGATCAAAGAGGGCGCGAAAGTGGAATACGCGATCGTCGCCGAGAAGGCGGTCATCGGGGAGAACGCCCGGGTCGGCTGCAAGCCGGAGGAGGCGGAACGCCCGGAGGAATGGGGCGTGGCGGTCGTCGGGCCGGGGGTCGAGATCCCGGCCGGGGGCGTCGTCGCGCCCAAGGAGATCGTCGGCAGAAAGAAGGCGAGGGCGGAATGAACGAGAGAGAAGTTCTTGGCATCATCGTGTGCAACATGCACGACGAGCTGATCTCCGAGCTGACCGCGCACCGCACGCTCGGCTCCGTGCCGTTCGGCGGCAGGTACCGCTTCATCGACTTCGCGCTCTCCAACATGGTGAATTCCGGGATCCGGGACGTCGCCGTGGTGCCGAGCACCCACTACCAGAGCCTCTTAAATCATCTGGGCAGCGGCCGCGAGTGGGATCTCTCCAGAAAGATCGGCGGCCTCTCCGTGCTGCCGCCCTACGGCAGGAGCTCCTCGGCCGGGGTCTATCACGGCCGCATGGAGGCCCTTGCCAACATCCGGGATTACATCAAGGCAAGCCCGGCGGATACCGTCGTGCTCAGCGACTCCGACGTGATCGCCAACATCGACTTTCGCCCCGCGGTCGCGCAGCATCTCGCGACGGGGGCCGACATCACGCTGCTCTATAAAAAAGCGCAGGTCTCGCCGGAGCTTCATACTTATAACGCCCTGTTTTTTGATGAAAGCGGGCGGCTCGCGGATCTCCACCTCTCGCCGGAACTCTCCGGCGAGCAAAACGTCTACCTCGATATCGCCGTGATCCGGAAACCCCTGCTCGACGAGCTGGTCGAGGAGAGCGTGCGGCACAACGAGCACAGCTTTGTGCGCTCCGTGCTCATGGCAAAAAAGGACGCGCTCAACATCCGCGGCTTCTTCTGCCCCGGCTGGGGGGATAAGATCAACAGCCTCGAGGATTATTTTGAGGCGAACATGGCGCTGCTGCGCCCGGAGGTCCGCGCCTCGCTCTTCCCCAAGGACCGCCCGATCTACACAAAGGTTCGGGACGAGGTCTCCGCGAAGTACGGCCTTTGCTCCGAGGTCAAAAACTCGCTCGTCACCGACGGCTGCGTCATCGACGGGGCCGTCTTCGACAGCGTGCTGTTCCGCGGCGTCCGGGTCGAGAAGGGCGCCGTCGTGCGCGGCTCGGTGCTGATGCACAACACGCGCGTCTGCGCCGGCGCGGTGGTGGAAAACGTCGTCGCCGATAAAAATGTCGTCGTCACCGAGGGCAAGCGGCTGTCCGGCTCGGAGACCATGCCCTTTTATATCCCCAAAGGAGAGACCGTTTAGACGAACATCCGCCCGATTTGACCAAAAAACAGACAGGAGGACGCTATGAAGATTTTGTTCGCCGCGAGCGAGGCCCGGCCGTTCATCGCGACGGGCGGCCTTGCCGACGTGGCCAACGCGCTGCCGAAAAGCCTCTGCGAATCCGGCGAGGACTGCCGGGTGATCCTGCCGCTCTACGCGGACATCGCGCCGGAGCTGCGGGAGCTTCTCGCGTTCGAGGCGGACTTCCGGGTCCGGCTCGGCTGGAGAGATCAGTACTGCGGCCTCTTTTCCGCGAAATACGACGGCGTCGTCTTCTATTTTCTTGACAACGAGTATTATTTTCGCCGGCCGGGCATCTACGGCCATTTCGACGACGCGGAGCGGTTCGCGTTTTTCTCCATGGCGGCGCTCGAGGCGATCGCGCACATGGATTTCACCCCGGATATTCTCCACTGCAACGATTGGCAGACCGGCCTGATCCCCGTCTTTTACAACGTCTTTTACCGCCGGAAAGAGGGCTACCGCGACATCCGCACGCTCTTCGCCATCCACAATATCCAGTATCAGGGCCGCTACGGGATGGAGCTCGCGGACGACCTGCTCGGCCTGCCCAAGGAGCGCCGCTGCGTCGTCGAGTGGAACGGCGACTGCAACTTCATGAAGGGCGGCATCGACCAGTGCGACGCGGTCTGCACGGTCAGCCCGACCTACGCCGAGGAGATCCTCGACCCATGGTTTGCCTGCGGGCTCGACGGCTTCCTGCGCGAGCGCAGATATAAGCTCGCCGGGATCCTCAACGGCATCGACTACGACGCCTACGACCCGCAGTACGACCCGGCCGTCAAATACACCTACACGGCGGAGAATCTCTCCGGCAAGGCGAGGGACAAGGCGGCCCTGCAAAACGAGCTCGGCCTCGAGCCGGAGCCGGGGACGATGCTCGTCGGGATCGTCTCCCGCCTCGCCTCCCACAAGGGGTTCGACCTCGTGCGCTGCGTGGGCGACGAGATCATGGGCCTGCCGATCCAGCTCGCGGTCCTCGGCTCCGGGGAGGCGGCCTACGAGGCGTTTTTCCGCGGCCTGCAGGATCGCTTCCCGGGCAGGGTGCGCATGGTGACGGGCTTCGACCCGCGCCTCGCCAAGCACATCTACGCCGGCAGCGACGCCTTCCTGATGCCCAGCAGGAGCGAGCCCTGCGGCCTGTCGCAGATGGTCGCCCTGCGCTACGGCTCGATCCCGATCGTGCGCGAGACCGGCGGCCTCAAGGACAGCGTATGGGACCTCGGCGGGGAGGGCGGCAACGGCTTCACTTTTAAGACCTACAACGCCCACGACATGCTCGCCGCCGTCCGGCGCTGCGCCGCGTTATATGAGGATAAAGAAAAATGGCGCATGGCGGTCGTCACCGCCATGCGCTGCGACAACAGCTGGCGCCGCTCGGCGAAGGCATACCGGCTGCTCTACGAGAAGCTCAAGGGCTGAAAAACAGAAAAAAGAAAAGAGGCTTTCCGAAAGGAAGGCCTCTTTTTTGACGCCGCGCGGCTTAGGCGCGCAGCTTGCCGGACTCCGTGTATTCGAGGCCGACCGCGTAGAGGCCGAACGGCCCATGGCACGGGGCGAGAAAGGGAATTTCTCTCCGCCGGGTATGACACTCGCTCCAATCGCCCTTCGCGCGGCTTAGGCGCGCAGCTTGCCGGACTCCGTGTATTCGAGGCCGACCGCGTAGAGGCCGAACGGCTCCCCGGCAACGGCGTTGCCGATGCGGACGCGGAGCTTGTCGAGCCGCGGGAGCAGGCGCTTTCTGCCGAAGGTGCGCGCTCCGTCGTCGCTGTTCCAAGAGAAGGAGGGCCAAGAGAGCGCGGACCACTTGAAATAGCGAAAGACGCCGGACTGCTGCCAGACGGTTTTCCAGACGCCGCGCACTTTTGCCTCAACCTTGACGGAGGTCCGCGGGTGGGGCTCGAGCTGGACGGCGAGGTAGCACAGCGCCTTGTTCGCGTAAAAATCGTTCCCCGCCAAGACAGGCAGATCCCAGTGCGCCTCGATGGCGGCGCCGCAGTCCTTGTAGTAGCCGTCGGTGCCGTCGTCGGCGTCGGAGAGGTCGAAGCGGAAGACCCGCCCGTCCTCCCCGCCGAAGAAGAGATCGTCCCCCTCCGCCCAGACGGCGGAGGCCGGGATGTTCTCCCAGTAGTAGCACTCGTACTGATAGCTGCTGTACGGCTCGCCGCTCGCGTAATCCCGCCGGCCGCCGTCGAGCAGGTAGAGCCTCTGCCCGACGGAGAGCAGGAAGAAATTTCTCCAGACCGCGGCGCAGGCCCCGGAGAGGTCTCCGGCGGAGGAGAGGGCCTTGTCGATGTAGAAGCTCCGGCGCTCCGCGTATTTTTCGCCGGTGGTATCCCTCTCCGTCAGCGCGTAGACGCCCTCGCCGGTCAGGAATAGAGGCTCCCCGCCGAGGCTCGCGAAGCCGCGCACGGAGACCGCGCCCGGCCCTTTAAGGATGTTTGTGACCGGGAAGACCGCCTCCCCGTCGGCGATTTTTCCGGCGCGCAGGATCACGTTGCCGTTGCCCTCGGCGTTTTCGCGGTGGGCCGCGAGCAGGTTCCCCACGTGGGAGTAGCCCATGATCCGGGTCCCGCCCGCGCCGAGGTCCGCGTACCACGTCTCGCCGAAATAGGCGGGGTTGTCCATCTGGGAGTACCAGTCCCGCTCCGGGTAATCCGGGTTTCCGGCCGCGAAGACGCGGTTTTCCGCGCCGTCCACGCCGAAGAGCGCGCAGGCCCGGCACCCGCCGATCATCGCTTCGTATTCCGGGATCGCCTTGCCCGCGGAGACGGTCACGTTGTCCTCGCCCGTCACGGGCGAGACGCCCGGCGCGCTCGTGAAAATAATTTGTCCGAGCGACTCGTTCACCGTGTAGTCCGTCCCCTCCGCGAGCGTGATCCAGATCTTGTTTTTGGAGGTGGAGGAGGCGGAGAGCTTTTTGACCACGGCGGAGCCGCCCTCGATGCCGTCGTAGGAGAGCTGATAGACCGTGGCGGAAGCGGTGGCGAGAAAGCTGTCGGTGAAGCGGCGGCCGATCAGGTTAAACGGCTCGTGGGCCATGCCGCCGCCGTCCGGGTCGCGGGAGACGGTGACGGTCGGCTCGTAGGCGAGCTCGGCGGCGTCCTTCAGTTGCCAAGTATACGCCTCGGAGGCCGGGTTGCCGGGGGCGTAGTCCGGGTTTTCAAAATACCCCAGCGCGCGGTAATGGGAGCGGTCGAAGATCCAGAGCTTTCCGCCGAACTGGACCGCCGAGGAGGATTCCTCGGCCATGTCGGAGGCGATTTGGTGCTCCGGGCCGTCGAGGTAGAGGCCCATGCCCGCGTGGACGACGCGCCGCGCGCCGGAGCTAAGGTTCAGCGAAAAGACGCCGAAGATCTTCGCGCCGTAATCCTGAAACGCGCCGTAGCCCGGGCGCTTGACCGGCTTGCCGGAGAAGTCCGGCATCATGTTCGGCGCGTCCGGGCTGCGGTAGGGGGCCACGTGCGCGGGCGGGCTCGAGAGATCGACGCCCCGAAACTCCGAGATTTTCAGCTCCGAGAGCCGGGATTTTCTTGCGTAGTTGACCGTAATTTTCGGCATGTCGCGCCTCCTCAGTAGCAGTCGGCGACGTCCGCCGGCGCGAGCCTCGCGCACTCCCGCAGCGCCGCGATATATCGCGCCCGGTAATCCGCGGCCATGTCGGGGTCGTCGGAGACTTCGTAGAGAAAGGCCGCGAGCCCGTCCGGCAACGCGTATTTCGCGACGCGGTCGGAGTAGGGGATCTCGTCGCCGAGCGCCTTGAGCACCGGCACGTGCTCAAACGGCGCCCGCCCCTCCGATTTGAGCACGCTGTTCTCCACGTCGAACGCCTCGGCCAGCAGCAGGCTGATCCAGCCCGCCGCGAAGCAGGCAAGGTCCGAATCGCTGACGCGCTCCCCGACCATGCCGAGCGCCTGAGAAAATAGTTCGTTTCCTGTCATTCGTCATCCTCCTTGTAAAAAAAAGATTGCATCCCCATGCCGGGATCAGGATAGCGCCCCGGGACGCCGGAAACTGATGATTTTTCGCCCCCGCCCGGCCAAACGCGGCCCCGTTTTCGGCCCGGAGGGGAAAAATCCGCCCGATTTCCCGTTTCTATAAAAAAATCTTGGAAGAAAGACACTTTCCGTGGTATAATCCATACTGGATTTTTATCGGCGGAGGTGGAATGCTTGCCACAGGACAACATTCGGAATTTCTGTATCATCGCCCACATCGACCACGGCAAATCGACGCTCGCGGACCGGATCCTCGAAAACACGCAGGCGGTCGCCCCGCGCGAGATGGAGGACCAGCTGCTCGACAACATGGAGATCGAGCGCGAGCGCGGCATCACGATCAAGGCGCGCGCGGTGCGGCTGAGTTACACCGCGGACGACGGGAAGGGCTATATCCTCAACCTGATCGACACGCCCGGACATGTGGATTTCAACTATGAGGTCTCCCGCTCGCTCGCGGCCTGCGAGGGCGCGGTGCTGATCGTCGACGCCTCGCAGGGCGTGGAGGCTCAGACGCTCGCCAACGCCTACCTCGCGGCGGACCACGATCTGGAGCTGGTGCCGGTCATCAACAAGATCGACCTGCCCGCCGCCGACCCGGACCGCGCGGCCGAGGAGATCGAGGACATCATCGGCATCCCGGCCATGAACGCGCCGCGCATCTCCGCCAAGACCGGCGAGAACGTCCACGCGGTCATGGAGGCCATCGTGAAAAGCGTTCCTACGCCCAAGGGCGACGACGACGCGCCTTTCAAGGCGCTGATCTTCGATTCCTATTACGACAGCTACCGCGGCGTCATCGCGTACGTCCGCGTCTTTGACGGGAGCCTGCGTACCGGCGACCGTATCCGCATGATGTCGACCGGCGCGGAATTCGACACGGTCGAGCTCGGCTATATGGGCGCGAAGCACCTCGTCCCGGCGGAGAGCCTCCGGGCCGGGGAGGTCGGCTACATCGCGGCCTCGATCAAGACCGTCGCGGACACCGCGGTGGGCGACACGATCACTTCGGCGGAGCGCCCCGCCACCAAGGCGATGCCCGGCTACCGCAAGGCGAACCCGATGGTCTATGCGGGCATCTTCCCGCTCGACGGGGCCAAATACCCGGATCTGCGGGACGCCTTGGAAAAAATGACGCTCAACGACGCGGCCCTGAGCTTCGAGCCGGATTCCTCGGCCGCGCTGGGTTTCGGCTTCCGCGCGGGATTTCTGGGCCTGCTCCACATGGAGGTCGTCCTCGAGCGGCTCGAGCGCGAATACGGCCTCGACCTCATCACCACCACGCCGAGCGTGATCTACCGGCTGCACCTGACCGACGGCACGACCCTCGAGCTCGACAACCCCACCAACTACCCGGATCCGGCGACGATCGAATCGAGCGAGGAGCCCTATGTCAACGCGACCATCCTCACCCCGACTCAGTACATCGGCAGCATCATGGATCTTTGCCAGCAGCGGCGCGGCATCTTCAAAAACACCAGCTACCCGGCCCCGGACCGCGCGGAGATTCTCTACGAGCTGCCGCTCGCGGAGATCATCTACGACTTCTTTGACGCGCTCAAGAGCCGCACCAAGGGCTACGCGTCCTTCGATTACGAGCTCAGCGGGTATAAGCCGAGCCGCCTCGTCAAGCTGGATATCCTGCTCAACGGCGAGATGGTCGACGCCCTCTCCATGATCCTCTTCGCGGACAACGCCTACCCGCGCGCCCGCCGCATGACCGAAAAGCTGCGGGACAACATCGCCCGCCAGCTCTTCGAGGTGCCGGTGCAGGCCGCGATCGGCGGCAAGATCATCGCGCGCGAGACGGTTAAGGCCCTGCGCAAGGACGTGCTCGCCAAGTGCTACGGCGGCGACATCAGCCGCAAGAAAAAGCTGCTCGAAAAGCAGAAAGAGGGCAAAAAGAAGATGCGCCGCATCGGCTCCGTGGAGCTGCCCAAGGAGGCCTTCATGGCCGTGCTCAGGCTCGACGACGACTGATTTTCGCCAAAGCGCGGGGATTTCCCCGGGCCGGCCGCCCCGCCGCTCCATTCGGGCCGTTCCGCCGCCCCATTCGAGCCGTATCGCCGCCCCATTCGGGCCGTATCGCCGCCCCATTCGGGCCGTCCGCCGCTCCATTGAGGCCGCATTGCCGCCCGGGGTCGGGGCGCAAGTGATTTTTGTCGCAAATTTTGCGAAAAAAAGGTTTTCTTCTTTTTTCGGCGTATATATTTAATAGAAAGAGCCGGGACCCCGCCCGATGGGCGCGGACCCCGGCATCCCACAAAAAACGGGAGGCGAAGGATATGACGATCCGCGAACGGACGGAGCAGCTCGAGCGGGACACGCTGTCCCCGTACGCCTGTCTCTCCGCCGAGACGAGGGGCAGGGAGACGCCCCTCTCCTACGATGGCATCCGCACCGAGTTTCAGCGCGACCGGGACCGCATCCTCCACTGCAAGGCGTTTCGCCGGCTCATGCACAAGACGCAGGTCTTTTTGAGCCCGGAGGGGGACCATTACCGCACCCGCCTCACGCACACGCTCGAGGTCGCGCAGATCGCCCGCACGATGGCGGTGGCGCTGCGGCTCAACGAAAATCTGACCGAGGCGATCGCCTTGGGCCACGATCTCGGCCACACGCCGTTCGGCCACGCCGGGGAGCGCGCGCTCAACGAGGTCGCGCCGGAGGGCTTCCGGCATTACGAGCAGAGCGTGCGCGTGGTGGAGCGGCTCGAGCGCGACGGCGCCGGGCTCGACCTCACGTGGGAGGTGCGCGACGGCATCGGCGCACACACAAACGGTCAGGCCGGCACGCTGGAGGGCAGGCTCGTCAGGCTCGCGGACCATTTCGCCTACGCGCACCACGATCTTGAGGACGCGATCCGCGCGGGCGTCCTGTCGGAGGAGGACGTGCCCGCCGCGATCCGGGAGGAGCTCGGCGCGGACCGGGGCACCCGCCTCACGGCGCTCATCAACTCCGTCATCGAAACCAGCGCCGACGACATCCGGATGGACGAGCGGACGGCGGAAATTTTTGCGGATCTCGAGACGTTTATGTACGACGCGGTCTACATAAACCCGATCGCCAAGTCGCAGGAGCACAAGGCGATGGCGATGCTCAAGCAGCTTTACGCGTTTTTCCTCGAGAACCCGAACCGCCTGCCCGCCGAATACCTCGCGATCGCGTTCTCCGAGGGCGCCGACCGCGCCATCTGCGATTACATCAGCGGCATGTCCGACCGTTACGCGATCAAGCTCTACACCGACTATTTCATCCCGAAAGGATGGAGCAAAGAATAAAAAAAGGAAAGAATTTCCGCGAAAAAGCGCACTTATAATAAGGAGGGGACGATATGATTCCGCAAAGCTTCATCGAAGAGCTGAAATTTCAAAATGAGATCGAGTCCGTCGTCTCCTCCTATGTCCAGTTGAAGAAAAAAGGCCGCATCTCCGTGGGCCTGTGCCCGTTTCACTCGGAAAAAACCCCCTCCTTCACCGTCTACCCGGAGAGCCAGTCGTTCTACTGCTTCGGGTGCGGCGCGGGCGGGGACATCATCGGCTTCATCCGCCGCATCGAGAATCTCGGCTATGTCGAGTCCATCAAACTGCTGGCCGAGCGCGCCGGGATGCGGGTGCCGGACGAGGCCGCGGACGACGCGGAGGCGCAGCTCAAGACCGCCATTCTCGAGATGAACCGGGAGGCGGCCCATTATTTTCACGAGCAGCTCACGGGCCCGGCCGGAAAGACCGCGCTCGCGTATCTGCTGCAGCGCGGCCTCTCGCCCCAGACGATCACGCATTTCGGCCTCGGCTACGCGCCGCCCGGCGCCTACGGGCTCTGCGACCGGCTCATGGGCAAGGGGTACCGCCCCGTCCAGATGGAGGCCGCCGCCCTCACGAGGCAGGGAAGGAGCGGCAAGGATTACGATGTCTTCCGCGACCGCGTGATGTTCCCGATCCTCGATCTGCGGGGCAACGTGATCGGCTTCGGCGGGCGGAAGCTTTCGGGCGACGGCCCCAAATATTACAACTCGCCGGACACGCCGGTGTTTAAAAAGACCAAGAACCTCTTCGCCCTCAACTTCGCCAAAAAAAATAAGCCGGAGGAATTTATCCTCTGCGAGGGCTATATGGACGTCATCTCGATGCATCAGGCGGGCTTCACCGGCGCGGTGGCGTCGCTCGGGACCTCGCTGACGGAGGACCAGTGCCGGCTGCTCGCGTCCTACACGGCGGAGGCGATCCTCGCCTACGACGCGGACGAGGCCGGCAGAAAGGCCTCGAAGCGGGCCTCCGGCCTCTTGGACGAGGCGGGCGTCCGCACAAGGGTGCTGGTCATCGAGGGCGCCAAGGACCCGGACGAATACATAAAAAATTTCGGCGCGGCCCGCTTCGCCCAGCTGCTCAAAAAGAGCCGCGGCGCGACGGAATACGAGCTGGGCCGGATCAAATCGAAATACGACACCGACGCGCCGGAGGGCGTCATCGCCGCCGTAAAGGAGGCCACCGTGCTGGTCGCCGGGCTCAAAAACCCGCTGGAGCGGGACGTCTGGGCGGCCAAGATCGCCTCGGACTACAACCTCCCCAAGGAGGGCGTGACCGCGCAGGTGGCGGCGCTGCTCAAGCGGCAGATCCGGAGTCAGGAGAAGCGCGAGGCGATGCAGCTGCGCGGCCTCGGCCTCGTCTCGCGGGACGACGCCGTCCCGGAGCGCGTAAAAAATCCCGCGGCGGCGGCCGCGGAGGAGCGGCTGCTCGGCACGCTCTACCGCCATCAGGAGCTTTTGCCGGAATACGCGGCGAAGGTGAAGCAGGGGGATTTCGTCTGCGGGCTTTACGCCAAGATGTTTGAGCGCATGGCGCAGGCGGCGGCGCTCCGGCGGGAGATCGGCGCGTCGCTGTTCTCGGATTACGGGCTCGCGGAGCAGAGCGCGGCGGAGCGGGTCTTCGCCTACGCGCGGGAGCGCCGCTACGAGCCGGAGGAGGCCGCGGACGCCTACGCCGGGATGCTAAAGGGAAAAGAAAAAAAATCGGACGCGGAAATCAAGGATATGCCGGACGCAGAATGGGAAGAATTCATGAGAGCCAAACTTGCGGCCAGAAAGCCCGACCCGCAATAATATGACGCAAAATCAGCGGTCAACAGACATTCAGGGGGATGAAACAATGGCAGAAAAGAAAAGCGGAATCAGCGAGCTGCTGGAAAACGGCAAGGGCAAGGGCAAGCTGACCACCAAGGAGATCACCGATTTTCTTGAGGAGCAGGATTACGACGTGGAGCAGGTGGACAAACTCTACGACATGATCGAGGGCTCCGGCATCGAGATCGTCGAGGACTTCACGCCGCCGGTCGACGAGGATTTCGAACTGGTCGACATTGAGGAAGAGGAGGGCGAGGAGGAGGACGGCACCGTCGTCGAGGGCGCGGGCATCGACGACCCGGTCAAGGTCTATCTCAAGGAGATCGGCCGCGTGCCGCTCCTGACGCCGGACGAGGAGATCGATCTCGCCGAGCGCATGACGCAGGGCGACCCCTACGCCAAAAAACGCCTCTCGGAGGCGAACCTGCGCCTCGTCGTCTCGATCGCGAAACGCTATGTAGGGCGCGGAATGCAGTTTTTGGACCTGATCCAAGAGGGCAATCTCGGCCTCATCAAGGCGGTCGAGAAATTCGACCACACCAAAGGCTTCAAATTCTCCACCTACGCCACGTGGTGGATCCGTCAGGCCATCACCCGCGCCATCGCGGATCAGGCCCGCACGATCCGCATCCCGGTGCACATGGTGGAGACCATCAATAAGGTAAAAAAAGTCAGCTCGCAGCTGCTTCATCAAAACGGCCACGAACCGACCGCGGACGAGATCGCCGCGGAGCTGGAGATGTCGGTCGATAAGGTGCGGGAGATCATGCGCGTCGCGCAGGAGCCGGTCTCGCTCGAGACGCCGATCGGCGAGGAGGAGGATTCCCATCTTGGCGACTTCATCCCGGATGACGACGCCCCCGCGCCCGCGGACGCAGCCTCCAACATGCTGCTCAAAGAGCAGCTTGCCGAGGTGCTCAAGACCCTGACCTCCCGGGAGGAGAAGGTGCTCCGCCTGCGCTTCGGGCTCGACGACGGCCGCAGCCGCACGCTCGAGGAGGTCGGCAAGGAATTTAACGTCACCCGGGAGCGCATCCGCCAGATCGAGGCCAAGGCGCTGCGCAAGCTGCGCCACCCGAGCCGCAGCAAAAAGCTCCGCGACTTCTTGGACTGACGGTTTCACGAACCATTTAAGAACCGTAAATTCTCAAGCGGTTCCGGAGGCTGCGCCACCCGAGCCGCAGCAAAAAGCTCCGCGACTTCTTGGACTGACGGCCTTCCGGCCGGGCTCAGGAGTCGTAGTCCTCGAGCAGCTCGGCGAGCTCCGCCTCATCCGCGACCGGGATGCCGGCCGCGAGGGCCTCTTGATCGGCCTTGGGCAGGCTGCCGGCGTAGATCTCGTAGATCTCGGCCGGGTAGGCGCTGCCGTTGCGAAACAGGGCGAGCTTTCCGTCGTAAAGGCCGAGTGCCATCGTCTCGGTCTCGGCCTCGGCCGTGACGGGGATGGTCCCGGTCTCGGCGGGCTCCGCCGCGCTCTTTTCCGCGAGGTGATAGACGATCGTGGTGATCAGCGCGGTGAGGCAGAGCGCCGCCGCTGTCACGACAAAGGTGTGTTTCAAGGACGCACTCCCTTTCTTTCTTCGGTAAATTAGTATTGCCCTGCGCCGGAAAGGCTTATGCAGGCCGGCGTATTTTTCACGGCTGTTCATACGGGCTTCATTTCTTTTTCGTAAAATGGTCCCATCCGCGCGGATGATTCTTGCTTCCTTGGGAGGACAAAACATGTTGTTTAAGAAAAAAACCGTTTCCAAAGCCCAAAAAACGCCGGCCGGCAGACAGCGGCCGGTTTGGTTCCGCACCTCCGGGCAGATGCTGCGCTTTCTGGGGCGGATTTTGGCGACGGTATTCTCCGTTTTCATCATCACCGGCTGCATCGTGGGGTGCGTCCTCGCGGTCACGGTCCTCGGCATGATTCAGGACGAGTCGGAGATCGACCTCACCAAGCTGGAACTCAACTATACCTCGATCATCTACACCAAGGACGAGGACACCGGCGTCTACGTCGAGGACACCAAGCTCTACGGCGACAACGGCAAGCGCATCTGGGTCAATTACGAGGAGATCCCGGATTATGTGATCGACGTGCTGGTCGCCGCCGAGGATAAGCGCTTCTGGGAGCATCAGGGCGTCGATTTCGCCCGCACCCTCTACGCGACGGTGAAATTCCTGACCGGCAACACGGACGGCGGCGGCTCCACCATCACCCAGCAGCTCATTAAGAACGTGACCGGCGAGGACGAGGTCCGCATCGACCGCAAGGTCAAGGAGATCTTTCGCGCCATCGCGCTCGAGAAGCAGTATTCCAAGCAGCAGATTTTGGAGGCGTACCTCAACGTCGTCACGTTCGGCTACAACACCAACGGCATTCAGGCGGCGTCCAATATGTATTTCGACAAGGACGTCTCGGAGCTGACGGTCGCGGAGGCCGCGGGCCTGATCGCGGTCACCAACAACCCGAGCATCTACGAGCTCTTCGGCCACGAGGAACAAAACGCCGAGCGCCGCTCTTATATTTACTCTCAGATGAAGGAGATCGGCTATATCAGCGAGAAGGAGTACGAGACGCTGTGCGATATGCCGCTCACCACCTCGCGCGGGCAGATCAGCTCGGACGACTCCGGCGGATACCAGTCGTGGTTTATCGATTATGTGATCGAGGAGGTCATCTCCGACCTTCAGGACGAGTACGGCTGGACCTACCAGCACGCCGAGGAGGAGCTTTATAACGGCGGCTACCAGATCTACGCCACCGTCGACAACCGCGTGCAGGAGATCCTTGAGGATTTCTACGAGAACCCGGACAATTTCCCCAAGACGAAAAACGAGATCCAGCCGGATTCCTGCTTCGTCATCCTGAATTACGACGGCGAGGTCGTCGCGATGGTCGGCGGCAGGGGCGAAAAGACCGGCTCCCGCCTCTTCAACATCGTCTCGGACGGCAGGCGGCACCTCGGCTCCGCCATCAAACCCATCTCATCTTATGCGCTCTCCATCGAGCGTGACCTGATTACTTATTCCACCGTCATCAAGGACGAACCCGTCCATCACGCCGGCGAAAAGGGCTTCACGTCCGACTGGCCGGTCAACTACTACGGCAGCTACCTCGGCGACGTCGCCGTCGAGTACGCGATCCAGCGCTCCATCAACACGATCCCGGTCAAGCTCGTCGAGCTTTTGACGCCGCGCGTCGTCTTCGATTTCCTCAAAAACAGCCTCCACGTCACCACCTTGATCGAGAGCGGCACCAACAACGACGTCGCGGTCGCGCCGATGGCGCTCGGGTCGCTGACCGAGGGCATCTCCCCGCTCGAGGTGGTCGGCGCCTATCAGATGATCGGTAACGGCGGCCTCTATATCGAGCCGCACGCCTACACCGAGGTGCTCAACAGCGACGACGAGGTGGTGCTCAAGGCCGATACCGCCCCGGAGCGCGTGATCTCGGCCGAGACCTCCACCGTGCTCAATAAGCTGCTCCAGCGCGTCACGAACGGCCCGAGCGGGACCGGCACGCGGGCGAGCCTCAACAGCGTGGGCTTCGTCACCGCCGGCAAGACCGGCTCCGCGAGCGAAAACACCGACCTCTGGTTTGTCGGCATGACGCCGTATTATCTCGGCGCCACTTGGAT
Source organism: Oscillospiraceae bacterium (assembly GCA_017991935.1). Taxonomy (GTDB): domain Bacteria; phylum Bacillota; class Clostridia; order Oscillospirales; family Ruminococcaceae; genus UMGS1668. The sequence goes on from JAGOPP010000009.1 coordinate 42,540, forward strand.
GGGCTACACCGAGGGCATGCAGGAGATTTTCTATTCCACCTACCCGACGCCGATCATCTGGCACGACGTCATGATTCAGGTGCACCGGGGCCTCGACACCCACAAGGAGTTCCCGATCAGCAACAACGTCGTCTCCGCGACCTACTGCACCGAGACGGGCGACCTCGCCACCGAGTATTGCCCCGCCACCGCGGTCGGCTGGTATAAAAAAGACAATATGCCGGGCTACTGCACCGAGCACTACTCCGGCTCCGCCGCCGAGGAGGACGAGGAGGACGAGGAGAACGAAAACTCCTCCGGTTCCGGCAGAGTCATCACCGTGCGGGGGTAAGCGCCCGTATTTTTCAAAAAGAAAAGCCCCGCTGTTACAAGCGGGGCTTTTTCCTATGAAGGATCTCTTCGCGGTTTACCGGGTTCGCTTATTTCTTGAGGGAAATCGCGGCGGCGGAAACCAGAGCGATCATGCCGAGGGCGACCACGGCGCTGATGGAGGAGGAGACGCCGGTGTTCGGGTTGGTCTCTTCGTCGGTATCGTCAGGGTCGGTGGTGTTGGCGCCGGTGATCTCGGCGTTGGTGATGACATACTGGCCAAGGGTGTCGCCGGCCTTGAGGTCGTACTTGACTTCGTCGTCGTCGGCGAGGTTGACTTTGCCGACATAGGTCAGCGCGCTGCCGTCATAGGTGTAGAGGTAAACGATCATTTCGTCGTCGTTGGAGGAGAAGCCGAAGGCCTCTTCGTCATACTCGTCGAAGTCGATGGTCAGGATGCCTCTGTTGGCAAGCTTGACGTTGCTCGTGAAGCTCAGGAACTTAAACTCGTTGTCATCGTACTTCTCGACGATCTCGTCGATGTCGACGGTGTTGCAGTCGAAGTTGATGCCCTTCTGGTCGGTGGTCTTGACGAACTTGATGGTGTAGCCGTCGAACTCGACGCTCAGGGATTTGTTGCCGGCGGCCTCAAAGCCCTCGGTCGTGATGACGGTGGCGGTGTCGGCTTTGACGACCAGACCGTTGTCGACGTTGGCTTTGATGACTTCAGGGGTGATCTCCTCGTCCATCAGTTCGAATTTGGCGATGCCGGAGCTGGTGGTGACGGAAGCGCCGACCGCTTTGGAAGCTTTGACCTGAACCTCAACTTCGGAGGCGACGGCCAGAGCCAGATCTTTAAATTTAACGGTCAGTTTCGCGGTGTGCGCGGTGGCGTCGACAACGGCGATGGAGTATTTCTCCACATACTGTTTGCCGAGCTTGATGCTGGCGGAATAGTCGCTAAAATTAAAGTCCCCGGAATAAGTAAACTGCACGGTTTCAGTGGAACCGTACGGCGTCTTAACCGTCTCACCGAAGTCAATCTCTCCCTCCGCAACGTCCGCGAACGCTACGGCGCCCATGCTGAGAACCAGCACGAGAGCGAGCATGATGCTGAAAAGCTTTTTCATCTACATGACCTCCATTTTCGATTTCGAACCTCTCCGGTTCTGTTTTCATTATATTCATCGGGCTGTAACTTTTCAACGCTTTGTTGTTACCATTTTGTAATACAAAAACTGCCGGATTTTCTGTTAAAAAAAGCCTGCTTTTCCGCTCTCCGGGCGCTTCGCGCGATTGCGCGGCACATCATTCAATGATATAATCTTTTTATATTGAGGGGCCGGAATAAAAAAACGCCCCCGCAACGGAAAGGATGGTTTCCCTATGAAAGTTACCCCTGAGATCGCAAACCGCATCGACGCGTGGGTGGACGCCCATCAGGAGGAATATCTTGACGACCTCGCGAAACTGATCGCGCGCCCGAGCCGTGCGCCCGAGGGCCATTTCGAAGGCCCTTATCCCTTCGGCGAGGAATGCGCCGCGGCGCTTGACGAGGCCGCGGAAATCGCGCGGGGATACGGCTTCTCCGCCGAGATCCGCGATTACTATTGTCTGGTCCTCGGCCTTGGCGAAGGCGCGGAAAAGGTCGGCATTTTAGGCCATCTGGACATCGTGCCGGCGAGCGGCGAGTGGCATTACCCGCCCTTCGCGCTTACCCGCCGGGCGGACGACGTGCTGGTGGGCCGCGGCGTCCTCGACGACAAGGGGCCGCTGTGGGCCTCCGTCTTCGCGGCGAGGTGCCTCAAGGAGCTGGATCTGCTCCCGGGGCGCGAACTGGAGTTTTTCTGCGGCTCCGACGAGGAGTGCGGCATGGAGGACCTCGCTTATTATAAAAAGACCTCGAAGGAACTGCCGGTCGTCGCCTTCACGCCGGACGGCGGCTACCCGCTTTGCCACGGGGAGAAGGGCATCATGGACTTCACGCTCGACATCCCGGCCGAGGGCTCCAACATCGTGGAATTTGTGGGCGGCGTCGCCCACAACGTCGTGCCGGACCACGCGGAGCTCGTGCTCTCCGGCGTCAAGGCCGAGGACGTCGAAGCCTGTTTCGCGGGCAGCGAATGGGTCACGGTCGCCCAAGAGGGCGAAAACGTGCGGATCACCTCGGGCGGCATCGCGATGCACGCCTCCACGCCGGAGGGCGGCGTCAGCGCCATCAAGAACATCGCGGACGGCCTCAAAGGCAGCCCCGCGCTGAACGCCGCCGCCGAGCGGGCGATCGCCTACGTGTCGCAGTCCCTCGCGGATTATTACGGGGAATCCATCGGCGTGCCGTACGCGGACGGGCCCTCCGGCAAGCTGACCCACGTGGCCGGCATGGTCGAGACGGAGGACGGCCTGATCCGCCTCCACGTCAACATCCGCTATCCGGTCACCTGCGACGGCGACGAGGTCGCCGGAAAGATCAAGGCGGTGGCGGAGCGGTCGGGCGTCGGCTTCACGATGGTGCGGGACTCCAAGCCGATCTATATCTCGGCGGAATCCGATCTCGTGCGCGTCTGCATGAGCACCATCGACGATGTGTTTCACCGCGACTGGCAGCCCTACACCATGGGCGGCGGCACCTACGCCCGCATGATGAAAAACGCCTATGCGCTGGGCCCGGAGGACCCCGATTTCGCGAGCCCCTTCGGCGTCGCGGGCGGCGGGGCCCACCAGCCGGACGAGTGCGTGCCGCTCGACCTGATGCTCAAGACGATGAAGGTCTACGCGAGGCTCTTCCTCGAGCTGGACGAGCTGAGTTTCTGACCCCCGCATAAAAAATGTCCCGGGCAGGCGCCCGGAGGACGCAAAATCTGCTCCCGGCCGGGCCGGGCCCCGCGCGGGCCGATTTTTGGGCGGCCGGGATTTTATTTCTAAAAAAGGGAGCCGGTGAGCCGATTGAGCTGCAAAGTGATCAATCTCGAAAAAGGGATGCCTCCGCTGGAGACCGCGCTGGCGCAGCTCTCTTCGGAGCTTCGCAGGGCAAAGGCCGCCGGCTTTTCCTACGCGAAGATCATCCATGGCTACGGCTCCGGCGGCAAGGGCGGCGCGATCAAGGCGGGCGTGCAAAAGGCGCTCGCCGCCTACCAAAGAGAGGGCCGCGTCCGGGCGTTCGTCCCGGGCGAGGAATTTTCCGCCTTCAGCGCGGTCGCGCGGGGGATGGCGGACGCCTGCCCGGAGATCGCCCGCGATCCGGACTTCGCCCGGCAGAATCACGGCGTGACGGTGGCGCTGCTATGAGACGGGAGGGGGGCGCGGCGCCCGCGGTTTTCCGGGGGCTTCGTTTGAGGCAAAAACCGGGCGGACGTCCGCTTGCCGGTACGCGCGGGGCGGGGCGCGGCCTCTTGATGGCACTCGTCCTGTTTCCGGCGGCGCTCGCCCTGCACCTCGCCGCAAGGTGGAGCGCGCCCTTCGCCGACTGGTACGCCTCCCATGTCTACCCCGCGCTCGCGGGGGCCGTCGGCACATGGACCGGCGCGGTCCCGTTCTCGCTGACGGAGGCGGGGGGCGTCCTGCTCGCGGGGCTTTTGGCCTTTTGGATCGTCCGCGCTTTCCGCGCCCGCGGGGACCGGGCCAAGCTGCGCCGGAATCTTATCCGCCTTGCCGGGGAGCTTGCGGCCGCCGGGGCCATCCTCTATTTTTTATTCGTCTGTAATTTCGGGATCAACTACTGCCGCAGCCCCTTCGCGCAGGAGGCGGGCCTCTCGGTGCGGGAATCCTCCGCGGCCGAATTGGAGGCCCTATGCGCCGGCCTCATCGCGCGCGCGAACGCCCTAAGCCTCGCGCAGGAGCGGGACGAAAGCGGCCTCACGGCCTACGGGGGCGGCGATACCGCGATGGCCCGCCGGGCGCGGGAGGCCTATTCCGAGATCGGGGAGCGCTACCCGCGGCTGGAGATCGGCGGGGAGACCTTCGGCACGCCGAAACCCGCGCTCGCCTCCGGCCTCATGGCCCTTGGCCAGATCTCCGGCGTCTCCTGCCCGTTTTTGGTGGAGGCGAACTTCAGCACGGCGGGCCCGGCGCTGCTCAAGGCCTCCGTCATGATGCACGAGCAGACGCACCTCGCCGGCTACCTGCGCGAGGACGAGGCAAATTTCATCGCCTACCTCGCCTGCGTCTTTTCGGGGGACGCCTACATGGAATACAGCGGCACGGCGCTCGCGCTGATCCACTCGATGAACGCGCTCTGCGACGCCGATCCCGAGGCGTGGCGCCGGCTGCGGGGGGCCTATTCCGAGGGGCTCAACGCGGATATGGCGGCGCAAAACGCGTTTGTCCACGCAAACGACAGCCCGGCCGCGCGGTTTTCCGACGCGGTCAACGACGCCTATCTGAAGGCGAACGGCCAGCCCTCCGGCACGCGAAGCTACGGCGAGATGGTCGACCTGCTGCTCGCCTACGACCGAAGCGCCCGCATGGCGGAACCGTCCGTATAGCGAAACCATCCGCGCGCCGGTCTTCCATTCTGGAAAAAATATGGTATAATCAAGATGGAACAATAAAAAGAAAGGTGGTTTTTCCTGTGAACGACGACGACGAGGGCGTCATGATCATCTGCCCGTATTGCGGGAAAGCGGTTTTGATTCCGAAGGGCTATAATCGGGACAAGTTTCTCTGCCCGCGCTGCCATAGGGCCATCCCGCTGGACGAAAACCTTCTGGCGCGCCTGCGCGGCCAGTCCGTGACCGAGAAGCTTGAGGAAAGCGAAAGCGCGGGTCATGGTCCCTGCTGCGGCTGCAACCGGGGAGCCCTCTGACTTTAGGCAGCGGCGCGCCGTCGGCGGGGTCTCCCGGAGGGGCGCGGCCCCGGCGGGCAAAACCCGCCGGAAACTTCCACGCGGGCCGAAAGGCTGCCCCCGGGGAACCGCGACTTCGGCCGGAGGGTAAAAAAACCGCCGCGGCCCGTTTCGGACACAAAAAAAGCGCCCTTCCGGGCGCTTTTTTATTTGGACGATCGGCGCAGGAATTTTGGCCGAAACCAAAAGGTGTAGACCCGCATCACCTGCGCGAGGGCGAAATCGTAGGCGAGGAAAAGCACGTTGCCCAGCGCGAGCAGGATGTAGACCGAATACCGGCCGAAGTTGCCGAATTCCGTTAAAATATCCGGGATTTGGAACACATAGAGAATGACGAGGTAGGAGGCGACGACGCAGGCGTTAAAGCAGATGAATTTAAGGAGCCAGCACAGCGGCTTGAAGCGGATCTTCTCGAGCTGAAACTTCGTAATCGGGTAGTGGCCGAAGAAGGCGATGAACATCAGCATGGCCTCCTTGTCCGGAGTCAGCAGCAGCGAGAGCAGCGACACGGCGACATAGAGCGTGAAAGCCCAGCTCGCGCCGGTCTCGACCGCGACGGAGACCATCAGCAGCCCCGCGAGCGCCGGGAGCGCGTAGGTGGAGAAGGGGAACATGCCGGTCAGAAACAGCAGCAGCGTGCAAAGCGCCGCCACCATGCCGCAGAGCGCCACCTGTTGGCTCCGTTTCATCCATTTCCCTCCCTCGCCGGTTCTCCGTCCATCATACCGCAATTTTGCCGATCCGTCAAAGCCCCCCGGCTCAGCAGCCCCCGCCGAAGCAGTTGCAGAAGATATTGAGGCAGTACATGCCGACACACCAATCGCAGCAGTCGCAGTCGTTATAGGACGAGCCGGGGGCCGCGGTCCGCCCGAACGGCATCCCGGTGTTGCGGGAATACATGCACTGCTGGTAGGCGGAGCGGTATTCCGGGTTATTCGGATTCATGCGGCTGGCCTGCGCGAAATGGCCCAGCGCCTCGTCGAGCCAGCCTTTTTTATAATAGACGCTTCCTTTGAGAAAATACCATTCGGCGTCCCGCTGCGGGGCGGCCACGCCATCCAAAAGCTCCTCCGCCTCGGAGAGGCGGTTTTGCATGATGAGCCGGCGGATGTCCGCGAACTGGCCGTTGCCGGAGGAGTAGCCCCCGCCGGAGGCGTAATCCCCGTAATAGGAGCGGGAGGAGGAGCCGCCGCCGCCGTTTTTGCGCATGGAGAGGACCTCGTCGTAGGCGGCGTTGACCTCTTTCATCTTTTCCGACGCGACATCCTGCAGCGGGCTGCCGGCGTATTTGTCCGGGTGGTATTTCTTGACCAGCGTGCGATAGGCCTGCTTGACTTCGTCGTCCGTCGCAGCGGGGGAGACGCCCAGAACTTTATAAGGATCGCTCGTCGACGCCCTCTCCTCTCTTTTTTAAAATCCGTTCGACCTCGTTTTTGAGGCCGAGGAACACGATGTTGTCCAAAATGCCGCGAAACTGCCCGATCTCCAGCAGGTCGTAGGTAGCGCCCGCCTCCGCGACGGTCAGGAAGAGCGAGCCCTTCGCGTGCTCAAGCGCGGTTTCGCCGTCCCGCATGCACAAAAACGGGTTGTAGTTCCCGGTCTTCCGGTCGTCCTCAAGGTCGTCGAGCGCGTCGCAGAGATAGACATACCGCCCGAGCAGGTAGCCAAAGCGCCTGAGCACGGCGGCCTGCGCCCCCTCCCCCGGCAAAAAGACGCCGAGCGCCGTGGAAAGAAACTCCGCGGTCGGCTCGGCGGCGCGGTCGACGGAGGGGCAAAGCTCCGCCTCGAGGCTCTGCTGGGCCGCGGCCATCTTGGCGGCGGCGGCGTCCACCGGAGCGGCCTGCCCGCAGACGGCGAGCGCGCGCCTGCGGGCGCGCTTCGCGTAGGGCAGCAGCAACAGGGCGCCGAGCCGTTTCCAAAAACCCCGGTCGGCGAGGTCGTCCTGAACTTTGTAGTAAAACAGCACCATCGCGGCGGCCGCCGAGAAGGTCTGCACCGTCCCGGGCAGGCAGCAGGACTGCTTTCGCAGCGGGTGGGCGGCGCAGCGGCATTTCCCAAAGCAGGCCTCGTCCTCCGCCCGCACGGACATGCCGAGGAGCGACAGAAACGCGAAGTCGTAGCTCAGCGTCAGCCGCGCGAACGGGCCGAATTTTTTGCCGAGCTCCCGGCAGAGGCCGCAGTAGACCGCCTTATAAGTCTCCGCCTCCCGGACCTTGAGCTCGGGACGGCAGGGCTTGAGATATCCGAACAGCGCCGTTCAGCTCCTCCCCGGGCGGAAGCGGCGCTTCCAAGCGGAAGCGGGCCTCCGATACGTTCTTCCGATATTTTACACCATCATTTTCGGGAATAAATGAAGAAAGTGTAAATACTGTCCGTGGCGGGCCCGCGGCGGGCCGCCCGCGGGAGAAATTCGCGCGAAAAAGGGGAAAAAGGCGTTTTTTGCCCCGCCGAGGGACGGCGCTCGCCCCGGCGGGGCGCGTTTTCCAAGAAACGCAAAATTTTTTTCGCCGCTCTTTACCTCGCGGCGCGAACGTGCTATGATAACTTTTAATTATTTATGATTGCCCGGAAAGGCCGTGATCTCTTGAAAAAAATGATGCTTGGCAACGAAGCGACGGCCCGCGGGCTTTTTGAAGCCGGCGTAAAGTTCATTTCGAGCTATCCCGGCACGCCCAGCACCGAGATCACCGAGTGCGCCGCAACCTACGACGAGATCTACGCCGAGTGGGCGCCCAACGAGAAGGTGGCCGTGGAGGCCGCGCTCGGGGCGTCGGTCGCCGGGGCGAGGAGCTTCGCCGCGATGAAGCACGTCGGCCTCAACGTCGCCGCGGACCCGCTCTTCACAAGCTCCTACACGGGCGTCGGCGGCGGCCTCGTGATCGCGGTCGCGGACGATCCGGGGATGCACTCCTCGCAAAATGAGCAGGACTCCCGCCACTACGCGGTCGCGGCGAAAATGCCGATGCTCGAGCCATCCGATTCCGCCGAGTGCCGGGATTTCGCGAAGGCGGCGTTCGACCTCTCCGAGGAATTCGACACGCCGGTGCTGCTCCGGCTCTCCACCCGCGTCTCCCACTCCCAGAGCGCCGTCGCGCTCGCCGAGCGAGAGGAGCGCGAGCTTCGGCCCTATAAAAAAGACATCACAAAATACGTCATGATGCCCGGCCCCGCGCGGGCCCGCCACGCCGTCGTCGAGGAGCGGATGCAAAAGCTCGCCTCCTACGCCGACGCCTGCCCGTTCAACAAGATCGAATGGAACGGGGAGGAGCTGGGCGTTATTACGGCGGGGATCGCCTACGAGTTCGTCAAGGAGGCGCTGGGCGACCGGGCCTCCGTGCTCAAGCTCGGCCTCGTCCACCCGCTGCCGGAAAAGACGATCCGCGATTTCGCTTCGCGGGTCAAGCGCCTCGTCGTCGTGGAGGAGCTCGACCCGGTCATCGAGACCGAGGTGCGCGCCATGGGCGTCCCCTGCGAGGGCAAGGCGCTCTTCTCCCTGCGCGGCGAATATACGGCGCGGATGATCCGGGAGAAGCTCCTCGGCGAGAAGCAGGAGAGCCTTGATTACCCGGAAAAAATCCCGCCCCGCCCGCCCGTCATGTGCCCGGGCTGCCCGCACAGGGGGCTTTTCTACGTGCTGCATAAGCTTGATTTGACCGTTTTCGGCGACATCGGCTGCTATACGCTCGGGGCCGGGGCGCCGCTCTCCGCCATGGACACGACGGTCTGCATGGGGGCCTCCGTCTCGATGATGCACGGCTTCAATAAAGTGCGCCCGGAGAACGCCGCCAAGTCCGTCGCCGTGATCGGCGACTCGACGTTTATCCACTCCGGCGTCACGGGCCTCGTCAATTTGTGTTACAATAAAGGGACCTCGACGCTCGTCGTGCTCGACAACCGCATCACCGGCATGACCGGCCACCAGCAAAACCCGACCACCGGCTACACGCTCAAGATGGAGCCGACGCCGGAGGTCTCGATCGAGGCGCTCTGCGCGGCCTGCGGCGTCAAAAGGATTCGGGTCGTCGACCCCTGCGACCTCGCCGAGACGGAGAAGGCCGTCCGCGAGGAGATCGCCGCGGGGGAGCCCTCCGTCATTGTGAGCCGCAGGCCCTGCGCGCTCCTGAAAGGCGTAAAGAGGGGCCGGCCGTTCCGCGTCAAGGTGGAGCTCTGCCGGAGCTGCAAAAAATGCTTCCAGATCGGCTGCCCGGCGATCCGGATGGAGAGCGGCAAATCCTCGATCGACCACGCGCTCTGCGCCGGCTGCGGGCTCTGCGTGCAGATGTGCCCCTTCGGCGCGATCGAGGAGACCGGGAAGGAGGGAATTTGACATGGCCTGCACGAATATCATGATCGTGGGCGTCGGCGGGCAGGGGACGCTGCTCGCGAGCCGCATCCTCGGCGACCTGCTGATGAAAAAGGGCTATGACGTCAAAATTTCCGAGGTGCACGGCATGAGCCAGCGCGGCGGTTCCGTCGTTACATACGTCAAATACGGCGACGCGGTCGCCTCCCCGACCGTGGAGGAGGGCTGCGCCGATTACATCCTCGCGTTCGAGCGGTGCGAGGCCGCGAGATGGCTGCCCTATCTCAAAAAGGGCGGGGCTCTGATCGCCGCGGACCAGCGCATCGACCCGATGCCGGTCATCACCGGGGCCGCCTCCTACCCGGAGGAGATCTTCGAGACGATCCGCGCCCTCGGCGTCGACCTGACCGTGGTGGACGCCGTCCGGCTCGCCGAAAAAGCCGGCTCCGCCAAGGCGGCGAACGTGGTGCTCATAGGGGCGCTTTCGAGGCAGTTTCGATTTACGGCGGAGGAATGGGAAGCCTCCATCGAAGCCGTCGTCCCGGAAAATTTCCGGGAACTCAACCTGAAAGCCTTCCGATACGGAAGAGAAAGTGAAATGAGCGGGTGAAAACCAATGAAAAATATACTGGACCAAGTTGAAACCGCCTCCCGGGACGAGATCGCCGCGCTTCAGGGCGAGCGTCTCCACGAAACCGTCAAGCGCGTCTATGAGCATGTGCCGTTTTACCGGCAGAAGCTTGACGAGATGGGCATTACGCCGGAAGATATCCAAACGGCGGAAGACGTGCGCAAGCTGCCGTTCACCTATAAGCAGGACTTGCGCGACAACTACCCCTACGGCCTGTTCGCCGTGCCGGCGGAGGAGCTCCGCGAGATTCACGCCTCGAGCGGCACCACCGGCAAGCAGACGGTCGTCGGCTACTCCGAAAAAGACCTCGAGACGTGGGGCACGCTGACGGCGAGGGCGCTCGCCGCGGCCGGTGGCACGAAAGAGGATTTCGTCCATGTCGCCTACGGCTACGGCCTCTTCACCGGCGGCCTCGGCCTGCACTACGGGGCCAAGGAGCTCGGCGCGACGGTTATCCCGGTCTCGAGCGGCAACACGGGCCGCCAGATCCAGATCATCCGGGATTTCGGCTCCACGATCCTGTGCTGCACGCCGTCCTACGCCCTCTTCATGGGCGAGACGATGCGCGAGATGGGCGTGACGCCCTCCGACATCAAGCTCAAATCCGGCATCTTCGGCGCGGAGCCGTGGTCGGAGAATATGCGCAAAAGCATCGAGGAGCTGCTGGGGCTCGAGGCGTTCGACATCTACGGCCTCTCCGAAGTCATGGGCCCGGGCGTCTCCTTCGAGTGCACGGAGCACAAGGGCCTCCACATCAACGAGGATCACTTTATCGCCGAGGTCATCGACCCGGATACCGGGGAAGTTCTTCCGGACGGGGAGCGGGGGGAGCTCGTCTTCACCTGCATCACCAAGGAGGCGCTGCCGCTGATCCGCTACCGCACCAAGGACCTCACCTCGCTGACATGCGGGACCTGCGCCTGCGGCAGGACGTTCGCCAAGATGGCGAAGCCCGTCGGCCGCACGGACGACATGCTGATCATCCGCGGCGTCAACGTCTTCCCGAGCCAGATCGAGAGCGTGCTGCTCGAGAGCAGCGGCGTCAGCCCGAATTACGAGATCTACGTCGACCGGGTCAACAACCTCGACACGCTCGAGGTGCACGTGGAGTTCCTGCCGGATATGATCGTCGATATGGTCAAGGATATTCAGAAAAAAGAGAAAGAGCTCCGCGGCGCGATCGAGTCCACGCTCGGCGTCGCGACGAAGGTGGTGCTGGTCCCGCCGAAATCCATCGAGCGCAGCACCGGCAAGGCCAAACGCGTCATCGACAAACGGGTCATCTGATAGAAAGGGGCGGAAGAATCATGATTAAACAGATTTCGGTCTTTGTGGAAAACAAACCGGGCCATCTCGTTGAAATTGCCTCCGCTTTGGCGCAGGCGGGGATCGATATCCGCGCGCTCTCCCTCGCGGATACCGCGAATTACGGCATTTTGCGCCTGATCGTCGCGCAGCCGGATCTCGCCTACCAAGTGCTGCGCGAGCAGGGGCACACCGTCTCGCTGACGGATGTGCTCGCGGTCGGCGTCGACGACCGGCCGGGCGGCATGGTGCGGGCGCTCTCCGTGCTCGCGGAGAAGAAGATCAGCGTGGAATATATGTACGCGTTTATCGGCGACGCGGAGGACTGCGCCAAGGTCATCCTGCGCCTCGACGACAACGAGGCCGGCGCCGCCGCGCTGGGGGAGGCGGGCGTCCGCATCCTGCGGCCGGAGGAGCTGTACCAGCTCTAAAGGGCGGATGGCGCGCCGTTTTTTAAAACAAAAAGCGGGCGGGGACCTGTGCCGATGCGGCATAGTCCCCGCCCATTTTTCGACCTCCGTTTTGCTCAGAGCACGGCGGCGTAGCGGCGCTTGAGGGTCAAAAGGCGGCTTGTGTAGCTTTCGGCGTCCTTTTCGAGCCCCTGCGAAAGCGCCTCTTGCAGGGAGGCGAGCTCGCGGTCGCGCTCCCCGGCGACGGCGTTCCGGACGGCGGAATACGCGGTCGCGGCGTCTCGGAAGGCGCTTTTTACCGCCCCGCCGGAGAATCCCTTCGCCGCCATGACCTGCGGGAGCTGCCGCTGGGAGGTGCGGTTCGCGATGTAGGCGCTGCGCAGATCCGCGGCGGCGTCTCCGGAGGTCTCCGCGCTCTCCCGGCCGTAGGTCTCCCGGCGGCGCTCCCCGGCGCTCGCGAGGGTTTCGTCCAAAAGCGCTTTCTGGTCGAGGTACTCCTGATACTTCGCGGCGGCGTCGGCGTTTTTGCCGGAGGTGACCGTCGTGAGGGAGGAGGTTTTCGCGGAGCCGCCGGAGGATGCCTTTGCGGAGCCGCCGGAGGCTTCCTTCGCGGCCTGATTTTCCAGATAGGCCTTTTTTGCGCCGAGCGAGGTGCCGTCCCCCGCCACCGTGTCCGGGTGCCATTCGTTGAATTTTTTGAGCTTATAGGCGTAGGTCGCCTTCTCCGGCTCGTCTTTCGAGCTGTGGGAGTAGCTGTGCACGACGGTCTCTTTTCCGGTTTTGGGATCGATCGTATGCGTCCCGCCGGTGGAGTCCACCCAAGAGACCGGGTTGTTGTTCACTGTGATGGCCATGATCTTTTCCTTTCCAAAAGGGCGGCGGAACTCCGCCGCCCTTTTTCGTTTTTTGTGCCCGAACCTCTTTTAAGAGAGGCTGGCGTCTTAACGGCTGCCGCTTTTAGAGTACCGGAGAAATATCCCGGCGCTTCAGCAGCTCCGTCGTGAGACGGAGCAGGAAAACTCCCACGCGTCTTAACGGCTGCTGTCTTTAAGGAACCGGCGAAGTTTTCCGGTGCTTCAGCAGCTCCGTCGTGAGACGGAGCAGGAAAACTCCCACGCGTCTTAACGGCTGCTGTCTTTAAGGAACCGGCGAAGTTTTCCGGCGCTTCAGCAGCTCCGTCGTGAGACGGAGCAGGAAAACTCCCACGCGTCTTAACAACCCCCGTTGTTAAGACGCGACCGCTTGGGTCAGGGCCTTGACGTCGGAGGTGAAGAGCAGGTCGTCGAGAGCGGCGGCTTTCACCGTGACGGTGGAGCCCGCGAAGGCGGAGAGCGGGACGGACACAGAGCCGCCGGTCACCTTGACGGCGGTGGGGGAATATCTCGGGTCGGAGCCGTCGGTGGTGTAGAGCAGGAAATCTGCGCCGGAGGAGGCGATGTCCGCCTTTTTGTCGGCGGCGACATAGCTGATTGTCGGGTCGGCCTGTTTCGCGCCGGAAGCGACGGCCGCGTAGACGCCGTCGGACCTCGCGCCGAGGACGAAGGCGTCGTAGATAAATCTGCCTTCGAGCAGCGCGCCGTTGATGCCTGCGGGGTTCTCCTTGACGAAGTAATCCTGCACCTTTTTGGGCTGGATGACGGCGTTTTTCTGCGTGATCAGGAAGTAGCACTGGGCGCCGTCCTTTTTGAGGTAGGTGTCGGGCACGACGACGACCTGCGCGCCCATAAAGGTGCCGAGCGCGCCCTTGGCGAGGATCTGTTTCCCGAGCGCCTCGACGCCGAGGAACTGGCTCGAGAGGCGCAGCTCGCCGAAGCAGGTCCAGCCGATGAAGATGTAGCGGTTTTCGGCGGGCACGTTTTTGTTGCTCATCGCGACCATGCCCTCGGAGATTTTTTCGGCGATGTCGTCGGAATCCGGAGCGGCGGAGAGGGCGAAGATCGTCCCGGCGCAGTCGATGAAGCGGCCGAGGGCGTACTGGTCCATCTCCGGGACGGCCTGCTCATTCATCTCGATGGCCAGCATCTTGGAGGCCTCCTTGCTGCCGACCTGCTCCGTGTTGTTGCCCTTGTCGATCGTGATGGAGAAGCTGCGGTCCTTTTTGAGCATCAGCTCCTGATAGGTGTCCTGAAGCTCGGTCGGCGCGCCGTAGCGGTTGACACCGGTGCGCTGGTAGTTGTTGAGGGCTTGAGTGACCGGGGTGTAGACGTTGAGCGTCTTGACGCCGGAGAAATCATAGTCCTTGCTGGTGGTGCCGTCGACCACGGATTTGATCGTAAAAGCGTTCGCGATCTCTTTCGCGTATTTGGTTGCAAGGTTTACTGCCATAGTTTTTCCTCCTGTCGATATGGTTTGTCGTTCGGGTGGATCGGGCGGATCGGGCGTTCGCCGTCACTCGTAGAGCAGCCCCTCGGCGAAGCCGTCGACCGGGCTTTCGGCGCAGCTGCTTTTGGCCGGGCCGACGGAGGTCTCGCGGAGCATCTTCTCGACGCGCAGGAGCCGCAGGTTCTTTTCGAGCCGGTCGTTCTCGAGCCGCAGATAGGCCTCCGTCGGGGTCTCTCCTTTTTCGACGGCCTCGGCGAGACCCTCGGGCAGGGGCTCGTTTTTGAATTTCGGGAAGCGCTCAAGGAACCGCAGCCACGGCAGGCCGCCGTCGTCGGAGAGGTTTTGCTCCGGCTCCGGGGGTTTCGCTTCCTTGCCGCCCACGGGGAATCCCTCCTCCGGGAAAATCTCCTCGTCGGTCATTAAAGTTTCATGTTCAGGCATCGTTTGTTTCTCCTTTCCCGCCGGCGTTTTCGATCGGACGGTTTACGGTGACCGGTTTGCCCACGGCGGGGCATTTGGGGTTGGCGCAGCAGTATTCCGCCGTGGAGCAGGGCTTGCCCCCGGCGTCGGCGCCGGGGCGGACATGCCGGATGCGCATCGCGGTTTTGCAGATGGAACAGAGCATGGGGATTCTCCTTTTCCTTAGCGACCGGCCGCCTCCGGGTCGGCCGTCCCTTTTTCTTTCAGAAGGGCGGCCTGCCGCTCCCGGAGCCCGGCGATCAGTTTGTTTTTGTTGTGGATGTATTTGTCGGGCACGCTTTCGAGGTAGGACACGGCGTCGGTCAGGACCCCGCTGCGGAAAAGGTTGTCCGCGGTCTGTACCTGCAAAAGCTCGCTCCAATAGTTCGCCTTGCCCACGTCGACCTTGAGGCCGAGGCCGTCGTAATCGACGAGGCCGAAATCCAGAAAGACCGAGGCGGGGCCGTCCCCGGGATCAAAGACGATCTCCCGCTCCCCGTAGCGGCAGCGCATCAGATCGAGCAGGATGCGCACGCTGTCCTCCCAAAACTGGTAGTAGGAGAGCCGTTGCAGCTCCAGCGGGGCGGCCGCGGCCTCCTGCACGGCGATGATGGCGGAGGTGTTCTCAGGCCGGACGTTCCCGAGCGCCGCGTCGGAGGCGCCGAGGAAATCCCGCGAGTAGGCGATCGTGCGCTCCACGAGCTTCAGCACCTGATTGCTCATGTCCGCCGCGCGGAAGGAGGAGGCGATCGCCGTGTTCGGGTCGCCCGCGACGCCGATGGCCTGCCCGACCTTGTTGGTCCATTCGTGAATCTTCGTCATATCGTAAAAGAGCTTCGGGAAGGCGAGGCGCTTCTGGTGCTCCATCGCCATGGCCCAGAGCTTATTGACGAAGATCTGGTTCGGGATGAGGCCGGTCAGGGAGGCCCTGCCGTGGTAGCTGTTTTTGACCGGTTCCCAGTTCATCCACGCGACCGGGTAGAGCGAGAGCCCGGTCTCCGCGGGCGGGTGCACGAAGCAGTCCCGCGTAGTCCGGCAAAAACGCACGGTCCCGTCCTCTTTCCAGAGGCGGACGAGCTCGGTGCAGAGATCGTTTTCCGCGTCGTAGTCCTCGTTCATATACTGAGAGCGGGTATCCGGGCCGATGCTCGCCCAATCCGGGGAGCGGTTGGCCTTCGCCTCGGCGCGGACCTCCTCGGCGCTCCTGCGGCAGACCAGCAGCAGATAGGGCTGGTCCTGCACCTCTTTGTCGTAGGGGTTGCCGAAGAGGACCTTGGTGTTGTCGAGGTTTTCGAGCTTAATCTCGCCGTCGGCGCCGCCTTTGGGCAAAAAGTGGAAATAGAAGCAGCCGTCGCCGTCGACCGCGCAGTTGCGCAGCATGTCGCGGGCGAATGTTTTGGCCTTCGTGGTTTCGATGACATGGTCGATCTCGCCGGTCAGGACGTCGGAGGTGAACGCGTTGTCGTCGGTGCGGCGTGCCGGGGTGAGGGACACTGCCACGTCGTCGGACACGATGGTGGCGATAAAGTAGGCCACCACCCGCTTGAGAAAATTGAGCACCGGCTTTTCGAGGTCCGGCGCGTGCACGCCCTTCCACTGATCCCCGATGTAGAAATCCTCGTTCTTCCGGACGTTGTCGTAGAGGCCGATCGCCCGGTTGTAGCCGTCCGCGCGGAGGTATTCCTCCCAGACCGTACCGGGCGTAATCCTGTTGTTCAAATCACCATCTCCTTACTTGTGTTTCGCCCGGAAGGGGAGGGCTCAGTCCTCCGGTTCCGGGCAGCCGTCATAGCCGAAAAGCGCCTCGTACTGCCTGCGCAGCTCAGGGGAGAGCGCTTCGCCGTCCGCGGGAGCCGCCCTCCCGGCTCTTTTTTTCGGCCATGAGAGCAGGATGCCGCAGAGCATCCCGAGCGCGAAACAGAGTGCTTCCGTTTTGCACCGCCTCCTTTCTTTTCCGGGGAGAGCGTCCCTGCCGGCCAAAAAATCAGATGGTTGGGACCGCTCCGGGGCTGCCCTCCCGTCGGCAGGGCCAGCGTAACGCCCGGAAACGGCCCGTTCTGATGGACTTATTTCTCCGGGCGTTTCAGCGCGCCGAGGTGGTAGGCCGCCTCCCGGCGAAAGCCCGGAACTGGCGACAAAGAACGATTTCCCTGAGCGCGCCGGTCAAAAAGCCCCCCGGCGGGCTTATTTTTTCTCCGGCCGTTTCAGCGCGCCGAGGTTGTAGGCCACCTCCCGGCAAAAGTCGCGCCGGTACTGATAAAACTTGTTTTCGCCGCACCAGCATTCCCCCATATAGCAGTAGGGGATCTCCTCGGTCAGGGAATCCAGCACTTTCCTGCGGAGCTCCATGCGGATCTTGTCGTCCGCGATGTCCGCGCCCACCGTGAGCATGGCCTGCTCGACCGCATGGGTCAGGTGCTCGTCGAAGACAAGCCCCGTGCTCAAATAGCGCTGCTTTCTCGGCCCGTAGCCGCGGATCACGGCGAGCGCCAGCTGCTTGAGATCGCACGGCAGCGGCGGGTTTTTTAATCTCCGGCGCAGATAGGCCGGGTCCCGGCCGGGGCGGCCGGATGTTTGGTCCATAAAGCTCATGTTCTGTCCTTCTTCCGTCCTTTTTTCGCGCGAGGCCGCGCGTTACCCCGCGCGGGCCGCTTTTGCCGGGCAAGTCCGCCGCGGCGCGCCTAAAAAGTGTTTTCCTATAAAATCCGGCCGCCTCTCCGGGCCGGACGGTCAGTCCGCGCGGCCGTAGCGCATCAGCAGGTCGGCCTGCTCCCCGAAGTCGTCTTCGGCGAGTTTTAAGTCCGGCGCGGGCCTGCCGGCGATAAAATAGCGGATGGCGTCCGACGCGTGCGTGAGCTCGTGCGGCTCGGGCGCGACGTCGCTGGGATCGGCGGGGTCGATCAGGAGGCCCGGCATCGTGCGGATCAGATTCCGGCAGCAGGGGAAGACCTGTAAAGAGGGGGTGACGTTCCCGAGCTCGTCCGGCACCGGGCGCAGCCATTCCCGCAGCGCGAGCCAGCCGGCCACGCGGCCGTTCTCCGCCTTGGAGAGGAAGATGCCGCGCTCGGCGAAGAGCTCCGCGACGCTTTTGCCGGTGTCCTGCCGCCGGTTCCACATGTCGGGCGGGGCCATCGAGCAGTAGACCGGCTCCTTCGTGTTTTGCAAAATTAACTCCGCGGCCCGGCTGATGATGAGGCCGCTCTGGTAGACCTCCCGGTAGACGTAGGCGCGCCCCTCGGGGGCCATGGCGATCCAGTAGCCGGCCAGCATGTCGAGGCCGTAATCCATCGTGAAATAGCGCCGCCACTCCGCCGGAATCGAAAAGGGCGCACAGACGTGGAGGTCCCGCCGCCACTCGGTGAAGTACTGCCCCTCGAAGATATCCCAGTCCCCGTCGAGCAGGGCGCGCTGCTCCTTCTCCGGCAGGTTTCGAAGCCGCTTGAGGTAGCCGGGATCCTTCTCCATCAAAAAGCAGTTGTCCCGCGCCTTTGCCGGAATGAAGAGCCGCGTCCCCGCGCCGCAGTCGTGCACGACCCCCGCCTCCCCGATGTCGAGGAAGCGCGCCTTGACCCAGTGGTGTCCCACGCCGCCCGGGTTCGCGCTGGAGCGCACGGATTTCGGGAAATCGTTGGCGCCGCGGAGCCTTGAGATCAGGTAGAGATACATCCCCTCGGTGAAATGCGTCAACTCGTCGAAGCGGATCACGTCGTATTCGGAGGACTGGTAGCGGTAGACGTCGCTCTCGCTGTCGCAGTAGCCGAAGTCGACGACCGAGCCGCCCCGGAATTTCCCGGTGTGCTTCGCGGCGTTGTAGCGGTAGACCTCCTGCGGGTAGAGCTCGAGCGACACCCGAATCAGCGATTTCTCAAGCTCGGGGTAGGTCCTGCGCAGGATGAGCTGCTTGCTCTTGGGGTAGCGCAGGGCGTAGACCAAGGCGTCCGCGAGCTGGCCCCAGCTCTTTCCGCCGCCGGCCGCGCCGCCGAAGAGCACCTCGTCCGCCTGCGCCTTCAAAAACCGCATCTGCTTCTCCGTCAGCGAAAGCTCAAGGCCCCTCATCCGCGTCCCCCCTGATCCGGACCTCGAGCCGGAAGCCGTCGTCCCCGGCCGCCTCCTTCTCCCCGATCCCAAGATATTTGCAGAGCAGCTCCAGCGCCTTCATCTTCTCGGCCGCCTTGAGCCCGCCCTCCGCCTCCGGCGGGGAGAAGGCCATTTTCGCGATCTCCTCTAAGATCGCCTTTTCCGTCGGTTTCCGTTTGCCCATGTGTTACGCCTCCGTAGTTGCGGCAATAGAACATATGTTCTATTGCAAATTTTGCGGGGATCGGGTCCTCCTCCGGCGGGAAATCGCGCAAGACGATTTCCCGTTTTTCCTCCGGGAGAAGAGGCGCTTCGTCCCATGGTAAAACTTTTAAATTAGCTTTTCCCAAAAATTTTACCTCCTAACTCTTGACTATACGAAGAAAAAATTCTAAAATAGAATTGTAAAAGAACCGAATATCTCGGAATCCCGGACACGGATTCAGTATAACAAGAAAAAATTCTTCAGTCAATGAGAAAATAAGATAATTTTCTTCGTCCGTCAAAACAGTCACAACGAATATTTTCACCGAGGGGAGGGTCATCAGGATGGAATTATTGGAACGGATTAAAATTCTTGCGGTGGAGAAGGGCGTTTCCCTCGCAAAAATGGAGCGGGAGTGCGGTTTTTCTAAAAATTCCGTGATGAAATGGGATAAGAGCATCCCATCGGGGGAGAAACTTCTTCAGGCGGCGCGCTATTTTGGGGTTTCCGCGGATTATCTGCTCGGCAACAGCAAATGCCGCGTGACCTCCAGCGTGGAGCTTCCGGACATCTATTTTCATTTTTTAAAGGGCGCGCAGGAGCTCAATTTGACCGAGAGCGACATGGAGCTTTTGCTCGATATCGCGAGCCGTTTCAAAAAGGAGGATGTCCGTTGAGCGGTTTTATCGACAAAG
The DNA here is from genome assembly GCA_017991935.1 of Oscillospiraceae bacterium. Taxonomy (GTDB): domain Bacteria; phylum Bacillota; class Clostridia; order Oscillospirales; family Ruminococcaceae; genus UMGS1668. The sequence continues at coordinate 62,096 of JAGOPP010000009.1, forward strand.
CGGAGCTGTACCGCCTTGTGGACGAGCGGCGGGCGGCTCTCTCCATCCGCGGCCCGGCGGACCCGTACCAGCTGGCGGAGCGTCTGGGCATCGCGGTGTCTTGTTATGCGTTTGAGTCCCGGCGTCTCTCCGGTTTTTTGATGCGGGGGGAGCGCCATTCCGAGATCGTCCTCAACGCCGCGGGGGGGCCCGAGAGCCGTCGCTTTACGGTCGCGCATGAGCTGATCCATTACCTGCTGCACAGCGGCGGGCAGTTTCTCTGCGAAAACACCGGCGTCTCGCAGGGGGCCGTCGGCGCGCTGGAGTGGCAGGCCAATCAGGGCGCGGCGGAGCTGCTGATGCCGTACCGCGTCTTCCTTCCTTTCGTTAAGAACATACGTTCTATCCTGCTTTCGGACGAGAGGCGCGCCTTCCGCCTGATCGCGAAGGAGTTTTCGGTCGGCCCATCCACGGCGCGGCTGCGCCTGCGGGACCTCGCGCCGGAGTTTGAGCAGTACTGCTCCGGCGTCCCGCTCGAGGAGCTGCAAATCGTCGCCGCATCCAAGGCGAAAACGGCCTCCCGGTCGATCGACGTCTGAGGCGGCGGCCTGAGGCCGCGGGCGCCTTTTCCAGCCGGGAGGCCGACAGACGGCTTTCCTCCGGCCCTCCGGTCGGTCGGCCGGGGAGCGGCGGTTTCACTGTCCGGCGGCCCCGCAGTCCCACAGCCCTGCAATGCTGCGGCCCCGCAGCGGGGAGAAACGTCTCTGTCCGTCTATTGTTTTAGGCCTGCGAAACATGGGATTCTGATGATCCCGGCGGCATGGGGCCGCGGGGCGTTTTTCCCCATATCTCGAATTTTTCCGGCCGGGAGGCCGGGCACCAACTTTCCTCCGCCCTCCGGGGCGCAAAAAAGCGTGGCAGGGGCCCCGTGCCCCCGGGGGCAACCCTCTCCGAATGGCGGCGCGGAGAACCCCATCCTCCGCTCCCGATCCGGGCTTTCGACCTCCAAATTGCAAAACATCTTTCCCCGGCGGCCCGGTTTTCCGGCCGAGAGGCCGGGCACCAACTTTCCTCCGCCCCTCCGGGGCGCAAAAAAAGCAGGACAAGCGGATTTCGCTTGCCCTGCTTTTTATTTAGATTCCGTTTTCCGGTTCGGCCTGCGGGCTCGCCGTCTCCTCGGCGGAAGCGGTTTCGTCCGCGGCGGCGGGGATATTTTCCGAAGAATCAGTTTCCGGAGCGCTCCCCTCCGGTTTGAGCGCGGAGAGGGCCTCGACCGTTTCGCCCGCGTCGGCCGTGTCGGCCGGTTTCGGGGGTTCCGGCAGCTCTCTGCCCTCCATGATGGCCTTAAACAGCTCGCCGTCGATCTTTTCCCGCTCCATCAGCAGGTTCGCGAGGGCCTCGAGCTTGTCCCGATGCTGTTCGAGGATGACCTTCGCCTGATCGTAGGCGTTGTCGATGAAGCTGCGGATCTCGGCGTCGATGTCGGAGGCGACCTCGTCGGAGTAGCGTCTTCCCTGAGAGAAGTCGCGGCCGAGGAAGATCTCGTTCTCGTCGGAGCCGTAGACCATCGGGCCGAGCTTCTCGCTGAAGCCGTACCGCATGACCATGTTCCGCGCGAGGGAGGTGGCGCGCTCGATGTCGTTGGAGGCGCCGGTGGAGATATCGCCAAAGACGATCTGCTCCGCGACGCGGCCGCCGAGCAGGGTGCAGAGCTCCTCCTCCATAAACCGGCGGGTGATATAGTTGCGGTCCTCGGAGGGCAGGCTCATGGTATAGCCGCCCGCGTAGCCGCGCGGGACGATGGAGATCTCGTGCACGGCGTCCTGCGTCGCGCAGAAGAAGGTGACGATCGCGTGGCCGGCCTCGTGGTAGGCGGTGAGGCGCTTATCTTTTTCGCTGACCTTGTGAGAGCGTTTCTCCGGCCCGGCGACGACCTTGATGGTGGCGTCGCCGATCTCGGCCATGGTGATCGCCTTTTTCCCGCGGCGGGCGGCAAGGAGCGCGGCCTCGTTGGCGAGGTTCTCCAGATCGGCCCCGGTGAAGCCCACCGTGGACTTCGCGATGACCGCGAGATCCACGTCCGGCCCGACCGGTTTGTTGCGGGTATGAATTCTCAAAATAGCCTCCCGGCCGATGACGTCCGGCAGGCCGACCATGACCTGACGGTCAAAGCGGCCCGGGCGCAGCAGCGCCGGGTCGAGGATGTCGGCGCGGTTGGTCGCCGCGATGACGATGATGCCGGTGTTGGCGCCAAAGCCGTCCATCTCGACGAGCAGCTGGTTGAGCGTCTGTTCGCGCTCGTCGTGGCCGCCGCCGAGGCCCGCGCCCCTGTGCCGGCCGACGGCGTCGATCTCGTCGATAAAGACGATGGAGGGCGCGTTCTTTTTGGCTTGGTCAAACAGGTCGCGGACGCGCGAGGCGCCCACGCCGACGAACATCTCCACAAAATCCGAGCCGGAGATCGAGAAAAACGGCACGCCGGCCTCTCCCGCGACGGCCCTCGCCATCAGCGTCTTGCCGGTGCCGGGCGGGCCGACCAGCAGCACGCCCTTGGGGATTCTCGCGCCGAGGGTGTTGAACTGGTCGGGGCTTTTGAGAAATTCCACGATCTCCTGCAATTCCTCTTTCTCCTCGTCGCAGCCCGCGACGTCGGCGAAGGTGGTCCTGCGGGCCTCGTCGGTGACCTTATATTTGGCCTTCGCGAAATTCATGACCTTGCCGCCGCCCGCCTGCCGCATCATGTAGATCCAAAACACGGCCATCGCGCCGACGAGCAAAACCGTGGGCAGAATCGAGAACCACCACGGCGTCTCGTCCACCGGCAGATAGTCCTGCTGCATCTTGGAGGCGGGCCATTCCGGGTGCCGCTCCTCGATGCCGCGGATGTCGTCAAGAAAGACGCTGACGTTCGGCACGGTGTAGGAGATCTCCTCTTTGGCGTCCGCCGGTTTGAGGGTCATCTCGCCGGTGCCGAGATCGAGCGTATAGCGCTCGACGTTTCCGCTGTCAAAATAATCGAGGATCTCGTAATATTTGTAGGATGTGACCTCGGGCGTTTTCATGTTGGAAAACAGCACGGTCGCCAGAATGACGGCAAGCCCGATGGCCGCGTAAGAGATAACGCCCTTCCATTTGTTGCTCAAGGAATCAACTCCGATAAATTATTTTTTCGAATAGACTTCGGGCTTCAGCACGCCGACGTAGGGCAGGTTGCGGTATTTCTGGTTGTAGTCCATACCGTAGCCGACCACGTATTTGTCCGGGACGACGAAGCAGCTGTAATCCGGCTTGATGTCCACCTGACGGCGGTCGGGCTTGTCGAGCAGGGTGGCGATCCGGATCCCGCTGACGTTGCGCTGCCGGATGATGTTGGTCAGATAGGAAAGCGTGAGCCCGCTGTCGAGAATATCCTCCACGATCAGCACGTCGTAGCCGGAAAGGTCGTGATCCAGATCCTTGATGATCTTGACGACGCCGCTGGTTTTAATCCCCGAGTTGTAACTGGAGACGGACATAAAGTCGATCGAAACCGGAATCGTGATGGCGCGCAGCAGATCCGCCATAAAGATGACGGAGCCCTTGAGCACGCCCACCATGATGAGATTTTTGCCTTCGTAGTCCGAACTGATCTGGCGGCCGAGTTTTTTGACCGCCTTGGCCAGCTCCTGCTCGGGGAGAAGAATCTCCTCGATATCGTCTTTCATGCATTCTTTCATTTTCACAACATCCCCCAATTTTTTTCTTTTTGCGTCAGCGGCGCGAGGTCTTTATTACTGCGACGGTTCCGGTCTCCTCCGTGATCTTGGCGCGCCGGTCGGCGCCGAATCCCTCGACCCAGAGGACCCCGTCGTCGTCCGCAATTACGGCGACGGTTTTCCGCAGATGAACCGGGACTTTCGTCTCATTAAAAAGTTTTTTCAGCGTCTTGGTGCAGCCGGTCAGGTTAATCTGGTCGCCCTCTCTGCGCGACCGAATTACCGCGACGCCATGAATTTTATCATAATCAAATGCATTTTTCAAAACATATTGATGAAATTCGTGTGAATTTTTAAAACAGAAGGCGTCCAATATGTGGCATTCGGCAAATTTGCCGGAAAGGAGCTCGGCGATCCCCTCCGAAAACGGCGACGGCGTGATCGCCTCGGCGGGGCGTTTGTCCTCCCGGCAGACGAGCCCGCCCTTTTGGACGAAGTAGGCGTCCTTGGCGAGCTCCAGTTTAAAGTCCTCTTTTCCGAAATGCTCCGCGATCCAGACGATGTGCTCATACTCGCAGGGGAAGCCGAAGCGCCGCAGCATCTTGGCCGCCGCGCGGGTCTTGAGCGCCGGTTCCGCGAGGGCCAAGGTCTCGCCGTCGAAGCCGGTCGGGATCTCGGCGGTATCGAGCAGCTCGTCGGAGAGGTCGTCCAGAAAATCCCGATCCTGCCGCAGCTGGTCCGTCATGCGCAGAAACGCCCGCTCAAAGGAGGGGTTGATCTCCATCAGGACGGGGACGGCGCTGTGCCGGATGCGGTTTCGGGCGTAGTTGTCGGCCAGATTGGAGCTGTCGGTGATGTAGGGGATGCCCTGCTCCGCGCAGAACGCCTCGATCTGGTTGCGCGTCGTCTCGATCAGCGGCCGGATGATGTCGCCGCGGACGGGCGGGATCCCGCACAGGCCCGAGAGCCCGGTGCCCCTCGCCATATTGAAAAGAAACGTCTCGGCGCAGTCGGAGAGGGTGTGCGCGGTGGCAATCTTCGTCCCTTTCCCCATGCGCTTGGCGCAGTGCTCAAAAAACTGGTAGCGCAGCTCCCGGCCCGCCTCCTCCTCGCAGAGGCGGTGCTCCTCGGCGTAGGCGCGGACGTCCGCGTTCATGACGTGCAGCTTGATGCCGTACTCGCGGCACATCGACCGCACAAAGCGCTCGTCCCGCAGGCTTTCGGGGCCGCGCAGGTTGTGGTTCACGTGGGCGGCCTCAAGCGTGAGGCCCCACTGCGTCGAGAGAAAGCTCATCAGGTGCAGCAGCACGGAGGAGTCGCAGCCGCCGGAGACGCCGAGCAGCACCTTCTCGCCGGGTTGCAGCATCTCGTATTTGGAGACGGTCTCTTTGACCTTGTCGAGGGTCAGTTTCGGGAATCGGGCGCCGTCCTGAAGCTCCATTGCATGCCGTCCTTTCTTATGAAAAATGATCGTCCCGCAGTGTTTCGCGGGAAAATAAATCCGGCGGCCGCTCGGCCGTCCCGGGTTCCCCGCGATATCGAAAAAATGGGATTTTATCAACGCTCCGCCCCGGCGGAACCGAAAGCCACCGGTCTCGCCGTGGCGACTTTTATGCAGCCCAATGCGGGGTCGCGGCTCAACCGTTTTCGGACTTAAAAAGCTCAAGGGAATAGAATCTCGTAAACTGCCCGTCCCGGCGGAACCGAAAGCCGCCGGTCTTGTCGTGGCGACTTTTATGTAACCCAATGCGGGGCCGCAATTCAGCCGTTTTCGGACTTAAAAAGCTCAAGGGAATAGAATCTCGTAAACTGCCCGTCCCAGCGGAGCTTAAAGGTGCCGGTCTCGCCGTGGCGGTTTTTTTCCACCATGCACTCCGAGATGTCCTCCTCCGGCGCGGGCTTGCCCTCCTGCGTGGCGTAATAGGATTCCCGGTAGAGAAACATGACCACGTCCGCGTCCTGCTCGATGGAGCCGGATTCGCGCAGGTCGGAGAGCATCGGCCGGTGCTCGGAGCGGGACTCCGTCGCGCGGGAGAGCTGAGAGAGCACCATCACGGGCACGTTGAGTTCCTTGGCCATCAGTTTGAGGTTTCTCGTCATCTCCGAGACCTCCTGCACGCGGTTGTCCGACCGCCTGCCGGAGGACATCAGCTGTAAGTAGTCCACGATCACAAGGTCGAGATCGCGCACCCGCCGGAGCCTTGCCTTGATCTCCGGCACCGTGGAGCCGGCCGCGTCATCGATGAGGATCGGCGCCGCGGAGAGGATCTGCGCGGATTCCGCGAGGCGCATCCAGTCGCTCTGGCCGAGCTCGCCGGTGCGCAGCAGGCGGCTCTCCACGCGCGCCTCGGAGGACAGCAGCCGCGAGGTGATCTGCTCCTTCGACATCTCGAGGGAGAAGATGGCGACCTTCTTTTTCTGCTTGAGCGCGACGTTCGCGGCGATGTTGAGCGCGAAGCTCGTCTTGCCCATGCCGGGGCGCGCGGCCAGCAGGATCAGGTCCGTGGGGTTGAAGCCGTTGACGATGGCGTCGAGGGCGGCGTATCCGCTGCGCAGGCCGGCGTATTTGTCCCGGTCGGGGCCGGAGAGCTTTTGCAGCCGGTCGTAGGTTTCATAGATGACGTCCCGCACCGGGACAAGGCCCTTGGCCTCGCGCCCCTGCCGGATGTCGTAGATGGTCTGCTCGGCGGAATCCAAAAGGACCCTGCCCTCGCAGCCGCTCTCCTTCGCCTCATTGAGGATATCTCCGGCCGCGGTGATCAGGCCGCGCACGAGCTGCTTGTCGAGCAGGATGTCGATATAGGCGCCGAGGTTGCGCACCGAGGGCACGATGTCGGTCAGATGCGAAAAATAGACCTTCGCGTCCTGTTCGTTCTGAAAGACCTCGTCCTCTTTGGCCGCCTCGAGCAGCGTGATGAAATCCACCGGCTCCCCGGAGGTGAACATCCGGATCATGAGGGTGAAGATCGCCCGGTGCTGCGGGCGATAGAAGCTCTCCGGCTTCAGCTTGTCGATCAGCTCCGGCAGGCAGCCCGGTTCCACCAGCACGGCGCCCAGAACGCTCTGTTCCGCCTCGAGGCTATATGGCATTTCCATGCCGAGGAGGTAGGAAGAATCCCTCTCCATAGAAGCTCACCTCAATCTCATCCCGATGGGAGACTCAGCTTTCCACAACCAAAACATAGATGCTCGCGCTGACGCCGGAGCCGAGCTTGACCTCGGCCGTGTAGGTGCCGAACGCCTTGATCTCGCTCTCCAAAACGATCTTTCTGCGGTCGATCTCGACGCCGTATTGCTCTTTGAGCCCGGCGGCGACCTCCGCGGCCGTGACGGAGCCGAACAGTTTCCCGCCCACCCCGGCGCGCTCCACCCTGCGGACCGTTTTTTCGTTGAGCTCGGCGGCGATCTCCCGCGCCCTCTGCTTTTCGAGCTCGATCTTCCGGGCGGCGGCGTCCTCCTTGGCCTTGAGCTCGGCGAGCGCCTGCGGCGTCGCCTCAATCACGAGCTTTTTGGGGATCAGGTAGTTGCGGGCGTAGCCGTCGGACACGTTCGTCAGTTCTCCTTTTTTGCCGGAGCCCTTGACGTCCTCGATAAAAATTACTTTCATGGGTATTCGCTCCTTTCAGAGTAAATCGTTTTGGTTACCGCGCTTGCGGCGGGAGTTTGTCCCCTCCGGCGTTCGCCGGAAAGGGGACGGGGGGCGGTTTCCGGCGGAGCCCCTTTTTGCCGAATCAAACGGCGGAAGGGGAGGCCGGGCCGGGGGAATTTATGCTTACGGCCGCGGGCCGTCGGGCGGGGCCGCGGGCTCCGCGCCCTCCGCGTGGCCGGAGGCGTTGTCGTAATAGTCGTCGATGGACTGGTAGAGGGCGGAGAGCGCCTCCTCCGGCAAGATGTCCTTCATCTGCGCGCCGGCCATGGTCTGATGCCCGCCGCCGCCCAAGGCCTCCAAGATGACCTGCACGTTCATCGCGCCGAGGGAGCGCCCGGAGATCGAGGTTCCGTCGCCGGTCGAAAACAGGACGA
>JAGOPP010000025.1:0-1237 GCA_017991935.1 Oscillospiraceae bacterium
CATTTCAATCCACGCACCCCGCGAGGGGTGCGACTTGAAAGTAGTTATCGACGACGAGGTTTACTATATTTCAATCCACGCACCCCGCGAGGGGTGCGACATTGCCCGCCGGCAGCGTGTCCGCGAGGATGGTATTTCAATCCACGCACCCCGCGAGGGGTGCGACGTTATTCCAAAATGGAATAGAAAAGGGGATTGACATATTTCAATCCACGCACCCCGCGAGGGGTGCGACTTTGCGCATCGGCGATGTTTTGAGTTTAAAAACGATTTCAATCCACGCACCCCGCGAGGGGTGCGACTGTGTACGCAAGACGCGGACAAGTATGGGGGCTATTTCAATCCACGCACCCCGCGAGGGGTGCGACATGCGCACGCGAGCAATTCAAAACGAGCAGTGTTATTTCAATCCACGCACCCCGCGAGGGGTGCGACCAGCGCCCGGTCTGCGGAGGCCGGGCATTTTAAATTTATTTCAATCCACGCACCCCGCGAGGGGTGCGACTTCTGTCATCGCCATGTCGCGACACTCCGTAATGATTTCAATCCACGCACCCCGCGAGGGGTGCGACCGAGGGGAGCAAAGAAGCGGCAGGAGCTTATAAGATTTCAATCCACGCACCCCGCGAGGGGTGCGACCCGCCCGCTGCTATGGAAACGCCAAATGGCTGATATTTCAATCCACGCACCCCGCGAGGGGTGCGACCCACCCTGTTCATCTTTGCCATCTGACGGGAGGATTTCAATCCACGCACCCCGCGAGGGGTGCGACTTGAAAGGTTGGGAGGTTCGAGATGACCTACGAGATTTCAATCCACGCACCCCGCGAGGGGTGCGACAGTATCGTATGGCGTTTCTCCGCAAGCTGCAGGATTTCAATCCACGCACCCCGCGAGGGGTGCGACCCTTCGGCAAACTTGACGATGCCATGCAGAAAATATTTCAATCCACGCACCCCGCGAGGGGTGCGACGACAGAATTTCTGATCCAGCTCACACGTTTAGTATTTCAATCCACGCACCCCGCGAGGGGTGCGACTCCGACGAGATTCAGCACCCAGCCGCCAAAACCATTTCAATCCACGCACCCCGCGAGGGGTGCGACCGCCGTGCGATATATGGCTCATCTTGATAATCCAATTTCAATCCACGCACCCCGCGAGGGGTGCGACCTCCCACGGTATCTTGAAGCCCGACATCGGTAAATTTCAATCCACGCACCCCGCGAGGGGTGCGAC
>JAGOPP010000025.1:1337-17473 GCA_017991935.1 Oscillospiraceae bacterium
ATTTCAATCCACGCACCCCGCGAGGGGTGCGACAGCAAAAATATACAATTTGTCTGCGGTTGGTTTGTGTCCCCTGCATAAATTCAGGCCATACAACTCGCCTGCCGGTGACCAACGATATATTTTTGCGCTAAAACAAGTGTCATTTTCGGTGCGAACCCCCCTGCCGATCCATGAAAGCTACGGGTTCGCACCGAGTTTTCATAAAATCAAAGGGTCCGTGACGTCGAACATCGGTTTCGCCCCGATATGGAGCGTTTTGTTTTTATAAACGTTTCCGAGGTTGTAAAAACGAAGGCTATCCGTTTCCTCGTCGATCAGGGATTTGAGCCCGTGTGTCAGCAACACATATTGGGCGGCGTCGATTTGGCACTCGAAAACCGAATTTTGGACCCGGATCCCATAATTCTCGCAAAGCTTCGCGACCTTTCGCAGCCTTTTCTTCCCGGCGGGCGTTTCCGTATTGACGTCATAAGTCACCAGCACAAGCATTTTTGTTCCCTCCCATAAACCGGCGGACCGCCGCCAAGTCTAAGCCGCGTGGGTTTTTGAGCATCGACGTTCACTTCCATAAAAACGGCGGATAGCTGTCAAGGTCCCCTCTTAAATACCGCGCGAGCATCAGGCTTTGCACGAACGGCACCATGCCCCACTCCATTTTCTCGTTTAAGAAAGGGTGGGTCAGGGTTTCTTTTTTCTTTTCCTGCCAAGCGGTGAGGATGCTTTTTCTGCCCTCGTCCGTCATGAGCACGGCGCCGTTTTCTTTTTTCTCAAACGATTTTCCGGTGACGCGGCGATTATTGATCAGGGAGAGAACAAACCGGTCCGCCAGCACGCTGCGCAGCTCCTCCATGAGATCCAGAGCCAAGGACACGCGGCCGGGACGATCCCGGTGCAAAAAACCAACGTAGGGGTCCAAGCCCACGCTGTTTAGGGCGGAACACATGTCGTGCGCAAGCAGCGTATAGGCGAAAGAGAGTAGCGCGTTCACGTCATTCAGAGGAGGCCGCCGGTTTCTATTTTCAAAGCGAAACTCCTCTTTTTGCTGCAAAATGAGGTCGTCGAATACGGAAAAGTAAAAACTTGCGGCTTTTCCCTCCAGCCCCCGCAGCTCCTCCAGCGTGCCCGCGTCCCTGACGCCGGCAAGCGCCTCGGCGATCCCGCCGGATGCCGCGGACAGCACCGCCGTATCCAGCCGGAGCGGGTAGTCCCGAATCGCCCGCTCAACCACGCGGCGGGCGTTATAGAGCTTCCCAACGAGAAAAAGCTTCGCGAGCTCCGTGCTCTCCGCAAGGTCGTCCGAGCGGCGGTACTGCTCCTTGCGCAGCAGGACGTTTCCCCTCGGCTCGCCGCACACCCTCGCGAGAAAATGCCCGTTGCCGCTCAAAAAGCTTATCTCGATCCCGCGTTGCGCGCACGCCCGCATCAGGGCCGGGCTCGCGCCGGGATAGCCGAACGTGACGATCCCGTCCAGATTCAGCAGAGGGATCCGCCGGGGCTCCCGCTCCCCGCCTCCGATCACGATGGTCCCGCTTTCGAGGGAGAGATACGCCTCCGGATTTGTCACATAGAGTGTGTTTCCGATCTTTCTCATTCCGATTCACGCAGCCTTTCCGAAAGGTACGTCTTCGCGGAGCGGCGCTCCAGATCCGGCAGGCAGATCTCCCGCATGGAGCAGGCGGCACAGTTTTTGCTTTTTCTGACTTTCGGCGTGTAGCCCCTCTCCAAATAGGCGTGCATCTCTTTTAGCGTGTCCGTCGCCAGCTCGCGAAGCGCCGGCGTGAGCTCCACCTCCGTCCGGTGGGCGGTCTCTCCATAATAGAGATAGGCCCGCGGGATCGGGGGACAGCAAAGCATCTCCTCCAGACACATCGCCTGACAGCAAAGCTGCAGCCGGTCGGCCGGATTTTCTTTTGGGGAGCCGTGTTTGTATTCCACGGGGCGGGGAAGCCATTTTCCCTCCGTCCCGGTGATAGGGACTCCGTCTTCGGAACGCAGAAATTCCACCACGTCGCAGACGCCGCTCACGCCGAGCCGCCTCGAAAACACCGGAATTTGCCGGATAATCAGCAGATCCCCTCTTTTTTCCCGGGGCGGCCCGTTGTGGGCGCGGTCGTGCATCAGCCGGCCTTCCGCCGTCAGCACATTTTCTTCCCACTGCTGTTCGACATGGATCAGCGCCCACTGTCTGCGGCAAAACGCGAAGTGCTGAATGCCGGAAAGCTGTAAAAATTCGTCATCTTCCATTGAGAATTTCCGGAGCGAGGCCTTCGAGATCCTCGGTCCAGCTGTCGCCGTCCGCACCGATTTGCAGCGTATGATGTACCTTTGCGGAGGAATACTGCCCGGCGGCGCAGTTATGTCTCCACCAGTAGACCTTCAGCACCTCCATGCTGCCGTCCGGCCTCGCGGAGGAGGCGTCGTTTTCAAACAGGGAGATTAGCGCCTCCTTGATTTTTTGGGCGTCCTCCTCCGTGAAGCCGGTCTTTTCGGCAAGCTGGCAGTTGATGCTGCCGTATGTGACGTAAACGCCGTGATTGACGCGGTGCTTCGTGCCCATCGTGTCGGAGGATTTTTTGCTGTCGGTCACGCTGTTGACGCTTTTTGTGATCTGGAGACTTTCGATCTCCACGGGCGCGACGCTGATCGCCGGGTGAATGGAGACCGGGCCGCGGACCCCCACGGATAGATCGTTATCTTTAAAGGCGAAAACTTGGCCGAACGAGCGGACATCCATCCACTTCTTGCAGGCGGCCTGCGCAAACGCCGCCCGATCTTTATCTTTTTCGGCTTTTTTGAGCTCCTCGCAGGCGCTCGCCCGCTCCCGGAGGCTCGGGAAGCCGTCGTCCGCGCGGTCGTCGGACTGCACGAAGATCCGCTCCCCCAGATCTTGCAAACGGTTACGGATTTTCCGCTTCAGGCAGACGTCGGACATCTCGCCGAAGCCGTCGAAGTTTTCCCGCGGGCGGTTCCCGTTCAGGGGATCCCCGTTGGGGTTGGCGTTGGAAACGGCGATCACCACGGCAAAATCAATCTTATGATTTAAAGTATTCATTGTTCTTCCCCTTTCTCCGCGCGGGCAGCCCGAACGGCTTCCCTTTCCTTATTAAATTCCTCCATCTGACTCGCATAGCCCAGCAAATAGGTTTCATCCAGCTTGTCGTCCGTGAATTTTTCCATTTCGAGCCGGGAAATGATCTCGTTCATCTCCGTTTTCCACTGCGCGCCCAGCTTTCCCTCGCCCAGTTTTCTGAAATAATAGACGAGCTGCTCGTTTAGAATCGCCATTGTGCGCTTCGGCCGCAGGGAATATTGATGCATCAGGCGCTCCGCGTTCGTCTGCCGTTGCTCGTTCCCCGAGGCGTACATGGAGTAGCTCTCGACGGTTTTCGCGTAGGCGAGCCAGCGCCCGAACAGGTAGCTGCGGTCGCCGCATTCGCGCTCTAAGGACATGCCATACCCCTCCCCAAATTTTTCTTTTCTGTATTTTCGGATTAGCGAGCACGCGATGCTCAGGGTTTTGGCGTGCTCCCACGGCTCCATGCTCACGGGATTTCCGGCCCGGCGGGCGGCGTTCATCACGATGTCCGGCGGGAGCGGCCGCCTCTCCAAGATGCACGGCACGAGCCGCTTCAGCGTCAGATCCCTCGCTTTGTCGTCCGCCCCGTAGGCGGCGAAGGCGATGTCCTTCGGCGAGGGAGCGCCGTAAAAGGGCACGCGGACCGGTTTTTTGGGGTCCGTATAATCCAGATGGTACCGATGCATCCACGCGCAGCTCTCATGCCAGAAACGGACGTTCTCCAAAAACTCCGCCGCTGAAAGCTCCTGATAATAGATGATGGAGAGCCTGCCGGGCGTGGCCGAGTCCACCCCGAGCACCGTCACCCCGTCGCCCGGCCCGGGGTCCTTCCAGTATCCCCGGACGGCGCCGCCGAGCCTTTTGGCGAACTCCTCCTCGGTGTTTGGAGGCAGGAAATCGTTCAAACCGGCGAAGAGGTCGCAGGTATCCTCGTCAAAGAGGGGCAGCCTCTGGTTTTTTGCCCCCCACGCGACATAGACCTCGTCGCCCGAGCGGATCCCCTGCTTCGCGATCAGCCATTTGAGCGCGTTATGCGCCTTTTGGGACGCCTCGTAGCTCAGCGTGGCCGCCTCCTCCGGCAGGCGGAAGCGCCCGCGGTAGGTGAAGCCGGATGCGTCGTTGGAGGAGATCAGCTTCGCCTTGTCGGCCGTATTCCGCAGCTTCGCGGGATTTTTTTCCGTGAGCGGCAGGCTTCCGCCGGCAACGTAGCAGACATCTTTCTTTTGCAGCGTCCCGAAATAATAATCCTGAAAGCTCTTCCAGAGCGTCGGGTCCTCCCAGATGCGGTCGCTTTTCCCGGGCCTCTGCACCCGAAACCGCACGAAGGCCTCCATCGGCGCGGCGGCCCGGAAGATCTCCGGCCGATCCTCGTCGGAGAAGGCCTTCGGATCGTTCACGATCTTTCCGTCCGGCCCGCGGGGGAAGACGCCGTCCCCCGCCAAATCCGCGAGCAGGTTGCCTTTTTTGAGATAATGAAGCACCGCTTCCACGTCCGGGTGAACGTATTGGGAGGCGCACCACGCCTCCAAACGGTCCATGAACTCCTCGTAGCCGTATCTTCTCGGCTCTCCGCCGTACTCGAGGTAGTCGCCGGCGACGTAGGGGATTTTATCAAACAGCGGGTGCGCGCACAATCCGGAGGTCCGGTTCGCGGAGTCGTCCGTGCAGGGGATCAGCGTCACCTGCTCGGCCTTGTCCGCGATCACCCGCGTGAAACCCTTGAGGTAGTTGCCGTCCCCGTCAAGGCAGATCTCCAGATGCGCGTTTTGGGAGGTGTGCGCGACGGGATAGAGCGGCGCCCGGTCCGTCCGGCCGAGGTCTTTCCCGATCTCGGAGGCGCAGTTCTCATAGGTCTCGTAGAGTTTCCCAATCCAGCTCACGGTTTTTCGCCTTCCTCCCCGCCGAGCGCCTCGCAGAGCGCCTCGCAGCCGCTGAAATTCATCCCGGGGAGAAACGCCTTCCCTGTCATTTCCCGGATCGTCTTTACGACGGTGCAGTCCTCCGGCCGCGGGAAGGTGATGACGCCGAAAAACATCTTCGGCTGCCAGAGGCGCACCTCCAAGGTATCCCGGCCCGTCTCGTCCGGGTAGCCGATGCTGTGAACCATCAGGCCGAAATCCATCTCGTTGAGGTTGTCGTAGGCGCCCTCCCCCTCGCCGAACGCGCACGGCTCGACATAGCCCTGACATTCTCTGGCGCCGAGAAAGATGTCCCGGCGGCCGCCGCGCTCGATCATCCGGCTTGCGATAAAGAAATGCTTGTTTTCGTTTCGGTCCACGGCAAGCTCCGGGCGGTTTTCGTTCCACTCGAAATGCGCCTTGATCTGGTAGGCCACGTCGGTCAGATAGGTGTAGATCGAGAGCGTATTGCCGCCGCCGTAGTCGATGGGGCGCACCCCCTCGGACCGCGTCCGAATCGGGTGGAGAATCCGCACTTGGTCGATCACCCATCGGCACGTCGGCTTCCAGTAGCAGCTTTCGAGGATCCCTTTCAGCGCCTCGTAGGTCGGAAGGGAGTAGGAAAACTTTTCACCGCCGAGCTTTGTCAGCGGATCCGTGAAGAGTGCTTTCCTGCCCCAAACGAGCAGCGAGACGCTGTTTGCTTTTTCCATGCTTTCACTTCCTTTTTTTATTCTATAATATAATTTTCAATTTGCCTGCCGATGTCCCCGTCCGTGACGACGCCCGTCCGGTCGTCGTACCAGCCCCCATCGAGGATCGTCACCCCGACGTCTTTGAGCGTGTCGAAATCCAAAGCTCCGGCCTCCTTTAAGTTTTGTATCTGATAGGGAAACAGGCCGACGCTGTAAAGCCCGGCCCTGCGCAGGTCCTTTTTTACGTCCTCCCGCGCCCGGAGCCGCTCGATGAGATCCCGGCTCTCCGGGCAGCGCACCAGCACGGCGGTCGTATCCTCCTCGATCACATGGAAATGCTCCCCGGCGGTCTGAAAGGATTGCCCGAACAGCTTCCCCGCGGCGGGGACGCCCCTCCTTGCCGCCTCTTGTCTCATGGAAACGTTGCGGCCCAGCAGCTCCGTCATATCGGGGAGATGGGGGATCGGGTAGTTCATCACGCCCCGTTCCTCCCCAAAATAATAAGTAAAATACCGCTCCACGGCCTCCGGCCCGAGCAGGTCCCCGCCGAAAGCGGCCGGGTCCTTTCGGTATTCGTCCAGCACGCGGATCGTACAGTTCCGCGCTTTCACAAGATCCGGCAGGCGGCTCAGATTTTCCTCCGCGCTCCGAATCAGATAAACGTCCTTTTGGCCGAAAAGCCCGTGCCGGTTGCAGCGCCCCGCCGTCTGCGCGACGCTGTCGAGCCCGGCCAGCGACCGGACCGCGCAGTCGAACGAGATATCCACGCCCGCCTCGATCAGGTTCGTGGAGACGCAGATCAGGGGCGTCTCCCGGTCTCCGGCTTTCAGCTTTTCTATGATCTCCGCAAGAATCCGGGCGCGATGGGCCGGATACATGGCCGTGCTCAAATGATAGACCTCGCACGGGCGGGATTTGAGCGCCTCATAAAGATTTCGCACCGCCCGCTTCGTGTTGAGCACCACGAGGGCGCTTGTCTCTCCAAGCCCCATGACAAAATCCGCAAGATTTTCAGCGGAGCGGGGAGGCCCCCCGCTCGCGTCCACGGTCCGCGTGCGGCGGAAGGCGCGAAAGTTTTCGTCGACGTTTTGGACGATCTGCGTCGGCTCCGGCAAGGAATAGAAAACCTCCTCGGCCGGCTGCGCCGCCATCGGCGGCTGCGTCGCCGTGCAGAGGACCGCCGTGCAGCCGCAGCGTTTGACCAAAAAACTGACCGCGCAGTAAAACAGGCTGAGGCACTTCAGCGGGACCGTCTGAACCTCGTCAAACAGGACGACGGAGTTCGCCAGCATATGCATCCGGCGGGCGCTCCCGGTTTTCCCAAGATAAAACGCGTTGAGAAACTGCACCTGCGTCGTCAGCACGACGGGGGCGTTCCAGCGCTCGGCGAGCGCGTAATACCGCTCGTCGTCCTCGTCCGGCAAAAAATTGGAGTCGTGAACCAAGACGTCGCCTTCGCCGTCAAAAATTTTGCGAAACTCCGCGGCCGTCTGATCCAGAATCGTCGTATATGGGATCACATAAAAGATCCGGTCCATGCCGTGGGCAAGACACTGCCGCAGGGCGAAGCGAAGCCCCGAGAGCGTCTTTCCCCCGCCGGTGGGCACATGCAGGCGGTAGATGCCCCTCGGCCCCTCCCCCGCTTCGGCGCACGCCGCGGAGATCTCGGCCCTCAGCCGGTTGACGGGCGTGTCGGCCGGAAAAGAACGGAGCTTTTTTTCGAGCTTTTCCAGAAAAAGAGGCCAGAGATCCCGGCCCGTATGGTCGGGCTCGAGGGGGAATTTTCCCTCGCTCTGCGCCGCGTCCAGACGGTCGGCGTCCACCAAAGCGGAAAGCAAATACCGCAGCAGCAGCCCGGCCTGAAAAAGACAGCTCTCCGCCCCGGCCCCGGGGCCGTTTTGCTCCCCGGCCTTGATCCGGTCAATCGCCCTCTGAAATTCCTTCTCCGCCGGGGGCAGCAGGCCGGCAAGCTCTTCTTTGGAAATGCAGTCCTCAAAAAAGGCCTCCCCGCAGGCGGGGTCGGACCGCTCCTCTCCAAATGCCGTTTCCAGCATATCGTGCAGGCCGGTGTGGTGCGCGCCGACGGCCTCGGAAAGAAACTGCGCAAACGCCGACGAGCAGCCGCTCTCGTTGCAAATGGATTCCAAAAACGCCTTGCTCTGCGGCGCATGCGAAACCTTTATGCCGCCGGAGAGCAAATAGTTCTGCCATAACCGGGCGGCCTTTCCCTCGTCGTGGCAGAGGCCCGCCAGATAGCCGCAGTCCTGCATGCCGACAGAAGAAAGGTAGTCCTTTGCCCGCTTCGCGACATGAAACGTGTGTTCCCGGAGCGTCTGGATCGGCCGTCCGTCCAGCCCCGTTCTTGCGTACAGCATCTTTTTCCCTTCCAAAAACGAACAAAATTTGTGAAAAAGTTACTTTATTGGAATAATTATACCACCCTTGCGAGCAATAAAAAGGGAGAGGTTTCCTCTTTTTGCCTGTTGGGACTGTTTTGACCCATCTTCATACCGGGGAGTCGGATGGCCCATAGAAAAAAAGCCCGTTTTCCGCCGGACGCGGCGGAAAACGGGCTTGCGGTCCCGCGGGGGGTTCAGGTCTTTTGCTTTGCGCGCTCGGCGCAGACGTCCCCCCAATGCGGGAACTTTTGCAGCAGGCTGTCGAACTTTTTCATGACCTCCGGCACGGGGATTCCCTGCGGGCAGACGCGCTCGCAGGCGCCGCACCCGACGCAGGCGGAGGGCCTTTTTCCCTCCGGCAGCGCGTCCACCTCCATCGCCGGCGTGAAGGAGACGGCAAAGCTGCAATCCTTATAAATCGAGAGCAGGAGCGGGATATCGAGCCCGGCCGGGCAGCCGCCGCAGCAGTAGCGGCAGCCGGTGCAGGGTAGCGGGTCGAGCAGGCCGGCCGCGATTTCCTCAAGCAGCGCCCGCTCCTCGTCGGAAAGAGGCTCCCCCTCGGAAAACGTACGCACGTTGTCCTCCACCTGCTCCATCGTGCTCATGCCGCTCAGGATCGTGAGCACGCCCGGCAAGGGCTGGAGATACCGGAAGGCCCACGACGCGGCGGATTCCTCCGGCCGGGCGGCTTTGAGCACGGCCTCGGCGGATTCGCCCGGCCTTGCGAGCTTTCCGCCGCGGCACGGCTCCATCGCGACGATCGGGAGCCCCCGCTCGCGCAGCAGCGCGTACTTGCTTTTGGCGTCCTGCAGCGTCCAGTCGAGGTAGTTGAGCTGGATCTGGACGAACTCGAAGCAGGCCGGATACCGGTCGAGGAAGTCCCGCAGCGCGTCGGGCCGGGTGTGCGAGGAGAAACCCAGATGCCGGATGCGGCCCCTCTCCTTTTGCTCCAGCAGGTAATCCACGATCCGCAGGTCCGGGTCGAGGTAGGTCGGGAGCGAGTTTTCGCAGACGTTGTGCAGGAGATAAAAATCGAAATAGTCGACCCCGCACTTCTGGAGCTGCCGCTCGAAGGTCGGCCCCGGGCGGAAGTCCGGGTTGGTCTCGTGGCCGGGCAGCTTCGACGCGAGGTTCCAGCGCTCCCGCGGGTGCCTCGCGAGCGCCCGCCCCGTCACGGTCTCCGACTCGCCGCCGTGGTAGGACCACGCCGTGTCGAAGTAGTTGACGCCATGCTCTACGGCGTAATCGATCAGCTCGAACGTCTTTGCCTCGTCGATTTGCCCGTCTTTGGTCGGCAGGCGCATCGTGCCCATGCCGAGGGCGGAGATCCGCTCGCCGTGAAATTCGTGATACTCCATGTTCCTCCCCTTCCCATTCCCGGAACCGGCGAAACGCCGTCGGCGGCGGGAACTCCTCCCCCGGCCCCGCCCCGAGGACGAAACGGCGGAGAATCCTGTCTTATTGAAAAATTTATTCCGCGCGCGCCTCTTCGTTCCATTCCCGGAACCGCCGAAACGCCGTCGGCGGCGGGAATTTCTCCCCCGGCCCCGCCCCGAGGACGAAACGGCGGAGAATCCTGTCTTATTGAAAAATTTATTCCGCGCGTGTGCCCTCGTTCCATTCCCGGAACCGCCGAAACGCCGTCGGCAGAGAGAATTCCTCCCGGAGCCTCGCCTCGCTCGCCCAGACGAAACCCTCCGGCTTCGCCTCGCAGGCGATCTCGTACCCGACCATCTTCCACTCGATATGGGTGAAGATATGGGTCCGCTCCATGCTGCCGATCGCCTCCCGTGGCCGGCAGCCCCACGCCTCCGCCACGGCGAGCGCCTCTTCGAGCGTCCGCCTGCCCTCGACGTTTGGGAATTCCCAGAGCCCGGCCAGCAGGCCCTTGGCGGGCCGTTTTCGGACCGCGTACTCCCCGCCGCAGGTTAGGAGAAAAACCGTCCGCTCCTCCTCCCGGCGCGGGCGTTTTTTTGCCCGGACCGGGAGCTCCGCCCAGAGCCCCTCGGCGGCAAGGCAGATCCCCCCCAGCGGGCAGGCGGCGCAGTCCGGCTCGCCGCTCGGTCGGCAGACCGAGGCCCCAAGCTCCATCAGAGCCTGCGTGAAGTCCCCGCACCGGCCCTCCGGGTAGATTTCCCGGAGCGCGTCCGCCACAGCGCGCTTCGTCTCCGGCTTCGCGATGTCCTCATACGAGGCGCAGACCCTCGACCAGACGCGCAGGACGTTCCCGTCCACAGCGGGCGTCTTTTGCTCAAAGCAGATCGAGCAGATCGCCCCGGCGGTGTAATCCCCGACCCCGGGGAGCGCATGGACGGCGGCGTAATCCCGCGGGAAACGCCCGCCGTGCCGCTCGGCGAGGAGCCGCGCGGCCCTCTTGAGATTCCGCGCGCGGGAGTAATAGCCGAGCCCCTCCCAGAGCTTATTCAGCTCGTCGTCCGGACAGACCGCGAGGTCGGCGGCGGTCGGGAGCCTCTCCAGAAAGCGCAGATAGTAGGCTTTTACCGCCTCGGCGCGGGTCTGCTGCAGCATGATCTCCGAGAGCCAGACGTGGTACGGCTCCCGGTCCCTGCGCCACGGCAGGTCCCGCTTGTTTTGCTCGTACCACGGCAGCAGCAGCCCCGGCAGCAAGTGAAGATCCATCCGCCCCGCCCCCTCTCTTTTGATGACCCCATTTTACCACAGAATGGCCCGGCCGCCCACCCCCGGGCCTTAAAAACATGACGAAAAAAAGGAGCCCCCCTCATGGGCCGCCGGAAGACGGACGGACGCGGGAGGCCGCGCCGCCGGCCCGGAATGCTCTTCTCCCGCGCAGGCTTCCCAAAAAGCGGGACGCCTCCGGGGAGGCCGCCTTTCTTTGGAAAAGACCGCCTCTTTCCCGGGAAAATTGTCCGGGTTGTCCGCCCCCCGCTTTCCGGAACCGGGCGAAAAAAGGCACATAACCTGTCCGCCCGCGGCATAGGCTTTTACGAAAAAACAGGCGGAGGCATCGCCTCCAATATAAAAAAAATGGAGGCCCCGCCTCCGTTATAAGAAACAATTGGAGGCGAAGGCTTTGAAGATCCTTACCCTGCCGGAAAAGAGGGGTCTCTCCTCGGCGCAGGCGGCCGAGCGGCTTTTGAAATACGGGGAAAACGCGCTGGAGGGCAAGCGCAGCGCGAGCGCCGCGAAGATGCTGGCCTCGCAGTTTAAAGACGCGCTGACGCTGATCCTGATCGCCTCCACGGCGATCTCCGTACTGATGGGCGAATACGTGGAGGCCGTCACCATCCTCGCCATCGTGCTGATGAACGCGCTGCTGGGTTTCCTTCAGGAATACCGCACGGAGCGGACCCTCGAGGCGCTTCAGGCGCTCTCGGCCCCGACCGCGAAGGCGCTGCGGGACGGGAAGCCCCGCGAGATCCCGGCTTCGGAGGTCGTCCCCGGGGACGTCATCCTGCTTGCCGCCGGGTGCCGGGTGCCCGCCGACGCACGGCTGCTGGAGGCCTTCGCCCTCTCCGCCGACGAATCCCTGCTGACCGGGGAATCCGTCCCGATCGGGAAAGAGGCCCTCCCCGATGAAGCCAAAGGGGCACCGCCGGACGAGTCCGGTTTTGTTTATATGGGGACGACCGTCGCCTCCGGCCACGGCAAGGCCTATGTCACCGAGACGGGCATGCAGACGAAGATGGGTGGCATCGCCGGGCTTTTAAAGGATGCCGGGCACGAGCAGACCCCGCTGCAGCGGCGGCTCGCCCGGCTCTCGGTCTGGATCGGCGCGGGGTGCCTCGCGATCTGCGGGGTCGTGACCCTGACCGGCGTATTGCGCGGCGAAATCTTGTTTAACATGTTCCTGACCGGCCTCTCCCTCGCGGTCGCGGCGGTGCCGGAGGGGCTCACCGCCGTCATCACGATTTCGCTGGGGCTCGCCGTCTCCCGGATGCTCAAAAAAAACGCGCTGATCCGCAAGCTCCACGCGGTGGAGGCGCTCGGCTGCGCGGACATCATCTGCTCCGACAAGACCGGCACGCTGACGCAGAATAAGATGACCGTGCGCAAGATCGTCTCGCTCTCCGGCCCGCTCGAAAAGAGCGGGCCCGTCTGGGAGACGATGCGCCTCGCCGCCGTGCTGTGCAACAACGCGGCGGACGATTTTTCCTCAAGCCCCACGGAGGTCGCCGTCCTCGAAATGGCGAAGGTCCCCGGCGCGGAGGTCGGGGCGATCCTGTCCCGCTACGCGCGGGAGGCGGAGATCCCGTTTGATTCCTCCCGGAAGCGCATGTCCGTCTCTGTACGAAGCCGCGGCGGGGAGCGCCTCATCTTTATGAAGGGAGCGCCGGACGTGCTGCTGCGCTGCTGCGCCTGCTGCATGGCGGGGGACCGGGTGATCGCCCTCGGCCCGGCGGAGCGGGAGCGGGCGGAGACGCTGCTCTCCCAGATGGCCTCGGAGGCGCTCCGGGTGATCGCGTTCGCCTACAAGTCCCACCCCGGCGGCCCGATCTCCGAGGGCGGGCTCATCTTTATCGGCATGGCGGGGCTTGCCGACCCGCCGCGGCCCGAGGCGCGGCCCGCCGTGCTCAAATGCGCGAGCGCCGGCATCCGCACCGTGATGATCACCGGCGACCACCGGGACACGGCCGTCGCGGTGGCAAGGGAGATCGGCATCCCGGCGGACGGCCGCTCCGTGATGACGGGCGCGGAGATCGACGCCCTCTCCGACCGGCGCTTTGCGGAAAAAGCGGAGACGATCCGCGTTTTCGCCCGCGTGACGCCCGCGCACAAGATGCGGATCGTGCGGGCGCTCAAGGCCTCCGGGCACACGGTCGCGATGACCGGGGACGGCGTCAACGACGCGCCGGCGGTGCGCGCGGCGGACATCGGCGTCGCGATGGGCAGGGGCGGCACCGACGTGACGCGCGAGGCCTCCGGCATCGTGCTGCTCGACGACAACTTCGCCACCCTCGTCAGCGCCGTGGAGGAGGGCCGCATCATCTACGAAAATATCCGCAAATTCATCCGCTACCTGCTCTCCTGCAACATCGGCGAGGTGTTCACCATGTTTGTCGGGATGCTGATCGGGCTGCCGGTCGTGCTGCTGCCGATCCAGATCCTGATGGTCAACCTCGTCACGGATGGACTGCCCGCCATCGCTCTCGGCTTCGACCCGCCGCAGGGGGACCCCATGGCCTTGCCGCCCCGGCCCAAAAACGAGTCCGTCTTTTCGCGCGGGCTGGGCTTCACGATCGTCTCCCGCGGCGTGCTGATCGGCCTCTCGGTGCTTTTGGCGTTTACCTCCGTCCTGCGAAACGGCGGGGGCCTCCCCGCCGCCCGAACCTGCGCGTTCGCGGCGCTCGTGCTCACGCAGCTCGTCCACTCCTTCGAGTGCAAAAGCGAAACCCTCTCGCTCTTCGCGATCCGCATGTGGAATAACTGGAAGCTTGTCGGGGCGTCGCTCGTCTCGCTCTCGGTCGTTTTGGCCTGCATCTATGTCCCGGCGCTCGCCGAAATTTTCGGCGTCGTGCCGCTGGGATGGGCGGACATGGGCAGGGTGCTGCTCTACTCCGGGGCCGTGCCGCTCGTCTCCGCGGTGCTCATGCTGACGCGCCATAAAAAATAGCGGCGCGAGGAGGCCCGCCGCGCTCTCCGGCAAAATTCTGGCCGGCGGCGGGACGATCATCCCCCGGCGGACAAAAATGCGAAAAAACCGCTCTTCCCTCACGAAGCGCCCCGATTGGGAATATGAAAAAAGCCCTCCCGGTCTCCCGGAAGGGCTTCGCTTTTCTTCGGTCTCTTATTTGAGCAGGACGATGGCGATAAAGACGCAGCCGCCGCGCTCTCCGGCAAAATTCCGTCTGGCGAACCCCATGCCCGGCAGCCGGCGGCCCGCGAGTAGCGGGACGATCATCCCCCGGCGGACAAAAATGCGAAAAAACCGCTCTTCCCTCACGAAGCGCCCCGATTGGGAATATGAAAAAAGCCCTCCCGGCCTCCCGGAAGGGCTTCGTTTTTTGTGGTCTCTTATTTGAGCAGGACGATGGCGATAAAGACGCAGCCGCCGCGCTCGCCGGCAAAATTTTGGTTGGTCAGCTTGCCCAGCTCGGTGCAGTCGACGCAGTAGGCGCTCAGCGACGGGCAGGCGATGTCCGGGTGGCGGCAGGGCTCGCCGGTGATGCAGGCGCATTCCGGGCACAGGTGGCATCCGCCCACGGTCAGGACCCGGGCGTTTTTCTTGGAATACCCCAGTTTTTGCATGGACATCCAGAGCAGCTGGCTGCGGCGCTCGTGGGCGACGTGCATCTTATCGATCTGCTCTTTATCCTTATAATCCGTGCAGGGATACTCGTTGGTGAAAACAAGGGCGTCTTTATAATTATGTAACTGGGCGATCAGCGTCTCCGCCGAGCCCACGGCGGGCGGGCACTGCCAGCACCGTTTGTATTGCCCGCACAAATTCTGGACGCAAAATCTTCTCATGGTCGCGTCGCAAGGAACCAGCCTTGCGGGGAGCTCTCCGACTTTCGGATCAAAGCCGAGATCCTCGGCAAGTTTTTTGATTTCTTCATTACTCATGGCTGCCGCTTCCTTTCCGCATCCAGTATATCCCGGAATTTCCGTTCTGTCAATCATTGGCACAGGCGTTTTTTACGAATTTTTCCTATCCTTCCAGCGCTTTTCCATCCAATACGGCGGAAACCAGCCGTTCCCCCCGATATTCGAGTTTCAGCGAAAAAAACGGATGCTCTTGGGCCAGAAGCCGCAAAAAAATCCGGTCCCCCTCCCAGATCGGGAGCTCCGGGACCCGCTCCTTCGGCACCCACTCGAGCACCCCCTCGTCGCAAAGGGGGGCGTCTCCGCCGCGGGGCCAAGCGTCCCCCTCCGGCGCCGGGGCGGTGAAGAGGTGCATGTATTCGGTCTCCCACTCGTCGGAAACAAAGGTGACGATCCCCCGGTAGCGGCATTCTTTGAGCACAAGGCCGGTCTCCTCGCGCACCTCTCTCCGCACGCAGTCCTCCGGGCTCTCCTTGTCCTCGAATTTCCCGCCGACGCCGATCCATTTGTCCCGGTTGGCGTCGCGCTCCTTCTTGACCCGGTGGAGCATCAGATAGCTCCCGCCGCGCTCGATATAGCAGAGCGTCGATTGAATCATCTCCGGTCCCCCTCCCTCCGGCGCGCCGCCGGCGCGGGCCTTCCCCGCCCGCGAAATCCGATCCTTTCGCGGGATGGCCCGCCGCCTCCCGCTTTTCTCCAAGCTGCCGTCTCCGTTTCAAATAAAAAAATCTGGGCCGAGGCGCAGCCGGGCTTCGCCGCCGGATTTTTATGGCGGCTGTGTCACGGGCGCCGGACGGGCGTCTCCACGCGCCGCCCTATTTCGCGGAGAGGTACTGCAAAATTTCCCGATCCGCGGGGCAAAACTCGAGCTCCCCGAACTCCTCCGGCCCGACCCAGACGATCGTCTCGTGCACGACGCGTTTCGGCTCGCCGGAGACGATCTCGGCCTTAAAAAACTTGATGTCGACGTCGTATTCCGGGTAGCGGTGGCATGTCTCCACAAGCAGCCCCCCGACGGAGACCTCGACGCCCAGCTCCTCGCGGCACTCGCGAATCAGGCATTCCTCGTCGGTCTCGCCTTCCTCGCGCTTGCCGCCCACGAACTCCCAGAGATGGGCGCAACTCCCGCCCCCCTGCCGCCTGCACACAAGGATCCGGCCCCGCCCGTCCTCGATGACGGCGGCGGACACGTATTTGGTCATAAAGCATCCCCCCGGCCTTTTTTTCTACGGCTATTGTACCCCCATCCCGGGGACAAGTCAAACGGAAAGCCGCGGGCGGCGGGTTGTCCCATCCGCCGGGCCCCGCCCGGGCGGGCAGCGATTGACAAACCCGGCCGCGAAGATTAAAATAGACAAGGCGCTTTTTTTAAAACGCGTCTGTCCCCGTAGCTCAGCTGGATAGAGCGTCCGCCTCCTAAGCGGAAGGCCGGGGGTTCAAATCCCCCCGGGGACGCCAGCGCCGACGGGCCCGTCTTTGGCAAAAGCCAGAGGCGGGCCCGCTTTTTTATTCGGGCGGCTCCACGGCGGACTGCCCGCGG
>JAGOPP010000033.1 GCA_017991935.1 Oscillospiraceae bacterium
ATTTTTCCTTTCCTAAACGAAAAATCCGAGGTTCAGACGAAGGTCGGCGCAAGAAACGAAAAGAGCGGCAAATTCCGCAGGACGCCGAAGGCGAGCACCGCCGCGAGGATCAGCCAGAGCGGCCCCGTCGGCACACGCTGGGAGACGCGGTCCTCGCCGTATTTTACGAAACTCCGCGCGAGCGCGAGAAAATAGGCCGCAAAAAACGGAAAGAGCAGCGTGAATACCGCGTTGTACCGCAGCGCCTTGTAAAATTGCAGGTGCAGGATGGCCCGCAGCGCCCGCGAGGCCCCGCAGCCGGAGCAGTAAAGCCCCGTCAGTTCGCGGACCGCGCAGGGGAAACCGATTCCCGCGCCGTCCCCGCTGCGCCACACCCAGAAAAGCCCCGCGCCCGCCAGCAGGCAGGCCGCGGCCGCAAAAACCCTCCTGACCCGGATATTCCCGAGATCCGGGCGCCGGAAGCTGAATTTATTCATAATTTAATAGTAATATTCGTAGCCTTCGTATCCCTCGAAGCCCTCGGCGACGCCCGCGAGCAGCCCGGCGCTGTTGGCGATCAGGCCGAAGATGACGCCGATGATGCCCAGAGCGACCGTGATGATGATGCAGACAAGGGCGCGTTTAGCCGCCTTATCCGCCTCCTCGTAGTTGCCGGCCTTGTTGTTGCTGTTGATCTGGGCGGCAAAGACGATGGAGAGGATGCCCGGGATCAGGCCGAAGCAGGTGCACCCGCAGAGCAGGGTGGAGACGATGGCGAGGATCAGATACAGCGTGAAGTTTTCGTTCGGACGGCCGCCGGAATAGGACACGTCCGCCGGATTCGGCGCGATCGTCCGCGCGTCCTCGGGATGGGCGGCGTCCCGCGGCGCCTCCCGGTATTCGGAATATTCCGGCGGGACCTCCTGATACACGCCCTCCGGCCCCGCCTCCTCCTTCACCTTCGCGCCGCAATATTCGCAGAACACCGCGACGTCCGGCAATTCGGCCCCACAGCTTTTACAATACATACAGATTTCCTCCATTCAAACAGTCGAGACTCATGCCGGAAAAGGCCGCGAAATCGGTGACCTCATAGGCCCCATAGACCCCCTGCGCGACCAGCGCGGCAAACAGAAAGGCCAAAACCGCCGCGGCGAGCGCGAGCACGGCGCCGACGGCGACGGAGACCGCGGTCCAGATCTTCGCCTTTCGCAGCGCGTCCGCGGTCTGGTCCGCCATGCCCCTGCTCCGGTAGCCGTCCGCCTTCGCCGCAAAAACGATGGCCGGGATCCCGGTGGGCAAAAAGCACAGCACGGCAGATAAAATCGCGAGCACCAGATACCCCGCCGTATTCGGGGCGGCGGGATCCCGCCGCGAAAAGGCGGCCCCTTCCCCGGGCGCCGTCCCCGCCGCGCACGCGCCGCAGGACACGCAAAATGAAGCGCCCTCCGGAATCTCTTTCCCGCAGTTTTGACAAATCATAGCCGTCTCCCTTTCCCGAAAACAGATCGTTGTTTTATAATTATTCATTCTACCATGAATTTCGATTTTATCAACCTTTTTCACCGGACGATCCCTTTTGGGAATTTTGGGCGCTTGGTTGCGAAAGAATGAAACGAATGGTAAAATAGAGTTCGTATCCCCGCCCCTCCGGGAAAGGCGAATCCGCGCGGCGGGGCGGACATCCCGAAAAACGGACGGGCGAAAGGAGGCCTCCCCATGAAACTCAAACCGCTGCTCGCGACGGCTCTGGCGGCGCTGCTCTGCCTCTCCGCCTGTTCGGGCGCCGACCCCACGTTGGGTTTCGACATCCGCGCCGTCCTTGGCACCTACGACCCGCAGCTCGCCTGCGGCGAATCCGCCCTGCTCATCATCGAAAACTGCTTTGAGGGCCTGCTCAAAAAGGACGAAAACGGCGAGATCGCCGGCGGCGTGGCGGAGACATGGGAGGTCTCCGAGGACGGCCTGCGCTACACCTTCGCGCTCCGGGACAATCTTTTCTGGAGCGACGGGCAGACGCCGCTCACGGCGGACGATTTTGTGTTCGCCTTCCGCCGCCTCTTCGAGAAAGAGACCGGCGCTCCTCTGCGCGCCGATTTCATCGCCCTGTCCGGCGCGCGGGAGATCCTCTACGAGGACGCCGACGTCTCCCGGCTCGGCGTCTTCGCCCCGGACGCGGGCACCGTCGTCATCGAGCTTGCCTATCCGGACGCGCTCTTCCCGGAGCTCCTGACCACCGCGGCGGCGTCCCCGTGCAGCGAGGCGTTTTTTGAGAGCACCCGCGGCCGCTACGGGCAAAACCTCGATTATATCCTTTTCAACGGGCCCTATTATGTCCGCAGGGAGAGCGCCTCCCATTATGTTCTCTCGCCGAACCCGAACCATCCCGGCGGCGGCCCGTTTTACCAAGACATCTATGTTTACGTCCGGGACGAGGCGGATTATGACCCCCTCGCCCGGCTGACCGAAGAAAAAATCGACGGCGCCGCCGTCGGTTACGCGGATCTCTCCGAGCTCTCCGACGGCGGATTCCATGTCGACGGCTCGGAGGACACGCTCTGGATGCTTCTTTTCAATCAGGAAGACGAATATTTCGCCTCAAAGAACATCCGCCGCGCCTTCGCCTACGCCGCCGACAAGGGCGCGATGCAAGCCGCCCTGCCCGGCAACCTGCGCGTCGCGGACGCCTACGTCCCCGGCGCGGTCACGGTGGGCGGCGCGAGCTACCGGGAGCAGGCGGGCGACCGCTTCGTCGGCTTCGATTACGACGGCGCCCTCGCCAAAGAGCTGCTCAAAGACGGCCTCGCGGAGCTCGGCCGGGAAAAGCTGCCGACGCTCACCATCCTCTGCCCGGGGGAATCCCTCGGCGCGATGGGCCACCTGCAGGGCTCCCTTCAGGAGAACCTCGCCACGTTCGTGAACCTTGCTCCGGCGACACCGGAGCAGATCGCCTCCGCCGTCGCCTCCGGGGATTATCAGGCCGCGCTCGTCGCCCTGACGCCACAGTACAACAACCCCGCCGCGGTCCTCTCCGCCTTCGCCGGACAGGGCGAAGCCGCCGGCTGGGATTTCGGCGCGGTGCTGCGCGACGCCGCCAATTCCAAGGACTTCGCGGAATCCGTCGAGAACTACTCCCTCGCCGAGGAGATGCTGTTACAGGAGATGCCCGCGCTCCCCCTGTTTTATGAGACTTCGTACTTTGCCGGCTCCGGGAAGGCGGCGGGGCTCTCCTATTCGCCGTTCGGCGGGCATCTGCGTTTTGAATTTTGCCGCTGAGGGGCGGCGTCTGTTTCCCGGGGCGCGGAGCCCCGGTTTTTTTATGAATTTCACCCTTACAATTTCGTAGTTATTTGTTAACTTGCCTTGAAACAATGGTTACAACCATGTCACGATTGTTGACAAAGACGAAATCTTAAGGTATGATACTGGCGTAAGCGTGCGGGCAGGTTCGAGCGAATCGGGCCGCATGTTTATCAAACGGAGTGTGAATGACAAAAAACGTAAGGAGTGTCACTATGAAAAAAATTCTGGCTATGTTCCTTGCTTTGCTGATGGTTCTCTCTTTGGCCGCCTGCGCCGGCACCAAAGAGCCTGTTGAAGAACCTTCCAGCGGGGAAACTTCCG